>NZ_CP024199.1:973333-1686666 GCF_002844375.1 Thalassospira marina | reverse complement strand
GGTTGCCGTTGAGGCAGCTGATGCGGTTTTTGCCGGCTCCATGGCCTCGGCCGGGGTGGCATTTGCCGGTGCAGGCGCACCTGCCGGGGCGGCAAGCGGGTTTACCGCAACATGTTCAACGTGGCCGGTTGTTGTGGTGTAACGGGCATTTGCGCGATCCGCGGCAAGCCCGGCCAGCAATGTTTCACGTTCGGCATCGCCGGTCACAACCGGACGGCTGGGTGTATCGGCAAGGCGCGGATAATCCTTTTCCTGGCCGGGAATCGGCTGTTCTGATTTTTCCGGCCCCTCCTGCCCGGAAAAAGCATCGCCAATACTTTTGCCCCATTCGACGGGATTGATGGCATCAGGCACCGACGAACAGGCCCCCAGCATCAAGATCACGGCCAATGCTGACCCTGTTTTAAGAAGGCCGCGCAAGCCCGGCTGTTTATGCCCGGCGCGCAAAGTCCGTTTCGAGACACCCATTGATATTCTTAGCTCCAAAATTGAAAAACCACGTGCAACTGATCTGCGACAAACACGTCATCTTATATTTCTTGTATCATCCCCTCGTGGCACGTTAGGCTGCGAAAGTCTAAGGATATGATAAGCTTGGGATCAAGCAGTGTTTCAACCTACGTGCCGATTATGACGGGCGATATCATAAAGGAAGGCGCCATGACCGATCAACAGGCCAGCGAAACCGGAAATTCACATCCCGACCCCGAACAGCTTTCGGCAACGATGGCCGAAATTGCCGAAAGGAGCCAGCGTCTTGTTGCGGATTTTCTGGCACGCCAGGCTGATGACCCTGAAATCGCCGATCCGGACCCGTTAAATATCGGTTCTGCCTTCATGGAACTGTGCACGCATATGATGCAAAACCCGACCAAACTGGTCGAGGCACAGATGCAGCTTTGGCAGAATTACATGCAGTTGTGGCAGAATACCACGCTTCGCATGCTGGGCCAGGACGCCGAACCGCTGGTTACCCCGGAAAAGGGCGACCGCCGTTTTCGCGATGAAGCGTGGCAGGACAACGAAGTTTTCGATTACATCAAACAGTCCTATCTGCTGTCTTCGCAGTGGATTCAGGGTTTGGTGCATGATGTGGACGGGCTTGATGAAAAGACCGCCCAGAAGGTGGATTTTTATACCCGCCAGTTCGTTGATGCCATTTCACCGACCAACTTTTTGATGACCAACCCGGAAGTTTTGCGCGCCACGGTCGAATCGGGCGGGGAAAACCTGATCAAGGGTTTGCAGAACCTGCTTGATGACCTTGAACGCGGCAAAGGCAAACTGCAGATCAAGATGACCGACCTTGATGCCTTCAAGGTTGGCGAAAATGTTGCGACCACGCCCGGTGCCGTTATTGGCAAAACCGACCTGATGGAATTGCTGCAATATACACCCAGCACCAAAACGGTCGCGAAACGCCCGCTGATGATTGTGCCGCCATGGATCAACAAATATTACATTCTTGATCTGCGCCCGGAAAATTCCTTCATCAAATGGGCCGTTGACCAGGGCCATACGGTGTTTGTGCTGTCCTGGGTGAACCCCGATAGCGAACTGGCAGAAAAATCATTTTCCGATTACGCCAAGGAAGGTGTTCTGGCCGCCCTTGACATGATCAAGGAAGCCACCGGCGAAGATGACGTCAATGCCATTGGCTATTGCCTTGGCGGAACGCTGCTTTCATCGGTTCTGGCCTATATGGCGAAAAAGAATGACGAGCGCATCAAATCGGCCACCTTCTTTACGACCCTGACCGATTTTGAAAAACCCGGCGAACTTTCTGTTTTTGTTGATGAAGAACAGATCGAAAGCCTGGAACACCGGATGGAAAAAGAAGGCTATCTTGATGGCCGCGACATGGCGACGTCCTTTAACATGCTGCGTGCCAATGATCTGATCTGGTCGTTCGTTGTGAACAACTACATGCTGGGCAAAGACCCCTTCCCGTTTGACCTGCTGTACTGGAATTCCGATTCCACACGCATGCCAAAGGCGATGCACAGTTTCTATTTGCGCAACATGTACCAGAAAAACCTGCTGCGCGAGCCGGGTGGCATCAGCATTCTGGGTGAACGCATCGACCTGCGTGATATCAAAATTCCGGTCTATTTCCTTTCAACGCGCGAAGACCATATCGCGCCGTGGAAGGCAACCTATGCCGGCACGCAACTGATGTCTGGCCAGGTGAAATTCGTGCTTTCGGCATCGGGCCATATTGCCGGTGTGGTAAACCCGCCAGCGGCCAACAAATATTGCCACTGGACCTATAACCGCAACCCGGCCGACCCGGACCAGTGGCTGGAAAAAGCCACCCAGCATGATGGATCATGGTGGACCGACTGGCAAAACTGGATCAGCCGTCGCAATGGCGGCCAGGTCGATGCCCGCCAGCCCGGCGATGGTGAACGCAAGGTCATCGGCCCGGCACCGGGTGCCTATGTAAAGGTTCGCCTGTAAAAAGCACCAGCTGAAAAATACAGCCAACACCACACAGAAAGCGGCAGGATTTCATAATCCTGTCGCTTTTTTTGGCATAAATTCAGAAACTGACAACATCGGAGTCCTTTCTGTTTGGCAAAGCGCACAGAAAGGGCTTTCAACATGGAACGGACAGCAGCATGAGCACAGTGATCGGTTTTCTGGGTGCGGGACGCATGGCAAGTGCCATGATCAACTGCCTGATGGATAAGGGTTTTGATATCCGGGTATGGAACCGCAGCCCCGAAAAACTGGCCGCACTGGTGGCCCGTGGTGCCACGGCCTGTGCATCCCCCGCCGAAACGGTGGAGGGCTGCGACCATGTGATTTCGTTTATGGCTGATGACACAGCATCGCGCGAGGTCTGGCTGGGCGATAATGGCGCACTTGAAGCCATTGCGCCGGGCACCATTGCCATTGAATGTTCAACCCTGTCGTACGGCTTTGTTCGCGAACTTGCCGATATCATGCAGGCGCAGAATATCCCCTATATTGACGCGCCAGTCACCGCAGTTCCCGAACAGGTTGCACGGGGTGAAACCGTATTTCTGATCGGGGCGGAACTGGCGGTGCTGGAACGTGCGCGCCCGGTACTGGAAGCGGTCGCCACCAAAATCATCCATTTTGGACCGGCAGGGTCGGGTACGGTTTATAAACTGATGAACAACCTGATCGGGGCGGTTCATATTGCCGCCGTGGCCGAGATGGTTGCCGTTGCCCAAAAGGCAGGCCTTGATAGCGAACAGGTTGCCCGTACCTTTGTTGAAGGTGCGCTTGCCAGCGGCCCGGCGCGCATGACCGTATCGGGCATGGTAAGTGGCAATCACCATGAAGGTATTCATTTTACCACCGGCCTGCGGGCCAAGGATGCCGGTTATGCCATGCAACTGGCGCAAGACCTGCAACAGGCAGTACCAGTTGGCAGCGCGGCCTGTTCCGTATTTGAACACGCGACCGAGGCCGGGCTGGGCGACTTGGCGCAAAGCGCAATTATCGAGATTTTGAGGCAAGCTCCCCGCTAAGCCCATAACTGCAAAGGCACAAAGGCCGATCACGCAAAGAAATTGGAAGCGGCAGCACCCGGATGCTGCCGCTTTGCCAATCAGACCGTAATGACGACCTTGCCACGCAGGTTATTGGCAGACCCGGCCTCAAGATAGGCGTGGGCATCGACAATGCGATCAAGCGGAAAACGTGCACCGATCACAGGCTTTACCAGACCACGTTCCAAAAGGCCGGTTAAGGCATCAAGCTTGCCCCGGTTCTGGCGGGTGAAAACGAAGTGATAGGATGCATTACGCCCCCAGGCTTCGATCAGGTTTTGCGGCTGGGCGATATCGACCAGTGTCACGATGCGGCCAAGTTGTGCAAGAACAAGCGGACTGTTGGTCAGGGTGTCACCGCCGATGGTGTCAAACACCACATCAACCCCTGCCCCGCCGGTCACGTCATTGATGACCTCGATATAATCCTGGGTCTGATAATCAATTGCCAGATCGGCCCCCAAGCCCTTTACGAAATCATGATGCCCGGAAGTTGCCGTTGTGAACACACGCGCCCCCATGGCCTTTGCCACCTGGATTGCAACCGTACCAACACCACCGGCCCCACCATGGATCAGGATCGTTTCACCCACACGCAACTGCGCGCGGGTCACAAAGGCTTCCCAAACCGTGCCACCAACCAGCGTCATGCTGGCGGCTTCTTCGTGGGTCAGATTTTTGGGTTTGCGCGCCACCAGATCAACATGGGCGACATGTTGCTCGGCATAGGAACCCTGCGGCCCGAAAATCAGTGGGGTGTAGTAAACCTCGTCCCCCACTGAAAATTCACTGACATCGCTGCCGGTTTCTTCGATCACGCCAGAAATATCATGCCCGGTAATGGCAGGTAACGGCACGTAGTCGGCATAGTCGCCACGCCGCACCTGATAATCAAGCGGGTTAACCGCCGTCGCATGAACACGCACCCGGACCTCGCGCGCACCAACGGCAGGTACTGCGACATCCCTTATTTCAAAGGCATCATAGCCGCCAAATTTGGTTAAAACAGCCGCTTTCATTGAACGTTCCATAGCTTTATCTTTCTATTTATCGAGATATTTCGATGTATTAAAACAGTCCCGTTTCAAACAAGACCACCCGCCCGCGCATTTCAAATGCCGGGTTAAACGCTATCCCTGCCTCATGGCACGGATGATGTAAGATTTGAAATTATGACCTGCCTGCCAGCTAGCATGTGCCTGGATAACACCACATTGGCACAAGCCCATTCAGGCTGATTGCGCGCCATATCCTGGCGATGGCATATGGGCAGATCGATGCCTGCATCCCCGCCAGAATTTGCGGATTACAGTGCTTTGCATCAGATTTCCTTTACCCGATTTCACTGCATGTTTTATCCTCCACTTTTCGACATATCGAGATATATCGATACAATTAATCAAAATAAAAACCTAATAGATCATCGCCTACAGGTCGTTTTTCACGGCCTCGGCAAACTGGCGGATACCATCCTCGTCCCGCTTATAATAGGTCCAGCGCCCGCGACGTGTCGCCTTGACCAGCCCGGCACGCTGCAAAAGCTCCAGATAGCTGGACGTCGTCGATTGCGAAAGGCCGATACCTTCCTGAATGCTGCTGACACAGACACCTTCGATCTCGATATCCCCTTCGTCCTGCGGCGGGAAATGCGCTGCAGGATTTTTCAGGCCGTTTAAAATGGCGACCCTGGTCGGGTTGGCAAGCGCCTTGATCACGAGATGAATGTCCATAACGATCTACATATCGCAATATCTAGATTTGTCAAGCACACGAATTACGAAAAAGCAGGCATGTTCGACAACGCAGTGCGCAGGTTTAACAAACCATCACCATCAACCACGCCCAAGTATAGGCAGATCCTTTGGCTGGCATTAACGCGGCTGCGCGCAGACCTGCACGTTTAATGGGCTTGGTATATACATGATGAAAAAAGCCGCAGAAGATCGATACCAAAACACCCGCCGAATTTTGATCCGGCGGGTGTTTAATTCGGCAAAGCGAACTTAGTTTTGTGCGGTTTTCTCGGCTTTCGCCTTTTTCGCGGCTTCTTCCTGCGCCTTCAAAAGCGGTTCATAGCGTTTGTCGGTCAGGGTTTTCAAAAATGCGACCAGTGCATTTTCGCGGCGTGTATCAAGTGCATCGCCCTTTTCCAGTTCCTTAAGCGAAATGGTATCGGCAACCTCGGGCGCACCCCATGGCTTTTTGGTTTCATTGTTGATCTGGGCGGCCTGGGAACGGCTGTTATATTTGTTATAAAACCGCACCACGGTTTTCAGATCATGAAACACGCCGTTATGCATATAGGGTGCAGTCACCGCGACATTGCGCAGCGACGGGACCTTGTATTTCCCCTTAAAGGAGGGGTCGGTAATGGCGGGGTTATCAAGCAGGCCATTATCGACAAAATCGGGGTCACGGCCATCAGCCTCGCGCTGGGCGCGGTTCTGCGGCACACCAATATTGTGATACTGGTAATTGGTGAAGGTTTCGCCCTCGGCCCCGGCCGATTTCAACTGATGGCACTGGTTGCAATTGGTGAATTGCTGGGAAAAGAACAGAACGCGGCCCAGTTCTTCATTCGGTGTCATTTTATATTCCCCGCGCAACCAGCGATCATATTTGGAATCAAAGGGTGTGAACTGGTCGGTCTTTTCAAAGGCGGCAATGGCCTGGGTCATCGCGCCAAAGGCAGCGTCATCATCATCCCAGATGTTTTCTTCAAACAGCACCTTGAAAGCCGCGACATAATCGGGGTCTTCTTTCAGGCGGGAAACAACATCATGCGCACCGCCCATGCCCATTTCAACCGGGTTTAACGGCGGGCCGCCAGCCTGTGCGGCAAGGTCCTTTGCCCGACCATCCCAGAACTGCCCACCGACAGGAATGCCATCCTTGGTGATGTGAAAATCGGGCGACAGACGGGCATAGGCCGCCATTGGCGCATTACGATCACCAAATGATGCCCCATCATCGCCCATCGAAAATGATCCATTGGCGACGGTATCGCGGGGGTCGCGAAATGCAGTTGACGGGTCATGGCAGGTTGCACAGGCCATAGTGCGGTTTTTCGACAGGTTAGTGTCGAAATAAAGCGCCTCGCCCAATTCAGACAGGGTTTTAAAGGGGACGGAACCACCTTCAACATGCACCTGGCTGTTGGCAGCACCATTATCCTGCAGCTTTGCGCTGTTATCTGCGGCAAATGCAGGATGCATCAAGGCCACATAGGCAAGCACAGCCGCCCCCGTACCCAGGGTGATGGCAGCCGCCGTAAAACGCAAAAAGCGCACAGCAACCGGGCGGGACGGCTGGATAACAGATTTATCGTGATGCATGGTGGGACTTCCAGGGACTGTATGACCGCAAATCATTCTGAATTGCTTTCTACTGCCCCTATCTGTGCCATTCCTTGACAAAGGTCAAGCCCGATCACGGAAAAAGCACCGCGCGATGCTGCCGACATCCGTAATCAAACCGTCATTGTGCGGCGGCGACGCCGCATCAGGGGCATAAGCTGCACACCAATAATGGCAACCAGAATCATACCACACCCGGCATATTCGACGGGTTTCAGGCGTTCATCAAGGAACACGGCCCCGGCGATGGCGGCAAATACGGCTTCGGCGCTCATGATAATGGCGGCATCGGCGGCGGGGGTGTGGTTTTGCGCCACGCATTGCAGGGTAAAGGCCAGCCCAGCAGACATGATCCCGGCATACAGAATTTCAAATCCGGCGCCATAAACGGATTGCAGGCTGAAATCCTCGG
This sequence comes from Thalassospira marina, assembly GCF_002844375.1. Classification (NCBI taxonomy): domain Bacteria; kingdom Pseudomonadati; phylum Pseudomonadota; class Alphaproteobacteria; order Rhodospirillales; family Thalassospiraceae; genus Thalassospira; species Thalassospira marina. The sequence goes on along the minus strand of NZ_CP024199.1, from coordinate 1,679,374 downwards.
TCATCATGCCCACCACCATGCCAAGAATGCCGGTGACGAAAAACTGCACGGCAGCAACGGTTAGCGGCGCGCGGGTACGCTGCGCCATAATGCCCACCAGCACCACCTGGGTTGCCCAGAAAAAAGCACTGCCCAGCACCCAGAAATCACCTGTGCCAAGACCGGCCAGGTCTCCGCCGCTTAGCATATAGGTGCCCAAAACGCACAAAACCCCACCTGGCCAAACCGCCCAATGCGGCACAATCCGAAATACCAGCAGCGCCAGAATGGGCACAGTTGGCACATAAAACGCCGTCAGGAACGCAGCATTGGTAACCGTGGTGCCAATGATGCCGATTTGCTGCAGGATGGATGCCAGAAACATGGCAACGCCGGTGGCCAGCAAACCAATTTTGTCGCGGCGGGAAAAACGGTAACCGGCAAGGTGAAGGCGGGAAACCTCGCGCAATGCAAACGGCAACACCGCCAGCGTGCCCAGCAAAAAGCGGATACCGGTAAAATAAAACGGACCGATACTATCCATGCCGGTTTGCTGCACAACAAAGGTTGTACCCCAGATCAGAGCAACAAAAAGGATAACGCCATTGGCCTGCCAGCGAGACATGGTTTCGTTCCGGTCCCTAATGCGATCAAAAACCGCGATTTTTTAAAATTGTATAATATATAAAACGTGATAGCGCAGTCGTTCTGCTTTCGCAAGCCGCCCCGTAACACAACCACGGATAAACCGCCAAAAGCAAAACGATATCCTTCCGGACTGGAAAGATATCGCTTTGTTGAATTGGTATCGTTTTCTTATGGATCAGGCATTTTCATCTGGCAATGAAACAATCGCCCGGCCAGATGCGATATCGGTTCTGTATTCAGTAGCAAGATCGGCGTAACGATCGGCTGAAACCTTGAAAAACTCGATTTCTTCCTGCGCAAGATCACGCACCTTACGCGCCGGGATACCAGCCCATAATTCACCAGCGGGAATACGTTTGCCCGGCGCCAGAAGCGCCCCCGCCCCCAGCATCGCACCCTGTTCGATCACGCAGCCATCCATAACGGTAGCACCCATGCCAACAAAGCTGCGGTCTTCAAGCGTGCAGGCATGAATAACAGCAGAATGCCCGATGGTAACATCGTCGCCGATATAGGTGCCAAATTTGCCCTTGGCGACATGCACCATCGTCAGGTCCTGAATATTGGTGCGCGACCCGATGCGAATTTCGTGCACATCCCCCCGAATAACACAGCCGAACCAGATGCCGGTTTCCGGGCCAATTTCAACATCGCCAATAACGGTGGCATTGGGGGCGATAAAGGCCGTTTCATCAATTTGGGGCACGGCATCGCGGTATTTCAGGATGGTTGGCATGGTCAGTAAAGTCCCTATGGGTTGGGAAAAGGATTTTGCCAAGCTTAACCGCTTCGCCGCGCCAAGGAAACATTCAGCATGGTGCGGCGCGCAGCATTCGGACTGCGCCCAACCAATGCCGCCCGCATGAAATGCCCTATCGGGCCACAGGGCGGGAAAACCGTTTGGCACCGAACACACAGACAATAACCGCCATCGTTACCATGACCATGGTCGGATCAACCGTTTCCGACAAAATGACCGCCGCCAGCACCATACCGAAAAATGGTTGCAGCAATTGCAACTGCCCGACTGCACCGATACCCCCCAGCGCCAACCCCCGATACCACAACAAAAAGCCGACAAGACTGCTGAAAATTGCGACATAACCCAGCGACCACCAGGACGCCACACCGATATGGGACCAGTCCGCCGGCAGGGTTACAAACAACAAGGCCAGCATAAGAGGCAGTGCCACCACCAGCGCCCAGCAGATCACCTGCCAACCACCCATCCGTCGTGAAAGGGTCGCACCTTCGGCATAGCCAAGGCCGCAAACCACAATGGCGGCAAGCATCAGCAAATCGCCCTTTAACGCGCCATGCAGCCCGTTGCGCAAGGCATAACCACAAATAAGCGCACTGCCCAAACCGCTAAACAGCCAAAAAATCGGGTGCAACCGTTCGCCACCGCGCAGCACGCCGAAAATGGCGGTTGAAAGGGGTAACAACCCGATAAAAACCAGCGAATGCGCCGAGGTAACATATTGCAATGCCAATGCCGTTAGCAGCGGGAAACCAAACACCGTACCCAGTGACACAATCAGCAGGGATTGAAAATCACGCCGGTCTGGCAGGGATTGGCGGGTAACAATTAACAGGACCAAAGCAACACTGGCCGCAAGAACCGCACGGGCAACCGTCAGGAAGACCGGGTCAAACCCCGCCATCGCCAAACGGGTTGCTGGCAACGACCCACTGAAAACCAGCATGCCCAAAAACCCGAAAATCCAGCCCTGTGTTGTGCGATTCATAGCGAACTCCTTTAGCGTAATCACAAAAGCAGCAATCGCTTGCCCCAAGGAATTACGCCAGACATAATACCAATACAATTTAGACAAACTGTATTGGTATTATTGGAAGTACAGATGCCACATCCACCCGCACAGCAGCCCATTTCCGCCAATACCGACACGCTGGTAATGCAGGTGATGGGCCACATCCGCGACCGCATTGCCAACCGCAGCCTTGTTGCCGGGGCGCGCATTCCTTCCATTCGGCAAAGCGCGGAAAAAATGGGTGTGTCAAAATCAACGGTGGTAGATGCCTATGACCGGTTGGTGGCGGAAGGGACGATCCTGTCGCGTCGGGGATCGGGCTTTTTCGTTGCCGGGCAAACGCCCCCTTTATCAATTGCGCAAATCGCCCCCAGCCTTGATCGCGCGATTGACCCATTTTGGGTCTCGCGACAATCGCTGAGCACCGATGATACGGTTTTAAAACCTGGTTGTGGCTGGCTTCCACCCGACTGGCTGCCAAACGAGGCCCTTCGCCGCGCCCTGCGCCAGATTGCCCGTGGCCCGGACAAAACCATGACGGATTACGCAACCCCGCTTGGATCGCTGGCCTTGCGCGAGTATCTGGCGCGGCGCATGGGCGAACACGGCATTACCCCACCAACCGGTCAGATCATGCTAACGGAATCAGGTACACAGGCGATTGATCTGTTATGCCGTTTGCTGATTGAACCAGGCGATACGGTTTTTGTCGATGATCCGTGTTATTTCAATTTTCATGCCCTGTTGCATGCCCACCGCGCCAATATTATTGCCATTCCGTATTTGGCCGATGGCCCCGACATGGATGCCTTCGCCCGGGCGGCAGAGGAAAACCGCCCGCGCCTTTATGTCACCAATTCCGGCCTGCACAACCCGACAGGCGCCAGCCTTTCGCCGGTAAAGGCGCACAGGGTGCTGAAGGTTTGTGAAAAGCACGGTATTACAATTATCGAAGACGATATTTTTGCCGATTTTGAAACCACCCCTGCCCCGCGGCTAGCCGCGTTTGACGGGCTGGAAAATGTTGTTCATATCGGCAGTTTTTCCAAAACACTTTCAGCATCTGTGCGCTGCGGATATGTCGCCACACGGGCGGACTGGATCGACAAGCTGCTGGATCTTAAAATTGCGACCAGCTTTGGTGGCGGCAATCTGTCATCGGCGATCATATTGTCGGTTTTACGCGATGGGTCCTATCGCAAACACATGGAGCATGTGCGGCAACGCCTCGCGCGTGCCATGACGGACTGCGCCACCCAATTGGGCGTACTGGGCATCAAACCGCTGGCACCGCCCGGTGCTGGCATATTTTTATGGACCCGCCTGCCCCATAACATGGATGCCGCAGCACTGGCCCATGCCGGGTTGAAACACAATATCATCCTGGCACCGGGCAATGTTTTCAGCCTGTCAAAAACAGCGGGCGACCTTATGCGCTTTAACGTGGCACAATCGCTTGACCCACGATTAATGGCGTTTTTGAAAATGGAAATTGATGCGGCGGCGAAAGGCAGTTGACGCAAACCCGCATCAGAGCACTGAACCCTGATTGTCGTTGTTTACAGGCCAAACACAAAAAAGCGCGCCAGACATATGCCCGGCGCGCTTTGATTTTTATCGTGGGAAATTCCGTATCCCGATTAAGCCCGATCAGGGGAATAACGGTTCGATTTCCAGACCCATGGTTTCGGGCAGGCCCATCATGACATTCATGTTCTGAACTGCCTGGCCCGATGCACCTTTTACAAGGTTGTCTTCAACACCGATGATGATGACACGGCCCGGCACCCGGTCCTTGACCACACCAAACAGCACATAGTTGGAACCACGTACATGGCGTGTTTGCGGTGTTGCCCCAAAGGGCAGAACACGCACAAACGGCTCATCGGCGAAACGTTTGGCCAGTGCTTCGTGAATCTGTTCAGCCGTGACGCCATCTGCCAGTTTCACATAAATGCTTTCAAGGATGCCACGGCTCATGGGCATCAGATGCGGCGAGAAATTGACGATAACATCATCGCCCGCTGCCCAGGACAGGCCCTGTTCAATTTCAGGGGCATGGCGATGGGCACCAGTGCCATAGGCATGAATACCTTCGGTGACCTCGGCATAAAGCAGGCCTTCCTTGGGGGAACGGCCAGCGCCGGTGGCACCGGATTTGGCATCAACGATAATGTCTTCGGACAGGATCAGTTTCTGTTCAAGAAGCGGCGTCAGGCTTAGCTGCACCGGGGTCGGATAACAGCCGGGATTGGCCACCACACGCGCCTTGGCGATTTTTTCGCGGTGCAGTTCCGTCAGGCCATAGACCACTTCTTTCTGCAAATCCTGTGCGGCATGTTCGGCACCGTACCATTCCTTGTAGGTGGCCGGGTCAAACAACCGGAAATCAGCCGACAAATCAACAACCTTGATATGGCCCGGCAGACCGGCAATGACTTCCTGCGTGGTGCCATGCGGCAGCGCACAGAAAATGACGTCAACGTTGCTCCAGTCGGCTTCGTCGATCCGGATCATGGTGGGCAGATTCAAATGGGCCAGGTGGGGAAACACCTCGCCAAAGGGACGCCCGGCGCGTCGGTCTGCGGTCAACAGGACAATTTCGGCAGCGGCATGGTGCGCAAGAATGCGAACCAGTTCCGCGCCGGTGTATCCGCTGGCACCGAGAATTCCGACTTTGACCTTGACGTCGCTCATTTCAAATCTTGCTCCTTAATTGCAAAATGACGTTTGAATACCGCCGGATGTTGTCAAACATGCCCGTGCGATGCAAGACATTCCGCCCGCCAATTTCCCGGGCATCCCATGCAATATATGCATATACCCACTACCACGTGCACTCGCCCCCGGCGAAAGGCAATGGCGTTAAGGGTTATGCGGGCGCAGGGCCGCCGCCGGGCAGGCCCGTTTTTCTGCCGGGTGGGCGGTGACAAACCGTTTGATTGCTTCATAGCCCGTTACCGGCATCACCGGATAGGCAGGTACGTAGCGGTCATCCGCCAGGCCAAACGAACTGGCCCGCAAACCAGAGCGTTTTTGCCAGATGCGCCGATGCGCATCAGACAGGTCAACATCGGGATCATCGATCAGAAAAATCGCATCGCGCGCCAGCCGGTCATTATATTTGTGGCTGGACGGCAGCCATGCCGCCAATTGGCGGCGCAACTGGCCGGGCGACGGCACCTTTTTGGTGCGCGTGGCAAAATACTGCATTTTTTCAATCAGCGGCGCAAGGTCACCAGGTGGGGCCCCGCCATGGGTGGCGCGGTCAATGAAAAATGCCACGTCAATTTCCGTTGGGTCCCGGTTTATAACCGGCTTCAGGGCCTTGTAAATCCTGAAAAACCGCTGCACCTTGCCGCCATCGGCATTGGCGGCCTCATAAACCATGCGATAGGCTTCCTGCACTTCATGCAGGGCCCCGTAACGGGCAAATCGCTGGCGCAGATCATTGCGGCGCTGCGGGTTTGCCCATGCGGCACATAAAATGGTTTCTACACTGTCATCATCGCCCAGAACCACACGGCGCATGGTGTCTGCCTCGGGACCAAACACTGTTTGAAGCAGGCCGGGATGGGCCTTTTCCGCTAGCACGATAATCTGCTGTACCTCTGCACCATGACCAGCCGTGGCCCCACGTGGCCCCCATGTCAAATAGGATGCCTTGTCGTTGGAATAACAATAAGGGTCGCCTTCGATAAATTTTTTGCCGCTTGATGGATTGCGCGACTGGCAGAAATTGAATTCCACCCGGTCAAAATCCGTACCTTCAAGGGCGAAGGTCAACTGGTTGGCTCGTTCAATCGCATCAGGAAACGGCATGGTATCAGGCATCAGGGACTGCCAGATGCCAATGGTAATCGCGCCATTGCGTTCGGGCGAATTGGCCCCGTTTCCGGTCCGGCCATATGTCGCAAGGTCAGGCCGACAGGTGATATAATCTTTAACCGCCTGAAGGGTATTGGCCCCGATGGCACCATCTGGCGTGCCATAGCTTGCCGGGGTCTTTTTACGGCACTGGGCAGCCGCCTGAAACAGACGTTCCTGAAAAACCGACACGATGCTGAATTTGCCGACTGCCAGCGCCCGCCCGTCATATTCATAAAGAACCTGATGCGGGTCAGCCGCATGCGCCTTTGTTCCTGCCAGAACAAATATCGACGCACAGACACCAAAAACGGCAAATTTGCGGGCAAAAGTAATCGTCGGCCTCCTGAGCATATGAAAATCCATATCTCTGATACGGCACAATCATGTCAAAGAGATAGCAAGCCTGCAAATATCGGCAATATCAAACTGCACCGGATTATGAACAGCAACACCATTGATACAGGCACACACCAAACCCGGGCTTATTGTGGCAAAGTCAATACCGCCTGAAAGCCATCTTTGCGCCCCGGACAGGGCGAGGCATAAGCAAAGCTACCCCCTGCCTGATCAATCAAAGCTGCAACGATCGAAAGGCCCAAACCGGAACTTTCCGGGCTGTTACCATGGCGGGCAAACCGGCGGGTAATTTTCGCCAGCACATTTTGCGGCAGGGCCGCACAGGCATTTTCAACAATCAATCGGCCAGGACCATCAACCAGCACCTGTACCGGTGTATCAACATCGCCATGCACCAGGGCATTTTCCAAAAGGTTGCCCACACAAATACCAAAGGCATCAGGGTCCATCGGCGCACGCAGGGCTGCACCCTGCCTATGCAGGGAAATGGTGTTTTTAAAACGCCCGCTGCGATGGATATCTTCGATCAGCATATCAATGATTGGATCAAGTTCCTGAACTTCATCCGTTTTGCCAAGGCCCGCCTCGGCGCGGGACCATTGCAACAGTTTTTCTGACAGGCGGCGCAACCGGCCCAGCGATTTTTCAATCAAACGGGCACGTTCGCGATGCGGGCTTTCGGCGGGCAGTTCGGTCAGCAATTGCTGGGTTTGCGCCAGCATGCTGGCAATCGGGGTGCGAAGCTCGTGCGCACTGTTTGAGGCAAAGGCCCGTTCGGCGCTGATTGCAGCGCGCAGGCGGTCCAGCAGCAAATTCACATCCTGGCCCATAGCCGCCAGTTCGCTGGGCAAATCATCAATGGCGATGGCTTCCATATTGCCCGCCCCACGCCGATCCAGGTCCTGTCGGAAACGATAAATCGGGCGCATGCCGCCCCGCACGCTAAACCAGATCGCAACCAGCAAAGCCGGCACCAGCACAAATAGCGGCAATAAAACCGCCAGCGCACTTTCAAAGGTTGCTTCGCGGCGATGGGCCAAGGGTTCGGCCACCTGCATGAAAAGGCTGCCGCCCACCGTGGGTTCGGAATAATAGCGGAAGGTTTCATCTTCCCAGAACCCTGCCATCAAAGGCGCGGTAAAAGGCGTTTCCAATGCATTGTCCGAGCGCAGCAAAACCCGGCCCGATGCATCACGGATCTGATAGATGATATATTCTTCAGGGTCTTCTTCGCCGTCCACATCGTGATTGACAGGAAGCGATGTGCGGGCGGGAATATGGGTGGTTTTGGCGTTGGACGGGCGGTCCATCAAAAATTCAACTGCCAGCGGCAGATTGCCCTGCACGGTTTCACGAAGGCCGCTATCGAATGATTCCGTCAGTTCATCATGAATGACAAAAGCCGCCAAACCGGCCGCAATGGCCCAGCACAAACTGACCCATATGACAACGCGGATCATGATACCGGCCGTCAGGCTTTTGAAAAAACCGCCAAACATGCGTCTTTATCCCTCCAGCCGATATCCAACACCGCGCAGGGTGCGGATCAGATCGCTGCCAATTTTTTTGCGCAGGCGGCTAACATAAACTTCGACCGTGTTGCTTTCAATTTCCGCGCCGAATTCGTAAAGGGAATCTTCAAGCTGGCGTTTGGAAAGGGTGGCACCCGGTTTATGGGCAAACTGGTCCAAAAGCGCCCATTCACGCCCGGTCAGCTCAACTGATTTTCCGGCAACAAAAACCAGTTTGCGGGCAAGGTCAATTTCAACATCACCGATTTGCAGGATCGGGTTGGGATTGCCGGTATATCGCCGGGCAACCGCGGCCAAACGCGCCACCATCTCCCCCAGATCAAACGGCTTTACCAGATAATCATCCGCCCCGGCATTTAGCCCGGCGATACGGTCCGAAATTTTGTCCTGCGCGGTCAGGATGATGCAGGGCGTTACATCGCCGCGCTGGCGCAGGGCACGCAACATGGCAACACCATTGCCATCCGGCAGGTTGATATCAAGCAGGATCACGTCATAACACGTTGATTTCAGGGCGACTTCGGCATCCGTCAGGTTTTCCACCCAATCCGGGGCATAACCTTCCGACACCAGATGATCGCGCAATGCGCTTCCCAATGTCTGCTCATCTTCGATTAACAGAAGTCTCATTCCCCACCTCGGTCGTTTATGCCCGCCTTATCTAGCCTTTGAAACTGACAGTTTGCTGAATGGATGTCGGGCGCGTTCAGCCTGCTGTCAGCAAAGGGTGGCACCTTCCTGCCCAGAGAGTTTTTCACATTCCGGGTAACGATACACGATGAAAAACAGGCTTTTGGCAGCGGCAATGATCATGGCAGCAGGCTTTGCCCTGAATGCCCCGGCACGCGCCGACGAAAATATTTGCAAAGCACCGATGGACCAGTGGCAGCCACGCGAAACCCTGCAGCACAAGCTGGAGGGCCAGGGCTGGCAGATCCGGCGCATCAAAACCGATGAAGGCTGTTACGAAGTTTATGCCACCGATGCAAACGGCAAAAAGATCGAAGCCTATTTCGACCCGCACAGTCTTGAACCCGTCAAGGTGCAGGAGGGTTGAGATGACAGAAACAGTCCGCGTATGGGATCCGCTGGTTCGGGTGTTCCACTGGAGCTTTGCCACCTGCTTTGCCGTGGCATGGATCTCGGCTGAAAATTGGGATTCGCTGCATGAAAAAACCGGCTATGTCGCGTTATCGCTTGTGGTTTTTCGCCTGTTCTGGGGCGTGATTGGCCCGCGCTATGCCCGTTTTTCGCAATTTGTGCGTCCTCCGCGTGACGTGCTGGGCTATTTGCGCGCCATCATCGGTGGGAAAGAAAGCCGCTATCTCGGTCACAACCCGGCGGGCGGCGCCATGATTCTGGTTTTGCTGGGCTTGATGGCCGCGACCGGGGCCACCGGCTGGATCTATTCCACCCCGTCCTATCATGGCTGGCACTGGATCAAGGATGTACACGAATTTCTGGCAACCAGCCTGATGGTTTGCGTGGGCCTGCATGTGGCAGGTGTGCTGCTGGCAAGCCTTCGCCACCACGAAAACCTGGTGCGCGCCATGCTGACCGGCCGCAAACGCCAGGCCGACCCTGGTGATATCACCTGATCCGTTGATCCCGAATGCACCTTTTCCGGCTGATCGCAGCAATGCCCGTCGCCGGGAAAGGCAAAACAAACAATTCCTCCCCCTACCCCGTAACGGGCAATTGCCCATGGATTGTGACAATGAATTTTTCCAGCTGGCGCAAAAACTTACGGTTCCCGGCAATTGATTATCGCATCGCGCTGATCGTTACCGTGCTGTATTTCACCGCAACCTTTAACTGGGTTCTATTGCGGCATTTCTATTCGATCCTGTCGCAAATGGATGAATACGACCCGATCTTTGCCGCCACGGCACCTTTTGTCGTGATCCTGGCACTGACACTGGTTTTTGTGCCTTTCAGTTTCAAATATGTACTGAAACCTGCATTGGTGTTTTTCATCGTTACGGGTGCGGTTGCCAATTATGCCATGCAGCATTACGGCATTGTTTTTGACCGGGCGATGTTTACCAACTTCGCCGAAACCTACCCCGCCGAGGCCCTTTCCTATGTCAGTGGCAGTTCGGTGATGTGGATTTTCCTGACCGGGATTTTGCCCGCCATCCTGTTAATTGCCGTTCCGCTGAAATACCCCAAAACCATATTTGCCGGGCTGGCCCAGCGATTGGTAATTTTAACCGTCGTGCTTGCCGTTACCGGCCTTTTGGGCGCGGGTTATTTCAAAAACTATGCATCGGTCGGGCGAAACAACAAAATCCTTGGCAAGGAAGCCATGCCGTTCAACTATGTTGTGGCGGGTATTCAATATGGCAAAATGCAATACAAGGCGCATTTCATCCCGTTCCAGAAAATTGGCGAAGATGCCAAACGCCAGCCATCCTTTGGCAAGCCGAACCTTGTTTTTCTGGTGATCGGGGAAACGGCACGCGCCGAAAACGTCGCCCTTGATGGCTACAAACGCGATACATCGCCTTTCACCCGCGATATACCCGGCCTTGTCAGCTTTCAGAATGTCAGTTCCTGCGGGACGGCAACGGCCATTTCCGTGCCCTGCATGTTTTCTGACATGACACATGCGAATTTTGATGGCTCCCACGCGGCCAAACGGGAAAACCTGCTTGATATCGTGGCGAGAACCGGGGTTTCGGTATTCTGGAAGGAAAATGACGGCGGCTGCAAAGGTGTGTGTGACCGGGTGCCGAATATCGAATTGTCGCCCGATATGTATCCTGACCTGTGCAACGGCCATTCCTGCCTGGATGCCGCCATGCTTGAAGATATCGACCCGGAAATGGCAGCGATGAAAGCGGGCGACAAACTGATGGTGTTTCATATCATCGGCAGCCACGGGCCAACCTATTACCAGCGCTACCCCGATGATTTCCGTGCCTTCACCCCGGATTGCCCGCGCAGTGACATTGAAAATTGCAGCAGCGAGGAACTGGTCAACAGTTACGATAATTCAATCCGTTACACCGATTACATCATCTCGCAGATGATCGCGAAACTGCAAAGCCTGTCATCGGATTACAATACATCGCTGCTTTATGTATCCGATCATGGTGAATCACTCGGCGAAAACGGCCTGTACCTGCATGGCGCGCCCTATGTCTTTGCCCCGTCACAACAAACACATGTCCCAATGTTCATGTGGATGGCAAAACGAACCGCCGAAAGCAAAAATATCGACACGTCCTGCGTCAGCAACACCGCGCGAAATGATGCCTATTCACAGGACAATCTTTTTTCAACCGTGCTTGGCCTGTTTGATGTTTCGACCAGCCTGTATCAGGCCGACCATGACATTCTGGCAAAATGTGAAACGCCGGGCACACATACCGCATCGAACAACCCGGCGCAGCCCATTGTGCAATAAAGACGTCGGATGGTTTTAATCAAAAGGCCGGTTCGTTGCATATGCGCGATGAACCGGCCTTTTGCATTTTGTGCCTGCAGACCAAACCCTTCTTAAAACAGCCCGATTTTGCCACTATGGTTAAAACAACCGTTAAAAGGCACCACAAACCGGGACCTACCAATGAGCACAAAGCCAGTTCGCCCCAAATTTGACGACATGAGCACGGATGCCCAGAAACAATATATCAGCGATATGATCATGGTTATTTTGGGCATTTCGGCATTTTTGCTTTTTGCCGTGCTGATCGCCTATGCTGGTCTTAATCTGGTTTCCCAGGGGTTTGTGGTTTACTGCTTTATCTTTATCATCGGGGCAAACATCATCCTTAAATGCCTGCAGCCGCTTATTTTAAAGTTTATGCAAAGCACGAAATAAGCAGGACTGCCAGGCACAGCACGCACCATTCATGGTACGCACCCATCCCCGACAGCCCCCAATATTTTGCCCTTACATGGCAGGTATTTGATCAGCCAGCACAACAGGCTTTCGCAATTGCGACAGCCGATATTGGCCAATGGCAGTAAAACCAAGGGCCTCATAGGCACGGCAGGCTGCCGGGTTATTGGCAAACAATACCGCCTGTTTTACCCCGCGTGCACGCGCCGCCAGCAAACTGCGCCCGACCAGAAACCGCGCATAACCCATATTGCGGTATGCCGGTGGCGTCCAGACCGGGCCGACCTGCACCGCATCGGGCAGACGGGCATTAAATCCCGTCAGCGATACTGGCTGCCCATCAACAAACAAAACCCACCAGCAGCGATCCTCAAGCGCATTTACCACCCGCGATGCCACATGACCATCGAGTACCGGGCTTTCTTCCGCGCCGAGTGCTTCAATCTCGTATTGACGCATCCAGCGCAGCAAAGTTGCCCGGTCCATTCTGGCGGCATCTTCGACCTGGTAGCTGTCACCCAGCGGATGGATCGGCAATTGCAGATCGCTTAGCGACAGGGAATAAAGGGTTTCATCATGATTGATGGTGAACCCATCTGGCTGCAAACCAAATGCATCCTGCACAACCTGCACCGCAGCAGATGGCCCCAAAACGCCGGTAACACGCCCGTCCAGCCTGCTTTGGCAAAAGGCAGCAAGGGCCGCCATGGGCGGGTCGATTGCGGCCAGATTTTGCACATTCGCGAGCGCGTCATTCGACACACCTGTATCTGTGCCCGTGCTCAGACGTGCCGATAGGATGCCATCGCCCCCACCCTGCACAAGAATGTTGCCTGCCCGCATATGGGCAATAACGGCGCATATGGCACCCTTGGCATTGATGGCGGCATAATAATCGGCAGAAAGCGGATGACTACGTCGGCCCATACCGGCAGCACGCAAATTATTGCGCAGAAACATCGTGCTGCTGGAATAGGTCGACAAAAAGCCTTCGAGGGCGGGCAAGTCCTGTTCGTGCAGAATTCTGTACTGCATTTTGATCCCTGAATGTTTGAGTGTTCAGGCGGGAAAACCCGCCATGTCGAATATTCGTCCAAAACAGAAAAAGCCCGCTGGCGTAACCAGCGGGCTTCTTTGAAATCGCGATCGCGTATAGCTGCCGGTTAGCGCTTCGAGAACTGGAAGCTGCGGCGGGCTTTGGCTTTACCGTATTTCTTACGTTCAACTGCACGCGAGTCACGGGTGAGGAACCCACCGGACTTCAGAACTTTGCGCAGTTCCGGTTCGAAATTGATCAGGGCACGCGAAATGCCGTGACGGACTGCACCGGCCTGACCGGAAAGACCACCACCAACAACGGTGCAGAACACGTCATACTGTTCGTTACGACCAGCAGCGCCGAACGGCTGGTTGATCAGCATGCGCAGAACCGGGCGACCGAAATAGTTTTCGAATTCGCGACCGTTAACGGTGATCTTGCCCGAACCGCGTTTGATCCAGACACGAGCAATTGCGTTTTTACGACGGCCGGTTGCATAGGCACGGCCCAGTTCGTCGATCTTCGGTTCCGGCAGGGTGCTTTCAGAAGCAGCGGCCTGACCAGCCGGCGCCAGATCCTTGAGATCTTCAAGAGTTTTGGTGTCGGCCATTATTTAGCGCTCCGCTTATTCTTTTCGTTCAGTGCCGATACATCGAGCACTTCCGGCTGCTGCGCTTCATGCGGATGTTCCGTACCGGCATAAACGTGCAACTTGGTCATAACCTGGCTGCGCAGCGGGCCACGGCTCATCATGCGTTCAACAGCTTTGATGATAACGCGTTCCGGATGTTCGCCACCCAGGAGTTTGTCCATGGTGCGTTCTTTGATGCCGCCCGGGTAACCGGTGTGCCAGTAAAACTTCTTGTCGGTCAGTTTACGGCCGGTCAGTTTGACCTTTTCGGCATTGACGATAACGATGTGATCGCCACAATCCATGTGCGGGGTAAACATGGCTTTGTGCTTGCCCCGAAGACGATTGGCAACGATTGCAGCCAAACGACCGAGAACGACGTCTTCTGCGTCGATCACGAACCATTTGCGCTCAATGTCGCTCGGTGTCGCAGTGAAGGTTTTCATAAATTCTTTACCTGAAACTGGTTTTCACGGAGGGAATCGCCCCTCGCTGAAAGTGGGCGCAGTATGCCAATTTCCACCGGGAAAGCAACAGGAATAATTCGTTATAAAACAATAACTTATATGTTTTGGTATTATTTTACCACACACATATCCGCTTTTTTATCCCGCTTTGCCTGCCGGCGGCATTGCATAGGTGCCAATCACATGGGCACAAAGGGCATTATCAACGGCTGATCGAATGTCACACTGGGCAATCAACAGCCGCTTGCCTGCCTTCAGGATGCTGGCTTCCGCAATCAGATCACCCGGCTTTGCCCCGGACAGGAAATGCACCGTCGCCTCGGTTGTTACCGCATGGTCGGCCACCGGCGCAACCATCCAGGCAACAGCATAAAGCGCAATATCGGCCAGGGCGAAAATCGCCGGGCCGCAAACCACATTTCCCGGCCGTATATAACGCGGATTAAAAGGCAGCCTTAAGCGGGCAACACCGCCTTCCAGGCTTTCGGTGACAATGCCCATATCCCCGACGTATGGCACCTTTTGCGCCATGATACGGTCAAAATCACCGGTGCTGATGCCAGTTTCATTTCCAGTTGCCATGAATACGCGCCTCCCGCTGCGTTGGGCGTGCTGCCCATTATTTACGTTAACGTTAACGTAAATAGGTAGCTACGTCATGCCGGAATTTGCTGCATCGCCTGCCCTATGTCTGAGAGGGAAAAACAAAGGAAAAAGTGAAGCGGGGAACGTATAGCGGTCCCGACCCATTGCCCTTTCGCCTAAACAAACCAGAAGGAGACTTGAAAACCGCTTCATGATCATCCTGGCTGTAATAAAGGAATTGACGATCCATTGATGGTCCATATTAAGGCCATGACTCAAAGCAGGTTAAAGTGACCAGATGCAGAAATGGCGACACCTTAACAAGTGTCGCCATCGTAAATTGAAATTCCATTCAGACCGGACGCAAAGCCTTGTCAAGGCGCAGTGCATAGCCACTGTGCGCAGAACGGGTTAAAACAGCGAGTAAAGCTCAATCGCGGTCAGTACCAGCACATAACCAACGGCAATAGCGGCAATCATGTAGGCGCCAATGCGCGGTGCCCAACGTTCAACGCCGCGGCGTTCGGGTTTTTCGGGCTGCTTGGGTGGGCGCGAGGCCAGGCTATCAAGTGCGGCATAGCTTTCGGCCGTGGCGCGGCGGCGCCCGCTTGGCAAATGCTCGACGGGTTCGGTTGGTGCCGGTTTTTGCGGTCTTGGGGTGCCCGGTTTGTGATCCGGTAAACGCAACCCATGCTGTTCAATGGCCATATCAGTCAAATCCGGGTTAGGCTCGGGTGCGGCAGCATCAAAATGTGGTTCCTGCGTAAATCGCGACAACAAATCGTCTGCTTGTGAATGGCCCTCTGGCGCCTTTGCCGCCATATCGGGCTTTTCATCCGTTAAGGCAAGCCCCGAATGGGCCGGATCGGTGTTTGTCGGTAGATCCGCATCCTCGGGGCGATTGTCATTATTTTCACGCTTCCATTCAAAAGAAGGTGGTTGCCGTGTCCCGCCGTCTTGCAGCCCGTTACCCGTTATATTCGGGTTTGAATCATCATTTCCCCAGACAAACTGGTCCGGGTTCTGGTCCCTGTTTTTTTCCGGTTCAGGACCAATCCGGGTAACGTTAATGCCCTTGGCTGCCAGCCGCTCAATGGCAGCAGCCTTTTTTCCTTCCAGTTCGCGTTCAATCACTTCCGGGCGGTCATAGCGGTTCATCGAGGACTGACGCGCAGGTGAAAGCACCCGGCGGGTTTGTTGCAACCGGCGATTGGAAACATATGCAGACGGGGCCGTTTCCTGCGGACCCCGTTCCGGTTTCTCGCGATCTTCCATCTCGTCCACCTGATGTCAGCAACTGCTACAAATATTCAGGCACGTTTTCGAGCAGGCAATTCTGCCACAAAAGTCTGACTGAAGTGATAACAGCGACCATGCTTTTCATGCTATGACAATTGGACAATGTCGTGCAGTAAAATTTGCACCAGGGAGGAAAAAATGATCCAAAAAGATGAATTTACCGGAAATTGTATAGTCCGTGAGGATAGCAATTCAGTCGTCACCCTCACCATGGACCAACCCAAAAAAAGAAACGCCCTATCCTCAAAGATGATGGATGCGTTACTGACGGAGCTAAATGATATTGCGGCGTCGCCGAATATTCGCGCGGTGATTCTTGCAGCAAATGGCCCGGTATTTTGCGCTGGTCATGATTTAAAAGAATTAAAAGGCATTTCACATTGTGACGGGCATGCTGCTTTATTTGCCCAATGCAGTGAATTGATGATGCGAATTGTTACGCTACCCCAACCGGTTATTGCACAAATACATGGCATGGCAACTGCTGCGGGCTGCCAGTTGGTCGCCAGTTGCGACCTAGCGGTTGCCAGCGACACCGCAAAATTTGCGACGCCCGGTGTTAATATCGGCCTGTTCTGTTCAACGCCAATGGTTGCCCTTTCGCGCAATATTGCACGCAAACATGCCATGCGCATGCTGCTAACCGGTGATCCGATTTCGGCAGAACAAGCCTGGCAGATGGGCCTGATTTCCGACATCGTTTCCGAGGATGAACTGGAAACTGCAACCCGCGATCTGGCCGCGCGCATTGCCGAAAAATCTGGCTCGACCGTCAAGATCGGCAAGGAAGCCTTTTATCGCCAGATCGAAATGCCGCTGGCAAGTGCCTATGATTATGCATCATCGGTTATGACAACAAACATGCAAACCAGTGATGCTGGCGAAGGCATTGGTGCCTTTGTCGAAAAACGGCACCCCACCTGGCGCCACGAATAATGGGGTACAGGCAGCCGCCCCAATAGAAAATGGCGATATCCGCGCAGATATCGCCATTTATCATTTAAATAAGCAGGAACATACCGGGCGCGATCAGGGGGTGTCCTTGCCAAACAGGGCCAGCAAACCATCGCCCAGCACGCCCCGCCAAACAAAATGGTCATGCCCACCGGCATATTCGCGGTATTGCACATCATAATTGCGGGCATGCAGCACATCGCGCAAATGGCGGTTGGTATCGATAATTCCCCCCACACCGCTATGACCGGTTTCAAACAGCCCCGCACCAAGAAAAATGCGCACCGGCACCACCGGATTTTCCACCACCTGGGATACAACATATTCCTGGCGGTCTGCCAGGCTATTGGCCGGATGCCACCAGAATGACCCGGACATGGAAAGCGCATTACCAAATACCTGCGGATGGCGCAACGCGACCGTAACCGCGGCAAGCCCGCCATAGCTGGAACCGGCGATAATTGTTCGTGCCGGGTTGGCTGTAATGCCGGTTTGGGCCGCCACCCAGGGCAAAAATTCCTGTGCCATGGCATCGGCAAAGGTTGGGTTGGCAGGCAGTTCGCGCGCCCTGGCATCGGCATCGGGATTGGCAAGGAAAATGGCAACCACCGGGGGCAACTGGTCCGCACCAATCAGATTATCCAAAATCGCCTGCGTTTGAATTTTGCCCAGATAGGTTCGGGCATCAAAGGCAAACAGCAAAATATTATCGGGGTTTTGCGCATCAAAATCAGGCGGCAGGTAAATAAAGGCTTCGCGCTGATTATGCAAAATCTCGCTGGTCAGGATATGGCGGGTTAAGGTGCCCTGCCCGATCGCCGCATTCTTTTCCCCGGCCAGAACACCGGGCTGCATGGGGGCATTTTCAAGGGTCACCGTTGACTGGGTATTAAACCGGTCCGCGCCGGTTTCCGGCCAGGGATGCTGGTTTAACGGGTCCATCTGCGCGGTTGATAAAATGGCAATGCGCCGGTCACGCGGGCTTCCAGGCAGGTCGGGCACATCAGGCGCCAATTGATAGGATAACCGGGTGGAATCCGGCACCGTGAAGCTTTTGAACCAGATATCGGATTTTGCCAGTTGTTGCAGATATTCGTGGTTACCCGAAGGTGCGCCAAACAGACGAACATTACGGCTGGCACCACGATAAACAAAAGTCATCAAAACGGTGCCAGGCGCGGTAATACCGCGTTCGATAATTGGCGAACCAGCCGTCTTTACATCATGCCAAAAACCATCCGTGTCCTTGCCCGCCGCAATGTCATTGGCAATCCCGGCAATCATCGGGCTTTGATACCCTTCCGGCCTGGCAACCTGCCGGGCCGGTTCAACCTGATTAATGATTGAAAGCTGAAATGTCGCGCTGGCTGCACTTTCATCGCCCTGCCCGGCCAGTGCGTTGTCATGAACGGGATAGGGAATAAAATCCGTGCTGGCACGATCAAGCTTTAACGCGATTGCACCAGCCGGGGCAATGAACTGAAATTCGCCCTTACCAGTGGAATAGGTAAGTAACTGGCGCAATGATTTACCATCAGCATCCACCAATCGCAGATCAACCGGCGCATCACCACTTGCAAGGGTTGCACGCACATAATCGCCCGATCGGGTATCAAGCGCGATAAACAGGCTGTGCCCAATGGGTGGCAGGGGCGCATCAAGCGCCCCGTCCTTTGTTAATGTCATTGATGATGTTTCGGGTTTTGGGGTGTTGTTTGCCTGCTGAGCCCAGGAAAACGCTGTGCCCGTTACAAACACTGCCGCCAGGACACCCGCCATGATCAAATAAAACCGTTTCATCGGTGCCATTTTTTACCAGCTATATTTCAGGGTGGCGGTAACAGTACGGCCCGGCCCATAGAAACATGATGTCGAACCGGCACAGCTGGCGACATAGGTTTCATCTGTCAGGTTGGTGACATTAAGCTGCAGCTTTGCGCCTTCCAACCGCGTGGAAACACTTGCCAGATCATAACTAAGCATGGCGTCAAACAGGGTAACGTCGGGCACATCGATGGTATTGGTGCGATCCGTGCTTTCGCCGATATAACGCACACCCGCCCCAAAACCCAGGCCATCAAACGCACCTGAAACAATGTCCTGTTTCAACCAAAGAGATGCCTGGTCTTCAGGCGTGCGATCCCGTTTCAGACCAACACTGACGGGGTTGGCATCCTTGGTGATTTCCGCATTGATGTGGCTGTAGCTGGCAACCAGATTAAGGTTATCAAGGATTTCGGCATGGGCCTCAAGCTCGTAGCCACGGCTTTCAATCTCACCGGTCTGATAGCTGAGGTTTGTCGTCGGATCGCGCGAAACCACGTTTTGCTGCGTGATCTTGTAGACCGAGGCAATAAGCTGATACCGCCCGCTATCGGGGCCAAACTTGATACCCGCTTCATATTGCTGTGCTGTTACGGGTTCATAGGGGGCACCGCTGCCATTACTACCCAGTTGCGGTTCAAACGAGGTGCTGTAGCTGACATAGGGGGCAAGGCCATTGCTAAAATTGTAAATTGCCCCCAAACGCCCGGAAAAGGCGCTATCGGAATAATCGGTCGATGTTCCGGCGGCATTATCCTCGAAGGTATTATCGGCCCAATCATGGCGGCCACCGGCACTTAACGTCAGTTGTCCGATTTCAAGCTGTTCCTGGGCATAAAGACCAATCTGGCGTGATTTTGTGGTTTCGTCATAGGAATAGCCATCATAAACCACCGTGCCAATCGGCCCGTAATCGGGCGATGTCCAGTTAATGGGATAGGATGTATTGCTGCGTTTATATTGCCCGTCATGAACGGAATATTTGGCATCCAGCCCCACCAGCACCGTATGTTCGAATGCACCGGTGGCAAAATCAAACTGGGCCTGGTTATCGATGGCATATTGCTCAAGCTCATCCCCATAGGCGGTTGCACGGCGATCAATTGTTTGATCGTCAATCGTGCTCCAGCCGATCATGCCTTTCACATCCGCCTCGATATTGGTGTAGCGGGCATTCTGACGCAGGGTGATCATATCATTCAGGGCATGTTCAAGCTCATATCCCACCGATGTCTGGGTGCGCGATGATTCCTCGAAATTGGGATTGCCGATATAGAAATCCTGCGGGATATAACCCGAACTGGTTGGGGTAACCAAACCACGCGACATCAAAAAGTTACGTGTGCCCGCATCCGGGTCGTTCTGATACATCAGCGAAACGGTCAGATCAGTACGGTCATTGGGGGTCCAGTTTACCGACGGCATCACGGCAATGCGTTTTTTATCAACATCACCTGCCTGTTCTTCCTCGGTAATGCCTTTGGCAACCATACGCCAGGAAATGCCCTTTTCGGCCGAAAGAATGCCCGAAAGATCAACCGCACTTGAAAACAGGTTGTCCGTCCCGGCTGTCAGCTCCATCGAATTACCAAGATCGCCATCTGCCTTTTTGGAAACCAGATTAACAATCCCGCCCGGATTGGCCTGCCCGTACAAAATGGACGACGGACCGCGCAAAACTTCAACCCGTTCAAGGAAATAGGGTTCCACCTGCCCCAGCGACCCCAAACCATAATCAAGACCATCAAGATAACGCGGGACATAGGAAAAACCGCGCACATACATTTCATCATGCTGGTTCGACATACCGCGATATTCGGTAAAGACCCCGGCAGAATAACGCAGCGCTTCGGCAACGGAACCGGCCTGCTGGTCTTCGATTTGTTCTGCCGGCACAACCGAAACCGACTGCGAGGTTTTCATTAGCGGCGTATCGGTTTTGGTGCCTGCACGGCTGCGTTTTGCAACATAGCCCTGAACCGGTCCGTCGCCCCGCTCGCCAATACCTTCAACGCGGATCGGATCAAGAGTAATGGGATCTGTACCCTGCTGTTCGCTTTGGGGGGTATCTGTGGCCTGCTGGGCCTGGGCTGCATGCAGAACTGCCAGGCTGACACCAGCATAAAGGCCCAAGGTGACCAATGCTTTGCGGCCTGTAAAACGGGCACCATGCTGGCGGGCGTGAGCATTTTGTGCGGTTTTGCACATCATCGCGCGATCCTTGATTTCTTTGAATTTTCAATTGCGTCAAGCAGCCACCTTCCCGCCCGTGACACATCAATCGGGCAAGTCAAAGCAGCGCTAAAAACTGGTTAGTGGGCACCGGGCCAGGTGTAGACGGCGTTTCAAAGGGCGCCATTGCGCCGATCAATGTGAAACACCACAACCCGCAAAGATCAGGCATTTACCGGCATAAAGCCGGGGGTTGGTTGCCATGTGGCAATATTTTCCCGAACCAAACCGCACGAACCTGACCTGCCACAGTGCCAATTTGGCAGATGCCTTACGGGACAGATAAATGCCCCAAACAGGCCCAATGCCAGGAATGCCGATTATGCGTTGCAAATTGTGCCATACTTCCCCCGATGCAGGTTATGTCCCGCGAATGATCACCCCATGGTCATGAGAATGATTATCAATGTCGGAAATTGGAATAACAAAGATGCGAATGGTTTTCATCCGCAAATATCTTTGCGAAGACGTCAGAACCATTTGCAAAAGCATCACAACAGGCATTGGCACGAGCAAAACACTGCCCTGACACAGGATGCAATCAAGGTTTTGCCAATTGAAAATTTATCCGGCTTAATAAGCAGTACAATTTAACAAGAAGGGAAATGCCACCATGACATTCGAATTATGGGTCACATATGCCCTGGCCTGCAGCATTGTTCTGGCCATTCCCGGCCCGACGGTGATGCTGGTGGTCAGCTATGCGCTGGGTAAAGGGCGGCAAACGGCATGGGCCACTGTGCCGGGCGTGGCGCTGGGTGATTTTACTGCCATGACCCTGTCTTTGATGGGGGCTGGTGCGCTGCTTTCGGCATCGGCAACGGCTTTTAGTGTGCTGAAGCTGGTGGGTGCGGGCTATCTGGTTTATCTGGGTATCAAGATGTGGCGGGAAAAACCCCACCAGCTTGAAGATTCACAGGAATCCCAGCGCAACCGCCCGTCACGCATGTTTTTGCATGCCTATATTGTGACCGCGCTGAACCCGAAGGGGATTATCTTTTTCATCGCCTTTGTCCCGCAATTCATTGTGCCCCATCAGCCGGTAATGCCGCAATTCACGGTGCTGATTGCAACCTTTGTCGGGTTGGCGATGGTCAATGTGCTGTTATGGGCGCTGGCAGCGGGCACCATGCGGCAAAAATTCCGCAGCCCGCGCGCCATGCAAATCATGGGGCGGGCTGGCGGTTCGGTCCTTATTGCGGCCGGGTTGATGACAGCACTGGTTCGCCGGGCCAATGCCGCAGTTTAACCTTGCAACACTACAAAGCATTTAATGCTTAACGGCTGGCGGCGCGGGCACGGGCCCGCCCGCCACGTGCGGCGGCACGCCCGGAACCGGATTGCGCGGCACCTGCCCCACCCCATTTTTCCCATACCTGTTTGATAACCGGGATCAGGGCGATCAACACACCGATAAACAGCACGATCCAGGCCGGGCGCGGCGGATACATCCAGTGCAGATTAGCCTGCAAAACCCGCAGCGGCGGAACCCCCGTTGCAATGGCAAACCACGCATATTCAACAGCCGCCGTCGCAAGCGACGCCGCAACCGACAGACCCAGCAGGGTAACGGGGGACTTCATTTTCCAGTTCATTTTGCTGGCAAAGCGCGAAAACATCAGCCACAGGTAAAAACCGGCCATCAGGGTTGCCTCGGTCACATCGACCTTGGACTGCATGAAGAAATGCAGGATGCCCAGAATTGCAATGAAATAACTGGCCTTGTGCAAACGGCCCCAGTTACGGCCCAGACGGCGCATCATGCCGTTGGTGGATGTAACACCCAGCACCACCAGCCCCATCACGGCAACAAAGCCGATGGTCAGATAAATGCGAACGGCAATTTCCGTTGCGATGCGCGAAATATCAAATGACTGGTCAATGCAATAAAGCAGCAAATGGCACAGCGCATACCCCATTGCAGCCAGGCCGACCATGCGCCGCACCAGAACGATTTTGGTGAATTTGGTAACGCGGCGAAACGGGGTGATGGCAAGCGAAATCAGCAACATGCGAATGGCCCAGTCACCCGAGCCATGAATGGCATCCTTGATGGGCAGGGATACGCCCCCGTGAAACAGCACAGGCCATAGCACCACACACCCCGGCACCAGAATGGCGATAAACACCATCAGTTTGAAGGCGGAAAAACGTCCGGAATGATCAAGCCATGGGAACATGAGGGCTTCCCTGTTTCTGTTAATAGCAGGCAACCGATTGGAAACGCGTTCCAAGCATGTTGCAATTTCACCATCCCATACAACGCAAAAACCGGTGCGGGGTCACTTAAACTCGCGATCAACTCTGCGCGAGGCGGACAGGATAAAATGTGAAGCCGCAATCTTCGCCATTGTGCCGACGCAATGCCCCCATAAATTGAAAAAATACCGCGCCACAAAAGTTGATGGAAAGAATCGACGATGAGCACATTTACCAATCCCGATAATGCCGGATTACGCGACCTTTTTAATCGTACCCGGACCATTGCCCTGGTCGGGGCCAGCCCCAAACCCGAACGCCCGTCCAACCGGGTGATGGCGTTTTTGCTCGATCGGGGCTTTCACGTTATTCCGGTCAATCCCGGCCAGGCAGGCGGCAAAATTCATGACCAGAAGGTCTATGCCCAATTGGCCGATATTCCCGAACCTGTCGACATGGTCGATATTTTCCGCAATTCGGAAGATGCTGGCGGTGTCGTGGACGAAGCCATTGCCGTAAATGCCAAGGCGGTTTGGATGCAGCTTAACGTGATTGACGAAGATGCCGCCAAACGCGCGCAGGATGCAGGATTGACAGTAGTGATGAACCGCTGCCCCGCCATCGAAATCCCGCAGCTTTTTGTCGCGGACTGGCGCAAAACTGCGTAAGGCCGCGAACAAAGCGCGGTTATGATGTTTATCAAACCGCGTATCCATCGGCCCTGCCTGCTTGGCAGACTGATTAATAAGCCGACAAAAAAGCCCCCACAATTTCGCGGGGGCTTTTGCGATTTGATCAAATATTATCCCACGCGCCGCGCAAATTGTTGCGACAGCAACGCAGTGACCATGATTATTTTTGGGCCGTCAGGGTGCCGGCAATTTTGCTGGTGCCACCCTGGCACAGACGGATCAGGTCGGGAACCAGACCCTTATTGCCCATAAAGACGGGTTTAACAGCACTGGTAATGTCGTAGGTGGTGGTATTTTCACCAAGAACAGCATCAAAAATGCCCGGTCCTTCAGTGATCAGCGACATCACACCGCTGCGATTGATGCGCAGGGATGCAAAACCATCGGCATAGGCAACACGGGCACATTCGCGGCCCAAAACACCGTCAAATTCAGAAACCAGATTATAGCGCGGGTTTTTCACCAGATTATTGCGCGACAAAACCTGATTTGGCTTTAAGCCCGGCGACGGGACATATTTTGCCAGTCGCGCCTGGGACTGAACGATATAGCCATCGGGGAAATAAACCGCGACATCTTCGGATAATAAAACACGGTCCCCCAGAATCGGGCCGGACCGTAATAATGCCTTGATGCGTTTATTGGGAATTTCGCCAGAAAAGCCATTAAACCGCAGAACTTTTGAATCACCGCGTTCCTTGGCGAACAGTTTTTCAAAGGGAACAACGGGTGTTGGCTCGCCCGCCTGTGCGGAAACATCTGCAAAAGTCAGAATACCAAGTCCCATGAATGCCGAAACGGCACACAAGACACTCTTTCGCCAAAACGACTTTGTGTTCATCTTCCCCCCGGAGGCTCTGTCCGCTCAATCGCTATGTTGAGTTAACTGTATGGGTTTATCTGCTCATTTCAAGCACACTTTCGCTGCCTGATTCCCTGCTTTTTCTGACAATCCAAAAAAAACAACGGGATGGCATGATGCCATCCCGTTGCCAAAGATTTGGTAAATGACCGACTGTTTATTTTAGTTGTCGATCGAAATGGTAACGCGACGGTTACGCGGCTCGCGAACACCATCCGGAGTCGGGATCAGCAGATCGCCTTCACCAACAGCGTCTTTCTTCACGCCATCAGCTTTGACACCACGCGTCATCAGGGCGCTGGCAGCTGCATCTGCACGACGTTCAGAGAGCTTCTGGTTGTATGAATCCGGGCCCGAAGAGTCGGTGTGACCGACGATCGAAACCGTACCCGGGCTGGTTGCCCACTGTTCAGCAGCGGCGTCCAGAACACGTTTGGCAACCGGCGTGATAGCGGATTTGTCAAAGTCGAAGAAGATGGTGAAGAGACGCGGTGCAGCAGCAACAGGCTGGGTTTCAGCCGGAGCAGCTTTCGGTGCCTTCAGTTTTTCAATCGCATCTTCATATTCTTTCCAGCACTGGGTGATCAGGTCGGTCTGCCAACCTTCTTCACTTTCTTCGATCCAGCAATCGTAACGGGCCTGTGCCGTAGCAGCAACGTCAGGCATTGCTTCACGTGCGCCGCCGTCCAGCAGGCCGATCAGTTCTTCACGAACGGCGCGCTTCTGTGCGATTTCCTGGTCATCGAAACGCCAGTTTGCCGGGTCTTCCGGAAGGATGGTTTCATTTTGTGCGACCTTTGCAGCCTTGCGGGCAAAGAAGTCAGCATCAAAGAAGTCGTACCATTCATCAGCTTCGCGTTCTGCGTAAGCGATATATTCGGCTTTAAGGTCTTTACCGAAGGCGGTTGTCGGCTCGGCACCGTGAAGTGCGGTATCAAGCGAGCTATCATAGGTCAGCGGGTTGCCACCATAAGCAACAGCAGTACCAGAGTTGTCGATGCTGCTACATGCGGCCAGCATACTTACGCTGCCAAGTGCGAAAAGGAAAGACGAACGAAACTGCATGTTCTTTGCCCCAGTAGTTCAGGTTGTTATCAAACTCTAACAATAGTACCAAACGTGGTATTATTATGACCGGAAACGCGCAAAAAAGCGAAAGGTTCCAAGATATTATTTTTATTGCTATCCCGCGTGCCCTTTTCAACCCTTTCAAAGCATGTAATCCTAGGCACATCCTACGCCGTAAGAGAAAAAGAAGATCACTTATTTTTTGGTGACCTAGCATACGAGGTTTGCATGAGTGGCACGGACACGAACTCAATCGTCGAAATGATTCGCGCATTTGCGCTGGGCATGGGTGTCCAGATTGTCAGCGCGATTCTGATTCTTATTGTTGGCTGGTGGGTTGCAGGCAAGGCTGCATCACTGGTCCGCCGCGCATTGAAAAACACCAAATTTGTCGACAATACCTTAAAGCCGCTGGCTGCAAGCATTGTGCAATATACGATTCTCGTATTTGTCATTATTGCCGTTCTGTCGAAATTTGGTGTCGAGACCACCAGTATCATCGCCGTACTTGGTGCTGCCGGCCTGGCCATTGGTCTGGCCCTGCAGGGTACGCTTTCCAATATCGCATCAGGCGTGATGATTTTGGTACTGCGTCCGTTGCGCGTGGACGAATTTGTTACTGCCGGGTCGGTTTCGGGCACGGTTGTTGAAATTACCCTGTTCACAACGCTGATGAAAACGGCCGATGGCGTATATATTTCGGTTCCGAATTCCCAGATCTGGAACAGCGCCATTACCAACTATTCGCGTAACCCGACCCGTCGTCTCGATATCAAGGTTGGCATTGCCTATGACGATGATGTGGATGCCGCACTTGAATTCATGAAAAATCTGGTCGCAAGCGACAGCCGTATTCTTGCCGAACCGGCACCGATGTCTTTTGTTGCCAATCTTGGTGAAAGCTCGGTTGATATTACCGCGCGTGGCTGGGCCAATACGCCGGATTTCTGGGCAGCCTTCTGGGATCTGAGCCGCCGTTCCAAAACCGAACTGGAAGCAGCCGGCTTTACCATTCCGTTCCCGCAGCGTGACTTGCACCTGAAAGCTGATAGCGCCGAGGCCCTTTCAGCAGCGATGCAGGCAAAAGCCGAAGCCTCGGCAAAACCGGCCCCGAAACCCCGCGCCAGCACCGCCAAACCAAAGGCAACCAAAGCAGCAAAACCGGCAGAAACCAAAGCCGAAACCGCCAGCATTGATGCCGATCCGACCCCGGATAAAACGACTGGCGAAACCAAAGCCTGATAATAACAATCCTACCTGCCCGGCATCCGCCGCCAGGATATGGAAAGTTTGAACAAAAAAACGGATGCCCCAACGGGTGTCCGTTTTTTTGTACGCCAACTTGCGCAGCCAATTATTCGGACCAAGTTTGAAGGCATCGAACCTTCAACCCGAACAATCATATTGCGCCCATCCCCCATCCGGTCCGAACCATGCCAGCAGGGCCTTCCTGCCATTTCAGAACGCATAAATATCCCGGTCGCTAACCGGACCTGAAACGGGCCTGCAGCCGCAAATTCAGACGAAATCGGATTGGCCTGATAAGGCCGGATTATTGGCAAAAATGAAGCCTTATGACGGCGTAGTAGCCTGCTGTTACCCGCCCTGCGTGTAAATATTCTATGCTTTGCCCGAAGACCTTAAAAACCACGGGAGAAACGACGATGCCTGCGAAAAAAATTCTGATGCTGGTCGGCGATTATGCCGAGGATTACGAAACAATGGTGCCGTTCCAGACCCTTTTGGCGGTTGGCCACAAGGTGGATGCCGTATGCCCGGACAAAAAAGCCGGGGATAGCGTGCGCACCGCAATCCACGATTTTGAAGGCGACCAGACCTATAGCGAAAAACGCGGTCACAATTTTGCGCTGAACGCCAATTTTGACGATGTAAAAGCCAGTGACTATGACGCCCTGGTTATTCCCGGTGGTCGCGCACCGGAATATCTGCGCCTGAATGACAAGGTGATTGCACTGGTCAAGGAATTCCACGCCGATAACAAACCCATTGCGGCTGTTTGCCATGGTGCGCAAATCCTTGCTGCGGCCGATATTATCCGCGATCGCAAGATTTCCGCCTACCCGGCCTGCGCGCCCGAGGTCAAACTGGCTGGCGGCACCTACATGGAAATCGATATTGATGCCGCCCATACCGATGGCAACCTTGTAACCGCCCCGGCATGGCCCGCACACCCGCAATGGATGGCACAGTTCCTGAAGGTTCTGGGCACTACCATCAACCTTTAAGACCTGCATGTGGGTGACCAAGCCCCCATACCAAGCTGATGGGCCTTAAATAAAAGGCGGCAATGTTAACGCACAAAACATTGCCGCCTTTTTTGCGATGCGCACTCTTCGCATCCTAATCCTGCCCTGCATATCCGCACGCTGCCGCCAAGCCTGCACATACAACTTGCCATTTCCCCAGCCTTCCCGCACGATTTGCAGGCAATTTTAGGCGCGCTACGTGGCGGTTCCGGCCATCTGACAGGATGATGGCCGAATCCGATGCGCAGCATAGGATGCAAATAAACAAAGCCAGGGAAAGGGAATGTCATGTGCAATATCTATTCAGGAACCGACCCGGCACTTTATGAAACAACAACCCGATCAGTTCGGATCAATGGTGTTGTCACCAGCCTGCGGTTAGAACAGCGTTTCTGGCAGATTATCGATGAAATTGCCCTGAAGGATGGTTACAGCACACCGCAATTCCTGGGGCTTCTGCATGACGAAGTCGTCGCCCAGCGCGGTAATATCCCGAATTTTGCATCGCTTTTGCGCGTTGTCTGCACGGTTTACCTACAACAGAACGAAACGCCATCCCTGCCCGCACGCAACGCCAACGTTGCCAGCAACCAGAACCGGGCGATTGCGGGTTAACTGACGCCGACACGCACCACAGGGCGCAGGCAGATCAAACGAGCGCCCCCCCCCACCATCCGTTCATGTGATGGAAAAGATAGCAGGCCTAGCTAAGCCAGGAGGCGATATCGCGGCTGTTAAAGCCCGGCATGGCCGATTTACCGCCATGATAGGGATCCCGGGCACGCTGCTGGTCGGCGTTGCGGCTATTTTGCATGCCAGCCGCAGTCGCAAAATCCATCCGGGATGGTGCCAGCCAGGATTTTGCCGAACGCTCTGCCGTATCGCGTTTGGTTTCGCGGGTTTTGGCTTCGTAAATCCAGCGGAGTTCTTGTTTCAGGGTCTGATATTCGGCCGTATCGGGCGCGGCATTGACCTCGGACACAATCTGGATTTTGACCATCTGCGGAAAACAATCGAGGCGCTCCAGCAGCATGAATTTCACACTGGGGCGCACGGCATCCGAGCGCATCAGCTTGATCACCAGACGCTTGTAGATTTCAATGCGCAAATTGCCGCTGGTCGCAAGCTCGATAAATTCATCAACAAAATCACGCGCTTCCCGCTTGCCATCAAGCAAAGCACGCAAATTTTCCGTCATCGCGCGGCGATAAAATTCGCGAATTTCCAACACATGGTTTGATGCGCGATTGCGCACTACATGCATCGATTCCGGGCTGAACGCATTTTTGGTCAGAAGCTTGATGCAGTCATGCACCAGTTCGTGCTTGGTGGCGTCGCCAACCACTTCAAAAATACCGGTAATCAGTTCCTTGCATTTGGCATGGGGGCCCATACGGGTTGCTGCCGCCAATGCCATCGGGCTTTCCGGGTCTTTGGTGGCAATCACGGCCAAAGCCAGCGGATCATCATATTGCAACAGCGCCAGATCATTGCTGAGCAAATGTTCCGGCATCAAAAGGCGCTTTTTATCGCCCGCGCCGGTCACCGTTAACGGTTCGCGCGTGCGATAGCTATCCTTGATGGATAGCGCATATTTCAAACCGTCATAGGAAATCCCAAGGTCAAGCGACATTGGCGCTTAGTCTCCCTTACGCGCGAATCGACGCCGCAAGGAGGGCGATTTTGAAGCTTTGGCATCGGCAGCTTCCTTGGCTGCGGCTTCTTCGGCGGCCTTTTTGGCTGCTTTTTCGGCCGCGGCCTGGGTTTCTGCCGCAGATGGGGTCGCGGGATCGGTGAAGAAATCGATATACCAGTCCATATCAGCGCGCGGCATGCCAAAGCGCCCGCCAGTACCTGGTGTTTCCAGCGCGTCTTCGTCAATGCCGGAGCTGATTTGCAGCACAACAGCAGACTGCGCGGACATCCCTGCCCGCCAAGCCATTGCCGTTATGGCGCGTGCACTGCCCGAATCCAGAATTTTTGCCACAACAGATGGCGGCAACTGGCCATAACGTGCGAGTTCACGCACCACGGCCTCGTCATCATTGCGGGCAAGGGCATCAAGCACATATTGCTCAACCGTCGGGCCACGCGTTGCGGGGCCATCAGAAAATGTATTGCCTTCAAGCGACAGGTCGGCATTGGCGATATCTTCGCCAACGGGCGGGCGGGTATCGCGGGCAACGCGGCTATCGAACCGGACCTTTTCAATGCGCTGACGCACGGCCTGACGAACGGCACGGGCGACTTCCGCGCGCAGGCGGCCTTCTTCAACCAGCGTATCAAACAGCGAGGCTGCAATAAAATGCGCCATGCGACGCTGCGCCTGGCGGGACAAACGGTCCCGGCCATTCAGCAGGCGTTCTTCCGGGGTTTCGTTTTTACGCGATGCGGACCGGTCAAAATGCGGGGCGATTTCAACGACATTCTCAGGCGCTTCTTCGCCCTGACGCAGGCGGGCAAACAGCCCAACCTTGGTGGCGTCGTTACGGTCCTGCGCGCGGCGGGCGTGGGCCATATTGGCGCGCATGCGATCCCGCGTCCGGGCTGTGGTGGTAAATTCGCCACGCCCACGCACCAGATCCAGAAAATCGGAATCGTTTAACAGTTCAACATATTCAACAATATGAACCTGCCCGATATTTGCCAGATCCATGCGCAAACGGTTGGCTGCCTGACGGGTCAGATATGGGGTATGGCCCAGTTCCTGTTCGATCAGCGCAATCACCTGCGGGCGATAACAATCGGCCAGACGCACAATGGCATCCATAAACTCGTCGACCATTTCCATGCGCTGGGACGCGGTAATGTCGGGCAAATGGCGGCGCAAACGGCGCGACACATCCATGCGCGCTTCGCTGTCATCCTCGCCATGGCGGGTCGGCATATAAAAGGCATCATCGTCGTCATCATATTCGTCTTCATCGGCACCAATGCGGGCCGCAAAGCTTAAAAATGATTCGTCCTCAGGCGAGGAATGATCATGCGGGTTCGACGACCGCGCCGACATATCGGACCGGGTCGCAACCGGTTTGTTCATGGAGAATTCGTCGGGGGCAACGGTGCGAACAATGTCGGCCAGTTCGCGCAATTTATCGCCAGCGCGGTCCTTGTTATCCGCGTCCTTTGATTTTTGCCGATTGAACATCCAGGCCAGCATGTTCTTTTGTATCCCCACTTTTTATTGGGTTTTGGCACCGATTTGCCGATTCCCCGGTTCAATCTGGAAATTGACCGCCATCCTTGTAGCAAGGTGGCCCGGCCAGAACAACAGATCAGCCCCAAAAGTTCTTTTTAAACCAAAGACCTGCCAAAAAACTGTCCCCATGGCAGGCTTATTTCCATGTTTTTCACTATCGGCAGAAATGTTCAAAAAAACCTTAACGCCACCTGCCAAAACCCAGAGATGCCATATGTTTAGCGCCCCACAGCCTTAACGCGCACTGCACTGCCCCTTTTGCAGCCCGGCAGAACGCAAATTTTGAACGATTTGAAAAGGACTGTAATGAAGCCAAACCAGGCCGAACCCCGGTCAATCCCCGGAAACAGGGAACTACGTTTTCAAACGCGCCAAACACTGACAACCGATGCGCGGGTGTATGGGAGTAAGTTAAAGAACGAACCAACACCGCAAAAAATGAAGTGCCGAAAAACACGAAGGGCCGCCCGAAGGCAGCCCTTTGCAACAGGATAAAGCGGTGATGCCAACGGCAATCAGCCACGCCCCGAAAGCCATGCGATTCGCAGAATATTGGTCGCACCGGGCGTACCGAACGGAACACCTGCGGTAATAACCAGCGAATCACCGTTATCGGCAAATTCTTCGCGCTTGGCGACGTCACAGGCGATACCCACCATTTCACCAAAATTGGTGGCATCGCGGGTAAAGACCGGGTGAACCCCCCAGCACAGCGCCAAACGACGTGCTGTCTGAATTTTCGGCGTCAGGCCCAGAATCGGAACTTCCGGCCGTTCGCGTGCCGAACGATATGCCGTCGAGCCAGAGGTGGTATAGGTCACCACGGCCTTGGCACCAATCGTTCCGGCAACCTGGCGGGCAGCAGCGCTGATCGCATCAGGAGCATTATGCTCCGGATCCGGGCGGGATGCTTCGCGCAGGCGGAAATAAAGTTCGTCACGTTCAACACGAACCATGATGCGGTTCATGATGCTGACGGTTTCAATCGGATATTTGCCAACGGCACTTTCTGCCGAAAGCATGACCGCATCGGCCCCATCATAAATGGCAGTTGCCACGTCGGATGCCTCGGCACGGGTCGGTGCCGGGTTCGATACCATGGAGTCGAGCATCTGGGTTGCCACAATAACCGGTTTACCGGCTTCACGGCAGGCCTTGATGATGCGTTTCTGCAGGATCGGAACATCTTCGGGCGGGCATTCAACGCCAA
Source organism: Thalassospira marina (assembly GCF_002844375.1). Classification (NCBI taxonomy): domain Bacteria; kingdom Pseudomonadati; phylum Pseudomonadota; class Alphaproteobacteria; order Rhodospirillales; family Thalassospiraceae; genus Thalassospira; species Thalassospira marina. Next base: position 1,646,838 of record NZ_CP024199.1, on the reverse strand, counting down.
GGTCGCCACGGGCCACCATGATGATGTCGGAAAGGGCGACGATTTCATCAAGATGTTCAATTGCCTGCGGTTTTTCCAGCTTTGAAACAATGGCAGCACGGCCATTGACCAGCTTGCGTGCTTCGGCAACGTCTTCAGGGCGCTGAACGAAGGACAGGGCAACGAAATCGACACCCATTTCCAGACCGTAAACCAGATCGATACGGTCCTTTTCGGTCAGCGGCGACATCGGCAGCATCACGTCAGGCAGGTTAACACCCTTGCGATTCGACAGCGGACCGCCGATTTCAACGGTACAATCCGCTGAATTTTCATCGCATTTATCAACCCGCATGCGCAGCTTGCCATCGTCAAGCAGCAGGCTTGCACCCGGCTGCAACGCGGCAAAAACTTCGGGATGGGGCAGCGAAACGCGGGTCTGATCCCCCGGCTTCTTGTCCATGTCAAACCGGAATTGCGCACCGGCTTCCAGGGTGATTTTTTCGTCGGCGAAAGTTCCAACCCGAATCTTCGGGCCCTGCAAATCCATCAGAACGCCAATCGGACGACCAAGCTTGGCTTCGACTTCCCGGATCGTTTCAAACCGTGCCTGATGTTCGGCGTGCTCGCCGTGGGAGAAATTCAAACGAAAGACATCGACGCCTGCCTGGACGATCTTTTCCAGAACGTCCGGCCTAGAACTTGCCGGCCCCAGGGTTGCGATGATTTTCGCCTTACGTTGACGGCGCATCCGCTTTTACCTCGTTGTTTTTCGGTTTCCATTGAATTCTGGCGCGACAACCAGAGTGAAACAGGGCGCGCCAAAATATCCTGATTTTTCGTGTCTGGGGGTATCCCCTTAATAGTGAATCACGCCCGCTTTGAACAGTTACTTTTCTGCTAAGCCAAGGTCGAATGACAATTTTTTCGCTGGACACCCCCCTGTGACGACCTCTTTAAAAGACAAATCAGCTATCATTGCCCGCGGAACAACGATCCAGGGTTTAATTCGGGAATTTTCAAATATGAGCAAATGGGACCATCGTTTTCTGGCACTGGCCGCGCATATCGCCGACTGGTCCAAAGACCGCAGCACGCAGGTAGGTGCCGTTGTGATCGGCCCGAAAAAGGAAATCCGCGCCGTTGGCTATAACGGGTTTCCGCGCGGCGTGAATGATGAAATCGAGGAACGCCATCAGCGCCCGACCAAATATGCCTATACCGAACATGCCGAACGCAATGCGATCTACAATGCCAGCTATACCGGCACATCGCTTGATGGTTGTGCACTTTATGTCACGCATTTTCCCTGCAGCGATTGCGCACGCGCCATTATCCAGGCTGGTATTGCCGAGGTTTATGTGGACCGGCAAAAACTGACCCCGGATTTTCTGGAGCGCTGGGAGCAGGATATGAACATTTCGACCGAAATGTTTGGCGAATCCGGCGTGCAGGTGAAACTGATCGATGGCGAAGGTGAAACCCTGGTACTGGAAACCGAAAATGGCGACGAAAATGCCGCTGAAAATTCGGTCAGCCCGGATGAATTGAAAAACCTGTAGGGGGATCGCGACGCGGCACAAACATTGGTTTCAAGGCATCGCAAGGCCATAGATCATGCTTGCCGCCACACCGACAAACCGGTAATGAATTAAAACTAATGTATGTAACACAGTCTGTTAACCCGGCTGCTGCCAGCAGGAACTGGCAAGATTGACGGTATAGGTTGCCGTACAGCCCAATGCGGATGCAAGACCTGATGAGTGCAAAAATCGATTTTAGCAAAGTCAGTTTTCTGGTCGTGGATGGCGACAAGATATCTGCGCAGGTTGTGTTCGACACATTATCCTATCTGGGGGCGGTCAGCGTTCGCCGGGTGGGCAAACCCGAAGAAGCCTTTCGCATTTTGCGCACCCAGCAGGTCGATATCATTATTACCGAATGGCGTTTGCGCGGTATGGACGGGCTGGAATTTCTCGATTCCCTGCGAAATTCCACCTCCTCGCCCAACCGGTTTGTGCCTGTCATTATGCTAACGGCACATTCCGAACAGCAATATGTCACCACCGCGCGTGACCTTGGCATTACCGAATTTCTGGCAAAACCGTTTAACGCCAAGGCCCTGTATAGCCGGCTTGTATCCGTGATCACGCGGCCGCGCCATTTTATCAATACCAGCACCTATTTCGGCCCGGACCGCCGCCGCCGCCAAGTCCCGTTTGATGGCCCGGACCGCCGCGGCACCGACAAGAGAAACTAGTATCAGGCGACTAAAAAAGGTAAGATCGTTTGCCCTAATTGCGGGCAACCTTTCAACCTGCCGGGACAGCCCAAACCAGATGAATGAACAGAAGCTACCAAAAGTTCAAATCATCCCGCCCCGTACGGAGCTAAAGCAGCGGGCCGTCAACTTCACCAAGGGATTCGATGTTGACCTTGCCCCGGAACAGCTTGAAGAACTGGAAAAAGTTGTCCAGCGCAGCAGTGATTCTTTTGTGCGCAGCATCGGCCATGATCTAACAGAAAGTCGGCAACTGGTTATTGATGCGATTGGCAATGCCGATCTGCGGTCTGCTGCCGTTGAAAAATGCGCCGACCTTGCCTATTCAACCAAAGCCCTGGGCGGCACATTTGATTATCCGTTAATGACGCAGATTGCCAAATCGCTGGAAATTTTTCTGGCGGGTCGCACAACGGCAAACCGCCGCCAGCTTATGGTCACACAATTGCATATTGATGCGATCTACGTGATTCTTGCCAGTCGGGTTACCGGTTTTGGGACGTCAATCGAACAGGCAACCACTGTAGCGCTGGCAAAACTTGCCGCGCGTTATGCCGAACCCCGCGAGTAAACAGCCCCTCGCCCAATCCGCATCCCCCCCCGATGGCGTTTTATCGCAGTACGCCGCGCAAAAAAATAACGGGCATCCACCGTTTGAAAAACTGCGCGGTGATCTGGCATCTGAAAGCCGACCTCCCCTAAACCCCGGGCTGGCGAACCAGTTTCGTTGCGCGTTTTCCAATGCCCGAAGGCAAAGGCAGATGCCCGTTAACCAGGCGTCGGTATGATGGCGACGTTTTAATCAGATGCTACGCTGGCCTTTCACATGGTTTACGAAGTCGATCAGTTCGAAATTTTCGTCGACCTCGCTGGTATCGCCGCTATCTAAGGCGGAAACCGCAACGTCGATATCCGGGCTATGACGACCGATGCCCAATGTCTCAAGGCCTGCCAGAATGGCGTCAAGTTCGTGCGAGATGGCATCAAGACGGGCTTTCATCCATTCCCGCGCCAGTGGTGCATCGCCGCTCAGGACGGCATTTTGCGCCCCCCACAGCATAACGACACTGCGAAACAGGGTCAGTATATCGGCAAGGTCCTGACGCCCACCTTCATCGGTGCGACCGGCCTGCGTTTGTGCTCCCAGGCTAACATGCGTCAAAGCATCGTTAATCTGGCGAAGCAGCGGTGGTATTGGTCCATTATCTTTCATGGCAGGGTCCATTCCTGCTTGTCCGCGAATTCCCCCTTCAAAAGCAGGGAATTATCGGTAGTTAGCTGAAAACGTTACAGTTTTATAAATAGCTCTTTGCGCGATTTTTTGCCTTGATCCGCATCAAGAATGCTTCCAAATGTGCGAACACACATGCGGTTTGTCTAATATTAATATTCTGTGGGATATGCAAGCCCCGGACATTGCTGGCGAAATTCGCTGCCCCAAACTGCCGCAAAAGTTGGGCCGATAAAAAAAACGACATTTCATGAAAAAAGGGGCTTGTCAGACTGAACCACCCTTTATATAAACCGCGCCACACACCGAGCGGGTGTAGCTCAGTTGGTTAGAGCGCCGGCCTGTCACGCCGGAGGCCGCGGGTTCAAGTCCCGTCACTCGCGCCATTTTCCTTCGGGAAAAACAAAAGAAACGCCGCGATTTATTCGCTGGCGTTTTTTTTGTTTTTGCGCCCTGGCAGCCGTGATGTCGGCCTTACTCTTCCTGTTTATTTCGTCCCACCCCGATTTGCATAATTTGCCCTGTGCCCGCCTGCCCGAATAAAAATTTTCGGGCAAAGGTTTGCGTATTTTGCGTTTTTGGCATCCTCCGCCTGCGCACCGATTTGCGATTTGGGTTTATTTTTGCCGCCGCCAAAACCCCATTCACCTTTCCGACCCCGCAAAACAGAGCAAACAGCGTGCGATTTTTCCCGGAAAACCGGGCCTGCCAAGTTACTGTTATTTTTTTGCAAAAAAACGCTTGCCAGACCCGGCAGCCCTTTATATAAACCGCGCCACACACCGAGCGGGTGTAGCTCAGTTGGTTAGAGCGCCGGCCTGTCACGCCGGAGGCCGCGGGTTCAAGTCCCGTCACTCGCGCCACTCTTTTTAGAGTACAAATAGGCCGCTGATCTTTGGATCATGCGGCTTTTTTTGTATCTGCGCTCAGGGGGATCACCCCGCACTATCTCAAGCCCGGTCAAATGTTCAAATACGCGCAGCAAAATCAGCTTCGCCAAGTGGTGTCAGCGGACCAATATATTGGTTCAATTGATAGAATCCGGCTTGGCATACAATATACCCCTGCCCGGCCATTCCCCGCCCTGTGACTCTACCTAAACCCACCCTGCATCGTAGCCGCGAAAATCCGGGCAAATGCCACAATTTATAATCGTTTTTATTTACGCAGTTTCCCGTAAACGAACTTTTGGCGATTATTTACATGTGAATTGTCTGATTTATTGCGGCGCAGCATTGATTGCCCCCCTGAATTGTGCTGTCATCTCGCCGTTACAAAAATGAGGCGGACAATGGTTTTGCCATTTTAACGTTCGCTCTATCGACACCACCAAGACGGGAGGCGCAACATGCGCAAACTTATCGCGGGGCTGATTCTGGGTACTTCACTGGCTACAGCCCCACTGTCAGCCATGGCTGACACGCCGAAAAACGCACTTGTTATGGCGTTTTCGATTGATGACATCATCACCCTTGATCCGGCCGAAATTTTTGAATTTTCCGGCGCGGAATATTCGGGCAACACCTATGACCGCCTGATCGGCTATGACATTGATGACGTTTCCAAAATTCATGGCGTCGTTGCTGAAAGCTGGGATATTTCCGAAGACGGTAAAACCTTTACCTTCAAAATCCGCGACGGCATCAAATTCGCATCGGGCAATCCGCTGACTGCCGAAGACGCTGCCTTTTCGCTGCGCCGTGTTGTGAAGCTTGACCTGTCGCCGGCCTTCATTCTGGGCCAGTTCGGCCTGACCAAAGACAATGTCGATGCCAAAATCACCGCACCGGATGAACATACCCTGGTGATGGAAGTCGACAAGCCCTACGCACCGACCTTCGTTCTGTACTGCCTGACGGCAGGTGTCGGCTCGATCGTCGATAAAAAAGAAGTCATGGAACATGAAAAAGACGGTGATATGGGCCATGAATGGCTGAAAACCGCCTATGCTGGTTCCGGTCCGTTCGAGCTGAACAAATGGACCCCGAATGAAAGCCTCTCGCTGGTTGCCAATGACGATTACTGGGACGGCGCACCGGCAATGAAACGCGTGATTATTCGCAATGTGACCGAAGCCGCCTCGCAGCAGCTTTTGCTGCAGAAAGGCGATATCGACATTGCGCGCAACCTTGAAGCTGACCAGCTTGCTGCCCTTAAAGGCAATGACGATATCAATTTCCAGAAACGCGCCAAAGGCACGGTCTGGTATCTGGGCCTGTCGCAGAAAAACGAATATCTGTCGAACCCGAAGGTACGCGAAGCCCTTAAATATCTTGTCGATTACAATGGCATCGCAGACACCATTCTGGCCGGTCGTGGCACCGTTCACCAGGCCTTCCTGCCCGACGGGTTCCTGGGGGCATCAAACGATAACCCCTATAAACTTGATGTGGAAAAAGCCAAGGAACTGCTTAAAGAAGCCGGATACCCGGATGGCTTTAGCGTGACCATGGATACCCGCAACACCACCGCCATTACCGCAATGGCGCAGTCGCTGCAGGCAACCTGGGCACAGGCTGGCATCAATCTGGAAATCATTCCGGGTGACGGTGGCCAGACCCTGACCAAATACCGTGCCCGCCAGCATGATATTTATATCGGCCGCTGGGGTGCGGATTATCAGGACCCGAACACCAACGCATCGACCTTTGCCTGGAACCCGGACAATTCCGACGATGCCGCAGCGAAACCGCTGGCATGGCGTAACAGCTGGGACCCGAAAGAAATGACGGCCGAAACCGAAGCCGCCATTCTTGAACGCGACACCCAGAAACGTATCGACATGTACAAGGACCTTCAGAAGAAGGTCATGGCAGAAGGTCCGTTTGTGGTGATGTTCCAGGAAACCGAAATTTCCGGTGTCCGCAGCAACGTTCATAACTTCAAACTTGGCCCGTCGTTTGACGACAACAAATATCGTTTTGTGACCAAGGACTAAGGAACGGTTAGATGTCTACCGTGACTTCAACCAGACGGGGCGGGCGCAAACGCGCCCGTCTTCTTTCGGGGCCCGGCGGCAGTGTTGTCCGTGTGGCGTCATCCGTCATCATCACCTTTTTCGGGCTTTTGCTTGTTACCTTCCTGATCGGCCGGATCCTGCCGATCGACCCGGTGATCGCTGCTGTCGGCGACCATGCATCCGAGGCGGTATATGCCCGGGTCCGTGAAGAAATGGGCCTGAACCTGCCGCTTTGGCAGCAATTTTTTGTTTATGTCAGCAATGTGCTGCATGGGGATTTCGGCAAATCGATCCTGACATCCCAACCCGTGCTGACCGACATTGCCCGCGTGTTCCCCGCTACACTCGAACTGGCAACATTGGGCACCATTATCGGCGTTATCCTTGGCGTACCGCTTGGCGTTTTCGCCGCAGTCCACAAGGGTAAATGGCCCGATCATCTGGTGCGTATTTTCGGCCTTGTCGGCTATTCCATGCCGATTTTCTGGCTGGGCCTGATGGGGCTTCTGGTTTTCTACATGAAGCTGGACTGGGTTGCCGGCCCCGGCCGCGTCGACGCGTTTTACGCCGACTTTATCGAACCCACCACCGGCCTGATGCTGGTTGATACCCTGCTTGATGGCGATATCGACCTGTTCTGGAATGCTGTCAGCCACATCATTTTGCCAGCATCGCTTCTGGCGTATTTTTCACTGGCCTATATTGCGCGCATGACACGTTCTTTCATGCTTGAGCAGCTAAGCCAGGAATATATCCTTGCTGCCCGCGTCAAGGGCATTTCGGAATTTCGCATCATCTGGCGTCACGCGCTGGGCAATGTCATGGTGCCGCTTGTCACCGTGATTGCGCTTTCCTATGCCAACCTTCTGGAAGGGTCGGTTCTGACGGAAACAATTTTTGCCTGGCCGGGACTTGGCCTTTACATCACCAATTCACTGCTGAATGCCGACATGAACGCCGTTCTGGGTGGAACCGTTGTGGTGGGTGCCGTGTTTATTGGCGTCAATATGCTGTCCGATCTTTTGTATCGCCTGCTTGATCCGCGCGCCCGAAGGTAAAAAAATGCAAACAGTGACCCAACAAAATTCTGGCGGTTTGCGAAGCTGGCTGACATCCAACACGCCGCAGTCGCGCTTTCAGGCCCGTTGCGGCCGCGCCTGGCTGGCCTGGAGCAAGCTGACAGAAAACCGCCTTGCCATGATCGGCCTTGGCATTGTGCTGGCCCTGATCCTGATTACGATTTTCGCCCCCCTTCTTGCCCCCTACAACCCGATTGCGGCCGACCTGACCAACCGCATCCGCCCGCCCAGTGCGACACACTGGTTTGGCACCGACCAGCTGGGACGCGATATTTTATCGCGCCTGATTTATGGCGCACAATATACCCTGATGGTCGTGGGGCTTGTTGCCATTACTGCCGCCCCTGTCGGCCTGCTGATTGGCACGGTATCGGGTTATTTTGGTGGCTGGGTTGATGCGGTTTTAATGCGCATCACCGATATTTTCCTCGCCTTCCCGAAACTGATTTTGGCACTGGCATTTGTTTCGGCCCTGGGGCCGGGGCTTGAAAATGCCGTGCTTGCCATCGCATTAACGGCATGGCCGCCCTATGCCCGTATCGCACGTGCCGAAACCATCACGGTTCGCAAATCGGACTATATTGATGCAGCCCGCCTGCAGGGCGTTTCCAGCAGCGGGCTTATTCTGGGGCATATCATGCCCATGTGCATCAGTTCGGTTGTTGTACGTGTGACGCTCGATATGGCCGGCATGATCCTGATTGCAGCGGGCCTTGGCTTTTTGGGCCTGGGTGCACAGCCGCCCACGCCGGAATGGGGTGCCATGGTTTCCGAAGGCCGCCAGTTCCTGTTGCAGCAATGGTGGGTTTCGACCGTGCCAGGCCTGGCAATTTTTGTTGTCAGTTTGGGCTTTAACCTGCTGGGTGATGGCCTGCGCGATGTTCTTGACCCGCGCGGAGGAGACTGACCATGAGCCAGGAAAAACTGTTATCGGTTAAAAACCTGACCGTGACCTTCAGCACATCCAAGGGGCCGGTCAATGCCGTTCGCGGCGTTTCGTTTGACCTGGGCCGGGAACGGCTGGGTATTGTTGGTGAATCGGGTTCGGGCAAATCGCAGACCGGACGTGCCATTTTGGGGCTGACCGCCGCCAATGGCACCATTGCAGCCGATGAAATGCAGTTCCACGATGTTGATTTGCGCAACCTGAGCCCCCGCCAATGGCGCAAGGTGCGGGGTGCGCGCATTTCCATGATCATGCAGGACCCGAAATATTCGCTTAACCCGGTGATGACGATTGGTGATCAAATCATCGAGGCCTACCGTGAACATTACAAGGTCGGCACCAAAGAAGCCACGCATCGCGCCATTGAAATGCTGGAAGCGGTGAAAATCCGTGACCCGCAGCGCGTATTCAAATCCTATCCGCACGAAGTTTCGGGCGGGATGGGCCAGCGCGTGATGATTGCGATGATGCTGATCCCCGAGCCGGAACTGATCATTGCTGACGAACCGACATCCGCCCTTGATGTGACGGTGCAGTTGCAGGTGATGGCAATTCTTGATGATCTGGTGCGCGAACGCGGCATGGCGCTGATTTTTATCAGCCACGACTTACATCTGGTGTCGAGTTTCTGTGATCGGGTGCTGGTGATGTATCAGGGTCGTGTTGTTGAAGAAATCAGCGCAAGCGAACTGGACCAGGCAAAACACCCCTATACCCAGGGCCTGTTAAACTGCCTGCCGAAAATGGATGGCAATCACGACGACCTGCCCGTTTTGCAACGCCAGGCAAGCTGGGCGGAAGGATAAGCCAATGATTGAAATTGAAAATCTCAATGCCTGGTTTGGCGAGAACCATGTGCTGAAGGATGTATCACTGAAGGTGCCGAAAAATGGTTCCTTTGGCTTGGTCGGCGAATCCGGTTCGGGCAAGTCGACTGTTTTACGCACCATGACCGGCCTGGTCGAAGACTGGGAAGGCGCCATGATCGTGAATGGCCATGAACTGGGCCATAAACGCAACAAGGCGTTTTACCGCCAGGTTCAAATGGTGTTTCAGGACCCGTTCGGATCGCTTCATCCGCGCCACACCATCGACCGGATCTTAAGCGAGCCGGTTTCAGTCCATAATCTGGGCGATTCTGACCGCCGGGTTGTAAAGGCGCTTGAGCAGGTGGGGCTGGATAATTCGTTCCGGTTTCGCTATCCGCATCAGCTTTCGGGGGGGCAGCGCCAGCGCGTTGCCATCGCCCGTGCGCTGATTTTGGAACCCAGCGTGCTGCTGCTCGACGAACCAACATCGGCACTGGATGTTTCGATCCAGGCTGAGGTGCTAAATCTGCTGGCGGCATTGCGCCGTGACCTGGGCCTTACCTATGTCATGGTCAGCCACGATCTGGCGGTTGTCGCGCATGTATGTGATGATATCGCAATCATGAATCGCGGCCGTATCGTTGAACGCGCCACCGCCAGCCAGCTTGCCCAGGGTTCACTTGAACATCCCTATTCACAGCAGCTTTACAAGGCGGCAGGCGGATATGACCGTGCCGTTATTGACAGCTTTGTCGACTGGGACTGACCGGAGATACCATGACTGCCACCACCACCAGCCAATTCGCAACACCCTTCGCCCCCGCAGACAGCACGCTTAGCAATTACAAGCGCAAGCATATCCCATCCTTCACCTGGGATGCCCATGCCTGCCTGCCGCTGGACCCGATTGTGCCAATCGACCTGCTTGATACCTATCGTGCGGGCAATATCGACTATGTCTGCATCAATGTCGGCATGGACATGAATTCGGTTGCGCATATCATGCGGGTGATTGCCGCATTCCGCGCCAAGATTGCCGTCCACCCCGACAAATATATGCAGATCGAAACATTCGACGATCTGGCAAAGGCCAAAAAGGCCGGCCTGCTTGGCGTTGGCTTTGACCTTGAAGGGTCTGTCATGCTCCAGGACATGCCCGAAATGGTGCCGGTATTTGCCAAACTGGGCGTAAAGCAAATTCACTTTGCCTATAACCGCAACAATTCCGTCGCGGGCGGTTGCCACGATACCGATATCCCGCTGACCGCGCTGGGCCATGAAATCGTCAAGGCGGTGAATGCGTCGGGCATGATCATGGATTGTTCGCATACCGGGCGGCAAAGCAGCCTCGATATTATGCGGGCATCCAGCAAGCCTGTGGTTTTCAGCCACGCCAACCCCAAGGTTCTGGGCGGGCATGAACGCTGCATCGATGATGAACAGATCAAGGCCTGTGCCGAGACCAATGGTGTGATCGGCGTTTGCGGTTTCCAGCGTTTCATCAAATCGGCCAATGCACCCGACGTCCCCGATATGGTGCGCCATATCGATTATCTGGTGAAGCTGGTGGGGGTAAACCATGTCGGCATCGGCCTTGATACGATGCCGTCTGTTAAAGGGGCCAACGATTTCCCCGACGGTGTCGATAACGGTTATTACTGGCCCAAAGACCGTGGCTATGGCCCCGATGCCGGGGGTGCCGCCGTGTTTGACCCGCGCAAAATGCCCATGCTGGCCGATGCCCTGATCAACGAAGGCTACCTGCCCGACGATGTTGATAAAATCATGGGCGAAAACTTTATCCGTGTCGCCCGCGAAAGCTGGTAAAACGCGAAGCAGTTACCCCCCGGCCCTTAACCGGCCGGGGCACCTGCCCGGCACAGGAGGGCAACAAAAGTTGCCACATCTTCCCCGCAATACAAACCCGACCAAAGAACCGGCACCAACCTTTCGCACATCGCCGCGCGGCATGGATGGGTTTGTGCCCAGTCGCAATTTACTAAAGAACGATGATGCGCCGGGAAACGACATTTACATGCAGCTTTATGCCCATCAGCATGTTGTGGACCCGTTTCTGGTGCCCGCCGTTCGCGAACCCATGCTGGTATGGGTTGTACGCGGGGCCGCATTGGTCGATGAACGCGAATTGGGCGGGATATGGCAAACCGCCCATGTCAAAGCCCACGATTTTTTCCTGATCCATTCGCAGAACCCCTATGAAATTCGCTGGCAAGCACAGGGCGACGCGCCGTTTGAAGTGCTGCATCTTTACCTGCCCCTGCCGGTATTTGAAAAACTTGCCGAAGAAACCAGCACATCGCGAGGCCGAAACATCACCCTGCGCGAGGTTTCAGGCCAGCGTGATGATAAAGTCAGCACGTTTCTGGAACTGCTGTATCACGAAGTCATTCGCCCCTTCCCGCCAAGCCAGGCCTTTATTGAGGGCATTGTGCAAAGCCTGATTGTGCATTTGATTCGCGAATATGGTCAGACACAGGATGGTGGCACACCCTTGGAAACACGCTTGCCCGCCCATCGCCTGCATCGGGTGCAAACCTATTTACAGGCGCATATTGGCGAGAAGTTTGACCTTAATGCCTGCGCCCGTGAAGCCGGATTAAGCCCCTATCATTTTTCACGATTGTTCAAAAAAACCACGGGCACAACGCCTTCGCGGTACTTCATCGCGCAAAAAATCGCAAAATCACAACAATTGATGCGCGAAAGCGATCTTGGCATTCTCGAAATTGCATTAATGCTGGGATATGAAAGTTCCAGCCATTTTTCCCAGATATTCAAACGCGAAACCGGCATGACACCGCGTCAATACCGACAGGGATAAATGCCATATCAGCCGTGAACGCGAAAGTTTGCGCAATATCGCGATAGTTTTGGCAATCCACCGAAAGAAGCCAAATTACCCCTGCCCTAGGATGCGCCCTGTTGATCGAACCGGAATGCCAGACAGGCTGGCAAACCGGGACCCCAATTTAACAGGAGCCTCAAATGCCCAATCTTAACGGTAAAACTGCCCTTATTACCGGCGCATCAAGCGGCATTGGCGCCGCAACGGCACGTGAACTGGCACAGGCTGGCGTCACCGTTGGCATCGCCGCACGCCGCACAGATCGCCTTGAAACCCTGAAAACCGAAATTGAAGCCACTGGCGGCAAGGCCATTATCCTTGAAATGGATGTTTGCGATGTCGCATCGGTCGAAGCCGGTGTTGCTAAACTTGTGGATGCCACCGGGACCATCGACATCCTGTTTAACAATGCCGGGCTGATGCCGCTTTCGGACATTGATCAATTCAAAACCGACGAATGGCGGCGCATGGTGGATGTAAATATCAATGGTGTCCTAAACACCACGTCGGCGGTATTGCCCCATATGATTGCCGCCAAATCGGGGCATATTTTCAATACATCATCGATTGCCGGGCGCAAGGTTTTTGCCGGTTTAACGGTCTATTGCGCCACCAAACACGCCATCACCGCCTTTTCTGACGGGTTGCGCATGGAAGTGGGTAAAAAACACAATATCCGCGTTACCTGCATTCAACCCGGTGCTGTTGCGACCGAACTTTACGAACAAATCAGCGATCCTGCGATCAAAGCGCAGATGGAAGATTTACGTAAAGAAATGACCTTCCTTGAAGGCAATGACATTGCAAATACCATTCTTTACGCAGCCCAGGCCCCCAACCATGTCGATCTGGCCGAAATATTCATCATGCCGACCCAACAAAGCTGGTGATTAGCAATGCTGGTGCCCGGCCTAAATCCGGCCGGGCACCATAACATCGTCAGATCAAATCTTCATACCACGGGCCGATGGTCAGGGTGACGCCCATATTTTTTCCGACATATTTTTCCTTCTTTGAGGGGACATTTTCGCCAGATGGTCAAGTGGCATCCCCAACATTCGGGTTTTCATCCAGACTAAAGCCATAAGCCATGCCAAATTTGTTGCTGGCATTGGGGCCAAAAATGGTTTTTCCACCCAACTTGCCATGCACATCAGAATAGTGCAGGAACTTGGCGTAAATATCATGGGCGAAAACTTTGTCTGGCTGGTCCGCGAAAGCTGGTAAACAAAACGACGAACCTATCCATAGCGTTAAAGGCAGCCTGTCACGGGTTGCCCTTTTTGTTGCCCGTTTACAGCATGTTTCCATTGATAAGCGCCGTATCAAGAAATGCCCGCAACCGTTTGGAACGGCGCATATCCTGATGATATCCAACCCATGTTGTGCGTCCGGGTGGCGATGGCAACATTGTGATTTCAACCAGGGGTGCAAACGACCGCGCCAGCACCTTGGGCAGCACCGCAATACCCGCCCCTTGCGCGCATAGCTGCGCCTGCACCTCGCGGTTATTGCTGCGCAAGGCAACATGACTGTTGGGCAAGGTTTCGATCAGCCACCGGGTATCAGGCATAGTTGAAAATGCCTCATCCATCGTAATGAGCGCACAACCGCTACCGTCCCCGGCCTTTGGCCATAGCTGATCGCGGGCACAATACACGCCATAATCGATATCCAGCAATTTACGCGACACAATACCTGCCCCGTTAAACGGTGTGATTCGAAACACCAGATCGGCCTCGCGCCGTGATAAATCCAGCAATCGTGATTCGGTGATCAATTCGGTTACAATGTTTGGATACTGCGCCGAAAACCGCGCAATTAAGGGTGCAAGCACATAAACACCAAACCAGTCTGACGACGAGAGACGCAATGTCCCGTGCAATTGCTGTTCGCCACCGGCCAGTCCTCGTTGCAGAGCATTGGCTTCTTCCTCCATGCGCTCCGCACTGGCTAACATGGTTTCGCCTTCACTGGTGGGAATAAATCCCTCCGGTGTTCGTTGAAACAATGAATGGCCAATATCCTGCTCAAGCTTTTTAAGCCGGCGCCCCATGGTTGGCTGGGTCATTCCCAACCTGCGCGCAGCACGTCCCAGTGTCCCCTCACGGTAAACCGCCAAAAACACTTCGATATCACTCCAGTTCATCTCTAAACTCATTCATTTTTGCATGGATATAACTCATTATCTTTTATTTCCATTCATCCATCAACGAGCGATCCTTCGGTAGTTCCTTTTTACCGGAGACGTCACATGCCCATGATGAAAGCCGCCGTTCTGGCGCACCAAAATGATGAATTCAAAATCACCGACCTGCCCCGTCCGGTCGCGGGGGATGGCACTGTTCTGGTGCGTATTCAGGCTAGCAGTGTGAACCCGCTTGATACCAAAATTCGAAGTGGCAATGCCGCCCATGCCCGCCACCCTCTGCCCGGCATTTTGGGTATTGATATGGTCGGAACAGTGGTGGAGCCCGGCACAAATGTCGCCGGCTTTAAGCCTGGTGACATTGTATATGGCATGACTGGCGGTGTTGGTGGCCTACAGGGGGCGCTGGCACAATATGCCGCAGTCGATGCCCGGTTGCTTGCCCTGGTACCAGATACATTTTCAATCCGCGAAGCCGCCGCCTTGCCTCTGGCCTTTATTACAGCTTGGGAAGGGTTGGTAGATCGGGTTAAGCTGCAGGGGCCGAAAAAAGTTCTGGTCATTGGTGGTGGCGGTGCGGTGGGCCAAATGGCCATTCAAATTGCCCGTGCACGCGGTGCAATTGTTTATGCGGTTGATTCAGCGAAAAAAGGCCCGGTCATTGAATCGCTGGGCGCAACTTTTATTAATTACGAACACCACACAGTCGCCGATTATGTCGCAACCCATACGGACAATACCGGCTTTGACGTCGTATACGACACCATTGGGGGCCCGGGCCTTGATGCCGCCTTCCAGGCCGTTTCCGAATTTGGCCATGTCGCCAGTTGCCTTGGCTGGGGCACCCATGCCCTTGCACCCTTGTCGTTCAAAGGCGCCAGTTATTCGGGCGTTTTCACCTTAACCCCCTTACTGGCAAACCAGCGCCGCCAACGTCACGGTGACATCATGGCTGAAGCCACCCGCATGGCAAATGCCGGGCAGCTAAAACTTCAGATTGATCCACGGGAATTCACACTCGAAACCGTTAACGACGCCTATTTCGCACTCGAAAGTGGCAATGTTAACGGCAAACTGATCATTACCATTGCCTGAAAATCCAAACTGAACATCACACGATCAAAGACGGGGTTTCGCGCCCCGTCTTTTTATTGACGCGTAGGGAATAAATGATCTGCACCATGCAGGAAAAATATCTCTTAAACGCTCGCTTCATCCTTGCGCACCGGGCGCGGGCGGCCATTGGCGTCGATGGCGACAAAGGTAAAGGTGGCTTCGGTCACCTTGATGCGCGGCGGCTGGTTGCGGCGCAAAACCCAGGCTTCGAGATGCAGCACCATGGATGTGGTGCCGATACGGTCGATATCGCCATAAACACAGACAACATCACCAACATAAACCGGGCGGTGGAAGGTCATGCCATCAACCGCGACGGTGGCAACGCGGCCTTCCGCGATCTGGCTGGCAAGCACGCCACCGGCAATATCCATTTGCGACATCAGCCAACCGCCGAAAATATCGCCGCTGGGGTTGGTATCGCCAGGCATTGCCAGGGTCCGCGTGCACATATCCCCACGCGGCATTGCGCCTTCACTGTTGGCGGTTTCGTTTTTATCGACCATCGCACTCACTCCTGGTTGCCGAAAGACCGGCCTGATCCTGTATTTTTTTCATCGAACCCGGTTGCATTGCAAAACGAAAAACATTTTTATGAGCCGGGATTTAAATCTTATGGTACTCGTTTATCGGCAGGCCTTGCCAGCGTCGAGTTGGGTATAGCGGTAATGCGTTATATGCAACAATCGCCATTTCGGGCCTGCGCACCAGATTATGCTATTAAAACAACCAGTTGCGTTCCGGGGAACATGACCGACCTTTTCGAAGATTCAAACCAAAGCACCGCAAACGCATATTCCGCCAAAGATATCGAGGTCCTTGAAGGCCTTGAACCTGTCCGCCGGCGACCGGGTATGTATATTGGTGGCACCGATGACACCGCCCTGCACCATCTGGTGGCCGAGATCCTCGATAACTCGATGGACGAAGCGGTGGCCGGCCATGCCGACTGGATCGAACTGGAACTGCAGACCGACAATACCGTTCTGATCCGCGATAACGGCCGTGGTATCCCGACCGATCCGCACCCGAAATTCCCCGATAAATCGGCACTGGAAGTGATTTTGACCACCCTGCATTCGGGCGGCAAATTTTCCGGCAAGGCCTATGAAACGTCGGGCGGTTTGCACGGTGTGGGTATGTCGGTGGTGAACGCACTGACCGACAAATTCCGTGTTGAAGTCGCGCGTGATCGCAAACTGGTGTTTCAGGAATATTCGCGCGGTGTCCCGCAAGGCCCGCTGCAGGATGGCGGCACGGTAAACAACCGCCGCGGCACCACGGTTATTTTCCGCCCCGACCCCGAAATTTTCGGGGCGCGCGCCAAACTGAAACCGGGCACCATCTTTCGGATGGCGCGGTCAAAGGCGTATCTTTACAAGGGCGTTGAAATTCGCTGGTCATGTGATCCGTCGCTTCTGACCAGCGATGATCCGACCCCACAAAAAGAAGTCCTGAAATTCCCCAACGGTATTCTGGACTATCTCGAAATGACCCTGAAGGGTCGCGAGATGGTCACCGAACGCCCGTTTGCCGGTGAAGCCAAATTTTCCGACAGCCCCGGCCGGGTTGAATGGGCTGTGGGCTGGCCCGAAGGGGGCGAAGGCTATTTCCATTCCTATTGTAATACCGTTCCCACCCCGCTGGGCGGCACGCACGAGGCCGGTTTCCGTTATGCCCTGACCAAGGCCATCAAGGCGTATGGCGATATGGTCGGCATGAAAAAGGCATCAACCATCACCGCCGAAGACGTTTTTGGTGGTGGCTGCATTATGCTGTCAGTCTTCATCCCGGACCCGCAATTTCAGGGTCAGACCAAGGAAAAACTGGGCACGCAGAACGCAACCAAACTGGTTGAAACTGCCGTTCGTGACCATTTTGACCACTGGCTGACCGGTGATACCGAAAATGCCAAGCGGCTTTTGGAACGCATTGTTATGCGTGCCGAAGAACGCCTGCGCCGCAAGGAAAAGAAAGAAACCAAACGCCAGTCTGCCACACGGCGCCTGCGACTGCCCGGCAAGCTGACGGACTGTTCCCGTTCGATTGCGGCGGGTACTGAAATTTTCCTCGTCGAAGGGGATTCGGCAGGTGGCTCGGCCAAGCAGGCCCGTGACCGCGAAACCCAGGCCGTTTTGCCGCTGCGCGGTAAAATCCTGAACGTGGCATCGGCAACCCGCGAAAAAATGATGGCCAACCAGGAAATCAAGGACATGATCGAAGCCTTTGGCTGCGGTACCGGTTCTGATTTCAGCCTGAAAGATTTGCGCTATGAACGCATCATCATCATGACCGATGCTGACGTCGACGGCGCACATATCGCATCGCTTCTGATGACGTTCTTCTATCAGGAAATGCCGGGTCTTATCGAAAATGGCAGCCTGTTTTTGGCCATGCCGCCACTTTACCGTCTGACACAGGGCGGAAAAAGCATCTATGCGATGGATGATGCCGAAAAAGAACAGCTGTTAAATACCGAGTTCAAGAACCCCGCCAAGGTCGAAATTTCGCGCTTTAAAGGTTTGGGTGAAATGCCATCCCAGCAGTTGCGTGACACCACCATGTCGCGCGCAAACCGCACCCTTTTGCGTGTCACCCTGCCCGATGCCGCCGAACCGGACGGAAAAGAACAGACCAAAGACCTTGTCGGTCGCCTGATGGGTAAAAAGCCGGAACTGCGTTTCCAGTTCATTCAGGAACATGCCCGCTTTGTCCAGGATATCGACGTTTAAGGCAGTTTAAATACCATCTTCATCAAACCCGGCATTTGCGTGCCGGGTTTTTTGTCCCCTTTTCGCGGAAATTCCCATGCCTGCCGATTATGCATCAATCCTGGCTGATATTGCTGAACGTGTAAAACAGCGCGATTTTCAAACCGCACGCAATGCCGATTATATCCCGGCCCTTGCCGCTGTTCCCGGTGATCGGTTTGCCATGGTTATTCGCGATGTGAACGGGGCGGAATACAGCACCGGCGATGCTGACATTCCCTTTTCGATCCAAAGTGTATCCAAGGTTTTTGCCCTGGTGCTGGCATTGCGCAGTTGCGGCGAGGAACTTTGGCAGGCCGTAAGGCGCGAACCCAGCGGATCGGCGTTTAATTCGCTGATTTTGCTGGAACAGGAAGAAGGCATACCGCGCAACCCGTTCATCAATGCCGGGGCCATTCGCGTTTGTGACATGATTTCATCGCGCTTTGCCAACCCGGACCGATCCGTGGCCGAATTTTTAGGCCGGTTAAGCGGCAATCCCGATATTCGCGCCGATAATGATGTGTATTTATCCGAAGACCAGCATGGCAACCGCAACCGCGCCATTGCCTATCTGATGAAAAGCTTTGAAAAGCTCGATAACCCGGTCGAGGCAGTTGTGCGCACCTATTTCAAGCAATGCGCAATTGCCATGAGCGCACGGGAAATGGCCCGTGCGACCCTGTTTCTCGCCAATCAAGGCATTGGCATTGACGGCAATATGGTTTTATCCCCCGCCGAAACCAGGCGCATTAATGCCCTGATGCTGACATGCGGCATGTATGACGGCGTTGGCGATTTCGCCTTTTCCGTAGGTATCCCGGCCAAAAGCGGGGTTGGTGGTGCCATTATCGGCGTTATTCCGGGGGAATTTTCGGTTTGTGTGTGGTCACCACGGCTGGATGCCCGCGGTAATTCGGCTGCGGGCATTGCCGCCCTTGAAATGCTGATCGAAGCAATCGGCCGGTCGGTTTTCTAACCAAACCCGGCCGCTTTGCTGCGAATTGCACGGTTTTGACCCGCGTGATCAGGGGTTATCCTTTGCCTGGCAAATAACGGCGTAAAACATCGTCTTTCAGCACGAAATGATGCCAAAGTGCTGCCACCCCATGCAGGCCCGCCAGAATAATCATCACCGTTGCCATCGTGCCATGAATACCTTCCATCACCTCGTGCAATTGGTGATTATTGGCGAAATTTGGCAAGGAAAACAGGCCAAGAACCGGGAAATTGCGACCAATCGTCGTCATTGCCGTTAACCCGGTCAGCGGTATTGCCAGCATCAACACATAAAGAATGCCCTGCATGATCCAGGCGGCAAAATTGGCTTTATCCTGCACTCTGCCGGTTTTCGCTGTCGCGATACGCGAATTGGCAATAACGGCGATAATGCGCGGCAAAAACAGCCCCAATACCGATAACCCCACCAGAATATGCCATCCCAACACCGAAAGGCGCTGATCACGCGGCAGGTCTTCCATGTTTTTGCCAATGATAAAGGCCGTAATGATTAACGCTGCCATCATCCAGTGCAATGCCGGGACCAGCCAGATCGGGCGATTTGACCCTTCATTGGGTGCCTGTTCAAAGGCTGCTTGCGACAAATTTTGCGAAGACACTGACATTTTGTGATCCTTCGGACTATGTTCTGATGATCAGCAGTTTATGCGCCATCTGTAACCCTCCGATCCCGAAATTGTATCAAGTCGTCGCAACCGTTTGATACCCCGCCCCTTATCGGGATACCCCACAGGAGCCCGCCTTCCATGTCCGCCAAAGCCCGCAAATATTCCCTTTTGATTGCCGTTCTTGGCATTGCCGCCCCCCTTTTGGCGGCATGCAGCGGCAACACCATCGAAGCCCCGTTTTACGACACAACAAATGTTGAAGGCTTCAAACGTTATGCAGCCCCCTCAAATGTGATGGTGATGGAAGTCCATGACGGGCAAACGGGCATTGATGATGAAAGCTGGGCCAAACTGTTTTCCGGGCGCGGTTTTGCCCCGCAGTTACAGTTCATCACCCCGGAAACGGCCAGGGCCGAAATGGCAAACACAGACAGCAATGATACGCACCCTACCCTGCGCCCCAAACACCGGATGGTTGTTGTTGTGAATCCAACGCAGGATACATCACGCAATAGTATGTGCGAAAATCCGCAAAACGCGCCGGCCACCACGGCACCAAGTGAAACGACAACACCTGTCCGATTTGCCTTTTGTTCGGGCGACAGCATAGTTTCCGAACTGCGCGCCAATATCAAAACACCGATCGACCAGCAACAGCTTGATCAAATGGCACCGGCCATCATTCATTACCTGTTCCCGATCAACCAGCCTGACCGCAACGACAATCGCTGTTCGCGCTTTGCGCCCTGCTAATTAAAACGGGCATCAGATACCTGTCCTGCATACCTAACGCTGCAAAAGGCTCCACAGGGCATCTACAAACATATACGGTGCTTCCAGCGGCACATAATGTGCGGCATTGGCAACGCTCTGCCAGGTCGCACCGGGTATTTTTGCGGCCAAATCACGCTGGTCATGTGGGGGAATAATCGCATCTTTTTCGCCCCACATCACATGGCACGGGATGGCGATGTGGGGTAAATCGGCGTCATAATCACGCCGTCGGGCCACGGCAATTTGCTGGGCACAACAAACATCCCGGCCAAGGGCGTTTGCCATATCGCCCAGGATCGCGACATTTTCACGGTGATCAGGATGGTTGGCATCAAGTGCGCGGGCCAGCATATCGTCATTAAAACCTCGAAAGGTTTTTTGCTGGCGCATCATCCGGGCCAGCAATTCCCGCCGGCGGCGGCTGGTGGTATCCTCGCCACTTGACCGGGTATTTACCAGCAGCATATGCGACACCAAACCGGGAAAGCGGCGCACCAGTTCCAGCGCCACATATCCGCCCATCGACATGCCCACCAGTACCACCGGTGTTGAAAACATCGCCGCTATGGCATCGGCCATGTCTTCGATGCTGTTATAACCGCGCATGTCAGGGAAATGGGGACGGATACCCCCGCCAGAACGCCCCTGCCCACCTTCCAACAACGGCACCACACACTGCCACAACCGTTGATCGGCCAGCATACCTGGCAGGAAGACAACATCATGTGCCGGTTGTGCCGCCTTATCCAATATCGGCGCGGGTGCAGTCTTGCTCATTGATCAACCACACAGGAAGGCACCGCGATGCCAGTGAGCATTAGGCATTGGCGTAAAAACAACAAACGGAAACGACATCGCGTTAACGGATCAGGGCACTTAATTCCTTGAATTCGGGCGTACCAGCAACGCGCAGCCATTCAAACATGACGCTTTCGCGCGTGACGATCCGCGCACCGGCATCACGCATGCGTTCAATGCCAAAAATCCGGTCATCCTGTTTGCGCGATGTCACCGCATCGGCCACAACAAAAACTTCCCGCCCACGATCAAGCAGGTCGATCACGGTTTGCAGCACGCAAACATGGGTTTCCATACCCGCAACCACGACCTGGTCACGACCGGGATTTTCCTCCAGTTTGGTGACAAAGCTGTCTTCGCCAACACAGGAAAAGCTGATCTTGCTGACCACATTGCCACCGTCGGCAACATTTGCATCATTGTCTAGAAGGTCGAGAATGGGTTTGCTGGTACGGCCTAACCCCTTGGGATATTGTTCAGTTATAATGGCCGGAACAGAAAGACGATTGGCGCATTTCAGCAAAAAACAGCACGCATCGACCGTTTCCACCGGATCAAGGCAGGCGGGATAAAGTTTTTCCTGCACATCGACAATTACCAGCGTGGAACGGGCAGCATCCATCAACATCGTCAGTCTCCTGAATAACGGCACATAAGGGGGTGCAACCCCACGATAAGTCCGAACCAGAGCACAAACAAGCGCACGATGGGTGAAAAATAGGGGCAAACCACCTTTTTGAAGGCGTTTTTCTTGACTTGCGACGGGCTTGGCTTTACCACGCAAACAGATTTGTCTCTAAGTAAATCAATCTTTAACGCATTTGTTGCGGGAACCCGAATCATATGACTTTCGCCGATCTCGGTCTGAGCGAAGATATCCTCAAAGCCGTTGCAGACGCCGGTTACGACACACCGACCCCCATTCAGCGCCAAGCCATCCCATCCGTGATGATGGCACGTGACATTCTTGGCTGCGCCCAAACCGGGACGGGGAAAACGGCCAGCTTTGTCTTGCCGATGCTTGATATTCTTCATCATGGCCGTGCGCGCATGCGGATGCCGCGATCCATTATTCTGGAACCAACCCGCGAGTTGGCGACCCAGGTGGCGCACAACTTTGACACCTATGGCAAATATGTGCCGCTTTCAAAGGCGCTGGTGATTGGCGGGGAATCCTTTGTTGAACAGCAAAAGATTCTCGAAAAAGGTGCCGATGTGATCATCGCGACGCCGGGCCGCCTGATTGATACCTTCGAGCGTGGCAAGCTTCTGCTGTCGGACTGCAAATTGCTGGTTATCGACGAAGCCGACCGCATGCTTGATATGGGTTTCATTCCCGATATCGAAAAAATCGTCAACATGCTGCCCAAACAGCGCCAAACGCTGTTTTTCTCGGCGACGATGCCCAAGGAAATCCGCCGCCTTGCGGATAAATTCCTGAGCAACCCGAAAGAAATTACGGTTGCCCCGCCATCCAGCATGGCAACCACGGTTGAACACAAATTGCTGGTCATCGACGAAATGGACAAGCGCGAAACCCTTCGCCGCCTGATCCGGGCTGAAGATGTCAAAAACGCCTTTGTGTTCTGCAACCGCAAAAAAGACGTTGATATCCTTTATAAATCGCTGACCAAGCACGGCTTTAATGCCGGTCGCATGCATGGCGACCTGGTACAAAGCGAACGGACCGAGACGCTTGATAAATTCAAAAGCGGCGACATTACCGTTCTGATCTGTTCCGACGTTGCAGCACGCGGCATTGACGTTGCCGATGTTTCGCATGTCTTTAACTTTGACGTGCCCTTCAACGCCGAGGATTACGTTCACCGTACCGGTCGTACCGGGCGTGCAGGCCGCGACGGCAAGGCATTTACCCTTGCCACCCCGGAAGACGGCAAACTGGTCGAGGCGATCAATAAAACGATCAATATGTCGATTCCCATGACCGCGGTTGAGGGCATCGAAACCCTGGAACTGGACTTTAGCGGCAAGAAGCGCCGTAACAAGCGCAACAACCGCGACAAAGGCCGTGACCGGGATCGCGGCGAACGGGGTGACCGTGGTGATCGTAATGGTCGCAACAATGCGCGCCGTTCTGCCAGCCAGGACCAGGAAGCAGCGGCAAATGTTGCTGCAAGCCCCGCCAAAGAAGCACCAAAACCGGCCGAGCGCCCCGCCGCACCGGCAAAGCGCGAACAGCAGAACAATGCCGCGACAGGCAATAATACTGCGCCGATCCGCCATGTGCGCGACCCGCGTGAAGAACGCCACCAGAACCGCCCGCAGCGTGACCGCAAAAATCATAACCGCCGTGACCGCGACGATTATGATGACAAGCCGGTCATCGGCATGGGTGACCATGTGCCGGCCTTTATGCTGACAGCCGTTCCGCAATCCTCGCTGCGCAAACCTGCCGCACCGGAAAAGGAAGAAGTGGAAACCAAACCGGCAAAGAAAACAGGCCGCAAACCCGCAAACCGCAAGGCAGCCGCCCCGCGCAAAAGCCGCAAACCGGCACCGGCAGACAAAGCCGATGACAGTGCAAAAGCAGCCGCCAGCGATGTGAAACCGGCACATGAAGCACCGGCGAAGCTAGCACCTGTGAAGGCGGAAGCCGAAGCACCCGCAAAGGCCGAAACGGTAGCCGTTGCTGCTGCACCGGCACCAGAAGCCCAATCAACCGTTGAAAGCCCGGTTGCGGCAGCAAAACCAGTCGAAGCCGAAGCCAAGGTTGAGGCAGAAGCGGTAGTACCGGCAGCAGCAGAAACCGAAGCAAAGGCCGATGGCGGAGCCGAGGCCAAACCGGCCAAGGCAAAAACCACCCGTGCACCGCGCAAACCGCGTGCTAAGGCCGCCACCAAAACCAAAGCTGCCAGCAAAACGGCACCGGCGGAAGGTGACGAAGGCAAGGCTGACGCCGAAGGTGAAGCTGCCAAGCCGAAAAAGGCCGCTGCCAAAAAGCCCGCCAAGCCACGCGCACCGCGCAAGCCGCGTAAAAAGGCCGAACCAGCAGAAGGCGAAGCCACCGCTGCCTCAAGCCCGGATAGCCCGGCAGCAAGCGCAGAATAAATTCAACGGCCAGGCAGGCGAATAAACTTTGTTTGCCTGGCCCATCAGCCCCACCCTTTGGCAAAGTGCCAGTCAGGAACCGGGGCTAAGACAAAATAAAACCCGCCAGAACAAATGTTTGGCGGGTTTTTTGCTGTCTGGTTCGGGTGATCAGACGGCGCGGAACAACCCGGTGGGTAACTGGCGTTCGGTTGGTTTGCGTCGACGCATCAGCTTTAACATTGTTTCAATCGAAATTGATTGCAGCGTCGCATAGGTAATCGCCTCGATCTCGTCCATCACCAGCGACAGGGCGACACCGGCATTGGTTTCCTGCACAATCCCGTTGGATGGTCCGGCACCGACCTCTTCAAAAAGCTCCACCACATCGAGCAGGGTTGTCCGTTTGGCATTACCACAAAACCGGTAACCGCCCCCGGCCCCACGAACCGATTCCACAAGGCCCGCCCGGCCCAGATCCCGCAAAACCTTGGCAAGGTGATTGGTCGAGATATTGTAACGTTCGGCAATTTCCGATGCCGAAAGCTGGCGTTCGGTATCTTCGGCCAGCTCCAGCACGGCATAAAGGGCAAACAATGTTGCCTTTTGCAAAGACATCATGGCTTAGCCCTCCTCTTCCATATCGGTTTCAAGCTGGATGAAAGGCCCTGCCATCATGCCCTGGGCGCGGAAAAACGACATCAGGTCGGTTGCGTCGCGCGGGATCATGGTGCGAACCTTTTGCACACCGGCATGGCGGAAGCAGCGGCAGATTTCATTGTAAAGAATGGTGCCAATACCACCCATGCGCAAATCGGGTTCGACACTGACGGTGCCAACCCAGCCACAGGGAACAGAATTGAATTCCCATGACCGGACTTCGCCAAAAATGCAGCCCAGCAGGGTGTCGCCCTCTTCGGCGATCAAAAAGAAACGGCTGTCCTTGCGGTTGCCATAACGCACAAACAGATCATCCCAGTATTCCGGCTTGCGCAGACCTGTCGTCCGCTCGTCAAGGCCGACAACAACCGGCAAGTCTTCTTTGACGGCAGGCCGGATATTGATTTTATGATCGTCGATATAAACCAGGTTATATCCCGGTTTGTGTTGTGCTGCGTCCACCAAAATAGCCTTTCCTGTACCACAGGCAAAACAGGTGCCCATGCCCTCGCCAGGAGATGTCGCCCATCCCAAATGCGTAATTCAGTACGATTATACTACACTGTCTGATTGGCACGCAGCAATGATAAGTTCCACCCGGTGGTCCCTGAAATTGCCGTTTTATCAGGCAAAGGCCCGGCCCTGCGCGGATTTCGCCCGAAACATTTGCGTTTGGGGCTGTTTCATGGGTACTTGCCCTGCAATACCCCTCATGTGGGCAGGCAGCAACAGTTAATGCAGTTTTGTGCGACAAAAGCCCGGAAAGGACGGCTATCTGTCATCACATTCAACCTGCACTATTTTCATTGCCAGTCGGCGAGATTATCCGCCCGATATACCACGCAATGATTGACAGAAGGCCCAAGTCGTGGCTTATCGCGCCCAAGAGATTGCTGCGTGAAACCTGCCAAACTGGCAAAATATTTGCGCAGCCCGATTTGGCAATCTATCTGCATTTTCGTCAAAGGGAGTGGGGCACGCCATGGCGCGCAACGGTTTTGATGCAATTGACCGCAATATTCTTCGTGAAATTCAGGAAGATGGCCGTATCTCGATGGTCGAACTGGCAGACAAGGTTGGCCTGTCCGTTTCGCCCTGCCTGCGCCGGTTGCGCAAACTTGAAGAAAGCGGCGTCATTCGCAAATATGTTGCCCTGCTGGACCCGTCCCATTTGCATCTGGGCGTGAATGTTTTTGTCACCGTTTCGCTGACCCAGCATGACGAACCGTCGCTGCGCCGCTTTGAAACAGCAGTCCAGCAGCACCCGGAAATCGTTGATTGTTATGCGATGGTCGGCAACCAGGATTATATGATGCGCATCGTGGTCCAGGACCCGGCTGCCTATCAGAAATTCCTGTCTGAAGTCATGATGAAGCTGCCTGGCGTTGCCAATATCAAATCCAGCTTCACACTGCACGAAGTCAAAAACAGCACCCGCCTGCCCGTCCCCGAAAGCGAATAATTCCGCCCGGTCACAGCCGGATTGAACACGCGCCAAGCTGCCAACGCACAACACGTTGCAGGCTAGCGTTTGCAAAGGCCAGAGCGCGCAGCATTTTGCCGCGCATTATCCCCTGAACGACGATGACCGGTCTGGTACGTCCTGCCCTCACCCATTGCCAAAACTGGTCGCACCGCGCGGGATGATGCTGGGAAACAGCCCTGCCAGCGTTAAGCCACGTGCCAGGAAAAACACGTTAAAAGCCGCCCACAGGGCATGGTTGCTTTGCAACGCAACCGCCCCCCAGGCAAATAAAGCAAACATCGCCACCGAACACAGCATCATGTTGCGCCAGTGCCGGGTTTGCATGGCCCCCAAAAACACGCCATCAAATTGAAAACCCAGCACGCCAGTAACCGGCAGCAAAATGGCCCAGGGCAGGAAGCTATAGGCAGCTTCGCGCACCTCGGGAATGCTGGTAAGGCCATCGATAATCGGCACCCCCAACACTGCAAAAACCAGCGCCATTGTGCAGGCCGATATCACCGCCCAGATGGTGGTTTTACGCACTGCCCATAAAAACTGCTTGCGCCGCTCCGCGCCATAAGCTTGGCCGACCAGGGTTTCAGCCGCATGGGCAAAACCATCAAGCGCGAAAGACCCAAACATCAGGAAATTTTGCAAAACCGCATTGGCAGCAAGGGTAACTTCGCCAAAACGGGCACTGAAACTGGTGAAAAGTGCAAAGGCCGATGTCAGCGCCAGAGTGCGAATGAAAATATCGCCATTTACCTTCATCAGGCGCATTAACTGGGCCCGGTCAAACAGCACAACATCGCGCCAGCGCCCCCCCAGCCGTTTCAAATGCGGCTGCATTAACACCCAGCCCAGAATAACGCCGGAATAATCGGCAATGACAGTGGCCCCCGCCACGCCACGCACATCCCAGCCAAATCCCTGCACAAACAGAATATCCAGCACGATATTGAGCGAGTTTAAAACCACCTGAAAAATGAAAACCGCCCGGCTGTCGCGCATCGCCAGCAACCAGCCCAGCATGCAATATTGCATCAATGTCGCAGGTGACGCCCAAATGCGAACATGGAAATAATCACGCGCAGCGGCCTCAACATCGGGAGTCGGCGCAATCAAACGCATGGCAAGTTCAACAATCGGCCATTGCAACACCATCACCAGGGCCCCGGCGACAAGGGCAATCAATGCGCCCCGGGCAAATACGGCGCGAACTTCGCGTGCATCACGCCGGCCAGATGCCTGGGCGGCAAGACCGGTGGTAGCCATGCGCAGGAACCCAAAGCTCCAGAACACATAACTGAAAATCAGCGCGCCAACCGCCACAGCGCCAATATAATGCGGGCTATCCAGATGCCCCACCACGGCAGTATCAACAGCACCCAGTAACGGCACCGTTGCGTTGGACAGAATGATCGGCACGGTTAGCGCCAGAACACGCCTGTCCCCCTTGCCCAGCCAGCGGCGAGAAATTGGCATTGCGACCTCGTGAAGATGAAATGGTGGTGGCAGTCCCTGTCGGCTGATGCACCGGCATTTTAAAATCATTGTCATTTCATATCGCGCAGCCGCATTGATGGCGAGATGTGATTGCGAAAATCACCCCATAAACCGCAAAATTTACAGGCAATTCACCCAGCGCGCGGCAGATTGTTTTTTGTATCCAATATCCCCAAAACCAGGTGCCTTAACACCAAAACAGCCAATTGCAGCAGGAATTTACCCACAAACCATCCGGCATCATCTTGATCTTCTACCTATAGGTGTATTTTCAGAAAAATTCTGTAATTTACGGAATTTATGGTGAATGGAACCAAATGGCGCGAAAATAAGCAAAATGCGCATCCGAAGCTTTTCCACAATTTTATCCACAAGGGCAACAAATTGCCCGAAGGCAGGACAAATCCTTGCCCTTGGGCAACAGTTGCGGCAGGGTGCGAAGAACAGCAGATGACCTTTGACGCTGCAATTGCGTTAAGGGAAACATGCCTTTTCTGATCATGGTTTGGAAACGCACCTATGTCGCAAACACGCCTCGAAGGACCGGAATTTCCGGCCACATCGGGAACGACCAAAAGCATTGTTGTTTTACTGCACGGATATGGCGCCGACGGGGCAGACCTGATTGGTCTGGCACCGGAGCTGGCGAAATTCCTGCCTGATACGGCATTCTATTCGCCCAATGCGCCACATCCCTGTGAAATGTCGCCATTTGGTCGGCAATGGTTCAGCCTGGCATCCTATGACCCGGAAATGTTGCGCCGAAATGCTGAAACCATGCCAACGGCGCTAAAGGCCCTGGCACAGGGTGCGCGGGAAAATACCACCCATATCGAAAACTTTATCGAAAATGTGCTTGATCAGCACGGCCTTGAAGCAAACAGGCTGGCCCTTGTCGGGTTTTCACAGGGCACGATGATGGCGCTGCAATTTGCTCCGCGTTATAAAAAACAGATCGCCGGTGTTGTTGGTTTTTCCGGCGCATTGCTGGGCACCGATACACTTGCAGGTGAAATCACATCACGCCCGCCCGTCACCCTGATTCATGGCAGCGCGGACCCGGTCGTGCCCGTACAGGCATCGAAACTGGCGCAAGCTGCCCTGGGTGAAAATGGCTTTGATGTCAGCTATCATGAGCGTCCGGGCCTTCCGCATGGAATCGACGGCGAAGGACTTGCGATTGCAGCAAATTTCCTGCGCGAAAAGCTGTCCTGATCTTGCCTGGCACTAATTGGCGTCAGAAAACACTTCGCAAAACCCGCCATCCAACTGGCGGGTTTTTTGTTTGTTCAACCCGGTGGGATGCTAGCTAAAATCAGAAGAATTCAAAGAATTATAAATCAGTAATATTTATTTCCAACGTATAGGATCAGGTATAGCTATCCCTGCGTGTTTGTGCGTATGTTTCGCGATCAAAACCACACACCATTAAATGTAAATACGGGGTTGGGGATGCTAGGAAACGTAAAAATAAGCACGAAAATTTTCGCCATATCTGCGCTTGCGCTGCTTGCACTGGTGATATTTGCGGTTATCCAGCTAAGCGTATTGCGATCGGAACTTCTTGCTGACCGACAGGATAAAATCCGCGCGGGAACCGACGTGCTGGTCAGCCTGGCGGATGGCTATCTAAACGCTGCCGATGCGGGCAAAATGTCACGCGATGACGCCATTACGATGTTTTACGACACCGTGATGAAAAGCCGCTATGACAACCAGACGGGTTATTTCTTTGCCTATACCCGCAATGGCATTACACGGGCCAATGGTGCCAGCCCGGCCCTTGTCGGCAAAGACATGATGAACCTGCAGGACCCGGACGGTACCTATGTTGTCAAGGCACTGATCAAGGCGGCATCACACCCGGAAGGCGGGTTTTTCACCTATCACTGGCCCAAACCCGGCCAGCCCAAAGATGTAAATTACGACAAACTTTCCTTTGCGCGCGCCCTGCCCTGGGGCGATGTCATTGGCACCGGCATTTATATTGACGATGTCGACAATGCCTTTTGGCAAAATGCCAAAATCGTCATGCTGATTGGCGCGGTAATCCTGATTGTGATGCTGTTAGCGGGTTATGCGGTTGGCCGCGATATTGTTGGCGCGTTACGCCGCCTGTCAACGCAAATGGCCGCCATTTCCAACGGCGAACTGGACGACGATATCGAAGGGCAGGATCGCGGCGACGAAGTGGGTTATATGGCCGCAACCGTGGTGACATTTCGCGAACAGGCCATTTTGAACCGCACCCTTGAAGCCAAACAGCGCGAGATTGAGGTTGAGGCCGAAAACCGCCGCAAGGCCGATATCCGCACCCTGGCCGATGCCCTTGATGAACGGGTAAAAGGCCTGATCAATGCCATTACCCGATCCATCACCAATATGAAAAGTGCGGTTAGCGAAATGCAGGCAGCCGCGCAAATGAATTGCGATTTTTCAACTGCGGTTGCCAGCGCCACCACCGAAACATCGGCAAATGTCCAAACCGTTTCGGCAGCCACCGAACAGCTTAGCGCATCTTCCGATGAAATCGCCCAGCAGGTTAGCAATTCGGCATCCATTTCGACCCGCGCCAATAGCGAGGCTGTGCGCACCAACGCAACCGTTGCCGGCCTGTCCGAGGCGGCACAACGCATTGGTGATGTCGCCCAACTTATTGGTGCCATTGCCGAACAAACCAACCTTCTGGCACTAAACGCCACCATCGAGGCCGCACGCGCCGGTGATGCCGGCAAGGGATTCGCCGTGGTTGCGGCCGAGGTCAAAAACCTTGCCAATCAAACCGCCCGCGCGACCGAGGAAATCAATCAGCAGATTTCATCGGTTCAGAGCGAAACCAGCGATGCCGTAAAGGCCATCCAGGTTATTTCCCAAACCATTGCCCAGGTTGCTGAAAGTTCATCGGCCATCTCGGCCGCGGTCGAGGAACAGCACGCCGCGATCGAGGAAATTTCGCGCAATGTGCAACAGGCCGCCTATGGCACACAGGAAGTTTCCGATCGTATCGGCACGGTGAATGAAAATGCCGGTAAAGTCTCAACCGAGACCGGCACACTGGCCCGAAATGCGGAATCGCTGGTAAGCCAGGCAACGTCGCTGGAAGAAGCCATCGATACCTTCCTGCAGGATCTGCGGACACGGGCTGCGTAAAGGAAAGCGGTATTCCCCCTGCCCTTACGCCCTACCTTAAACGCAAAACACCACCGGAAAACCGGTGGTGTTTTTATAAATTGGAACGCCCAATAACGAAACAGGCAGGACCTTAACCGTTATTTTCCGGCGGCATGGCATCATCACCAGATGGGGCTTCATCCCCGGCATTCAGGCATTCTTTGACCCACACATCGTAAACCGGGTGTTCAAGGGCTGATAACCCCGGCGTTGATGCAAACATCCAGCCGTCAAAAACCTCGACATCGGTTTTATCTTCGGAACGATGGTCGATGATTTCAAGGAAACCGGCACTTTCCGGCCGTTCTTCGGGCGGGGTACGATAGCAGGCATCAACCTTGATGGTCAGTGAACCGAAATTGACACTTTGCCCCACCGGCACTTCAAAGGTGGAAATACGGGCCGTAATTTTATCCAGCCCCTGGAGCTGCGCGACATCGGCCTTGCGATAATCAAGCGCGGACGCACCAGTGACAAAACCAGCCACCATGCCAGAGGCCAAAGCACCCGTAACCAGCAGGGATTTTACAGTCATCAGGATTTTTTCTCCGCCGTCCCGTAGGGATTTTCAAGTTCGGCCACAACATCACGCATGGCGGCACGAAACTGTTCTTCATCACATCCCATCAACAGGGCATCTTCCAATGCATCCTGCATCATTTCACGCAGTTCGACGAAATTCTCGTTCAAAACCTTGATCTTTTCGACGCAGGAAAGCGGTGCACCTTCAGGATTGTGCCAGACAGGCATTTCCTTTGTCAGGTCCGACTTGCTCATGATTGCTCCGCTCCATCTCTGGGGACCGGATATCAGCATAACATCCGGTCTGCTGCGTCAAAAGATGCAAATCAAAACGGGCGAAATCATGACAAACCGCTGATTTGCATGAATTTTCGCCCGCCAGTGCGGTGATTAATTGCCTTCGGGTGCCGGTTGCGCGCCACCATTGCCGCTATCGGACTTGTTGGAATAGATCACCTGGCCGATCAGTTCTTCAAGATTTACCGATCCCTGGGTGTATTCAACAGTCCCGCCGGGCTGCAACATGTCGATATCCCCACCAGGTTCAAGCGACACGAACTTTCCGCCCAGCAAACCGTCCGATGCAATTTTGGCTGCGCTGTCGGTTGGCAGTTCCACATCGGAACGGATCTTCATGTGGATAACGGCCATGTAGGTTTTCGGGTCAAGTTCCTGCGATACCACGGAACCAACCTTGACCCCGGAAATACGCACATCGTTGCCCGTGGCCAGGCCATCAATGCGGTTGAAGCTGGCGGATAATTCGTATCCCCCCTCGACCGCGCGCAGGCCTGCACGCGAATAGGAAAAAACGGCGAAAGCGACCGCAACGCAAATAACCGCGCCACCTGCCAGTGTTTCGACCAGCCTGTTGCTCATACCTTATCCCATCCTTGCAATGTTTCGTTTAAATCCGGCTGCGCCATTGGTGGCAACAATCCGGTCAATCAGCCTTCCGGCGACCAGGACTGGTAATCACCAGTTGCCTTGGCGCGCTGACCACCCTGGTAGTCATGGCCCTTCGGACGGTAGGCATGTTTGGTGCCCGTCAGGTTCGGCTGGTGTTCTTTCTGCCAGTCATACCGGTCTTCGGCCTTTTCAGAGAGCGGCGCATCAAGGGTATAATGCAGCCATGCATGCCATTCAGCCGGTACCTTCGAGCCCTCATCAATGCCCTTGTAGATCACCCAGCGCTTGGCTTTACGGCCCTGAACGGCCTTCTTTTCGGTATAATAGACATTACCAAAACGGTCTTCGCCCACGCGTTTGCCAAACAGCGAAGTAAAGATACGGGTCCCGACGGTGGCCATATTTGCGGTCTCTCTCCAAATTGTGTTGCCCTGCCATACAGGACGATGGTTGCGCGGACGCGCACCAAGGACAATTACGAACCCTATATGTCCCGATGTCGGAGCAAAGTCAATGTTTCAAGCCAATGTGCTGCGTTGCATCAAACACAATCGCGTCAGCCAGAAGACCGCGTTTGAACAGGGCAAATATTTGCCCCACAAGCATATGAGAATGCACGACTCTTTGGAACAAAGCCGTTTGCGCCTTTTGTCCCCCAGGTTATCCACAGCGGCGCATTGGGGCAAAGCAACTGAAATCAAAGGAAAACTATAGTTTTACCAATCCGCAGTGATAGCGTTTTTCACATAAATTACATGAACTTAGCTGTCAGATTGTGTCAGATTTGGTCAGAATGTAAGACTTTGTTAACCCGAGACGCTGGATTCACGGCGCAATCGGAGTTACCTTGTGTCACACACACGATCTGGTGGGGCGCAATATACTATATGTAGCGTCCCACGGCACGAGTCCCTGCCCCACCGGCAGGACAGGCCAATAAAAAACCCCGGCGTTCCAAAGCCTTACCGGGGATTCAATTATTGTTAACCAGATCGGCAAAAAATTCCTACCAGCAACGATGCGCCGATACGCTACATGTAGTAGCTAAAATGCTGTCAACCACAAAGTTTGGTGGACGCGACCTTCACAGTCGCATTATAGTGCCCTCCCGGAGGGGCCATGCCCCAGGGGGAACCCACCACATACACTGGCCATGCTTAACACGACCATTTCGATTAAGGTCGGGGTTTGGCCTTATGTTTTGAGCAAACAATATCTGGTCCTTCGGATACTGGCAGCTTTGCGCCGTATACGGGCCGGAAACGGAGCAAACCATGCGGATTACCAGGCAGTTCACACAGGAAGATGTCAGCCCGTATGCCGACATCGAATTTCGCAAGTCATCCTGCAAAATCAAAAACCCCGATGGATCGACCGTTTTTGAAATGAACGACATTGACGTTCCGTCAGGTTGGTCACAGGTGGCAAGCGATGTGCTTGCCCAGAAATATTTCCGCAAGGCCGGTGTTCCGGTTGCCTTGAAGCCAGTAAAGGAAAAAGACGTTCCCGAATGGCTGTGGCGCCACGAGGCAGACAAGCCCGCCCTGGAGAAAATGCCCGCTGAAGAACGCTATACCAGCGAACTGAGCGCAACCCAGGTATTTGACCGTCTTGCTGGCACCTGGGCCTATTGGGGCTGGAAAGGTGGCTATTTTGATGCCGAATCCGATGCCCGCGCCTTCTTTGATGAAATGCGTTTCCAGCTTGCCCACCAGATGGGCGCGCCGAACTCGCCGCAATGGTTCAATACCGGTTTGCATTGGGCCTATGGCATTGATGGTCCGGCACAGGGCCATTCCTATGTCGATTACAAAACCGGCAAGCTGACCAAATCGACCGGCGCCTATGAACATCCGCAGCCCCATGCCTGCTTCATCCAGTCCGTTTCTGACGATCTGGTCAATGAAGGCGGCATCATGGACCTTTGGACCCGCGAAGCACGCCTGTTCAAATATGGTTCGGGCACGGGTTCCAACTTCTCGAATGTACGCGGCGAAGGCGAAGCCCTCTCGGGTGGTGGCCGTTCTTCGGGCTTGATGAGCTTCCTTAAAATTGGTGACCGTGCCGCAGGTGCGATCAAATCGGGTGGCACCACCCGCCGTGCCGCAAAAATGGTGGTTGTGGATATCGACCACCCCGATATTGAAAAATATATCGACTGGAAAGTTGTTGAAGAACAAAAGGTTGCAGCCCTTGTTGCCGGTTCCAAACTGGCAGAGAAGCACCTGACCGCCGTACTGGGCGCCTGCAATAACTGGGACGGCGCCGCCGATTCCGAAGACCGCCTGAACCCGCGCAGCAACCCGCAACTTCGCGAGGCCATTCTGGCCGCGCGTGCGGTGATGATCCCCGATTCTTACATCAACAAGATCATTCAGTTTGCCCGCGAAGGCTTTACCGAAATCAGCTTCAAAACCTATGACACTGACTGGGATTCGGAAGCATATCTGACCGTTTCGGGCCAGAACTCCAATAACTCTGTCCGTGTTTCGAACGACTTTTTGCAGGCCGTGCTGGATGACGGTAACTGGAACCTGATCCGCCGCACCGACGGCAAGGTTGCCGAAACCATCCGTGCCCGCGACCTGTGGGAAAAAGTTGGCGAAGCCGCATGGGCCTGTGCCGACCCGGGCATCCAGTATGACACCACCATCAATGAATGGCATACCTGCCCGAATTCCGGCCGTATCAATGCGTCCAACCCGTGCTCGGAATATATGTTCCTGGATGATACCGCCTGTAACCTGGCTTCCATGAACCTGATGAATTTCCGTTCCGATGATGGCGGCATTGATATTGCAGCCTACGAACATGCCGTTCGCCTGTGGACTGTGGTTCTCGAAGTTTCGGTGCTGATGGCGCAGTTCCCGTCTGACCGCATTGCCGAACTGTCCTATCGTTACCGTACCCTGGGTCTGGGCTATGCCAATATTGGCGGCCTGCTCATGAGCATGGGCATTTCCTATGACAGCGATGAAGGCCGCGCCATTTGCGCATCCCTTACCGCAATCATGTGTGGTGTTTCCTATGCCACCTCGGCCGAAATGGCGGGTGAACTGGGTGCATTCCCGGGCTATGCCGATAATGCCAAGGAAATGCTGCGCGTCATGCGCAACCATCGCCGTGCCGCACATGGCGAACAGGAAGGTTATGAAGGCCTTTCGATTAATCCGGTGCCGCTGCTTGCCGCCGACAGCCCCTATGCCGACCTTCCGGTTGCGGCCCGTGCCGCATGGGACAAGGCATTGGAACTGGGCGAAAAGCATGGTTACCGCAACGCCCAGACCACCGTTATTGCCCCGACGGGCACCATCGGCCTGGTCATGGATTGCGACACCACCGGGATCGAGCCTGATTTCGCCCTGGTGAAATTCAAAAAGCTGGCCGGGGGCGGTTACTTCAAGATCATCAACCGCACGGTTCCGGTTGCCCTGGCAACACTGGGCTATACGGAACGCCAGATTCGCGACATTGAAAAATACGCAGTCGGCCACGGTACGCTAGAAGGTTCGCCCTCCATCACCCACGATGCGCTTCGCGCCAAAGGGTTCGATGATGATGCGATTGCCAAAATCGAAGGTGCACTTGAAAACGCATTCGACATCAAGTTTGTGTTTAACAAATATACCTTTGGCGAAGAATTCTGCGTCAAACAACTTGGTCTTGATGCCAAGGCACTGAACGATATCAGCTTTGACATGCTGGCCGCTCTTGGCTTTGGCAAAAAGGAAATTGAAGCCGCAAACACCTATGTTTGTGGTGCGATGACCCTTGAAGGTGCGCCGCATCTGCGCGACGAAGACCTGCCGGTATTTGATTGCGCCAACCCGTGTGGCCGCATTGGCAAACGCTACCTGTCGGCTGACAGCCACATTCGCATGATGGCCGCTGCCCAGCCGTTTATTTCGGGTGCGATTTCCAAAACCATCAACATGCCCAACAATGCGTCGATCCAGGATTGCAAAGATGCCTATATCCATTCCTGGAAACTGGGCCTGAAGGCAAATGCGCTTTATCGTGATGGCTCGAAGCTCAGCCAGCCGCTGAACGCGGCCCTGGTCGAAGAAGACGATTTTGCCGATCAGCCGGCTGCGACCAAAGCAACCGAAGCATCGGAAAAGATCGTCGAAAAGATCATCGAACGCGTGATCCGTGGCGACCGCCGTTCCCTGCCCTCACGCCGCAAGGGTTACACCCAGAAGGCCACCGTGGGCGGGCACAAGGTTTACCTGCGTACCGGTGAATATGAAGACGGCAAGCTGGGTGAAATCTTCATCGACATGCACAAGGAAGGCGCTGCTTTCCGCTCGTTGATGAACAATTTCGCCATCGCGGTTTCCATTGGCCTGCAATATGGCGTGCCGCTGGAAGAATATGTCGAAGCCTTTACCTTCACCCGGTTTGAACCTTCGGGCATGGTGTCGGGCAATGATGCGATCAAGATGGCAACCTCCATCCTGGATTACATGTTCCGCGAACTGGCCATTTCCTATCTTGGCCGTAACGATCTGGCCCATGTTCAGCCGTCTGACGTTCTGCCTGATGCCGTTGGCAAGGGTGTGGCCGAAGGTGACCTGGGCGAAGAAGCCAAGGCCGAAGACCGCGCCATTGAAACCATCCGCAAGGTGGCATCAAGCGGCTTTGTCCGTCGCAACCTCTATGTTGTTGATGGTGGCGCGCCGGTCGAAGAACGCGTGATCATGAAGGCAACGGGCACCGATCATGGCCATTCACATGACCATGGCCACAGCCACAAAGCCGAAACTGCCAGCATTGCAACCACCTCGGTTCCCAGCAGCGGCGATACCGCGATCCTCAATGCCAGCGAAGAAGTCATGTCGGCAGCGGATTCCAAACTGGACCGTATCCGTGAAGCCCGCATGAAAGGCTATGAAGGTGATGGTTGCCCTGAATGTGGCAACTTTACCCTGGTGCGTAACGGCACCTGCCTGAAATGCGACTCTTGCGGCAGCACCACGGGTTGCTCGTAATAAGTAAATAAAAAGCCCCTCTGCACAAAGAGGGGCTTTTTAAGACTTCGCATCATCCAACTATGTTCGGTTGCCTGATACGAAAAAAAGCCGAAGCATTTTGCTCCGGCTTTACCCACGAAGCATCAATCAAGGTACTTGTGGGGGCAAACAAACCGAGCTGGCATGTTTGTACTTCAACAATACGACCATTACTGATTCGGAAAAGTTTGTCGAGCGGAACCTTGGTGCATTTGTATAGGAGCCTTAAATGGCAACAAATCCCCCCGCTGGTGACGGCCATCGCAACGGTCCAGTAAAAGGACGGTCACAGGTGTACAACCCCAAAACGGAGACTTGGACAAAGCGCGACACATCAACTGGCCGTTTCATGGATGGCAAGAAGGATGGATCGCCTTTCAAAGGGGTTAGAAAAGAACGATGACTGACAGGTGCCCTCGCTAAAACTCTTTAGTGAGGGCACTTTCAATTTGAATAGAGAACGTCTTTTTTCACAGATTACAACTAGCTAGCGGAACAACCCTGTTTTTACGGCGTTATGGCTTGGTCCACCTGTTCGCGCCCTGTGCGCCGAACGGGTAAAAAAATAACAACGTCTTTATGACAGGAGTTCCCGATGGCTATGAGCCGCGTTCTTGGTGCAGCATTGCTGGTAATTGGCATTCTGCTTCTGGTTTTTGGCATGAATGCCACCGACAAGCCGGTTGAAGAATTGTCCAACACGTTCCTTGGTCACTATACCGATGAAACCATGTGGTATCTGGTCGGCGGCGGGGCTGCTGCTGTTGCCGGTTTTCTGCTGGTGATTTTCGGGGGCCGTCGCCGTTAATCCGGCAGAAAGGCAACAAAATCTTGGTTTCTTCCGATGAAAATGCATTCACCGGTTCCCATATGATGTAACGCGTTATACTCTCTGTTCCATCGCAGGTTATAATGTTGTTATCTTGGGTGTTTTCGCGTCGGGAGAAACCTACATGTCCCAGATTGGACAGCGACTGTCGGACAAGATCATTCTCGCCCATCGTCAGGCCGTCGAAGAAGGCAAGGCAGAAGTCGCCGAAATGCTAATTCAGGCATTGGAAATTGATGCTTCCTATGTTGGCGGGCCGAAACCGGAACAGCGTGAAAATCTGGAAGATGTGGAGGCCGCCTTCACCTTGCAGGCTGAATTTCGCGCCAAACACGGGCGCGGCGTATAAAGCAACACGCAAACGCCCCTTCCCGATTATTTCCCTTTAGGACCCCAAACCCGTCGCCATGACCGGTTTGCGAACAGATTGTTGCCAAACACGGTCTGGTCGGGCGGCAATTATCGCGCAATGATGGAAATAACAGATTTCATTTTGCGCGAGAAAACACCATGTCCCAACCCGCAAATTCCCGCACGGCCAGTCTGGCCCCTATCTTTGTTTCCCATGGTTCGCCCATGGTTGTGGCCCGTCAAAGCACCCCGGCCTTTGAATTTTTGCATCATCAGCTAGGCGCCCATCTTGAGGGGGCAAAGGCGATTTTGGTGGTATCCGCCCATTGGCAGGAAGCAACACCCACCATTTCAACTGCGCCACGCCAGGAAACAATCCACGATTTTTACGGCTTCCCGGAAGTCCTTTATCGCCTGCATTATGACGTTGCCGGTGCCCCTGACCTGGCACAAAAAATTGCCGATCAGTTAGGCTTTGCCACTGATACATCACGGGGCCTGGACCACGGCGCATGGATGCCGCTTATTCTGGCCCGCCCGCAGGCGGATATTCCGGTTTTTCAGCTTTCAATGATCGAACATGGCAGCCCGGCCGACCATTACGAACTGGGCAGGAAACTGCGTGCCCTGCGCGAAATGGGGGTTCTGGTGATTGGCAGTGGGGCGATGACCCATAATTTGCGAACGCTTGATCGCAATGATGGCCCGCATATCGACCCCTGGGCCGAAGAATTTTGCGACTGGATGGTTAGCCACACCAACAACCACGATGTTGAAGGCCTGCTGGCCTATCGCAACAATGCCCCCCATGCCCGCATGGCGCATCCTCATGATGACCATCTGATGCCGTTTTACGTGGCCCTTGGGGCGGCCGATGACACCTATGTCAGCAAAACCATCCATCACAGTGTTGAATTTGGTAACCTTGCCATGACCGCACTTCGCTTTTACGATCAGGAAACATCCCGCGAAGCAGCCTGATTACAGGAAGGTATTTTTTGCAACAGTTTCAAACCCGATTGGATATCCGCACCCAGGGACAGGGCCTGATCGAATTTACCCGCGATGTGGAACACTGGGTTGATGGCTGTGCCATGGAAAACGGCCTGCTTACGGTTTATTGCGCCCACACATCGGCCAGCCTGACAATTCAGGAAAATGCCGATCCCGATGTGCAATATGACCTGCAGGTCTTTTTCAAACGCCTTGTCCGTGAAGACCCCAGCCTTTATCGCCATACCTGTGAAGGGCCGGACGACATGCCGGCCCATATCCGCGCCGCGCTAACCAATGTTTCCCTGTCCATTCCCGTTGCAAACGGACGCGCCGTTCTGGGCACATGGCAGGGCATTTACCTGTTTGAACATCGCGCCATCCCGCACCGCAGGCAGATTCATTTGCACCTGATCGGCCAATAAACGGCTGGCAGGACGCAAAGGGCAACTGGCTAACGGGCTAGCGGGCCAACTTGCGCAATTCCCCAAGCACCCAATATCGCGGTCCCGCCCTTTTCCCTTCAAACAAGCGAACCGCCGCGTGATGCCGTCAGGCAACACCAAAATTATTGCAAACCCCATACGCTCTGGCATGGCCCTGCCCTCTGATTTCCTCACAGGCTCTGCACAATATTGTCAGCGATGTTTGACCAAAGCGGCTGCAAGCAGCGCGTTGCGTCATGTCGTTATCACTTTTGGCACAGCAGCAAAAACAGGGCCTTTCAAGGCATCTTTACATCTTACCTACTAGTAAGTAAGCCGAATTGCCGTTCAGATCATATGCTGAAATGCCGCAGGAAAATCGCGGTATTCGGTGGGCATTTGAATGGTTTTGTTTACGGACTTTTCAGGAGGATCGACATGAAACCCTTGGCAATCGCCACCGCCATTGTGCTGTGCCTTACTGCTTTTTCCAGCGCCAATGCGGCAGGCCACGACCATAAATCAGATGCGAATGCACAAACGACATCATCACAACATATGGAAGAAGCCGCCCCGAAACTGACCGTCCTGGCACCTGATCGCGAAACCCTGAAAAGCGGATATGTCTATCTGCCATTTCACGTGGAAAACATGAATATCCAGCCAATTTACGCTGAATTCGCAGGCGAAGCCGCAACGACACTGCGGCCGAAAATCGGCCATTTGCATGTGATGGTGGATAATGCGGGCTGGAAATGGATCCATGCATCGACTGACCCGCTATATTTCGGGCAATTATCGCCAGGGCCACATCAAATCGAACTTGAACTGGTCGATGCCGCCCACGCAGTCATCGAAGTACAAACAATCGATATTACCGTGCCTGAACGATAACCAACACTGCCTTTGGGTTCCTTGCCGGTGAAATGACACACCCGGCAAGGACCGCCATGCTTTGCATGGCAAGCAAACAGGTACAGATTACATTCGCAAAAATGGCCGATCTGGCGAAATATCAACCGCCCACATTGGCGTTTACAGTGCGGCGATTGCGGTTTCCATAAAGGGCCAGCAGGCTGTGTGTTGCCAAAGTTGCGATCACGACGGCACCGGCAATCAGCGTGGTGGAAGATGGCACTTCATCCATGAACAACCAGACAAGACCCGACCCAAGAATGGCCTCTGTCAGCATGATCAGGCCAACTTCGGCAGCAGGAATGCGCTTTGCCCCCATCGAAATAAAGGTAAAGGACAGCGGCAGGACAAGGCAGCCCAGCAGCACCAGCCACAAAGGGTCCCACGGATGCAGGGCAGATGGCGTTGCCGCCGGTGCGACACATAATGCAACCAGCAGCGCGCCAACCATCATGGCGCGCACGGTATCAATATTGATGCGCACACCCAACACATTGAAATAGCACGCCATGCACAAAGCTGTGCCAAGCGCCAGAATATCGCCCAGCATGTGCGCGCCACCCAGCCCATTGCCAACGATGGTTGCCAGGGCAACAAAAACAACAATAGAGGCGATCCAGGTACGCAGGGGCTGGCGGCGGCGAAACAGAAACGCACCGATCAAGCCGCTGATCAGCGGCGTGGCGGCAATGATTACAAGGGTATTGGCGGCATCGGTATTTTTGATCGACAAAATGAAACAGGCACTGGTCCCGCCGTAAAACAACCCGGCAAGGATTTCATCGCGCCGCGGGCGGATGGCCTGCCACAAGGGTTGGCGCGCGCGCATGCCGCGCCAGGCTGCCGCTGTCATCAGGGTCAGGCCTAAAATCAGCAAACGCCAGAAGGCGGTTGTCATGTCATCGGCCTTGATCAGCCGGATCAAAAGGGCATCGGGGCTCAGAATGGTGATGCCCAAAAGCGCAAGCCAGCCACCATGCACCCGTTCCAGCCACCCCGCGCCACCTGACATGTCCGTTTCCCCGTTTTTCATGAATTTTCATTATCGCAGCCCATGCTTTTGCCCGCTTCAGCCCGAAATGACAAATGAGCAATTTAGAACAATCAAAAAACAATCCTGCAATGGCCGGGATGTTTCACACAAAGAAACGGTTTTTTTTATCGCCCAACACCGATAGATTACGCCACACGCGTAAAACAAGCCCCCAAGACAAAGGAAACATTCATGTCTGGCAAAATTGAATCCCGTCTTTCCGAACTTGGCATCACCCTGCCCGCCGCCAATGCGCCGGTTGCCAATTACCTGCCCTATGTGCGTTCGGGCAACCTGGTCAATATTTCCGGCCAGATCACGATGGAAAATGGCGAACTGAAATTTGTCGGCAAACTGGGCAAGGATTACGGCGTGGAAGAAGGCCAGCAGGCCGCCCGCCTGTGCGCGCTAAACCTGATCGCGCAATTGCGTGCAGCCATCGGCGACCTTGATAAAGTCACCCGCGTTGTCAAACTGAATGCATTTGTCAATTCAGACCCGGCCTTTACCGACCAGCCCAAAGTCGTAAATGGCGCATCTGACACGATGGTTGAAATTTTCGGTGAAGCTGGCAAACACGCCCGTTCGGCTGTTGGCGTTGCCTCGCTGCCGCGGGGCGTTGCTGTTGAAATTGACGGCGTTTTTGAAGTCGCCTGATTAATATCAGCGCGTTAAGACCGCTTATTGAAGGCAGGTGAGAAAGCCCTTGTTGGTTTCTTCACCTGCCTTTTTTATTTCTGCACTACCCATAGGTTACGTAACACCACCAAACAGATGCTTGCGCATATGCTGGGCCAGCGCATGGACAGCCGGTTTTGTCGTTTGTTCAGCCCAATACATGTTAATGGCAAAGGCCGGTAAAGGCGGTAATTCGCGATCCGCGGCAATAATTTCCAGATCATCGGGCACCGTTGCGGCAAGCCAGGCGGTAACAGCCATGTC
Organism: Thalassospira marina; assembly: GCF_002844375.1. Lineage (NCBI taxonomy): Bacteria > Pseudomonadati > Pseudomonadota > Alphaproteobacteria > Rhodospirillales > Thalassospiraceae > Thalassospira > Thalassospira marina. Next base: position 1,603,689 of record NZ_CP024199.1, on the reverse strand, counting down.
TGATCGCACGGTAACGGCCGTTGCCTCGATATTTCCGCTTTCAAAAACGGTGCGCCAGGGCAGGTTCAAACTATCCAGGGCCTCAAACACAGTCGGGCGAAACGCACAGGTCTGGCTAACCATTGAAACCGGCAATGGCCGGCGTGCCCGCGCGACACCGCCCCTTGCTCCAACCCAAACCAGCCTTTCAATACGCAAACATTCACCGCCCCCCTCGCCCACGGCTTCCTCGATCAGGGCCAGGTCGATATCGCCTGCTGCAAGGGCCGTTTTCAATTCCGGGGACGATGCACAAACCAGCGAAAGCTCGACCTGCGAAAAGGCGGCATTATAGCTTTTTAAAACCGGCGACAGGGCCTTGCCGACCAGATCAAACGGGACACCAAGCCGGACTTTGCCACGCTGGGCATTGCCCTTCATTTCCGCCCATATTTCATCATTCAGGGACAATATCTGGCGGGCACGGGCAAAAAGACGCTCCCCCGGTCCGGTCAGGCGCAAACCGCGACGGTCCCGTTCAAACAGGGACACATCCAGAACATCCTCCAACCGGCGCACCTGCTGGCTGACAGCGCCCTGCGTCAGGTTCAGGCTGCTGGCTGCCGCCGTCATGCTGGCGCGTTCGGCAACGGTAATGAAGGTGCGAAGTAGTGCGGTATCAAGATTTCCAACCATGCATGACATTATATATTCTAATGCCAAACATTACAAACATTGCCTTTTCTAATTTATCGACCCGGTATTTGATGGCGCAATAAACGGCTTTCACAGGATACGCACATGCCATTCGACGCACTGGGTCCCTTGTTTTTATTTACGCTGATATCGGCCATCTCACCGGGTGGTGCCACCACACTGGCCACGGCATCGGGCCTACAATACGGGCTGGTTCGATCCATCCCCATGATTGCGGGCATCGCCTTTGGCATGGCAAGCCTTGCTGCGGGCGCATCTGCCGGGCTTGCCAGCCTGGTTTTGGCCAGCCCCACCCTGCATCTTGTATTAAAGGTTGCCGGTACGGGTTATTTGCTGTGGCTGGCCCTGGTCATTGCGCGCAGTGGCCGCCCCAAACAGCGCGGCGACCTTGCCCGCCCCATCAGCTTTTTTGGCGGTATGGGTTTGTTGTGGTTAAACCCAAAAGGCTGGGCCATGACGATGGGCGCGGCCGCATCATTTTCGGCCCTGTTTACCACACCGATCAGCCTTGCATCCTGGCTTAGCCTGGCTTTTGGCCTGTCCGCGATCATTTCGCTGACCTTGTGGTGCAGCACCGGCATGTTCCTGGCCCGCCTTTTAAAAACCGACAGGCAATGGAAGGCGCTGAATATTTTTCTGGGTCTTTTGCTGGCGGCATCAATTGTGCCGATCTGGCTGATTTAACGGCATTCACCGGCGGGTATGGTTAAAACCGGCAATCCATGCCCGCCGCATATGAAAACATGGCACCGCGAACGGGCAAAAACGGGCAAACAAGCCCTGCAAAATTGCGTCATCGCCGTGATCGTTGCGTTTTAATGTTTGCCCACGGCATTCAGGCCGACAACGCCGAAAATGATCATCAGCAAAAACACCACCTTAAGCAGCGTCACCGGTTCCTTGAAAACCAAAATCCCAATAATAGCAATCGCTGCCGTGCCAAGGCCCGCCCAAACTGCATAGGCGGTACTGACCGGCAATTGCCGCAGGGTTATCGACAAAACCCAAAAACTGATGCCGTAAAGTGTGAGGGTAAGGGTGGTGAATCGCCAGTCGCGAAAACCGTCGGAGAATTTCATGCTTACCGTACCCGCAACTTCCAGGCCGATTGCACAAATCAGAAACAGCCACGCAGCCATTGATCATTTCCATTTGAACGTTTCCAAAAGCGCTGCGAGCATGACCAAAACCGCCATTTGGCGCAACCCATTGCAATGCATGGCTGCTTTCCCCTGACAGATGCCTGATCGAAACCTTTGCCCAGCGGCCAAAGCGTTCTATATATCAGGCAAGTCAAAATCACGGCCAACACGGGTGAACAGATCATGCAAGAAACGGAAATCCTGATCGCGGGCGGCGGCATTGCCGGGTTAAGTGCGGCAGTACGCCTTGCAGCAGATGGCCACCAGATTGTCGTGGTTGACCCGGCCCCTGCCGCATCCGATATGCCAGCTCATACATCCGCCGAAGATGTGGAAGTTAAAAACGGCACCACACCGGCCCAGGATTTGCGCACTACCGCCTTTTTAAAACCCGGTATCGATACCCTGACCTATGCCGGCGTGTGGGATGAAATGCAGGCCAGCGGTGCCCAATTGCGCGTTATGCGCATTGTCGATGCTGGCGGAACCGAACGCGCGCCGCGTGAAACCGCCGATTTTGACGGCGCTGAAACCAGCCACGGCTATTTTGGCTGGAACATTACCAATATTGCCGCCAAGGCAGCCCTGCTTGGCAAAATTGCCACGCTTGAAAATGTCCGCCTGATCAATGGCTGCAAGGTTACCGATTATGCCCCGCCAACGGCGGCCGGCCCCGGCCCCGCCATTATCACCCTGTCGGATGGGCAAAAATTTGCAGCCTCGCTGGTTCTGGCGGCCGATGGTCGTAATTCCACCCTGCGCGATCTGGCGGGTATTCGCTTTAACCGCTGGTCTTATGACCAGGATGCGCTGGTTTTTGCCGTCAGCCACGATACACCGCATGACAATATATCAACCGAAATTCACCGTACCGGCGGGCCACTGACATTGGTGCCCATGCCCGACCATAACGGCAAACCCTGTTCGTCAGTGGTGTGGATGGTGCCCCATGCCCGCGCCCGGCAATTGGCCGCATTGGATGACGATGCCCTTGCCCGCGAATTGCACCGCGAAACCATGGATCTGTTTGGCAAACCTGAAATCGTCACCCCGCGCGCCGTATGGCCGATGGTGGCGCAATTGGCGCACCGCCTGACGGCACCCCGCCTGGCCCTGATTGCCGAAACCGCCCATGTGGTGCCGCCAATTGGCGCACAGGGCCTGAATATGAGCCTGCATGACATTGAAACACTGGCAAAGCAGGTTGACCTTGCCAAACTGGAAGGCAAGGACATTGGCAGTGATGAATTGCTGCATGGCTGGGAACGGCGCCAGTTGCCCAAAACCGTGGGCCGTGTTGGCGGCATTGACCTGTTGAACCGTGCCGCCATGGCCGAACCGAAATTCCTGCGTGATCTGCGCTATACCGGGCTTTGCGCCATTAACCATATTGGCCCGTTGCGCCGCCTGGCGATCAAGGCGGGTATTGGCAAATAACGCGCCTTTCCTTGCAAAAATTACGGCGGGTATCCTTAACGGGATGCCCGCCATTTTCGTATCTGCCTTATATCGACGTTCTCTGCCCACATTCTTGTCAAATTATGGTTGTAGTTCCCAATCATAAGTTAGCTTGAAAGCGACATATCGCAGACGACAGGAGAAACAGAACATGTTCAAAATCCCTGGAAAAATCGGCATTATCGCCCTGGCGATGACATTGTTTGTCGGGGTTGCCACCAGTTTTCCAGCGGCTGCCGCAAACACCCAAAGCACGCTTCGCGAAGATATCGCCAAAGCCACCGCAGGGCACAAGCTGACAGCCGATGAATTGGACCGCATGACCAATGTCGTCACCACGATCAAAAGCGATCCCAAAGCCTATAACCTGCATTCAAAAAAGCCCAATTCGCTCGACGAGATGGTCGCGAATTTGAATAATGACCCGAAAATAAAGGCCCTGCTGGATGAAAACGGGTTTGATGCACGCGAATACCTTGTTGCCAGCATGACCCTGGCACACAGTGCTGTTGCGGTGCGCGTCGGCCCGGATAAATTGCCAAACGTTGACCCGGAAAATGTTGAATTTGTCCGCCAGCACCAGGCCGCAGTGGACGCGCTGATGCAAACAAGGCGCTAACCGGAACCAACGCACATTTTACGCAGCCGTAAACACAAAAAGCCGGATGGGACATAAATGCCATCCGGCTTTTTTCATTTGATCAGCAGTGCCTGCAACAGATCCACCATCACATCACAGCGGGAGGCTTAATTACCGGCGTTCTATCGGCCTTGCCGGGTTACCAACGACCGTCACATTCGCCGGCACATCGCGCGTCACCACCGCCCCTGCGCCAATGATGGCGTTATCACCGATGGTGACACCACCCAGAATAATGGCACCACCACCAACCCATACATTTTCACCAATCTGCACCGGTCGGGCAATTTCAAGGCCATCCTTGCGCAAGGACGGATCAGTGTGATGTTGCGGGCAATAGATCTGCACGGTCGGGCCGAGCATGCTGCCCGCACCAATGCGAATATCGGCACTATCAAGGAACACACAGCCCGCATTGATAAAAACCTGCGCGCCCAAATGAATATGGCAGCCATAGGCACAATGAAACGGTGCTTCGATCCGGGCATCTGGCGCGGCCGAACCCAATAGCGCAAGCAGATCGGGCGTTATATTGCCACGATCATCCGGGGCCGTTGAATTATGGGTGAAAACGGCACGGCGGGCCGCCATGCGCATTTCGGCAAGTTCGTCATCCAGGCAACGATACCAATCGCCCGCTGCCATTTTTTCCCGTTCACTTAACGGCAAGGCACACCCCCCTTAATTATATTTTGCGCTGACTTTGCCCTAAGGCGCGCCGCTGCGCAACAAGTTGGGATGTGCCCCGCTTCAGTTCAATATCGGCCATTCACCGCGCGATTATGCCGTGTGATCTGCTTCAACCGGGCTTCGCGGGAATGTTTCGCCTTCACCGTGAAATATTGAATACCTGCCTTATGATGCGCCTGCCGCGCGATATTCGGCCATGCTTTGGCGCGGTGTCATGCCAAACAGGCGGGCAAATTCACGGCTGAACTGGCTGCTGCTTTCATAACCCACTTCATAGGCGGCCTCGGTGGCCGAAAGGGCACGCGCCCCCATCAAATGGCGGGCTTCACGCAGGCGCAATTCCTTTTGATATTGCAGCGGCGTCATCCCCGTCAGCGATTTGAAATGCTGGTGAAAGGAAGAAACACTCATACCGGCCATATCGGCAAGCTGGTCGATACGCAGGCTTTCGCTGTAATCACTGCGAATTTTGTGGATCGCGCGTGCAATACGCTGCGTATGCCCATCGGGCAGGCTCATTCGCCGTAAAATATTGCCCTGCGGCCCCGAAAGCAGCCAAAAATAAATCTCGCGGCGGATAAGGGGATACAGCACCGAAATCGCCTGTGGCCGCTGCATCAATTGCAAAATGCGTCCGGCGCAATCAAGCATCACGTCATCAACATTTTCAATATAAAGGGCCGGTTGCCCCCCCTTGCCCGGTGCTGCACCATCGCCAACCGGCTGATCAATTTCACCTAACAAATCACGAATTTCAGCCAGATCAATATCAATCGACAGCCCCAAAAACGGTTCGGTTTTGCTTGCATCGGTAACCTTGCCGATCACGGGCAAATCAACACTGACGATAAGTGACTGCATGGCATGAAAACGGGTTGTTTGCGTGCCAACCGTCACCTGCTTTGCCCCCTGCAACACCAGGCACAAAACCGGTCGATACATCATATGCACAAGGCCGGTGGGTTCGGTTTCGCGCATGACCATAACGCCATCAATTGCCGTTTCATGCACACCGTTTTCCGCGCCAATCGATTGCAGGCAGGCAGAAAGCGATGTTTTCAATTCATTATATTTCGGGCCAAAATCCATGGTCAGCCTCCGTTTCGGGATAGAGGATCATTTCAATAAAATTACCCCGAACCGCGGCCATCGCAAAGCCCGTTAAACCCGGTTTAGAGAATCAGGCAAAAACTTCGCATGACCGGGCATGCAACCTTCCGGGCATCGGCGTAGCTTTCAATCAACACGAAACGCAATCAACCTGAACGGAGAAACGACAATGACTGCACAGAACACTTCCAAAATCGCAATCGTCACCGGTGGCAGCCGCGGCCTGGGCCGCAACACCGTTATCAACCTTGCCCGCAAGGGTATTGATGTTGTTCTGACCTATCATTCAAACAGCAAAGAAGCCGACGCCGCCGTTGCCGAAATTGCCGAACTGGGCGGCAAAGCCGTTGCCCTGCAGCTTGATACCGGCGCAATTGATAGTTTTGACGGGTTTGTTGCCCAGCTGAAAACCGCCCTGAAAGACACCTGGGGTCGCGACAGTTTTGATTTTCTGGTGAACAATGCCGGTATCGGCATCAATGCACCGATTACCGCCACCACCGAAGAACAGTTTGACCTGTTGACAAATATCCACCTCAAAGGTGTTTATTTCCTGACCCAGAAGCTGTTGCCGGTCATTGCTGATGGTGGACGCATCATTAACCTGTCAAGCGGCCTGGCCCGTTTTGCTGGCCCCGGTTTTTCGGCCTATGCCATGATGAAAGGCGGGATCGAGGTCTTTACCCGTTACCTGGCAAAAGAACTTGGCGCGCGCGGCATTACCGCGAACACCGTGGCCCCGGGTGCCATTGAAACCGATTTTGGTGGCGGCGCTGTTCGCGACAATTCCACCTATAACCAGATGGTTTCAAACGCAACCGCCCTTGGCCGTGCCGGTGTTGCCGATGATATCGGCCCGATGATTGCCTCCCTGCTGTCCGATGATAACCGTTGGGTCAATGCACAGCGCATCGAAGTTTCCGGCGGCATGAATATCTAATCGGGCAAGCCTGACGGACCATAACACCCGTTTCACCCCGATCTGGTGAAACATCCCGGCGGAAAACACACACCCCGACCCCCACCCGTTTTCCGCCGGTTTTCTTGTATCCCTGACATTCCCGGTTACACATTCCCGCCTTACCCCCTGATGGCGCGGGAAATGCCTGGTCATGCCCGCATTTAACCTGCGTGGCATCATGGACTGCCTCCATCCCAGCGTCCCATGCTCCCTCTGCTCTCCCTACTCCCTGCCCAATTCCCGGATTGTTCCCCCGACAGAAAGGAATCTGCCATGAAAGAAGTTATCATCATCACTGGCGCGTCCAGCGGCTTTGGCCAGATGACGGCGCATGCCCTGGGCCGTGCTGGCCATATTGTTTATGCCACCATGCGCCAAACCGAAGGCCGCAACAAACCAAAGGCCGACGATTACCGCAGCCTTTCGCAGGCTGAAAATATCGATATCCGCCCGTTGGAAATGGATGTTTCCGACCAGGCATCGGTTGATAAAGCAATTGATGCCGTGCTGGTGGAGGCCGGGCGTATTGATGTGGTGGTTCATAATGCCGGTCATATGAATCTTGGCCCGACAGAAGCCTTTAGCGTTGAACAGCTTGCCCAGATGTATGACGTGAACACCTTAAGCACGCAGCGCGTTAATCTGGCTGTCCTGCCGCATCTTCGCAAACAGGGCAAAGGTTTGCTGGTCTGGGTTTCAAGTTCCAGTGCAAAGGCAAACTGGTCGCCCTATCTGGCACCGTATTTTGCCGCCAAGGCCGGGATGGAACAGCTTGCCGTCAGCTATTCGGCGGAGCTGGCCCGCTTTGGCATCGAAACATCCATTATCGTGCCGGGCGCCTTTACCAAGGGCACCAACCATTTTGCCCACGCCATGGAACCGGCATATGGCGACACCGCCGCCCTTTATGCCAATGGCCCAACCGCAGACCTGCAAGACAAAGTACTGGAAGGCACCATGTCACTTGTGCCCGATGATGCCGACCCGGCGCTGGTTGCCGACGCGATTGTTGAAGTCGTCAATGCCCCGTTCGGGCAACGCCCGCTGCGCATCACAATTGACCCATCACAGGATGGTTCGGAAATTGTTGCCAGTGTGCAGGACCGCATTCGCGAAGATACCCTGCGCCGCATTGGCCTTGCCGACCTGTTGCACCCGGCAAAGCAGCAGGCGTAACCAATCGTACCTTGGCGAAGCATAACCTTGCGACTGCCAAAACTTGATCACACAGGACAGGTCACTCCCTGTCCTGTTTTTTATTGGGGTAATTCAGGTAATTAACCGGCCTTGTGCGTCAAAAAACGGGTAAGGCCCTGCGAACTGTCCAATATAGCTGGTATGGGTCAAAAGGCCCTGTTCCGGCCTGTCTTCCGCCCAGAAATGAAGCTGTATGGCAGGTGGTTCCATGTTAAAGGCTGCCGGGCCATCGGCCCTGAAATCAGCCACAACCTGATGGGCGACTGATGGGGCAATATTAACCGGCACGCCATGCCACAAACAATGAATGGGCCGGTGCGAATGCCCGCAGGTTACACCAGCAATCTGCTGGTGCGCGGCCAGCACCGCCGCCAAGCCTTGCGCACCTTCAAGCCCTGGTGCGCTAGCATCGTCCCCGTTACCGGGCAACAGGCGCAGGGCATCCATATGGACAATACCGGTGATGATGGGGGGATGATGCATCACAATCAGCGTGGGTGTGGCGGGCTTTGCCGCCAATTGCTGATCCAGCCACGCCAAACGTGCCGCACACAACCGCCCGTGGCCATATCCTTCATCAAGGGTGTCAAGCGCGATAATACGTAACGGGTAATCTTCAATCACATACTGGCTGAACGCACCCGCCTTGACCGGCACGGCAAGGGGGAAGGCCGCGCGCAGATTTTCCCGGCGGTCATGGTTACCCGGGATCATGAAATAGGGAATGTTTATCGGCGCCAGGATTTCGGCCACCAGCGCATATTCTTCCGCCAGCCCTTCATCCCCGATGTCACCGCTGAACAAAATCAGGTCCGGTGCAGGATCAAGCGAAAGGACATGCGTCACCGCATTTTCAAGCGCGGTTGCCGTGTCAACCTGCCCATAGGCCAGTTTGCGTTCCGCCCTGACATGCAGGTCCGTGATTTGCGCAATAATCATTTAAAGCCCATTGCCCCGTAAATCCTTGCCCAGCTTAATACCCGGCGCAGACAGGACAATATACTGAATGCATAAATTTTTATGACACCGAAAACGCGGGAATATGGGGTAACGGGCTTATTAAATTTCGGGCAACATGGCATCGATATCCATGCTGGGGCGAATGCCAAGGTCGGATTTATGCTGATCCAGAAAAGCATCGCAGGATTTGCGGCCTTCATCGCGCAGCATTTCCAAAAAGGCCCATTCGCCATTCATTTTCGAAGATGAATCCAGATCCAGCATCACATCCCCGGCAATACGGTGCATGCGCATATCTGACCAGCGGGCACCTTCTTCGTCCTCGGCACTGACAACACGGCGCAAAAAGGCAATCATGCGCAGTTCCTTCAGCAATACCGAATTGAACGATACCTCGTTTAAGCGATTGGCAATTTCACGCGCCGATTTGGGGGTTCCCTGCCGTTCAACCGGGTTGATCTGCACCAGGATGGTATCCTTTGCCGCGCATTCGCGTACCAGCGGCGCAATGGCCGGGTTCCCCGAATAACCGCCATCCCAATAGGGCTCGCCATCAATTTCCACTGCATGATAAAGCATCGGCAGGCAGGCCGATGCCAGCAACACATCCTCGGTGATATCGGCATTGCGAAATACCCGCCCGCAGCCCGTTTGCACATTGGTTGCGGTGACAAACAGTTTGATATCACCGTGTGTAAGGCGGTCGAAATCGACCATTTCATTTAAAATATCCGACAGCGGATTACCGCCCATCGGATTAAGCTGATAGGGTGAAAACACCCGTGCCGTCATATCCATCAACTGGAAAAACGGTGAATTTTCCAGCGACCAGTTGCCCAGCAAAATATCAAGCGGTCCACGCTGAAGCGGGCTGAACCGCGATGCCTGCGAAATTTTACGCCAGAACTTTTCAAGGGCAGCCCGTCCGCCTTCGGCACCGCCCTGGGCAAAACCATCGGCCATAACAGCGGCATTCATCGCACCGGCCGATGTCCCGGAAATCGCCTCGATCTCGATCCAGTCTTCTTCCAGCAACCGGTCCAGCACCCCCCAGGTAAACGCCCCATGGGAACCCCCACCCTGCAAGGCCAGATCAACCGATAACCGGTTGGATGCATTAAAAGGCGGATGACAGTCCTTTTTCGGGGGGCGGGCCGTTCGGGCGGGTGCGGCAGGTCGGGCCTTCGCGGCCGCAGCGGTTTTCGATGAAGATGCAGAAAAAGCAGGCGCCATCTTGTTCTCCAATCGGGAAAATATCGGGACTATTGTGCGCTGCGCCTTGCTGGTCAAAGCAATGCTGCAACTGCGAAGATAGCATCCTTCTTAACTGTAGTCGTTCAAAACAATTCGCAAGGGGGCGGCCAATAAAGGTTTTATCGCGTCAGGTGCCAGCGCAATTGCGCCGCAAGCGGAATGGCTGGTGCCTGTTCCAGCACCAGTTCCAGAAATATCCGCGCGATGGGCGACAGGCTGCGGCTTTTGCGCCGAATAACACCGATATGGCGTTCACGTACCGGGTTACCCAAAGGCACAAAAACCAGATCACGGCTGGCATCCACCCGTGCGGCAAGTTCGGGCAGGATGGTAATGCCAATACCCGCTGCCACCATCGCACACAGTGTTACCGTGTTGGATGTTTCAACGACGGGCCGTAAAACCGCGTTCTGGCGGCCATTGGGGCCTGCGTTGTTCGGTAATAACGGCACATCATCATCGTGCTGGCCAGCCGGTGCAGCCCGCATATCCCCGCCCCCATCCGGCCCGCCCAGTTGCGACAATATCGCCCCCGTGCCGGATTCTGGCCCCAAACCAACAAACGGGTAATCGGCCAGTTCATGCCACAAAACCTGTTTGCGGCTTGCCAGCGCATGGTCATGGCGGCAGACAACGCCCAGATGGTCGCTAAACAGGGGCTGAAAATCGATATCTGGCAGCGGCCGCCAATCGCCTGCAATGCCAAAATCCACCTCGCCCTTGGCAACGGCTTCGTGGACTTCACCAGCATTCATTTCATCAAGTCGCAGGATGGCATCGGGATGGGCCGCATTAAATGCCACAATGATTTGTGGTAAAATGCGGGTTAAAACCGATGGTGCCGCAGCGACTACCACTTTGCCCCCCAGCCCTTTGGACTGGGCATCAAGGTCCTCAAGCGCGATTTCAAAATCAGCAATCAGGCGGCGTGCCACCGGCAAAAACCGCGCACCACCAGCACTTAGTGCCACCTGCCGGGTTGTGCGGTCAAACAATGGCATGCCGATAATATCTTCAAACTGACGAATAGTTGCCGTCAGGGTTGGCGGCGTTAAGCCCAGCATATTTGCCGCCCGGGTAAAAGACCCGCTTTCAGCCACCGCAATAAAAGCCCGCAAGTGACGCAAACTGACCGACGACAACATCCGAATATTCCGCCTTATTATTTTGTGGTATCGAATAATAATTCAGAATTTTCGATTTGTGCAATCAATCATAATCCGGTTGAATGGCAGCAACGAAATTTTACCGGCAAACGCCCGCCGGTGACGGCCCCGTTCGCGCATATTCCCGCATAAAGACCATCACAGAGACCCGCATGATCCCGAAGCTCACCCCTGATCGCAGCCTTGATGACCTGACCCTGGCTTTTTTGAAAACGCTGGAGCGTGAAGGCAAATATCGCGGCGAAATCCATGCCGATTTCCCCACCCGCCTGATCCACGCGACCGATAACAGCGTTTATCAGGTGATGCCGCGTGCAGTGTTGCAGCCCCGCGAACGCGACGACATCAATGTTATTATGGAGCTTGCGGGCCGGGCTGAATTTCGCAAGGTCAAAATCACACCGCGCGGGGGTGGTACGGGCACCAACGGGCAGTCGCTCAACAATACCGTGATTGTCGATACGTCAAAATACCTGAACAACATTCTGGAATTTGATGCCAAAACCGGCCTTGTCCGTGTGGAACCCGGTGTTGTGTTAGAACAGCTTAACCGCTGGCTTAAACCGCATGGCTATTTCTTTCCGCCCAACGTATCAACTGCCAACCGCGCCACCGTTGGTGGCATGATCGGGTCGGACAGTTCGGGCAAAGGGTCGCGGATTTATGGCAAAACCAGCCATTACATCGAAAAAATGACGACGGTTCTGGTCGATGGCAGTGATTTTGTCACATCCGCCCTGGATGCCGAACAAACCGCCATCGAGGCCGCGCAGAAAACCCGCATTGGCGGTGTTTATCGCAAAATCATCGACGAAATTTTACCCCGCCGCGACCAGATCAAATCCACCTTCCCGGAAATGAACCGCGGCCTGACCGGGTATAACCTGAAAGAAGCCGTGGCCGATGATGGCGCCAGCAACCTGAGCTTCCTGATTGCTGGCGCCGAAGGCAGCCTGGGCCTGACCAAGGAAATTACCTTTCGCGTCATCCCCCTGCCGAAATACAAGGCGCTAACCGTCGTTCGCTATGCCAGCTTTGACGATGCACTGCGCCATGTCGGGCGGCTTGTCGCCTTTGACCCCGTCGCGATTGAAAGCATCGATGACAAGGTCATGAAGCTCGCCGAACAGGATGAAAGCTGGCATTTGCTGGCAAAACTTCTGGGCACCGAAGGGGCAACCATCCCGACGCGTGGCTTTAACGTGGTTGAATTTGCCACCGACAACCCGGATGAACTGGCCGAAAAACAGCGCCAACTGGCGCAATATCTGGCCGATAACCCGAACGAAGCCAATGCCCCCATCGGGTCGGTTGTCGCAACAGATGCAGCACAAATGGCGGCAATCTGGTCGATCCGGTCAAAGGCCGTTGGGCTTTTGGGCAACCTTGAAGGCAAACGCCGCGCCACGCCCTTTGTTGAAGATACCGCCGTTCCGCCTGAAAACCTGGCTGATTTTATTGCCGAATTCCGCGCCCTTCTGGACAAGGAAGGCCTGGATTACGGCATGTTCGGCCATGTCGATGTAGGCTGCCTGCATGTGCGCCCGTTGCTTGATATGTGTGACGAGGAAGATGAAATTCGCCTGCGCCGCGTGTCCGACGGGGTGGTGGAGCTGACCAAAAAATATAACGGCCTGATCTGGGGCGAACACGGCAAGGGATTTCGCGGTGAATTTTCCCCGGTTTATTTCGGGCCGGAGCTTTATGACGTTCTGCGCCGCATTAAAAAGGAATTTGACCCCGAAGGGCAGTTGAACCCTGGCAAAATTGCATCGCCCTATGGCATGGATTTACCGATTACGCCCATCGACGAAGCCCCCATGCGCGGCCAGCTTGACCGCCAGATTGAAGCCGGGCTGAAGGACGAATATTTGAATGCCACCCGCTGTAACGGCAACGGGGCCTGCTTTAACTATGACGAATTCGATGCCATGTGCCCGTCCTATAAGGCAACACGCGACCGGGTGCATTCACCCAAGGGCCGCGCAGGCATGGTGCGCGAATGGATCCGCCAGATCAGCGTTGGTACCAGTGCGGAGGCCCCGGAACTGGCCTTTGCCAATGCCCGTGATTTCTCCCACGATGTGTATGATGCCATGAATGGCTGCCTGTCATGCAAAGCATGTGCGGGGCAATGCCCGGTAAAGGTGGACATTCCCGAAATGAAATCGCGGTTTTTAGCCGCATATCACGCGCGTTATCCCCGCCCGTTAAAGGACTATGTGATCGCCCGGCTGGAACGCCTGGCCCCCTTAACGGCAAAGGCCCCGGCCCTGTTTAACACCATGCAGGCCCTGCCGCCGGTGAAATGGGCATTTTCACGCTTTGCCGGTTTGCATGACCTGCCCAAATCCAGCACCAAAAAGCTGGCAGCGGCCCTTCGCGAACGTGGCATTGCGCCTTTTAATACCGCCCAACTGGCGCGCCTTGGCGATGCCGAACGGGTTAAATCTGTGCTGTTAATTCAGGATTGCTTCACAACCCACTATGATGTCGATGCAATCTTGGGCCATGTCGATTTGCTGATGAAACTGGGCTATCAGGTTTTCATCCCGCCCTATCGCCCCAATGGCAAGGCCCAGCATGTGAAGGGCTTTTTGAAACAGTTTGATAAACAGGCACGTGAAAACGATGCCGTTTACGGCGAACTGGCGCAATTTGGCATTCCGTTGATTGGCGTGGAACCCAGCGTGACACTGACCTACCGCCAGGAATATGCCCAACGCCTGAATGATCGGCCCGATTACCGCGTTAACCTGTTTCATGAATGGCTGGAAAGCGAAATTCGCAATGGCCGCTTAACACCACCGCAAATTACCGCCACTTTGAACAGGAATGCAATGCCAACCCTGTTCCCCCATTGCACCGAAAAAACATCGATCCCCGATGTTGCCGTAAAATGGCAAAAAATCTTTGATGCCTTTGGCATTAAACTGGCAACCGAAAAAACCGGCTGTTGCGGCATGGCGGGCGTTTACGGCCATGAAACCGCCAATGCCGAAAATTCACGCCGCCTTTATGACATGAGCTGGCAGAAAAAAGCCGAAAATACCGGCATTGATAACATGCTGGTCACCGGGTTTTCCTGCCGTTGCCAGGTTAAACGATATGAAGGCACGCGCCCGCAAAGCCCGGCGGAATATCTGGCACGCCTGCTCTGACAACCAGAAATAACAAATTCCTGCCCGCATCCCATCAAAGGCCCGCGCATTTTCGCGGGCCTTTTTTTGCCATTGTTGCCCTGCAAGATGCTGAAATATCAGCTTTGTTCCAGATCAACGACTTTGACCTGGGAAATACGCTAGTTAAAATTATTCCCAAAAATTGCCCGTCTTACTGGCAAAGAAGAAATACCATAGTATCCTAATATTCCGCATTGCGAAAAAACCTGTAAGGTCCACCCGTTTTCAACCCGGAGCCTGCCTGCAATGAAAACCCTGCGCCCCGTCCTTATTGTTCTGGCCGTTCTGATTATCGTTGCGGGGGGCGGATATTATGCCTGGCTGCAAAACCAGGATGATTTGCCAGACTATATTGCATCCGGTAATGGCCGGATCGAGGCCGAAGAAATCCATGTTGCCACCAAATATGCCGGCCGGGTTTCAGAAGTGCTGGTCGATGAAGGCGACAGGGTGGAAGCCGGTGATGTACTGGCAAAAATGGATACATCCGAACTTGACGCCCAGCTGGCCCAGGCCATGGCCGAAGAAGCCCGCGCCAAAGAAGCCGTGCCAGAATCAAAGGCCGAAATTGTCCAACGGGAAAGTGAATTGCGCCTTGCAAAGCAGCAGTTGGAACGCGCACAAAAACTGATCAAGAACAACAACATCGCCCGCGAACAGGTTGACCAGCGCGAGGCAGACCGCGACATCGCCCTTGCCCGCCTGGAAGCCGCCAAGGCCCGCCAAACCAGTGCTGAACGCGCAGTCGAGGCAGCAGGCGCCGAAGTTGCCCGCATTCAGGTACAAATTGATGATTCGGTTTTAACCGCCCCCCGCGCTGGCCGCGTGCAATATCGCCTGGCCGAACCGGGTGAAGTTTTGGCCGCCGGTGGCAAGGTTGTCACCCTGCTTGACCTGACCGATGTTTACATGACGGTTTTCCTGCCGACATCACAGGCGGGCCTTGCCTATGTTGGCAATGAAGCCCGTATCGTCCTTGATGCCGCACCGGATTTTGTTATTCCGGCCACGGTTTCGTTTGTGGCCGATAATGCGCAATTCACCCCGCGCGAGGTTGAAACCCGCACCGAACGCGAAAAGCTGATGTTCCGGGTTAAAATCCGCATCAGTTCGGACCTGCTCGAAGCCCATATCGAAAAAGTCAAAACCGGCCTGCCCGGTGAAGCCTATATCATGCTGGCATCCAACAGCGGCTGGCCCGACCGGTTACATGTCCATCTGCCCGAAGGTGCCGGCACCGTTGATACCGGTGACCATGAACAAACCGGCACAGCAACGACAAACGGAACCACGGGCAAATGACCAGCCCGCAGGACAATATCCCGGGCAATGACGGGCCCATCCCCCCGGCCCCGCCCGGTGCAGGCAGAAAACCCGGGAATGGCAAAGAGAACGGGAACGGGAACGGCGATGGCAAACGCCCTGCTGTTACCGTTCGGGCGCTATCGCATATTTATGGTAAAGCCCGCGCATTAACCGACATTGACCTGACATTATCAGCCGGGAAAATTTACGGTTTTATTGGTCCCGATGGCGTTGGGAAATCAACGCTTCTGGGGCTTATTGCCGGTGCCCGCGAAGTACAATATGGTGATGTCACCACACTGGGCGGGGATATGCGCAATGCCCGCCAGCGGTCTAAAACGTCGCCGCGTATTGCCTATATGCCGCAGGGTTTGGGCAAAAACCTTTATATGGACCTGACGGTTCGCGAAAATCTGGAATTTTTTGGACGCCTGTTTGGTCAAAAAAAATCGGAACGTGCGCACCGGATTGACAGGCTGGTAACAGCGACCGGCCTTGCCCCCTTTACCAAACGCCCGGCAGGCAACCTTTCGGGCGGGATGAAACAAAAACTGGGCCTGTGCTGCGCGCTTATTCATGACCCGGATATTCTGATCCTTGATGAACCGACAACCGGGGTAGACCCGCTTTCGCGCCAGCAATTCTGGGATCTGATCAACGATATCCGCCAGTCACGCCAGAATATGACGGTACTTGTTGCCACCGCCTATATGGATGAAGCCAGCCGGTTTGATCATTTAATCGCCAT
Organism: Thalassospira marina; assembly: GCF_002844375.1. NCBI lineage: Bacteria > Pseudomonadati > Pseudomonadota > Alphaproteobacteria > Rhodospirillales > Thalassospiraceae > Thalassospira > Thalassospira marina. The sequence goes on along the minus strand of NZ_CP024199.1, from coordinate 1,587,180 downwards.
GAATGATGGCGTCATCCTTGCGCAGGGCAGCGCGCAACAATTGCTGGAAAGCACAGGCACCAAAAACCTCGAAGCCGCCTTTATTGCCCTGCTGCCCGAAGACCAGCGCAAAGACCACCAGGAACTGGTTATTCCCCCACGCCCGCAAAGCGGTGACAAACCCGCCATCGAGGCCGAAGACCTAACCCGCCGGTTTGGCGATTTTACTGCTGTGGACCATGTCAGTTTTCGCATTGAAAAGGGCGAAATATTTGGTTTTCTGGGGTCTAACGGCTGCGGCAAAACCACGACCATGAAAATGCTGACCGGGCTGCTTCCCGCATCCGAGGGCAAGGCCTGGCTGTTTGGCGAACCATCTAACGGCAACGACCTTCAAATGCGCGAACGGGTCGGTTATATGTCGCAGGCATTTTCGCTTTATTCCGAACTGACAGTCCGCCAGAACCTTGACCTTCACGCCAGGCTGTTCCACCTGCCCAAAGACAAGGTTACAGCCCGCATCGATGAACTTTCCGGGCAATTCGGGCTAACGCATTACATGGATGATCTGGCTGAAAAACTGCCATTGGGCGTAAGGCAGCGCCTGTCGCTGGCGGTTGCCATCATTCATTCGCCGGAAATTCTGATTTTAGATGAACCCACATCGGGCGTGGACCCGATCGCGCGGGATGATTTCTGGAAATTGCTGATTGATCTGTCACGCAAGCAGGGCGTGACGATATTTATTTCCACCCATTTCATGAATGAAGCCGCCCGGTGTGACCGTATTTCGCTGATGCATGCCGGTCAGGTCCTTGATAGCGACACACCCGATGCCCTGGTGGAAAAGCGCGGCACAAAAACCCTTGAAGAAGCCTTCACCGCCTATCTGAAAGAAGCCACGGGCGAGCAGGATAAAAAAGCGGCGCCCGCCGCCGAAAGCCACAATGGCACCACCGCATCCCTTGCCGATATCGGCACATCACCAGAAATTGGTGAAGACCAGACGCAGTTTGATGCCATGGCCGATGCCGCCGAAAAGGCCGTTCCGGGGTTTAGCCCGCGTCGCCTGTGGGCCTATAGCCTGCGCGAGGCCATGGGCCTGATCCGCGATCCCATCCGGCTGGTTTTTGCCCTTTTGGGTACGCTGATCCTGATGCCGGTTTTTGGCCTTGGTATTACCTTTGATGTTGAAAACCTGACCTATGCCGCACTGGACCGGGACCAGACCCCCGAAAGCCGCACCTATCTGGAAGGTTTGGCGGGTTCACGCTATTTCACCGAAAAAGCACCGCTAACCAGTTATGATGAAATGGAACGGCGCATCAAAAGCGGCGAACTGGCACTGGTTGTCGAAATCCCCCCCAATTTTGGCCGAAAACTGCAACAGGGCCGTATGCCGGAACTGGCCGCAACAGTTGATGGCACCATGCCATTTCGCGCCGAAACCATTCATGGCTATGTGCAGGGTATTCACCAGAATTACGTCATCGATAACACCATGCGCGAAACCGGCAATGAAATGACGCCGCTTCCAGCCAGCATCCAGTCGCGCTATCGCTACAACCAGGACTTCAAAAGCATTTACGCCATTGTCCCGTCCGTCATCGCCCTGCTGCTGATGTTTATCCCGGCGGTTTTGATGGCAGTTGGCGTGGTACGTGAAAAGGAACTGGGTTCCATCACCAACCTGTATGTAACGCCGGTCAGCCGGTTTGAATTTCTGTTTGGCAAACAGTTGCCCTATATCGCGCTGGGCATGACAAATTTTGCCCTGATGACCTTTATGGCGATTGTTGTGTTTGGCGTGCCAATCAAGGGCAGTTTTCTGGCCCTGCTGCTGGGGGCATTTTTGTTTGTGGTTTCCACAACCGGGCTTGGCCTGCTGATTTCATCTTTCACGAAAACCCAGATCGCCGCGCTGTTTGGCACGGCCATCGCCACCATGATCCCGTCTGTCATGTTTTCCGGCATGATGCAGCCCATATCATCGCTGGAAGGACCACCACGCATCCTTTCCATGATCATTCCGACATCGCATTTCATGACAATCAGTGTGGGTGTTTTCACCAAGGCATTGGGTTTTATGCAGCTTTATCCGCAATTTTTCATTCTGGCGCTGTTTTTCCCGGCCCTGACCGGCCTTTCAATGCTGCTTCTTCCCCGGCAGGAGCGATGACATGAAACTTGGCAACCGCATTGAAAATATCTACCGGCTGGGCATCAAGGAACTGTTCAGCCTGCGTCAGGATATGGTGCTGATCGCGCTGATCATCTGGGCCTTTTCCTTTGCCATTTATACCGCGGCAACCGGGCTGTCCCATGATTTGCACAATGCCTCCATCGCCATTGTCGACCAGGACAGATCACAGCTTTCAACCCGCATTCAGGATGCGTTTGAAAAACCCTATTTCAAGGAACCGGCCCTGATCGGTTACAGCCAGATCGACCCGGTGATGGATGGCGGGGAATATACCTTTGTGCTGGTCATCCCGACCGATTTTGAAGCCGATGTCATTGCCGGGCACAGGCCCGATATCCAGCTGAATATCGATGCCACCGCCATGATGCAGGCGGGCATTGGCGAAAGCTATATTACCAATATTTTCAATCAGGAAATTCGCACATGGATCGGGGGTAAAACCCAGGCAAGCGGGGAAACGGCGCAATCACCTGTCAATCTGGTATTGCGCTATGCCTTCAATCCCAATGCCGAAAGCTCGTGGTTTACCAGCGTTATGGAAATCATCAATAACGTTACCATGCTGTCGATCATTCTGGCTGGCGCAGCCCTTATTCGCGAACGCGAACATGGCACGATCGAACATTTGCTGGTCATGCCGCTGGCCCCCTTTGAAATCATGATGGCAAAGGTCTGGGCAAACGGGTTGATCATTCTGGTGGCATCGGGGTTTTCGCTGGCTTTTGTGGTTGAACTTCTGCTGCAGGTGCCTATCGCCGGGTCCGAAGCCCTGTTTTTGTTTGGCACCATGCTGTATCTGTTTTTTGCCACCGCACTGGGCATTTTCCTTGCCACACTGGCGCAATCCATGCCGCAATTCGGGTTGCTGTTCATGCTGGTGGTGTTGCCCATGCGCCTGCTTTCCGGCGGTTACACCCCAACGGAAAGCCAGCCGCAACTTATGCAATGGATCATGGAATTTGTGCCATCCACCCATTACGTCAAAATCGCCCAATCAATCCTTTATCGCGGTGCCGGGCTGGATATTGTCTGGCCGGAATTTGCCATGGTGGCGGGTATCGGCGGCCTGTTTTTCGCCTTTGCCGCCTTCCGGTTTCGCAAATCCATTGCCGTGATGCGCACATGATCGCGTTATATGGCTGGCATCTTGCTGTTTTTCGACCACATTACGATCATTCACATCACAGCATCCGATCATAAAGGAACCCTGTCCCATGATCCGCCATATCGTATTGGTCAATTTCAAATCCGATGTCAGCGCTGAAACCATCCAAAGCCTGTTTGACCGCCTTGCCGACCTGCGCAGCCAGCTTCCGGGCATGCGCGACTTTGATGCCAGCCCGTCCATCAGCCCCGAAGGGTTGGAACAGGGTTTTAACCATGCCATTTGCATCGATTTTGTCGATGAAGCCGCACGCGATGAATACCTTGTTCTGCCCGATCACAAAGCACTGGGGGCCGAGCTGGTTGGCCTTGCCGAAGGTGGCCTGAAAGGCCTTGTCGTGTTTGATCTGAAAATTGGCTGATGGGCAGGGTTAACCCATAATATCGGCATTGCTACCGGTTTGCTGATCATATGCCAGGAATATCTGCCGCAATTCATGGGCAACGGCCTTTGCTGCGGCAGGGTTGCGGCATTCCCGGGTGCTTAACATTGCCCGCCATGACAGCAAACCGGTAACCGCAACGGCCTTTACCTGACCATCACGCTGCATCAGGCGCGCAACACTGCGCGGTAACACCGCCGCCCCCAACCCCCGCAAAACAAGGTTTAACTGCGCAGACATGGTTGCCGCCTCCGCCACCACCTTCAGGGCGACACCATTTTTACGCGCCAACTGTTCCAGATTTTGCCGCCTTGCATTGGGTTGCGGTGTCAGGATCAGGGGCTGTTCCAGCATATCGGTAATCGACATGCTGGAATCTTTCGGGCAATGATCGGGCAATGCAATCAGGTAATCCTGTTCCTCTGTCAGATATTCAAGGTCACACTGATATTTCGCCTTTAGCGACGTCACGCTGACCACTGCCAGGTCCAACACCCCGTTTTCAACATTTTCAATCAGGCCTGCCGCCCCTTCCTGGCAAATAATGTGAATTCCCGGGTGTTTCGCATGTACCCGTTCAATCAGCGTGCCAAACAAAACATCCGCCAGCGCCGATGGCAGGCCAAGGCGAATATCACAGCACAGCCGGGCAGCAGCAGGGGCGACAAGGCCCGGCAACGCATCAATGCGCGCCAAAATCTCGCGTATTTCATCGACAATTGCAGTCCCCTGCCCGGTGGGCGCAACGCCAGTTGGCCCGCGCACCAGCAAAGGCGCGCCCAGTTCAGCCTCCAATGCCTGAATTTGCCGCGTCAGGGTCGGCTGGGCGATGTTAAGTACCTCGGCAGCACGGCGAAAGCCACCGGCTTCTACCACCGTTAAAAAATATCTCAGCTTGCGAAGGTCCATCTGCTGTCCTGCTTTGTCACCCGGCTTTGATCGGCCTTTAACATCGTCTGGTACAATATCGCGATAGGTGATGCCGCAGCGGCATCACTGTCAACTGCAAAAGTATTATCGCGCGCGCCCGGTTATCGATACCGTCAGGCATCACCCCACGAATGGCTGGCAAATATGCCGGGCCAAACATACCGAAAGGCACCCCATGCAAAACGGTGACGTCTCCAACCTTGAAACCCGGTTGCGCATTATTGAAGACAAACTGGCAATTTATGAATTGCTGGCATCACACCCGCCCAGTGCCGATACCGGCCATGCGGCCTATACCGAAACGGTATATATGGAAAATGGTGTTTTTGACCGCGGACCAAACCTTAACGGCGCATCGGGCGTTGCCGAAATTGCCGGTTTCATCAAACGCCCCGAACATGAAGAAGCCATTCAGGGCGGGCTGGCCCATTTTACCGGCCTGCCCCTGATCGATTTGCGCGGCGATCAGGCTGTTGTCACATCCTATCTTATGATCGTGCATCTGGACCACGAAGGCACCCCGCGTGAACTTGCCAATCATGGCACGTCGCAGGGCTATCGCATTCATCGGGCGGTTGCCAATCGCTGGGAACTTGAACGCCATAATGGCCGCTGGATGATTGCCAAACGCACATTGCTGCCCATTGACGGCAGCGACATACCGCGCAACCTGTTACGCCGTGGCCTTGAAGACCTGACAGGTACGACACAGCAAAACGCCACCGATGACGGCGCATCGTCATGACAGCAACGGCACACAAACAGGACCTGGCGACAACAAACCGGCAATTCCTGGAACGGCTTTTTGCCACCCTGTCACATGAAGGCTGGGGACAGGGCTTTCTCCACGCCCTGCATGATGATGTTGTTTTTAATGCCATGGGTGTATCGCCCATTGCCGGGCGGTATGAAGGCAAACAAACCTATATCACCCAAGTTCTCGAAAGGTTGCATGCCCGCATTGCCCGGCGCCCGCAATTATCCCCGATCATGATCATGACAGAGGCCGATATGGCCTGTGCCCGTTTTCAATCACGCGAAGGGGTTGGCATAAACGGCGCTGATTTCAGCATGGATTACTGCTGGGTCTTTCGCATACGGGACGAAAAAATCAGCGAAATCTGGGGATATTACGATACGGGAAAAATGATCGCCCTGTTTGACGATTCATACGCTCCTCTAGAAGGCCGCATCAAGCCGCCCCAAAAACACTGATCAACGCGCTTAAAACAACAACCACAATCACAGCATCGACACGGGCAACATAAAGGGCGGTTTGACCATGGGTCACATCGCCCTTTGTGATTCCACCATCACGGCATGCAACAGCACAGCCCAAATCGGCCACCACATCACTGCCCGGCAATCACCCGTGACGCAGTTTAAAGCCCAGAATGGTCGATGCCAGCAGGAAGGTCAGCCCGTTGGAAATGATCACTGGCCAGTCGCCATTGATCAGCCCGTAAACGAACCACAATGCGATGCCGGTACACAGCACCAGAAACATGCCCAGCGAAATATCGGCTGTGGAACGGGTACGCCAGGTTCGCAAAACCTGCGGCAAAAAGGCAAGCGTGGTCAACGACCCGGCAATAAGCCCCAACACCGTTTCAAAGGGTACCCCCATTGCATGCTCCTTCGTACAAAAGCAAACGTTACTTGAATGCATTCAACACACAATTAGAGCGCTTTCAAGCCAGAAAAAATTCAATTGATAAATTTTAGGAAAGACAAACAAAAACAGCGTCTTGAGAATCGGTCTTTGGCAAAAATTTGCCCCAGACGCACAAAACCCCGCCTGCGGGCGGGGTTGGAATGGTGGGCCTAACAAGACTCGAACTTGTGACCTCTCGCATGTCAAGCGAACGCTCTAACCAACTGAGCTATAGGCCCTTATATGTGCGAAGATGGTGGGCCTAACAAGACTCGAACTTGTGACCTCTCGCATGTCAAGCGAACGCTCTAACCAACTGAGCTATAGGCCCATCTTGCCATCTTCCGTTTGCCGCAATATGGTGTCGCCCCCGGAATGCTCCGGTGTTGTTCCCTGCGGCGCAGCGGTATTTAGCCCAAGGCTTGCAAAGGTGCAACCCCCCATTTGGCTTTTTGCCAAAAAATCTTCATGATAAGACAATGCGACGCTTCACCGCACCGCATGAGGTGCCCCAAATAGCCTGCGCGACGAAAGCCATATGAACCTGATGCCACCTGATCAAAGTGCCAGCACCCCGGCCACCGTGTTTTTACCGCAACGCCAGACCCTTCCTGTGGTCTTTGCGTCGCCGCATTCCGGCCGTGCTTACCCCGATGATCTGGTGTCACGCGCCCGAATCGATGCCTTTGCCCTGCGCGCATCCGAGGATGCCTTTGTTGACCGGCTGTTTGCCGCCGCCCCCCAGGCTGGCGCACCGCTGCTATGTGCCAATTTTCCGCGCGCCTATGTCGATGTGAATCGCGGTGCGCTGGAGCTTGACCCCCGCATGTTTGATGGCGACCTGCCGGAACACGCCGATATTCATTCCATGCGCGCACTTTCAGGCCTGGGGTCGATTCCCCGTGTCGTCAGTGGTGGTGTGGAAATTTATAAATCGCGCCTGCCTGTGGCCGAGGCCCTGCAACGTATTGAAACCTATTACACGCCCTATCACAGCGCCCTGCAAAAGCTGATCGATACCACGCGCGACCTGTTTGGCTTTTGCATTCTGATCGATTGCCATTCCATGCCGGGCGATTCGACCGATTCATCCCAAAACCATGTCGATCTGGTTTTGGGCGATTGTTATGGGCGGTCCTGCCATCCTGCGCTAACGCGCTTTGTGGGCGAATGCTTCCGCGATATGGGCTATCAGCCCGCCTATAATGACCCCTATGCTGGCGGCTATTGTACCCGTCATTACGGCCAGCCCGACCAGAATGTCCATACCCTGCAAATCGAAATCAACCGCGCCCTCTATATGGAAGAAGAAACCCTGACACCACACCGTGGTTTCACAATCCTGCGCGACCAGATGAGCAGCCTTATCGAACAATTCCATCAGTTTGACGGGAGCCCCCTGGAATGACTGCCGCCACCCCTGACCAAAAACTGGGCGATCTTTTAATTCGTGATGCCCGGCCCGATGACTTCGCCCGCATTACCGAAATTTATGGCCATCATGTTTTGCATGGCCTTGCCTCATTCGAAGAACGTGCACCGGAAATCGCCGAACTGACGGCACGCTGGCAACATGTGCGCGAACGCGGCCTGCCCTATCTGGTTGCTGAAATTAACGGCAATGTCGAAGGATTCGCCTATGCCGGTGCCTATCGCCCGCGCCCGGCCTATCGCTTCACGGTCGAAGATACGATCTATATCGCCCCGGAAATTGTCGGCAAAGGTGCCGGTCGCGCCCTGCTATCGGAACTGATCACGCGCTGCACAGCCCTGGGCTATCGGCAATTGGTCGCGGTGATTGGCGATTCTGCCAATGTTGCTTCTATCGGGCTGCATGCAAGGCTGGGCTTTCGCGTTGCCGGCACACTGCAATCGGCTGGCTACAAACTGGGCCGCTGGGTGGATAGCGTGATCATGCAGCGCGGTCTGGGCGATGGCGATGGCACCGCCCCCGAACATGATCCAACCAAAGAAGCGATCACGAAACAGGTATCATAAAGCGACAAATCCCTGTTTTACCGATAGTTACATTGCATCGCACAAATTGCTGCCCGGATTTTTCCGGGCATCTTTTTTGGCTGCATATATTACGGGGATGATCTGGAAAGGCTCAAAACCCGCAGATTCCAGACAAAAAAAAGGCCGCCTATGACAGCGGCCCAAGTCTAGGGAGGAAACGTCCAAGAAACGAGCGAACTAGTCGCTCGCCGGAATGCACTGCGTCCTACCGCAGCGCACAAATAGACAATACCCAGATCACCGCCGCGTTGCAACATGTTTCTGTCTATTTTTTTATCATTAAAATTTGTGCTGCTTTTTTGATCAAAATTTCACAGGACTGACACTTTTTCAGTCCACCAATGCCCCAAAATTTGGCACCAAAGCATAGGTCGATGGTCGAAATGCCCGGGAATCGACCTCGAATCGATCCCGCAAAATCCATTATTTTTTCGAATCTGCCGCCATTCCTGACCCAAAACGAAGATTTCAGGCCCCAGATTCGCTTAACCAACACATGATTTCAGCAAACGCCATCCCGTTTTCGCGTCAAATCCTGAAACAGCGCCATCAAACCTATCCTTGCGAACGGCACCTGATGATCATCCACGCTGGTACAAGCTGCCGAAACGGGAAAAGCCCCCAGCCCTCGCCTGCTTTGCCAACAATCCGCCCACCGCAGCGCCCCCGATATAAGCAGTTCACATGCCAAGCTGGTCCGACCAACAGCCATATCACGGCGGCAGAACAACGCTGCATCGCAACAACCTGCTGATGGGTCAGGGTCTTTTCCCGGCTACCATTCCACACACAGAATAAGCCCGCGAATCCCAGCTTTCAGCCACCCACTCAAAAAAACAGGAAACGCACATAAAAAAGCCAGGCACTCAACAGGTCCGGCGGGAATAAAACAGCAGGTATTTGGATCAGTAATCGCCAGCCAAAAATCTCGCACAGTCCCCGCAGAACAGGCTCAGGAGACAGTTCCGGCAGAAAGCGAAGCATCGCAGGCAGGATGAAGGATAACCGTGGCACTTGTGCCGCTAGGGCGCACGGGCTGGGCCGCCATCATTTTGGCGGTGCCAACACCATCGGTTTCCTGATCTTTTTTGATTTCATACATACGCTGATCAGCAAGATCGACAAGGGAATGGGGTTCTTCGATTTTATCCTCGATACGTTCGGCAATACCAACACTGCATTGCTGACGCGCGCCGTTGGGAAGGTCAGCCAGCCCGTTCTCCACCACACGCCGCATCACTTCGCGCGCCTGTGCTGTTGTCAAACCGGGCAGCAAAACCAGAAATTCCTCGCCCCCCCAGCGCACCACAACATCACCACGCCGTAAACCGGCAATCAGGCTGGCACCACTATGGGCCAAAATGCGATCGCCGCGATCATGCCCGAACTGGTCATTCACCTGTTTGAAATTATCCAGATCGACAAACGCAATCGAAAAGGGGCGACAGCCACGGCGGGCCGCCTCGAACCCCAAAAACAGCATTTCAGACCCGAAACCACGGCTATAGGCACCGGTTAACGGGTCCTGGGCAATCTGCTGGATGTTGATGATGGTGCGATAAAGCTGCAACAGGGCGGAAAGTGCTGCCGTCATTGTCATGACGAAAAACAGCACCCGCGTTGACATCACCCCGGCATCAATCGCCCCGCTGCTATCGGGCAACAGCCCCGAAACATCCAGTGCGGCCGGAATGGCTATAAAGGCGCAAACCTCCAGCAGGGATAACGGCATGGCGGCCAGCAACATGCCCATCGCCAGCATCAGCAACCCATGGGTCATGGCCGCTGTACCCGATGCAAACGGGCTCATCAGCGAAAGTGCAAAAAGCCCGCCTACCGACAGCATCAGCAACCCAAAGGGCAACAGGGGCACCTTGCGGCGCAGCCGTGCGCCAACACGCCCGTCCAGCACAATCCAGACAGCGATCAACGCAACAACAAGACGGGAAACATTTTGCGGGCTTGCCGTGAAAAGCGTGGTGTAGGACCCATCCCAGAATGGGGCGCAAAACAGATAAAGCAGCACAAAAGCCGCTGCCAGACGCCCCGTATGACGCAGGATTTCCGCACGCCGCAGCCTTAACGCATCATTATGGAAAAAAGGCACAAGCAGGTCGCGACAATCACATCGCAACCGCCCCCTCAGAAATGATGCTAAAGGAGAATTCGTGGCTGGCACCCAGGGCTCCGTCACCTATTTCAATCAGGAGCATCCAGCGCCCCGGAAAATCAAAGGTATCCTTACCCCTTAACGATCAAATGACAACTATCCATAAGAGCAGCAAATTCGTAATAAAACTAACTTTCGCGCCAGTTTTATGAATTTTTATGAATATAAAATGTCAATTCACCGAAAATTTTACCAAGTATTGCAATAAAAGATAAAGGGACAATTCAGTAATTGCCCCTTTATCGAATAAATACCATTTACCCGCACCCAGCAACCTCGGGTCAGGAATTAGCCCCAAAGGGCTGCATCAGGAAGCGACATGACACCCTTGTCAAAGTCGATACCGTTTTCACGATCCTTTGCCATCCATAACGGACCATCGAGATCGACGATACGCGCCCGTGCAGCCACCACCATTGCCGGTGCCATCGCAAGCGACGTTCCGACCATGCAGCCGACCATCAATTGCATCCCGGCATCCAGGGCGGCATCAGCAAGCTCCAGCGCGCCGGTCAGGCCACCGGTTTTGTCGATCTTGATGTTGATCATGTCATAAAGCCGTGCCAAACGCGGAATATCGGCCACCGTATGAACCGATTCGTCCGCACACAGCAAAACAGGACAATCAATATCAACCAGCCCGTCATCACTTCCGGCTGGAAGAGGCTGTTCGATCATCTCGACACCCAGTGCATCAAGCTCCGCACCGATATCGCGCAGAAGCTCGATCGACCAGGCTTCATTGGCATCAACAATCAAACGCGATTCCGGCGCACCTTCACGCACAGCCCGCACGGATTCGATAACGTTTTCACCATTCAGCTTCAGCTTCAAAAGCGGCGCCGAAGCAGCCTTTTTTGCCGCTTCGCGCATGGCATCGGGCGTATCCAGGCTAAGCGTTTCAGCCGTTACAAGGCCCGTGGGTGCCGGTGCTTCAAGCCCCGGCAATTCCCAAACGCGGCGGCCAAACCGTTTTGCTTCCAGATCCCAATAGGCACAGTCAACGGCATTGCGCGCCGCACCAGCCTTCATGGCATCCTGCAATTCGGCACGGGTCATGCCACGCTCCAGTGCATCGGCCTGTGCGTTGATATCGGCCATAACCTGGTCAATGGATTCGCCGTAACGGGCATAGGGAACGCATTCCCCACGCCCGGTAAATTCACCATCGCTAAGCGTGACAACCACAACTTCCGCCTGGGTTTTTGCCCCACGGGAAATTTTAAAAGCCGTCCGCAATGGCCAGATTTCAGATGTGACGCTTAATTTCGGCACATCAGATCTCCTGCAGCTTGTCAACGATCGGCGCAACGCCGTTGCGAACCGGGTCAACACACGGCAGGCCGAATTCTTCGGCAATATCAGCCATCAGCTTGGTTGCTGCGGCATCATCAAGAGCCTTGGTATTGATGGCAAAACCGGCAACCACGCAATCCGGGTTGGTCAGGCGGGCATGCATCAGGTTAACTTCCAGCGTCGTTTTCAGATCCGGCAGGGAATAACCTGGCAGGCCGCGCATGTGGGTACGGGTCGGCTCATGGCACACAACAATGGCATCCGCCTGCGCACCATGCAGAAGGCCCATCGACACACCAGCATAAGACGCATGGAACAGGCTGCCCTGCCCTTCAACAACGTCCCAGTGGTCCGGGTCATTGGCCGGTGCAATGGTTTCAACCGCACCGGAAATGAAATCCGAAATCACGGCATCAACCGAAATGCCTTCGCCAGCAATGAAAATGCCGGTCTGGCCGGTAGCGCGGAATGTTGATTTGATGCCGCGCTGTTTCATTTCGGCTTCAATCGCCAGGGCGGTGTACATCTTCCCGACCGAGCAATCGGTACCAACAGCAAGAACACGCTTGCCGCTGCGCTTTTCGCCACTGCCAACCGGCAGCTTGCCTTCGAAATGGCGCACATCAAACAGCGATACACCCTTGGCAGCAGCCGCTTCGGCCAGCTCGGGGATCGTCGAAAGTTTGGTATGCAGGCCGTTGGCGATATCCATGCCGGCATCAATGGCCGCAAGCAGGGTTTCCATCCAGACCGGGCCAATAATGCCACCACGGTTGGCAACACCCAGAACCAGGGTTTTCACACCGGCTTCACGGGCTTCGGCAATGGTCATGTCCGGCAGGCCAAGGTCGGCATTGCAGTTTTCCAGGCGAAGCTGGCCTTTGCACCATTCCGGGCGCCACTGTTTGATGCCAATTGCGGTCTTTGCCGCCAGCTCATCCGGGGCATCGCCAAGAAACATAAGATAGGGATGTTCGATTTTCATTCTTTACCTCCTTGACCAGCGTCCAAGCGCTGAACTTATAATCTGGCAGCGACTATAGCGCGAATGGGGCCATTCCTGCCAGATCAAGTGTTGGGTCATATTCGGCTATATCGTTAGATGTTCGCAGTAAATTCGGAAAATATTACGATAAACCGAAATTCATTCGACCATCTGCCAACTTAAACACAGTTTCTTGCAAAGGATACCGGCAAAAACCGGCAAAAAAGCAATAAACTGCAATTATGAAGGACTGGCGTGAAAGCGCCCGACTTATGATGAGTACGGATCTCAAAACGTGGCTATCCGAACGAAAAATTGAAGAAGTTGAATGCATTGTACCTGACATGTCAGGGGTGGCACGCGGCAAGGTTCTGCCTACGCAAAAGTTTTTGCGTGGCGTGGAAAACAAAAGCCTGGCGATTCCCGAGGCAATTTTCTGCCTGACTGTCACCGGGGGATACCCCGAAGAAACGGACGCCTTTCTCGACCCGGCCGAAAAAGACGTGGTGATGGTGCCCGATGCCGAAACCATCCGCGTTGTTCCCTGGTATGAAGAGCCGACCGCGCAGATCATTTGTGATTGTTACCATTTTTCCGGCGAGGAAGTTTCGATTTCCCCGCGCAATGTTCTTAAACGCGTTCTCAAACAGTTCGAAAACCTGGGCATGCGTCCAATCATCGCCCCGGAACTTGAATTTTATCTGGTCGCCAAAAACACCGACCCCGACAACCCGCTGGAACCGCCTGTGGGCCGTTCGGGCCGGCCGGAACGTGCATCAAACGCCTTTGGCATCGATGCAATTAACGAATTCGACCCGCTGATCGAAGACCTGTACGATTATTGCGAGGCCATGAATATCGATGCCGATACCATGAGCCACGAATCGGGCCCGGCCCAGCTTGAAATGAACTTTAACCACGGAACACCGCTGGAACTAGCAGACCAGTCGTTCCTGTTTAAACGCACTTTGCGTGAAACGGCATTAAAGCACGGGGTCTATGGCACCTTTATGGCCAAGCCGATGGGCAACCTGCCCGGCAGCGCCATGCATATCCATCAGAGCCTGATCGATATCGACACCGGCAAAAACCTGTTTTCCGATGAAGATGGCGAAAATTCCAAGCTGTTCCTGAACTATATTGGTGGTCTGCAGCGTTACCTGCCCGCAGCCATGCCGCTTCTGGCACCCAATATGAACAGCTATCGCCGTTTGCAGCCATGGTCGGATGCGCCGATCAATATGCACTGGGCACTGGATAACCGTACGGTCGGCCTGCGCCAGCCAAATGGTCCGCCCAGCGCACGCCGCATCGAAAACCGCATTCCCGGCGCCGATGCCAACCCCTATCTGGCAATTGCGGCGTCGCTTGCCTGTGGTCTTCTCGGCATTCAGGAAGAAATCGACCCGACCACGCCAATCGAAGGCTCGGGCTATGACCGGGCGCATTCCCTGCCCCGTCATATCCACGAAGCTTTGGCAAAATTCAGCCGCTCACGTCCGCTCAAGGACCTGCTGGGCGATGAATTTTCGGCAGCCGTTCTTGCCGTTAAAGAAGCCGAATGGGATGCCTATCAGACCGTGATCAGCGCCTGGGAGCGTGAGCACCTGCTCCTCAATGTCTGATCTGTCTGAAACAGGGATTTTTTGCTAAATCCCGACTAACGCCTGATTGCGCCGGAATACACTGTTCCGGCGCAATTTTTTTGCACCAATTAGTGCCAAAACCGCAAAACATTCGAAAAAGCAGCGGCAACTTAATCTTGTATTTGACAAAGCCCTGAAACGTTTCAGGATTATCGCAGGCATGGGTGGAACAGGGAGGCCCCCATGATAAATGACGTTGCCACGAGGGAGGCACCGCACAATGAAAGCAAATAAAAAAACCATCAGCCTGATCGCATTTGCCACCGGCCTTGCCGGATTTACGGGCGCTGCATCGGCACAGGAAGTTTTAAATATTTACAACTGGTCGGATTATATTGCCGAAGACACAGTTGCGAATTTCGAAAAGGAATTCGGCGTTAAGGTCAATTACGACGTTTATGACAGCACCCAGATGGTCGAAGCCAAATTGCTGGCGGGCAATTCGGGGTATGATCTTGTGGTTCCGACCCTTGCTGACGCCGAAAGGCTGATCAAGGCGGGGCTGTTTCACAAGCTCGATAAATCCAAACTGACGAACTACAAAAACCTCGACCCGGCCATTCTGGCGCAAACAGCCAAATATGACCCGGACAATACTTATGCCGTGCCCTATCTTTGGGGGACCAACGGCATTGGCTATAACGTTGCCAAAATCAAGGAAGTCCTGGGCGATGAGGCCCCACTTGATAGCTGGTCACTGGTATTTGACCCCAAATATGCCGAGGCACTGGGCAAATGCGGACTGACCATGCTCGATGACCCCAGCGAGATTGTCCCGCTGGTCAGCGCCTATCTTGGCACTGCCGACGAACCGCAAAGCAATGAAACCGTCGAAGCCGCGATGGCAACACTTGAAAAGGTTCGCCCCTACATCACCTATTTCCACAGTTCGCAATATATCAACGATCTTGCCAACGGAAATATCTGTGCCGCCATTGGCTGGTCCGGTGATGTCTACATGGCAGCATCACGCGCGGCTGAAGCCGATAACGGGAATGAGATCAAATACATCATTCCCAAGGAAGGCACGCTGATCTGGTTTGATACCATGATGATTCCCGCCGATGCACCGCATCCCGATCTGGCGCTGAAATTCATCAATTACATCCTGCGCGGTGATGTCAGTGCCGCGATCACGAATTATGTCGAATATGCCGGGCCAAACCTGGCCGCGATGGACATGATCGAAGATCGCATCAAGAACAATCCGGGTGTTTATCCGTCTGACGAAGTCAAGGAACGCCTGCGTTCCAAGGTCGAACCGGGCCAGAAGGTTCTACGAACCCGCACCCGTCTTTGGACCAAACTTAAAACCGGTCAGTAACGCCATTTTGTTACGCACGGGGATTTGCAAAACAGAAAATTGTCGCCACGGCGATATCTTGTATTTGACAAATCCCCGAACGGTTTAAAGGATAGAAGAAAGCCTGTCGGGGTCCTTTGCCCCGTTTGCTTGTCTTAACGCTGTCAATAAGGGAGGCACAGCGACATGTCGTCACTGAAAAAATGCACCACCAGCCTGATTGCGCTGGTCGCAGCCGTTTCGGCCCATGCGACCATGGCATCGGCCGAGGATGTATTGAATATCTATAACTGGTCGGATTACATCGCCGAAGATACCGTCGCCAATTTCGAAAAGGAATATGGCGTCAAGGTCAATTACGATGTGTATGACAGCAACCAGGTTGTCGAAGCCAAACTGCTGGCGGGCCATTCCGGCTATGATATCGTGGTGCCGACCCTTGCTGATGCCCAGCGCCTGATCCAGGCCAACATTTTCCAGAAGCTCGATAAATCCAAGCTTCCGAATTACAAAAACCTGGACCCGGCCATTCTGGCCCAGACCGCAAAATACGACCCCGATAATGCCTATGCCGTTCCCTATATGTGGGGCACCAACGGTTATGGCTACAATATCGACAAGGTTAAAGAAATTCTGGGCGATGATGCCCCGACCGATAGCTGGGCGCTTATTTTCGATCCGAAATATGCTGAACCGCTGTCAAAATGCGGCGTCACCCTGCTTGATGATCCGGGCGAAATGGTTGATCCGGTCAATTTCTATCTGGGTAATGGTGACAAACCGCAAAGCAAGGAAACCATCGAAGCCGCGATGGGCCAGCTTGAAAAGGTTCGTCCCTTCATCACCTATTTCAACAGCTCGCAATATATTAACGACCTTGCCAACGGCAATGTCTGCGTATCTGTCGGCTTTTCCGGCGACGTTTTCATGGCGCGTGACCGTGCCGATGAAGCCGATAACGGCGTTCACATCAATTACGTGATCCCGAAGGAAGGCACCCTGATCTGGTTTGATACCATGCTGATCCCGGCCGATGCACCGCATGCCGAGCTGGCACATAAATTCATCAATTATGTCCTCGATGCCAAGGTCAGTGCCTCGATCACCAACTATGTGACCTATGCCGGCCCGAACCTGTCCGCCATGGAATATATTGATGACGAAATCAAGAATAACCCCGGCATTTACCCGTCTGACGAGGTAAAAGCAAAACTGCGCGCCAAGGTCGAGCCTGGGCCCAAACTGCTGCGTGAACGCACCCGTTTGTGGACCAAACTCAAAACCGGCCAGTAAGCCTGTTTTCGGGTAAAGACTAAAAAAGCAAGGCGCGGCATCCCCCGCGCCTTGTTTTGTTTATGACTCGTGCTGCAATTGCGAAGCCTTGCTTTCACATGACAAAGCAGCACACAGATCAATGCCACAACGTGAAGCAAAAATTGCTCAATTACTGAACAGCAGCGCCCATTTCGCCAGCATTTCCGGCATTAATTGCTGTTAAATGTTCGAAATATCGCACACTGCTCTTTACAGATTGCGGAATTGCTTCATCCTGTTAAGCAGAAAAACACGAACAGTTTCACAACATCGGACGGGAGAATTCTGGTGTCGCAGGGGGCCAATCAGAAAGACGCACAGGCATGTGTGCAAACCAGCCAGCCGTGGAATGATCCGGATGCTGTACCGTTTATCCGGTTTGAAAAAGTAACCAAAAAATTTGGCGATTTTTACGCGGTCGACGATGTATCGCTCGACATTTACCGCCACGAACTGTTTGCCCTTCTGGGGGGGTCGGGTTGCGGCAAAACAACGCTGTTGCGCATGCTGGCCGGGTTTGAAGACCCGACCGAAGGCAAAATCTATATCGACGGTGTCGATATGGCCAATGTGCCGCCCTATGAACGCCCGACCAACATGATGTTCCAGTCCTATGCCCTTTTCCCGCATATGAGTGTCGAGAAAAACGTCGCCTTTGGCCTGCATCAGGATGGTTATTCAAAATCCGAAATCAAAGACCGCGTTGCCGAAATGCTAGCGATGGTGCAAATGAGCAAATTTGCCACCCGCAAACCGCATCAGCTTTCCGGTGGCCAACGCCAGCGTGTTGCGCTGGCACGCTCGCTTGTCAAACAGCCAAAGGTGCTGTTGCTTGACGAACCGCTGGGCGCACTCGACAAAAAACTGCGCGAACAAACCCAATTTGAACTGGTCAATATCCAGGAAAAAGTTGGCACCACCTTTGTCATGGTCACCCACGACCAGGAAGAAGCCATGACCATGGCATCACGCATCGCCGTGATGAATGAAGGCGTGATCAAACAAACGGGCACACCGTTCGAACTTTATGAATATCCCAATTCCCGCTTTACCGCCAACTTCCTGGGCCAAGTCAACCTGATCGAAGGCACCCTGGTCGATGACGATGAAAAATACGCCATCATCCAGTCCGACGATATTGGCGGCGAAATTTACATCGACCACGCGGTTCAGGGCCATGAAGGCACCACGCTGTGGGTTGCACTGCGCCCGGAACGGCTGCGCCTGTGCACCGAAAAACCCGAAGACGTCACCCGGAACTGCTTTGCCGGCAAGGTCGAGGAAATTGGCTATCTTGGCGGGCTTTCGACCTATCACGTCCGCCTTGAAAGCGGGATGCGCATTCGTGTCAGCGAACCCAATACGCATCGCCACAACGAACCGCGCTATACGTGGGAAGACCGGGTGTGGGTGACCTGGGAGACGGGGTCCGCCTCGGTGCTGAACCAATGAGTGAAATAAAACCAACCCTGAAACAACGTTTTGATCGCTGGATGATCCGTCACGGCCGGGTTCTGGTTATTGGCATGCCCTATCTGTGGCTGCTGCTGTTTTTCCTCGTCCCGTTTCTGATCGTCCTTAAAATCAGCTTCGCCACCGCCGAATATGCCCAGCCGCCCTATAGCGCGCTGTTTCAGTGGGTGGATGAAGGCGTCAATATTGCCATCAATTTCGGCAATTACCTGTTTCTTCTTTCTGACAGTCTTTATATCACGGCCTATCTCAATTCCATTCGCATTGCGGCGATTTCCACTGTCATCACCTTGCTGATCGGCTATCCGATGGCTTACGGCATTGCGCGCGCCAAGGGCTCGACGCGCAATCTGCTGCTGATGCTGGTTATTTTGCCGTTCTGGACCAGCTTTCTGATCCGGGTTTATGCCTGGATCGGCATTCTGGACCGCGAAGGGCTGATCAATGCGGCCCTGCTGGCATTACACATCATTTCCGAACCGCTGATCATTCGCCAAACCGAGGTCGCGGTATATATCGGCATTGTCTACACCTACCTGCCCTTCATGATCCTGCCGCTTTATTCCACGCTTGAAAAAATGGATGGCAGCCTGCTTGAAGCGGCACTGGACCTTGGCTGCAAACCCTGGCAGGCGTTTTTGAAAATTACGCTACCCCTTTCCATGCCTGGTATTCTGGCGGGGTCCCTGCTGGTATTTATTCCAGCCGTTGGCGAATTTGTGATCCCCGAACTTCTGGGTGGCCCCAACACGCTGATGATTGGCCGAACACTCTGGAACGAATTTTTCTCCAACCGTGACTGGCCCATTGCCTCGGCTGTGGCGATTGCAATGCTGATCTTCCTGGTCGTTCCGATCATGTATTTCCAGCATATCCAGGGTAAAACCGAGGAGGCCGGGAAATGAACGGGAAACGCTCCATCTTTCTGATTTCGGCACTCAGCTTTGGCTTTGCCTTCCTGTATGTGCCAATCATGCTGGTGATCATTTATTCCTTTAACGAGGGCAAACTGGTCACCGTCTGGGCCGGTTTTTCAACCAAATGGTATGTCGCCCTGTTTCAGGATGACGGCATGATCGATGCGGCCTGGAACAGCCTGCGTATTGGTATCATGTCGGCCACCCTGGCGCTGACCATTGGCACACCGGCCGGGCTTGTCATGTCGCGTTTCGGGCGCTTTCGCGGTCGTACCATGTTTTCAGGCATGATCGCCGCCCCGCTGGTGATGCCCGATGTTATTACCGGCCTGTCGCTGCTGCTGCTTTTTGTTACGATGGAACAGCTTGTTGGCTGGCCAGCGGGCCGTGGCATGACCACCATCGTCATTGCGCACACCACCTTCTGTGCGGCCTATGTCGCCGTTGTGGTGCAGTCGCGCCTGGCAGGGATGGATAATTCGATCGAAGAAGCAGCAATGGATCTTGGTGCCAAACCAACCAAAATCTTCTTCCTGATCACCCTGCCCATGATCCTGCCCGCCCTGATGGCTGGCTGGCTTCTGTCCTTTACGCTGTCGCTTGATGATCTGGTGATTTCAAGTTTCGTTGCGGGCCCCGGCTCCACCACCCTGCCCATGAAGGTGTTTTCATCGGTCAGGCTGGGGGTTTCACCTGAAATCAATGCGCTTGCCACACTGATCATTGTCGCCATTTCCATCCTGATCGTGATTGCCAGCGTCCTGGTCATGCGGTCCGAACGGCAACGTGCGCGACAGGTTCAGGATGATCCTAACCTTTAAAAATCGACAAAATTAGAAAAAGCCCCAAACGGGGCTTTTTTTATTGAAAATTTTCTTATTTTTTTACAAAAATCAAAATACAGAAGTTGATAATTTTTATTTGCGAAAAACATGAAAACGACTTGCTACTGCCCCGAAAAAAAACCTTCAGAACTTAACATCATAACCGAATGCGCAAGATGTCAAAAAGAAATCGACCGAAAAAAAGTCAAGAAAAAATCCACAGCACCTAAAATAATAGCTGCCATTGTTGCAGCAGGCGCAATCCACAACATCTCATCCCGATCTGGAGAAGACAGGTATCCGGTAGGCGTAGAATATGAGCTTATGTCTTCTTGCATCAACGGCAGTCAAAATACATTTCTGGAAGGATTTTTAAGGGCTAAAACTCAAGTTTGCTCTTGTTTGGTGGAAAAAACAGTCGAAGACGTAGCTTACGATGAATATAAAAAATCTCCCCGTAAATTTGCAGCCGTGATGCGCGACAATCTTAGCGCCTGCTATTAATAGAAAGGGGCGAAATCGCCCCTTTCCAAAATGGCATGCTACTATTTCCCTTTCGGAGGATTGTTGCCCCGGCCTCCGCCGGAAGGATTGCCCGTTTGACTCGGTCCATTTTGCGGCCCCGCCCCCTTCCCTGCTGCAGCCGCACGTTGAGCACGTGCACTGAATGAATGTCCAGATACATCGCCGCCACGACGAGCCGTCGCGCTCTGAATACGAGAAGCATCCGTCTGGTTCATTTTTTTCATTGTCAATATCCTTCGTTGTATCGGGTAATTTGCTCTAAAGCACACACACAATACAGAAGCCAATGCGGACATTTGCGGACATGAGATCCAGCCCGGAAAGAAAAATTGACGAAATTGATAAAATTTTGAACCTGACGGATCTTTCGATTACACGGCTTTCAAGATATCTGTTCGAACATCAGGAACGCCTCCGGGAACAAGCGGATGAAGCCCGTTATGAGGCGAACACATCACGTGACCGCGAAAGAAATCAAGAATACTTCGATGAAGCGGAACGAGAAATAGATTTACAGAGACATAAATCAAAAACAGAAAAGTATCTTCAAAGAGCTAGAAAAAAATTTAACGACGAAAAAACAGAAACCAAACTGACGGAAATTCTAGAATTCATGAAAAAAACTCCGGAATACCTGGCAGTATTCGGGACACAACTTCAAAACTCTCAAAAATTTTACATCGAAGAGATATTAGACAAAGAAATCTCAAAAATCTCCGGTGAAATTGACAAAAAAATATTAGGGTAGCCCTTCTTAAGAAAGAGCTACCCTCACCATAAAAATTGATACACTAAAGCACTGTATTTACACGGATATCATTTGAAACGTCATTTTTCATAACCGTAATTTCAGCCCGCCAGAATTCGATAACGGCGGTTTCAGCCGACTGGGCAAAGTCGATAATCATGTCCTCAAGGGCGTTCTGGCGCATCAGCACCACTACCCTTGCCGGTACCTGCGACATCTGCCACAGCCCCAAAATAAGGGCGAAGGAATTCGCCATCAGATTACGGGCTTGCTGTTCGGTAATGGAATAGATTTCAGAAAGCGCATCGGCGGTACGTTTGACCATCGCCGCCACGTAACGTTTGTGGATCAGCACGCTTTCGTCATCGGCTCCCTGTTCCAGCACGCCATGTGACAGCGAGGCCAGATGCAGAAACCGTGATCGTTTGACAAGATAGTCAACAAACTGGCGCGCCACGCGCAACGGGTCACGATCAGCGGGCAGGCGTAGCGCCTCCTGCTCGATGGCTTCCAGATTGTTTTCACTCCATCCCTTGAAAAAGCGACGAAGCACTTCAAGAAACAAGGCCTCTTTGCTGGAAAAATAAAGGTATAATGTGCCTTTGGCCAGATTGGCCTTTTTTGCAACTTCCGCAGCAGACGGAAGCTGCCCTTCACCTTCCAGAAACAGTGCCTCGGCGGCATCTATGATATCGTTCCGACGACGCAGCTTTTGTTCATGACTGCGCGCGCGAACGAGACATTCGTTTTCCATATGTTGTTCTTCCCCGGTCTTCTCCCCGGCGGATTATTGCCTGCATTGAAGCACAGAGTCAAACAACCGTTCCCGCTAGCACCTCATTTATCATATCGCAAACACATGATACGCAATGCAGCCATGCGGTCAGCAATGTCAAAACCTTGGCTGTTTCCCAAGAACCATTCGAATTAGCATCATGATTTTGCCGCTCATTTTTTCACTCGAAAATGACCAAAGGTCATTTCATCACCCTTTTCCGAAAGAGACTCGGGCCGATGAAAACCCGGCAACCGGCACGTACTACCCCCTGTCGCCGGGCTTTGATTTTTCACACCGGCAATTCTGTGGTACGTTTGACCTCGCGCAGGGTGATCACGGTTTGTACACGTTCAACACCGGGAAGCTGGGTCAGAACTTCGCTATGGATGCGTTCATAGTCCGACGTGTTGCTATAGACCACATGGACCAGATAATCGCTTTGTCCGGCCAAAAGGTAGCATTCAACCACTTCGGGCACGGACTGAATTTCGCGTTCGAAATCCTCCAGCGCCTGGCGCGTTTGCCGGGCAATGGAAATATTGACAAAGGCATTACCGGGTTTGCCGATCCGTTTGGGATTTAGCAGCATCGCATAGCGGTCAATAAAACCGGCCTCTTCGAGCAGACGAACACGGCGCAGACAGGCCGATGCCGACAGATTGACCTTTTCCGCCAGATCCGCGTTGCTGATACGCCCGTCCTGCTGCAGCAAACGAAGTATCATCCGGTCGCGAGCATCTATATCCATTCGAATGTTTCCCTGAAAAATAGGCGGTTTCTTAAAATATTATGCCAACAATACCATTTTTGGCGGCCCGGATTGAAGAGAAATTGCCACAATTTTAGGGTATCATTCAAAGATAACTAAAAGCCGGGCAAAAAGCCCAACCGCCACCCCAAATCCGGGAGGTCACACCATGCTGATCGGTGTACCAAGAGAGATCAAAAACCACGAATATCGCGTCGGTATGACGCCGTCTTCCGTTCGCGAAGCCGTTGCCCATGGTCACAAGGTGATCATTGAGACCAATGCCGGTAACGGTATTGGCTGCAGCGATGCCGACTATCAGGCTGCTGGCGCATCCATCGTTGATAGTGCCGCCGAAATTTTTGCCACTGCCGAAATGGTGGTGAAGGTCAAAGAACCGCAGAAAGTTGAATATGAACAACTGCGCGAAGGCCAGCTTCTGTTTACCTATCTGCATCTGGCACCGGACCCCGCCCAGACCGAAGGCCTGATCAAATCCGGCGTAACGGCGATTGCCTATGAAACCGTGACAGACCGTAATGGCGGCCTGCCGCTGCTTGCACCGATGTCCGAAGTCGCCGGGCGCATGGCCCCCCAGGTGGGTGCAGCCGCCCTTCAAAAGGCCAATGGCGGCCGTGGGATGCTGCTGGGCGGTGTGCCGGGCGTATCGCCTGCCAAGGTCGTTGTCATCGGGGGTGGCGTTGTTGGCACCAATGCCGCGCGTATTGCGGCTGGCATGGGCGCAGATGTCACCATCCTTGATAAAAACATCAAACGCCTGACCTACCTTGACGATGTTTTTGGCCCGCGCATCAAAACGCAATATGCCACCATCGACGATACCGAAAGCCTGGTTTACGACGCTGACATGGTTGTTGGTGCCGTGCTGATCCCCGGTGCCGCCGCACCGAAACTGATCCGCCGTGAACAGCTTGCAAAAATGAAGCCGGGTTCGGTGATTGTTGACGTCGCCATTGACCAGGGCGGCTGCTTTGAAACATCCAAGGCAACCACCCATGCCGACCCGATTTATATTGTCGATGATGTGGTGCATTATTGCGTTGCCAATATGCCCGGCGCCGTTGCCCGTACATCGACCTTCGCGCTGAATAATGCCACCCTGCCCTTCATGCTGGCACTGGCCGACAAGGGCTGGAAAAAGGCCTGCCAGGACGATGCACATCTTGCTGCCGGCCTGAACGTGCATAATGGCCGCATCACCTATGAAGCCGTTGCCCGCGAATTGGGCTATGACCACCTGCCGGTCGAAAAGGCAATTGCCTGATCAGTTGCAGACCGGGTGATTAACGCCCATATCTCCCGCCTCGCACAAAAAAGACCCCCGCCGCAATTTTGTGGCGGGGGTTCTTTTTTGTCCTCGTACCAGACAGGCAGTCATCCCAAAACAAAACCACCCGCAACATGATGGCTGCGGGTGGTTTTAATTTTAAATATCCAGGATCAGATCAGGTGTATCGTTTGGCCTGATCAGAATTCAACCTGCGTCACGTCACGAACGGCACCCTTATCGGCACTGGTTGCCAGTGCCGCATAGGCACGAAGGGCCGTTGTCACCTTGCGCTTGCGCGGTTTGGCAGGCTTCCAGGCAGCCGCACCTTTGGCTTCCATTGCTTCACGACGGGCGGCCATTTCGGCATCGTCAATTGCAATCTGAATGGTGCGATTGGGAATATCGATCTCGATGATGTCGCCCGGCTCAACCAGCGCAATATCACCACCAGCAGCAGCTTCAGGCGATACGTGACCAATCGACAGGCCCGAAGTACCGCCCGAAAAACGGCCATCCGTGATCAACGCACAGGCCTTGCCCAGGCCCATGGATTTCAGATAGCTGGTCGGATACAGCATTTCCTGCATGCCCGGGCCACCTTTGGGTCCTTCATAACGAATGACCACAACGTCGCCTTCCTTGACTTCACCGCCCAGAACCTTGGCAACGGCTTCGTCCTGGCTTTCGCAAATCACCGCCGGACCTGTGAATTTCAGGATTGAAGCATCAACACCGGCTGTTTTAACGATACAGCCATTGATCGCCATATTGCCAAACAGAACCGCAAGACCACCGTCCTGACTATAGGCATGTTCGACATCGCGAATGCAGCCTTCTTTTTCATCAAGATCAAGATCATCCCAGTACCGTTCCTGGCTAAACGCCGTCTGGGTCGGTACACCACCGGGCATCGCACGGTAGAATTTGTGCACCTTCTCATCCGTGGTCCGCTTGATGTCCCATTTTTCAAGGGCATCAGCCATGGTTTTTGTATGAACCGTGGCAACATCGGTATGCAGCAATCCACCACGATCGAGTTCACCCAGAATACGCATGATACCGCCCGCACGATGGACGTCTTCCATGTGATAAATCGGATGCGACGGGGCGACTTTGGACAGATGCGGGATCTGGCGTGACAGGCGGTCCATGTCGGACATGGTGAAGTCCAGCTCGGCTTCACGGGCAATTGCCAGAAGATGCAGAACCGTATTGGTCGAACCACCCATGGCGATATCAAGGGCCATGGCGTTTTCAAACGCCTTGAAGGTGGCAATACCGCGCGGGGTGGCGGTGATATCATCTTCTTCGTAGTAACGACGTGCCAGACGAACCGATGTGCGCGCAGCTTCCAGGAACAGTTCCTGACGTGCCGCATGCGTTGCCAGCACCGAACCATTGCCCGGCAATGCCAAACCAAGGGCTTCGGCAAGGCAGTTCATCGAGTTGGCAGTAAACATGCCCGAACACGACCCACAGGTCGGACAGGCCGAACGTTCAACAACGGCAACCTGCTCATCCGAGATTTTCGGGTCTGCGGCTTCGACCATGGCGTCAACCAGGTCAAGGTGGCGTTCCTTGCCTTCAATGGTCACCTTGCCAGCTTCCATCGGGCCACCGGAAACAAACACACACGGAATGTTAAGGCGCATTGCAGCCATCAGCATACCCGGGGTGATTTTGTCGCAGTTGGAAATGCAAACCATGGCATCGGCGCAATGGGCATTGACCATATATTCAACCGAATCCGCGATAATTTCGCGTGAAGGCAGGCTGTAAAGCATGCCGTCATGGCCCATCGCAATACCGTCATCAACCGCAATGGTGTTGAATTCTTTTGCAACACCGCCTGCGGCTTCAATTTCACGCGCAACCATCTGGCCAAGGTCCTTTAAATGGACGTGACCGGGTACAAACTGCGTGAAACTGTTGACCACCGCGATGATCGGCTTGTCAAAGTCCTCATCCTTCATGCCAGTGGCGCGCCAAAGGCCGCGCGCACCGGCCATATTGCGACCATGGGTGGTTGTACGGGACCGATATTCCGGCATGGGTCGAACCTCTCTTTATACGTAATATTTTTGAACTCGCGTTCTAGCACATACTTGGCGTGCATTTACAGTTTTTTGCCCGAAAATTACGACAAGCCTGCCATGCGCGTATTTTTATACCCACAACAGGCTCGAATGCCTGCTGCATGGGGATGACAACACGAAAAGTGTACTGATCTTAGGGGTCATGTTCACATTAAAACCCTATCCCAAAGACCCATTCGATCAATCGAATGAATAGGAGACGCACCGCGAGGTAAAGAATATTTTAATATTCGATTATCGCCGCCAGGCGATTCTCCCACTCCCATTCTCACCCCGGCCCCTTGTGTGGCTGGGGTTTTTTTTATCTTTTGGGGCAATATTGTCGGGCTTCGCTGCGTTCGGATCAGCCCAGCAGCAGCCCTGCGCCCCTTTCCGCCCTGACTTTTTCTTCATTCATTACTTTAATCTGGTCTGAAACCGGCTGGGCGCAATGTTGCATAAGGGCAACGCCCTGCATAGATTGCCGCCAACATATTGATCACACCCTGCTTTATCAGGCTTGTGCCATCAAGAAGATGGCAATGGCAGGCAAGGTGCGTCATTATGATCAAAGACCACAGATACAAGGCATTGCATGACAGCCGAGCTTTCAACTTTACTGCGGCGCGGACTGGCTGCCCACGAAGGAAACCGCCCGCAGGAAGCGGAAAAACTATATCGCCATGTTCTGGATATTGCCCCGAACCATTCCGAGGCAGAACACCTGCTTGCAACCCTTTTAACCAAGCAGGGGCAACATCGCGAAGCCCTGGAACTGTTTGAAAGCTGCATTGCCCGCATGGGGGCCAACCCCGCCGCACGCTGCAATTATGCCATTGCCCTTGAAGCCAGCGGCAATATTGACCGCGCGATTGACGAATTTCGCCTGGCGCTCAGCTATCATGGCGATTTTCCCACCGCCCTTTTTCATCTTGCCCGCCTTGAAAAGGCGCGCGGCAATTATGGGCAAACCATCGACCTTCTGGGTCGCATGCTCAATCTTCATAACGGCAATTTTGATGCCTTTCTGCTATTTGGCGAAGCCCTGAACGCACTTGGCCAGTATGAAGCCGCCCTGATGGCCTTTGAAAATGCTGCCGAGGCCGCCAAACTTGATGCCGATAAAATCAACCGCGTTGGCGCGGTTCTGTTGCGCCTTGGCCATATTGATGCCGCACAGAACCTGTTTTCGCGCGCGCTGAGCATCCATGCCGATCATGTCCCCTCGCTGATCAACCTGGCAATGTCGCTGATTGCAGCGGGGCGTTATCAGCATGCACATGACGTCCTTGAAACCGCACATAGCCACGCCCCCGACCTGCCCGATATCGAAGCCCTGTTTGCCGATATCCTGATCCGCAGCGGGGATACCGTAAATGGCGTTGCACGGCTTGCCGCACTGGTCGAGAAAAACCCAGCCCGGTCAGACTTTCATGCAAGGCTTCTGTCAGCATTGCTGTACCTGCCGCAATTTGATGGCCCGGAATATTTAAAACAGGCCCGGCAATGGGCGCGCTCGCACCTGCCACCATTGGTTGAGCCACCGCGCTATGCCAATAACAAAATGCCCGACCGCCGCCTGCGCATCGGCTGGATATCGCCCGATTTTCGCGATCATCCGTTGCATGCGCGTCTTATGGGCATGGCACGCCACCATAACCGCAATGAAATTGAATTGTTCATCTATTCGGCCGTCACCCGGCACGATGATATTACCCGCCAATGGCAAATCGTTGCCGATAGCTGGCGTGACATTGCCGGTCAGGATGCCGAGCGCATCGCCGCACGCATTCGCAAAGACCGGATCGACATACTGGTTGATCTTTCGGGCTTCACCCGTGATCACCCGATAGAGGTTTTCGCCCATCGTGCCGCCCCGGTGCAGGCGACATTCCACCATGCCTCAACCGGGATCGCACATATTGACTATATTTTTGGCCATGCCGATATGGTGGCCCCCGGCGCGCCGGAAAACCGCATTTGCAGCGAAATGCTCCATCGCCTGCCCCATGCCGGTTTTGCCTATACCCCGCCCGAAAACAGCCCGGCGACGGGGCCGTTGCCAGCCCTTTTAAACGGTTATCTGACATTCGGCTTTACCGGTACCCTGCCCCGCATAAGCGATGCGGTGTTAAATTGCTGGGCGCGTATCATGAACAAGGCCGCCAACAGCAAAATGATCATTCAGGCCGACGGGCTGCATGATGAATTTATCCGCCAGAATTTTCTCGACCGCGCCCGCCAGGCGGGCCTGCATGCCGATCGCATCACCTGCCAGGGGATCGACCCGGATAAAATCCGCAACACCGCAATTTTTGATCAAATCGATGTCGGACTGGATGCCTTTCCGGCCAATAACATCATGGCAGGCTGTGACATGCTGTGGCACGGCGTCCCGTTCGTCACGCTGGCCGGTACAATGCCAGCTGCGCGGTGCGGTTTGGGTATTCTCGCCGATGTTGGCCTGGATGCGCTGGCTGCCGAAACCCATAATGGCTATGTTGAAAAGGCCGTTTTGCTGGGCCGCGATCTTGATGCGCTTTCCATGATCCGCCGCACCCTTCGTGACCGCGTCTTAAAAGCCAGCATGATGGATCATCGCCTGATTGCCGGAGATTTTGAACAGGCCTATCGCGAAATCTGGCGGCGCTGGTGCGCGCAATAGGGCTGTTGCGCGCAACCCCATCCCTTAAGCAAAGCCAGATTTGGCCTTATCGGGCGATAACCCCCATTTCAAACAGGCGATCAATGGCATCGGCCAGGTCATTGGCGATAAAATCAGCGGTTTGTGCGCCCGGCAACTGGCTTTCTTTTGCACCATGGCCGGTTTTCACCAAAACGGCCTTCATCCCCGCAGCACGGCCAGCCCCAATATCGGCAAGCTTGTCACCGATCAGAACACTCTCGCCACGATCAATGGCAAAATCCTCGCACGCGGCCAAAATCATGCCCGGGCCAGGTTTGCGACAAATGCTTTCCTTGCGGTATTCGCCCTGCCCATCAGGATGAAACGGCGAATAATAAATGCCCTGCACACTGGCACCTTCCGCTGCCAGAAGGTCCGTCATACGCTGGTGCAACACCAGCAGGCCATCCTCACCCAGAAAACCGCGCGCCACACCAGACTGGTTGGTCACCACAACAACCGGGACGCTGGCGGCATTAATGCGTGCAATCGCCGCCCCAACACCGGGGATCAGCGCCATATCTTCGGGCTTTGACAGATAATGCACTTCCTGATTGATCACACCATCCCGGTCAAGGAATACCGCAGGCAAAGGGTTGCGCTGGTCGCGCCATTTTGGCGCAGGATCGATCAGGTGACGACGCACAAAGGAATAATCTGTCATGGGCCTGTTAACTATTTGATATCCGCAATTTAAAGCAATCTTTGCAACACCGGGATCATAGCATATCGAGCCTGTGATCGCTGCCTAAAACCAGACAAAGGAGTTAAGAGGCAAAGGATTTTAAACCTGATACCCGCTGTTGTTATAACTGGTATTACCATTATTAACTTGTCGGCAGGCTGGTGAACATGGCAAGTACCTATGCTGGCGCTTTTGTCAGGGGGATCATGGATGTTTGCCAATATTTTTGCCGTGCTGGCACCGGTTTTTATCACAACCGGGCTGGGCTACTTCTGGTCGCGGGCCGGCAAACATTTTGACACATCGCTTGTGACCTCGCTGGTCACGTTTTTTGGCACCCCCTGCCTGACCTTTGCCGCCCTTGCCACCGTTAAAATTGGCGGCAGCGCCCTGATATCCATGGGCACCGCAGCAGTGGTATCGACCATTTCATTTGTCGTCATTGGCTGGGTTGTTCTAAAGGCATTGCGCCTGTCGCCGCGCACCTATCTGCAATCGCTTAGCTGGCCCAATATTGGCAATGTCGGCTTGCCGCTGTGTTTGCTGGCCTATGGGGATGATGGCCTGGCCCTGGCCGTTGCGTTTTTCGCCGCCATGATCGTTTTGCAATTTACCTTTGGTGTTGCCTTTGTCGCCGGGACATTTTCCATACGCTCGCTGATCAAAATGCCCATCATCCCGGCAACCGTTCTCGCTATTTTCTTTCTGGCAACCGAAACGCCGGTTCCGGCATGGCTTTACAATACCACCAACCTGATCGGTCAGCTCACCATCCCGTTAATGCTGTTTACATTGGGGGTTTCGCTAGCGCGGCTAAAGCCGGTCAGCCTGGTGCGCAGCATCGGCCTGTCATTTGTGCGGCTGATCATGGGCGTTGGTGTGGGCATTGCCCTATCGGAAATTATGGGTTTAGAGGGTATCGCGCGCGGCGTTGTGATTTTGCAATGTTCAATGCCGGTAGCGGTATTCTGCTATCTGTTTGCCCAGCTTTACGATAACGAACCCGAAGAAGTCGCCGGTGTAGTTATTTCATCCACATTCCTGGCCGCAATCAGCCTGCCCGCCCTTTTGTGGTACGTGCTGTAATCGGTAAATCTTGCCTCGCCCTATTCCGATACGGTCAGGCGATAATGCCCGGTATGGTCATCGCTGGAATAAAAGCCGATCGCGCAATCATAACTGCCCCGTTTTAAATCCGGGTCCTGGTTGGTTGCGGCAAGTTCCAACACTGCATCGCGGCATTGTTGAACATTATCAAGCCCCTCGCCCGCAAAGCGAAAGGCGGTTTTATCGTTCCGATCCGGGAAATAAACCGCCGTTACCTTTTCCCAGGGGGCTGGGCCATCAGGCCAGACCTGATTGGCAAGCCATTCCTGTGGTGCCCCAAGGGTGGACCACGCCGCAACAGCAATAATTGCAACCGCCAGCAGGCGGCGCGCCATGCGGCCACGCAATCGATCTATCATTTACCATCCCATCCCAGATCCTGAAAATCGGTGCCGCGAAATTCGGCATCACAATCCAGGTAATATTCATCAAGCTGCGGGGGTTTTTGTACTGTTCCCGACAGCATCGCATGCACCTGCCCGCGATGGTGGGTCTGATGCACAAATAAATGCGATAAAACCGCGCCCGCCGTTTCGGTTGCCGTTTTTCCCTGCCCGCGCGCCAGCGTCACCGGCCTGTTTGCGGCTTCAATTGTCAGGGTCTTGCAAAAATCCAGTAATTTCTGGTCGCTGCGTTTTTGTGCATTGGCCAGCTCGGCGATGTCGGCAAAGGGGTTGGCAGTAGCAAAGCAGTCCCGCCCGCGGCCTTCATCCAAAAGCGCGTCGATATAAAACCAGTCCACAATCACAATGTGATTAAGGGTTTGCAGGATGCCTGGAAAAAACGATGTTCGCTTGGCGGTCAGCTCGGCCGCACCCAGCTTCTGGCAGCAATTCAGCAACCGGAAATTCGACCAGGCATTGTTACGCGCCTGATCATAAAACGATGTGCCAGGCAGGGCAGATGGCTCTGACATGTATAAAACCCTTTAAAAACGGGCTTATTCGCCCGTTACCGGATGCGCATGATTAAGCGGGCCATTGCCTTTGCCAAAATCGGGCGCGGTGCGAATGGCTTCTCGAACATAGGCACGCGCACGCGCCACCGCATCCCCCTGTCCCAATCCCTGGGCAATGCCTGTTGCAATGGCGCTGGCAAGGGTGCAGCCCGTACCATGATTATTGGTGGAAGGAATACGGGTATCTTCAAACCCGGAAATGCCATGTTCGCGATCCCACAGGATATCAACAATCCTGTCGCCTTCCGAATGGCCGCCTTTAACCAGCACAGCATTTGCGCCCATCGCACCAATTTTTTCGGCAGCGGCGATCATGTCTTCTTCGCTGTTAATCTTGATGCCCGACAGCACTTCTGCTTCGGGGATGTTGGGCGTTAAAACCGTCGCCCGCGGCACCAGAAGCTTGATCAGGCTTTCAACGGCATCTTCTTCCAGCAGGCGTGACCCGCTTTGCGAAATCATCACCGGGTCAATCACCACCGGCACGCCTGCGGCCTTGCCATCAAGAATTTCGGCCACCGCACGAATAACCGGAACGGAATGAAGCATGCCGGTTTTAATGCAATCCACACCGATATCATCAATCATCAGTTCGGCCTGCTGCGTGATGAAAGCCGGGTCGATGCCAAGAACACCAAAAACACCCTGCGTGTTTTGTGCCGTCAGGGCGGTAATGGCCGTTGCCGCATACCCGCCCAAAACCGTCACAGTCTTGATATCTGCCTGGATACCCGCCCCGCCAGAGCTGTCAGATCCGGCAATAATCAACACGCGTCCCTTCATCGGGAGCCTCCTGCTATCTTCACTTGAATATCAAATTTGGCAAAAACCGGTATTTGCTGCGGGTCGCAAACCCGTCAGGCACCCGTCACAGCATTGATCCGGGCAATAATGCCATCTACCACCTGTTCGACATGGGCGGCATCATCGCCTTCCGCCATCACACGGATCAGCGGTTCGGTACCCGATTTGCGAATTAGCACACGGCCATCACCATTAAAGGATTTTTCGGCAGCCGAAATCGCCTCGATCACGCGGCTGTCATTCAGGGGGTCGGTCCCCGCCGCATAACGCACATTTTTCAAAATTTGCGGCAGCGGATCAAACACATGGGTCATTTGCGAAACCGGCCCGTCATGGCCCGCCAAAACGGCCAAAACCTGCAAGGATGCCAAAAGGCCATCCCCGGTCGAGGCAAAATCAGACAGCACAATATGCCCCGATTGTTCACCCCCAACATTGCAGCCCAGTGCCCGCATCTGTTCCACCACATAACGATCGCCAACCTTGGTGCGGATCAGGCGTAACCCCTGCTTTTCAAGGTAACGTTCAAGCCCCAGATTGGACATAACCGTTGCAACAAGCGCATTGCCGCGCAACTGGCCGGTTTTGTGCCAGTGCGTGGTGACAAGGCCCATCAACTGGTCACCGTCGATCAACTGGCCTTTTTCATCACACATCTGGACGCGGTCCGCATCACCATCCAGGGCAATGCCCACATCGGCACGGCGTTCAATCACCATGTCGCACATCGGCTTGGTGTGGGTCGAACCACATTCATCATTGATGTTAAAGCCATTCGGCTTGGTGCCAATTTCAATGACTTCCGCACCCAGTTCGCGCAAAACCATCGGTGCAACGCTGTAGGCTGCACCATTGGCGCAATCAAGCACGATTCGCAAACCTTCCAGCGACACATCACCAGGCAGCGATGATTTAACCGCTTCGATATAGCGCCCCGGCGCATCTTCAATGCGCTTTGCCCGGCCCAGAAGCTTGGCTGGCACCAGCATCGACGACAGATCGCTATCCATCAGGGTTTCAATCTCGCTTTCCACCGCATCGGAAAGCTTGAACCCGTCAGGGCCAAACAGCTTGATACCGTTATCTTCATAGGGGTTATGGGATGCCGAAATCATCACACCGATATCAGCGCGCATTGATTTGGTCAGCATCGCGACAGCCGGTGTCGGCATTGGCCCGACCAGAATGACATCCATCCCCATCGAGGTAAAACCCGCTACCAGTGCCGGTTCAAGCATATAACCCGACAGGCGCGTATCCTTGCCGATCACGACGCGATGGCGATGATTGCCGCGGGTAAAATAACGCCCGGTCGCCATGCCCACCTTAAGGGCGACTTCGGCGGTCATCGGTGCGTTATTGGCAGTTCCACGGATCCCGTCGGTCCCGAAATATTTGCGGCTCATCTGCTGGGTTCTTTCTTTATGCTCAAAATCGTCGCGATCAATTTACCGGTTATAACAAAGTCGTATCATATTGCCACCGGCTTATACCTATACCTGCCTTCAACCAAACAGTTAATACGCGCCGCATTCTGCCCGAAAACCATGGAAATCCGCTTAACAAAGCAATGGCATCACGCGGCATTTACCGTTAACACATGAAGGGAAAGGTTTTGGGGGAACCGGCGGATTGATACCATCATCAAAAATGACCTGGGGGAAATTTCCCGGCAGCACGCGGCACGCTGAATTAAAAATGGCGTCAAACCGCACTGCCCGGCTTTGCCCGGCATCGGCCATTGCAGCAATGCGGCAGGCATTTTTTGTTGTGGCATCGATATGGGCGATTTTGTTTGTCATTGCTGGCACCACCGCCCACGCACATGGCGCGCATGTGCGCATTACCCAGCCATCCAACAATTCATTTTTTGACCTGCCGCTTGACGAATATACCTTTCGCTTGGCCGACCCGGACCACAAGCTGACATTTCGCGATATCGCAACGCGCCCGCTTGATGATTTTGAACCGATCATGAATACGGCGGGGCCTGGATATACCCACGATTCCATCTGGTATCGCACCGATATTGAAATTGAAGAACCCGCCAGCAAAGACCCGGTCACCGACCAAAGCATGCGGTTGTTTCTGGAAATTTCCCCGCCCTATCTGGACCGGATCAATATCGCGATATTCGATGTCGATGGTGGCAAATTCATCTGGCGGGACGAGCTGGGCGACAATGTCGATTTCAAGCCCGACAATATCAAAAACCGCAACCACACCACCCGCCTGCCCCATCTGGCACCGGGGCATTACCGCATTCTGTTTCGGGTGGAAACCACCAGTAGCAGCAGTTTTTCCAGCCGCCTGCGCAATGATTCAACCCTGATGACAATGGGCGGACGATCGCTGATCATTTCCAGCATGATCGTCGCATCGCTATTTGTTATTGGCGGTGTCTATCTGATCGGCGGCCTGCTGATCCGCGATGTGTCGCTGTTCTGGTATGGGGCCTATGTGCTGTCCTTTGCCATGTTGGGCATCGGTCTTTCCGGTTTGGGGTTATTGCTGTTGCAACCCATCTGGACCCCGATAAACGATCTGATAACAGGCACTGGTTCGGCCTTTTCGGTCGCAACCAGTGTTATGTTGTGGGTCACCATCATTGATCTGAAACAGATCAGCCGGCGCATCTACCAGGGATACTG
This sequence comes from Thalassospira marina, assembly GCF_002844375.1. Taxonomy (NCBI): domain Bacteria; kingdom Pseudomonadati; phylum Pseudomonadota; class Alphaproteobacteria; order Rhodospirillales; family Thalassospiraceae; genus Thalassospira; species Thalassospira marina. Next base: position 1,551,864 of record NZ_CP024199.1, on the reverse strand, counting down.
TTTTTACTGCGTTATCGCCGCCAGCATGGCGTTAACCGCGTGTACGCCCTACTACGCCGATTTCGGCCGTTACTTCCTGACATTCCATTTACTGGTTCTGGTCAGCATGTTTTGCTGGTTGGTCTATCGCTTCTGGCAAAATCCGCGCGGCATCTATCTGTTCTATCTGCTCACACTGGGCATTCCCAGCATTGCGGCAACCATCTATGTCGCCTCGCTGGTTGGCATTGCCCCAAACAGCAGGCTGACCCAAACGATTTACCCGCTATCAACGATGTTCCATCTGGTGATGATGGGCATCGCCATGGCCTATCGCACCCGCTATCTGGAAAAGGCACGTGCAGCTGCCCAGGGACGGCGCCACCGCACCCGCCAGCTTGCCGAAGAACAGCGCGAATTCATTACCATGCTGGGCCACGAATTTCGCACGCCACTGGCAATCATCCAGCGTTCGGCAGAACTGATTTCGCTGCATCTGGGCGAAGCCGGTGAAGGCATTGGCGACCGGATGGCGCGTATCCGCAACCATGCCGGTCAGTTATCCGGCCTTGTTGATGTATTCCTGACCAAGGACACCCTTGATCGCGGTGCCTTCAACCTTAATCGCCAACAGATCAACCTGCTTGAATTTCTGTCAAACATCGTTGATTCGATTGATCAGGAAGGCAACCAGACGGACATTTCCCTGCATGGCGATGCCGATACCGCCATTAATGCCGATACCACGCTTCTGAAGCTCGCCATCGTCAATGTCATTGAAAATGCGCGTAAATATGCCCCGTCATCGCCGGTTTCGGTTGATTGCAACCATCGTGGCGACGGTTTTGCCTATATCCGCGTTGTCGACCACGGACCAGGCATGAACGAAGAAGACCTGGCCCAGGTTTCGATGGCATTTTATCGCGGCAAAACATCGGATGGCACACGCGGCGTGGGCCTTGGCCTTCACATCGCCAATCGCATCCTCGAGGCGCATAACGGCTCCATTACCATGTCGGTGGGGGAAAAAGGCGGCACTACGGTTGTTTTCAAACTGCCAATTGACCGTGACGCCACAATCCACAATATCCGCCATCGCAATACACATCGCATCATGTCAACGCGCGTCGCACGCCGGGCGGGGGCCGAATAACCATGTCCCAATCCCTGACTATGATGCGATCACGCCTGACAAAGCTGTTTGTTGCAAAACCGCATGCCGCGGCCATCGCCCTTATTGCCGCATTCTGGGTTATGGCGGTTTTTTGCCCCCCAGCACAGGCCGATCTGGCGCCACCGGCTTATCTTTCCCAACCGGAAGATGGCGACATCCTGTTTAACGGCCATATTGCCAGCTACCGCGACCCGACACAGAACAGGTCTCTGCAAGATATTCGCGCCCTGCCCGAAAGCGCCTTTACCCCGCACGAGGGCATACCGGCCTTTGGCTATACCACCGATGCCATCTGGTATCGGATTGACCTTATTGCTGAAAACGCCATCAAGGGCAGCCGCCACATTGATATCGGTCCGATTTATCTTAATGAAATCAACCTGTATCTGATGCGCAAGGGGTCAACGTCGCCGTTATGGACCACCCTTCTGGGCGATCATGTGCCTTCGAGCCAGCGGCCGGTGCTGGCCCCGGGACATATTGCCGCCTTCCCCGCCCTGGAGGCCGGGCAATATACCCTTTACATCCGCACGCAATCCAACAGCACACAGTTCCTGCAGGCATCCCTGCTGTCCAATGATGTCATGATCAGCCGTTGGTCAACCGGGCTTGCTGGCAGGGGATTGTTTATTGGTGTGATCCTGATGATGTCGGTCATTTATATGGTGATCGGGTCATTCATTCGCGATAATGCCGTAACACTTTATGGCACCTGCCTGTTTGCCTTTGGCATTTTGTCATCCAGCGTCGATGGCCTGTTTTTAACCGTGGTCGCCCCGGAATGGCCCTATGCCAATGACCTGTTTATCGGTGCGGGAACAGCCATCAATATTGCGGCAGCCAGCCTGCTTTGGGTCAGCATCCTCGATATCGGGTCGGAATGCCGGTTCTGTAAGCGCATATTTTACAGCTATTCGGCCATCATTATGCTGGGGTCGGTCACGGCAACGTCGCCGCTTTACACAATTTTCGCCAGCTTCTGCCAGTTCTCGCACGCTGGCGTCATGATGATTTACATCAGCTTCCTGATCCGTCGCATCATTCGTAATCCACGTTACGCCGTACACTGGATTTACCTGACCGTTATGACGGTGCCGACAACGGCCCTGATGATCTATTATCTGGCGATCAACAATATCCTGCCAATCAATAGCTTCACCGTGGCAGCCTACCCCATCGCCCTGGCCGCACATCTGGTTTTGATGAGCGTGCTGATGGCGCTTCGCATTACCGCCATTGACCGCGACCGCTTGCGGGCATCCAACATCGCCGAAAGCACGGAAAAAATCGTTCAGGAACAGCGCAAGCTGGTTTCAATGCTGTCACACGAATTTCGCACCCCGCTTGCCGTGATCCAGCGGGCAGCCGAAATGGTAACCCTGCGCCTGCATAAGGAAGCCGCAGCAAGCGGCAACCTTGATGTCCCCCGCCCGGTAACAGACCGCCTGAAACGCATTCAGGACCAGTCTGGTAAACTGGCAAGGCTGGTGGATGTATTTTTGGGCAAGGATAACCTTAATGCGCCGCAATTTGCGCTGGCGCGCAAACTTGTCCCTGCCAAATCCTTCCTGCAGGAATTTGTCGCCCTGGCCCAGCGCGATAATGCCAAGGTGCATCTGACCTATGCCGGTACGGCCAACAGCGTTTTATATGCCGATGAAACCCTGCTGGGCCTGGCCCTGACCAACGTGATTGAAAATGCCCGCCGCCATCAACCCGGTGAAGCCATTTCGCTGGTGGCACATGAAGAACATAACATCACCCTGATTATCGACATTTCCCACCCCGGCCTGAACGAGGCCGAAAGTGACAATGTCGAAAGCCTGCGCAAATCGCTGTTTGCCTATCAAAATGCGGCTGATCCCGATGCTGGCCCCAACCGGTTTTATGAAAAGAAAATCGATCTGGAAAAGCTGGCACCGCGCAACGATATGGGCCTTGGCCTGCATATTACCCAGCGCATCATCACCGCCCATGGCGGAAAAACCGATATCGTCACGGGCAAGGATAAAAACTTCAATATCCGCATCACCCTGCCACTGGAAGCGCCGCTTTAAACGCAAAAATGCCGCCGAACGTTTAACGCATCGGCGTAACGGCATCATTCAGGAATGCAACAGATTGATCAGGCGTTGGTGCGCACTTTCGTTGCACTTGCGGTGGTTGCACTGGTGCTACCGCCATCAGCCTCCGCCTCATCCCCAACAATAACGGCGGGCGATGTAAAGGCATAACCACGGCCATACGCCGTGCGCACCGGCAATTCCGCCCCGGTATCCTTGGAAATTTTCTGGCGTACACGACGAATGGCCGTATCAAGGTTACGGCAATTTTCAGCCGTGTCTGCCTTGCCCAGCGCCATAACAATATCCGGGCGGGTCAACCAGCCGCCATTGGCCTCGATCAGCACGCTGATAATCGTGCGTTCCCCGGCTGTCAGCACGGCGGCACTGCCTTCCGGGGTGGTCAGGGTCCAGTTAAGGCGATCCAGCGTCCAGCAATCACCAGGAAGGTCCTGTGTGCTATCTGCAACGTCGTCCGTTGCCGGGGTTGCCACACGGCGCAACAGCGGCCGCAGGGCTGCCTCGATCACGGAAAGCGGGCTGTCCTTGGTCAGATACACATCCGCACCGGCCTGATAACCGGTCAGGTGCTGGTCCATCCCCGAAAGCGATGTCAGCATCATGATCCCGCAATCAAGTTTGTTGCGGGTAAAACGGGCCAGATCAAACCCGTCGGCATCTGGCAGCATGACATCGAAAATCACGGCAGTCGGCGTCAGTTCCTCAAGCGCGCGATGAAATTCCTGGCCGCTTTCACATCCGACAACATCAAAGCCGCAGATCTCCAGATATTCACAGAGATCACGGTTGAGGTCCTCATTGTCTTCGACCACAAAAATGCACGCAGCCATCTATTTCTGCTCCGACCTGCCTGACAGCACAGCAACACTTTACAATACCACACCATAAACGTGTCAATGTGCGTTCGGGCACGAATTTTAATCTTTCCGGGCATGGCACCGCCTTGCTGCACTGCAGGTACAATGCGGCACACAAGCACACTGCTTTTCCGGTGATAGAGATATGAAGACAAAGACCTGCCATGGCAAGCAGGAAGCCCCCACTGTCAGAAAATGACAGATTTGCGATCAATCCAAATAAAAAGGGCGGCAATGAGAATAAATATCATTACCGCCCTGTGAAATTGAAACCGGCTTTACTGCCCAAATGCTTCAGACAGCCCCAATGGCCGAGGCAACACTCAGGGCCTGCACTGTTTCTTCGACGTCATGAACACGCAAAATCTGCGCGCCCTGCCGCCAGCCATTCAGGGCCGCCGTAAGCGAACCGCCCAAACGCTGTTTCGGGGTAGCGGCCGGGTCGATCTTGCCAATAAAGGATTTGCGCGACGCCCCCAGCAAAACCGGGCAGCCCAACCCATGAAACAGCGCCAGCCGTGACAGCAGTTCAAGGTTATGTGACAGCGACTTGCCAAACCCGATACCCGGGTCAACGCAAATGCGATCCCGGCTGATACCCGCCTGTTCGCAGCTTTCAATGCGATCAAGCAGATAGTCATAAACATCAAGCAGCACACAATCATATTGCGGATTGTCCTGCATGGTGCCGGGTTCCCCCTGCATATGCATCAGGATCACCGGCGCATCATCGGACTGGCTGACAAATTCAAGGGATTCCTCATCCCCCGCCAGCGCGGTAACATCATTGATGATATGCGCACCGGCCTGCATCGCCGCCTTCATCACCGCACCATGGCGCGTATCAACCGATACGCAATGTCCATCCGCCGACAAGGCCTGGATCACAGGAACAACACGGGCGATTTCTTCATCGATTGAAACAGGTGCAGCACCCGGACGGGTTGATTCCCCGCCAATATCGAGGATCGATGCACCGTGGGCAGCAAGGGCACGGCCATGGGCAATGGCCTGTTCGACACTGTTATGATCCCCCCCATCCGAAAAACTGTCCGGGGTGACATTCACAATCCCCATCACATGGGTGCTTTCCATGTCCTGGTTGGCAAATGCGCGGCGGTTGCCCGTCAGGCGGTCCAGCACGGCATTGATTTCATCCACCCGGCCCGAATTCTGAACCCAGCCTTCAAGGGCCAGCAGCGGCAAAATCATGCTTTGCGCGCCACCACCTTCGTTACGGCGGATAATTTCCAGGGCCGAAAACCCCCGGCGGCCACCAGCCAGCGGCAGGGTTTGCGGGTCGTCCGCCCGGTCGATAAAACCGGTCGGTGCGTAATAAAGCGGTCCATCAAAATCAGCAAAGCCCCGCACATCGGCGGGGCTTCGCAGGACCGATCCTTCGATCTTGTCCATAGGTCAGCAATCTCTCTTTTAGCTGCCCGGCTGCGGTTCGGGTGACAGGTCACCACCGCCTTCACCAGGGGTTTCCTTGCGCGTACCCGATGCCGGGACGGCAGAACGACGGCCAGAAGTCCCGTTATCGGCACCCGTCCCGCCGGTATGGCCCGGACGGTTGATTTCTTCACCCCGCAACAGGGCTTCGATTTCTTTACCGCTCAGGGTTTCATATTCCAGCAGGGCTTTGGCAAGGATATGCAGATCGTCAATATGTTCGGTCAGAACACGACGAGCAAATTCCAGTGCCTCATCCGAGAAACGGCGAACTTCTTCGTCAATCAACTGTGCGGTTTTTTCCGACACGTTCTTATGCTGGGCAACCGAATGCCCCAGGAATACTTCTTCCTGGTTATCAACATATTTGACGTTACCAAGCTTTTCCGAGAAGCCCCATTCCGTCACCATCTTGCGCGCATATTGCGTCACCATGTTGATGTCGGACGATGCCCCGGTGGTCACCTTGTCCTTGCCGAAAATAATTTCTTCGGCAACACGGCCCCCCATGGCAACAGCCAGATCGGAAATAAGCTGTTCGTAGGATTTTGAAACCTGGTCACGTTCCGGCAGGCGCATCACCATACCCAGCGCACGACCGCGCGGAATGATGGTTGCCTTGTGGATGGGGTCAGATGCCGGGGTATGCAGTGCCACCAGCGCATGACCACCTTCGTGATAGGCTGTCAGTTTCTTTTCGTCATCGGTCATGATCATGGAGCGGCGCTCTGCCCCCATCATGACCTTGTCCTTGGCGTTTTCGAAATCCGACATGGTAACAACACGTTTGCCAAGGCGCGCTGCAGCCAGGGCTGCTTCGTTCACCAGGTTGGCAAGGTCAGCACCGGAGAAGCCCGGCGTACCACGTGCAACCGTGCGCAGATCAACATCCGGACCCAGCGGGATCTTGCGGGCATGCACGCCAAGAATATGCGCGCGGCCTTCAAGGTCGGGGTTCGGCACAACAACCTGGCGGTCAAAACGGCCCGGACGCAGCAATGCAGGGTCCAGAACGTCAGGACGGTTGGTTGCCGCAACAAGGATCACGCCTTCATTGGCTTCAAAACCATCCATCTCGACCAGAAGCTGGTTAAGCGTCTGTTCGCGTTCATCGTTACCACCGCCAAGACCGGCACCACGATGGCGGCCAACAGCATCGATTTCGTCGATGAAAATGATGCAGGGTGCGTTCTTTTTGCCCTGTTCAAACATGTCGCGAACACGCGAGGCACCAACACCAACAAACATTTCCACAAAGTCGGAACCCGAAATGGTGAAAAACGGCACATTGGCTTCGCCTGCAATCGCACGCGCCAGCAGCGTCTTACCCGTACCCGGAGGACCGACAAGCAGCATACCTTTGGGGATTTTACCACCAAGACGCTGGAACTTCTGCGGATCACGCAGGAAGTCGACAACTTCTTCAAGTTCGCTTTTGGCTTCTTCGATGCCAGCAACGTCTTCAAAGGTCACACGGCCGGATTTTTCGGTCAAAAGCTTTGCCTTCGACTTGCCAAAACCCATGGCCTTGCCGCCGCCGCCCTGCATCTGGCGCATGAAGAAAATCCAGACACCAATGATCAGAAGCATCGGGAACCAGCTGATCAGCGCGCTCATAAGCGGCGACAGCGATTCTTCAGGCTTCGCAACAATGCGTACGCCCTTTTCATTCAGCTTCTGAACCAGGTCAGGGTAATTCGGGGTATAGACATTGACGGAGCGGCCGTCGCGCGTCTGCGCCGTAAGATTTTTGCCCTGAATGGTCACTTCAGAAATCTGTCCGGAATCAACATCCGACAGAAAGTCCGAAAATGCCAGCTGTGACTGGCCCGACCGTCCGGATGGCGACTGGAACAGGTTAAACAAAGCCACCAAAAGAATGGCTATGATGACCCACAGTGCGAGATTTTTTCCCATATTCTTTCCAAGCTACTGGTCGCGAACAATTTCCGCCACTACGCGGCAGGCACCCCGCGACATGACCTGACCCATCAGATAATAACAGGCAGGTCTGGCGCAAGTACGAAGTCACGGATTTGCGACGAATTTAAAACCACCTTCCCACAAAGGGGCCGATGGCATAAACCGCCACGTCACTCTGATTGCCCGAAACAGCTCCAGATGATCTGTCGGGCAACCGGCGGCGGATAATACGTCGGAAAGCTCATGAATCTCAAGGCCAGCGACAGATAAAGGCTGATCTTGCCATTGCAAAAGCGGCAAAGCCGCCAGGGCCTGCCGGGGCCGGTTTGCCCAAAACGGCACGGTTTGCGCCATCATGTTGCGAAAAACCCGCTTGTGAAACGGGTCACACAGGCCAAGCGGGATGATGGATAATTCCCCCGCCTGCCCCGCCAAGCCCCCGTTTTCAGGGGCTTCAAGGCAAAGTTCGAACCGTTCATCCCATCGCCGGGCTGAACCAATATTTACCGGGCAGGCTTCCTGCGCCATCCGGCCAAATTCGCGATAGACCAGAATGTAATTTTCGCGCCGGTGCAAAACACAACCGCCCAGACTGTGGCGGTTAACCCGTTTTTCGCGCAATAACTGCAATGCATGCAAAACCGAGTCCCGCGCAGGTGGATATTTCGCCCCGCCAACAACACGCAAAACATGCCCGACACCATACGCCGCCGCAGCACCGGATAAGTCTTCGCCCCCGATCAATGCAGCCTGCGGATGGGCTGATGCAAACACCCCATCAATGCGCGCCACACCATCAGGATCAAGCGACACATGACAGGCCAGAAAACGCCCGATCGCACGTTCCATGTCAATGCGCGCCGCCGCCAGTGTGCCAGCGTCGGCCAAAAAACGTTCCCTTTGGCGGCTTGCAGCATCCTGCAATTTTTGGCGGGTACGCACGCGTTCAAAGGTGGGGTTGGTGTTCGATGGGTCATTGATCCAGGCCTGCCCGGCTTCCCCTGTCGTGCCCGCCTGCGCCATCAAGGTCGCTTCGATGTCATACCGTGACGTGGTCAATAAGGGCCGCAACAACCGGCAATGCGCCAAAATGCGCCGGGCTGACATCCCCGCCTGCCCAATCACGCCGCTATCATGATTTTGGCGCATGGTAATGGTTTCGGCCTGGTCATTGAAATGATGCGCGACCAGCAGGTGTAAAATGCCGCGCTTGTGCGCCAGTTCATCCATCAGGCGATAACGTGCCGCCCGTGCCATCTCCTGCACCGCCGCACCGGGTTTTGGCCCATCCCAGCGCAGAACGACATGTTCAATCCCGTATTTCACCAGTTGGCCGGTTACCCAGCGGGCTTCATCGGCGGCATCGGCGCGCAAGCCATGGTCAACGGTTACGGCCAGTAATTCCCCACCGGCATCATCGCACCAGCGTTTTGCCAAAATGGCCAGCGCCATGCTATCGGCCCCGCCCGAAACCGCGACCAGCAAACGCGGCCGCGCCTCAAACGGGGCAAATGGTGCCATCAGGGCGGAAAAAGAAGCGGCGTCCAGAGGAACCCCGCTGGACGCCGTGCTGCCATTGTGGCGACTGGTCATGTTCTTACCAATCACCCTATTTACAATTGCGATTTTTCTTTTCCTGACGCGCCCGGTCCAGAATAACCGTTGATGATCCCTGGAAATTCGACAGCAGGTGATCATAAGTCAGGCAGGCATCATCGGTTTTACCCAGATTTGCCAGCGACATACCCAGTTTCAGCAGGTTATCCGCTGCTTTCGGGCTGTCAGGATAGTTCTGGAAACCTTCGGTAAAGGCCAGCGATGCCTGGTCATAATTGCCACGCACATAAAATGTTTCGCCCAGCCAATATTGTGCATTCCCGGCCAGTGCATCGTCCGGATGCGCCTTTACGAAGGCGCGCAACGCGGCTTCGGCTTCGGGGAATTTTTGCTGGCGCAACAACCCGAATGCATAACGATACTGATCCTGCGGGGCACCGGCAGGCAATACGCCATCCCCACCCGATGCAGCGGCCGCACCAGCAGCGGCACCCGCTGCCGCACCGGCGGCATTATTGCCACCACCCTGCGGGCCAGCGGGTACATTGGGGGCTTCGCCTTCATTGCGGATCACACCAAACAGGCGCGTGCCGTTTTTATCAAGCTGCTGCCCGGCTGATGCACCACCAAGGTTACCCTGCGCACCTGCATTTCCGGCATTCCCGCCAGAAGACCCGGTTGCAGCAGCACCGGCTGCCGCGCCCGCACCTGCGGCTCCGGCTGCGGCACCACCATTGGCACTATCGTTTCCCATTGGCGCCATACCGCCGGACATACCACCCGACTGGCCGCCATTTTTACCTTCAAGCTGGCTAAGACGGAAATCAACATCCGAAATCAGGCGGTCAAGCCGGTCCGACATCTGACGGACTTTGTAGCCCTGTTCTTCAATCTGGCCCGTCAACTGGGTGATCTGGGCCTGTAAATTATCGATCTGGACCTGCTGGCGGGCGGCTGCCGGGGCATTGCCATCCGCTGCGGCACCCGCGCCAGACGCGGCACCATCGGCGGGCGGGCCTTCGCGATAAACATAACGCTGCAGCAAATCAAGGTCTTTGCGAAGCTGTTCAACCTGGCGGGTTACCGAGGCATCCTGCGCCATGGCAGGGGCCGTTGCCCCAAAAGCAAGAAAGCCCAAAATCACCAGGCTGCCCATCCGGGTCAGAAGCGATGTGCGTTTTTGGTGCGAAACGGGCAACACGGCAGATGCCGCATTCCGAGAGAGCATGGAAACGCCACGGATCATGACGGGTTCTGGTCGGATCATTTCCCGGTCCTTTTTGATCAACTTCAATAACATGCAACAGATTTCAAACAAAAATCGTTGCGCTGTCAAACGGCAAAAATAAGGCGCCTGCCCCGAAACCGGGACAGGCGCCTAAATTCAAACCGGCTTTAAACCCGGACGCGATTAACGGACAACCGTTACAGCGCGACGGTTTTTCGCCCAGCTGGCGTCGTCATGACCCAGAGCAACCGGACGTTCTTTGCCGTAGGAAATGGTTTCGATGCGGGTCGGCTCAACGCCAAGCGCAATCAGGTAATCCTTGGCGGAGTTTGCACGGCGCTCGCCCAGTGCAAGGTTGTATTCGCGCGTGCCGCGTTCGTCGGCATGGCCTTCAACCAGAACGGTGTACTGCGGGTATTTCTTCAGCCATGCAGCCTGGAGTTCCAGGGTACGACGGGCTTCAGCCGACAGGTCATACTGGTCGTAGTCAAAGAAGACGCGATCGCCAACATTGACGGCAAACCATTCCGGGCTGCTTTCAGAAAGCGCGTTGGAAGTGGTGGTATCAGCCGGCTGGTTGACAGTAGAGACACCTTCGCCCTGCGAGTTCGCCGAGCTGTCCGGTGCAGTTTCACAAGCGGCCAGAAGAGCGGCAGCAGCAAAAACACTCAGAATCCGAAGTTTCATTTAAGTTTTCCCCTTAACACCGGACGCATTCGCCCGAGTTGGTTTTTACCATGTCTCGCGACACCATCACATGCTCGCTTAAAAAGCAAATCGCATACGGTGTTTCGCGAAGACTATACATTTGAGAAATCAGGGAATCAAGGGCGACCATGCCGGATCCGACCCATCCGCCGGTGTAACGATTTCGCGCTCGTTATAACCGGTAAGATCAATCGAAAACAGACGATATCTATCCTTGGTTCCGTCCTTGGAAGGGATTTGGCGATGGAACATCAAAACCCGACCATTTGGTGCCCATGTCGGGCTCTCGACGAGATACCCTTCAGCCAGCAGCCGTTCACCACTGCCATCTGGCCGCATAACACCAATATAGAACCGACCTCCTTGCGTCTTCGTGAAGGCAATCAGGTCGCCGCGTGGTGACCAGACCGGGGTTGAATAAAGTCCACCCCCAAAACTGATCCGTTGCACACCACTTCCATCTGCATTCATCACGTAAAGTTGTTGTCCGCCACTACGGTCCGAGTTGAAAACAATACGCGATCCATCAGGCGAATAGGAAGGCGATGTATCAACCGCGGGGTGCCGCGTCAACTGGCGCTTTTCGCGGGTGCGCAAATCCAGCGAATAAATTTCACTATTGCCGTCCAGGGCCTGGCTCATGATCACCGAGTTGCCATCAGGGGCAAAACGCGGTGCAAAAGTCATACCCGGGAAATCACCCAGAAGCTCAAGCTCTCCGGTATCGATATCGAGAACATAAACCCGCGGCTTGTCGTTGAAATACGACATGTAAACCACTTCCTGGGCGGTCGGCGAAAACCGTGGGCTCAGAACAAGAAACTTGCCATCGGTCAGGAAACGGTGGTTTGCACCATCCTGGTCCATGATTGCCAGTCGCTTGGTCCGGTTTGTTGCCGGTCCCGATTCGGATACATAAACGATGCGGGTATCGAAATACCCGGTTTCACCGGTTATGCGTTTATAGATCTCGTCAGCAATTTTGTGGGCGATCCGCCGCCAGTTGCCCGGCTGCGTGCGATACGCAACGCCAGCCATCTGGTTTTCGGCCAGAACGTCCCACAAACGAAATTCCACTCGCAATAACCCGTTTGCCTCGGTCAGGACCCGGCCATTGACCAGGGCCTGGGCGCCAATTGTACGCCACTCGGCAAAGTTGGGATTGACCGCCAGCGAACTGGCGCTCTGGATAAAGGCTTTTTCGTCAATTGTCTGAAAAAGCCCTGAGCGCGCCAGATCGTTGCTGATCACTTTCGTAATATTCTGCCCGACGTCGGTTTCCGAAACGCCCTCGCCTGCGAAACGTGTCACGGCGATTGGCATCGGTTTAACTTCGCCACGTGTAATATCAACACGCAGTTCCGCATGCGCCGGGGCGGCTGCAACAACTGTCAAGCCAACAGCAACGGCAAGGGCACACAGGCCAGCCAGCCCGCGCACACGCCAGTGTCGTTTAAAAGCCTTGGTCTTGCTTGTCATCCTGCCTCGCTTTTCTCCACGCGTTTTCAAAAGGATAGCTCGTTAACCCGTCAATTCACGCGCGTCAAAACTGAACGTGAATTTGCGCTACAATTGTTTTTTATCCAGCGGCACTTTCAGAGGTCAGCAATGCGATTTTAGCACATCATTTCATGCAGATTTCGCTATGCAGCATTTTCCGAAACTGCCACTCGTTATTATTCGATTCCTGTCTATCTTCAACGGCTTGCAAGTATCGCTAACGCGTTTTTGAAGCATAATCATCGTTAAAGTACAAAAATCAGAAATCATTCCGGCAAAATTGCGGTGAAATCACCACAATTTCACAAATATTTCCAATAAGCCGCTTATAAACCCAACATCTCCCGCATGTTGAAGGTCATGACGACTGTGTTCCAAAGGTCATATTTATTCTCCGGCAGCTTCAGCGGGCTGCAAGCCGGATTCAAAACAGCACGCAATGCACTTTCGGCAACCGTTCGTTTCGATGAATCACTGCCAATTTCATTGCGATTGGCAATTTCAGCATAACGAACCGTCCGGTCCGGATTGACCTGGATATTCAGATAAACCACGAAATCCGCATCCTTTGATCCCACCGGCGGGTTCCAGCATTGCGCGATCTGACGTTTCAGGGCGTCAAGCTCGCTCATGCTCAAACGGTCAGACAGGCGCGTGGCAGTCTGTTCGCTCGATGCTTCCTTCGCCGGTTTGGCCTCTGGCTGCTCAGGAACGGGCTCGGACTTCGCTTCCGTCTTGCGAACATCTTTCAAAATGTCGGCCAGCGTGCGCTTGGGCTCTTCCTTGGCCTTCGGCTCCGGCTTGGGTTCGGGTTTCGGTTCCGGCTTAGGTGTCGGCTTGGGCTTTGGCTCCGGTTTTTTCTCGGGCTTGGGCTCAGGCTTTTTTTCCGGTTCCGGTTTCTTTTCCGGCTTCGGCTCGGGTTTCTTTTCTTCCGGCTTCGGCTTTTGCTTTAACTCGCCCGCATCGCTTTCGGGCACAGGGGCCGTCTCCGGGGCTTTTTTGACCTCGGGTTTCGGCTTGGGCTCCGGTTTTGGTTCGGGCTTGGGTTCCGGCTTCGGCTCAGGTTTCGGTTCCGGTTTGGGAACAGGCTTTGGCTCCGGCTTCGGCTCGGGTTTGGGTTCCGGCTTGGGCTGGGGTTTTGGCTCTGGCTGCGGCGTCGGCTTTTCCTTCTGCACCGGCTTTGCCGCCGGCTTGGTATCGGGCTTGGGCAGCGGCGGTGCCTTTTTCTGGGCCGCGGCAAATTCGTCAATCGTGACGACATCCACCGACACCGACTGCATTTCCAATGGCTCGGGCTTAAACAGGTCAGGCAAGCCGAAATAGGCAATCAAAATGATCGCCGCATGCAATGCCAGTGAAATCAGCACATTCCGCTGCATGACCGCTTATTTGCCCTTTTCCGGCAGATCTGCAATCAGGGCAACCTTGGCAAAACCCGCCTCGTTGATACGCCCCATCAGATCCATCACCTGGCCATAATCAACAGCCTTGTCACCCTTCACGAAAATGCGGGTGTCCTGCTTGTTTTCCGTAATGGCCTGCAATTTTGCCACCAGGTCATCCCGGTCGACTTCGCTATCCATCAAATAGACAGCACCATCCTTGGTCAGGGAAACCACAAGGGGTTCATCCTGCCCGGTCATCTGGCTGGCGCTGGCTTTGGGCAGGTCCACATCGACACCTGCGGTAATCAGCGGTGCGGTGACCATGAAAATCACCAGCAGCACCAGCATCACATCGACCATCGGGGTGACGTTGATGTCGCTCATGGCGCGGCGGCCACCGCGCCCCCTGCGACCACGGCGACGCCCGCCACCGGAATTTCCAGAAGCTAGTTGTGCGCCCATGACTTAGTCCCGTTTTTCGTCAAGCTGGCGGGAAAGGATCGAACTGAATTCGTCAACAAACGCTTCAAGGCGGTTGCCATACCGGTTCAGATCGCTTGAAATTTTGTTATAGGCCACAACGGCCGGAATTGCCGCCACAAGGCCAATCGCCGTTGCAAACAGCGCCTCGGCAATCCCCGGGGCCACCACCGCAAGCGACGTATTTTTCGATGCCGCAATCGACTGGAACGAGGCCATAATACCCCAAACCGTGCCAAACAGGCCAACGAACGGTGCGGTGGAACCAACCGATGCCAGGAAGGTCATGTATTTTTCAACACGGTCCATTTCACGGCCAAGGGTGACTTCCATTGCCCGTTCCAGGCGCTGCTGCAGGCGTGCACGCATGGTCTCACCATGAACGCCGCGAGCATTGGAACGTCGCCATTCGCGCATTGCAGAGACGAAAATCGCCGCCATCGGGTCCTTGGGACGGTCGGCAATACGGTCATACAGGTCTTCAAGCGACCCGCCCGACCAGAATGCTTCTTCAAACTGGTTGGCCTGTGCGCGCAATTTGCGCAGACGGAAAGTCTTTTCAAAGACAATCGCCCAAACCCAGACAGATGACAGCAGCAGACCAATCATGATCACTTTGACGACCAGACCAGCCTGGATAAACAAGCCCCATATCGACATGTCATGCGCTACAACCGACTGGCCCAGCGACACGGCATCGACAACCTGATTTTCCATCGTTTCTTTAGCCCTCGTTCACATCCAGATAGTCACTGAACACATTTCTTAATTCATCCGGCAGGCGTTGCGCCCGGAAGGTTTCCAAAGACATGCAAGCCAGAACGATCTCGATCACGACCAGTTCCTCGCCATCACGCATAATCTTCTGTTCAAACCCCAGCGACGCACCGCCAATTCGGATCAATCGACTTTCCACAGTCAACCGGTCCTCTAGCCGCGCAGCCCGACGGAAATCGACGGTACAATGTCGAACCGCTATGGCAACTTTGTGGCGTTCAGCAATGTTTCTATTGGAAAAACCCAATAAATTCACCATTGACGTCCGCGCGCGTTCGGCAAAAGCAAGATATTGCGCGTGATACACAATTCCACCGGCATCGGTGTCCTCATAGAACACGCAAAACGGGTAAATATGGCGTTTGCCGTCAATTTGTCCCAGCAGCGCGTCGCTCATGCGTCACCTTCATCATTGGCATTTTTCAGGGCTTCGCTTTCAAACAGGTCCGCCATGGGGACACCCGCCTGGTTACGCGGCGGCGTCAGCCCCAAATGGGTAAATCCCTTAACACCCAGCATACGCCCGCGCGGGGTTCGCTGAATAAGGCCCTGCTGCAACAAATAGGGTTCGATGACATCCTCGATGGTATCGCGTTCTTCCGAAAGGGCGGCTGCCAGCGTATCCACGCCAACCGGCCCGCCCCCGTAATTGCTGGCAATGCAGGTCAGATACCGCCGGTCCTGGCTATCAAGGCCCAGATTATCGACCTCAAGGCGCGTCAGCGCAGCATCGGCGATAAAGGCATTCACCGGCGACTTGCCCGCCACAACGGCAAAATCCCGCACGCGGCGTAATAAACGCCCGGCAATACGCGGTGTTCCCCGCGAACGCCGGGCAATTTCCATTGCCCCATCACGGGTCATCTCAAAATTAAGCAGCTTCGCCCCGCGTGCGACGATATCCACCAGTTCTTCAGGCTCGTAGAACCGCAGGCGCAGCGGAATACCGAAACGGTCGCGCAAAGGTGTCGTCAAAAGCCCGGAACGGGTTGTTGCACCGACCAGGGTAAAGGGGGGCAAATCAATCCGAACAGATCGCGCCGCCGGCCCTTCACCAATAATCAGATCAAGCTGGAAATCTTCCATCGCCGGATAAAGAATTTCTTCAACGGCCGGGTTCAGGCGGTGAATTTCATCGATAAACAGCACATCGCGCGGCTGAAGGTTGGTCAAAAGGGCCGCCAGGTCCCCTGCCTTGGCAATCACCGGGCCGGATGTAGCACGAAAGCCAACACCCAATTCGCTGGCCACAATTTGCGACAATGTGGTTTTGCCCAGGCCCGGTGGCCCGAAAAACAGCACATGGTCCATGGCTTCTTCACGGCCACGGGCTGCCTGGATGAAAACATCAAGGTTTTCGCGCACTTCCTTCTGGCCGGTAAAATCATCCAGCCGACGGGGGCGCAAAGATCCTTCCTGGCGGTCTTCGGCGTGGCGTTCACCACTTAGCAGGCGGTCGTTTTCCTCGTTCACGCGCTAAGCTCCTTTAGGCCCAACCGGATCAGGGTATCAAGATTGCGGTTTTCACCCGCATTCTGCGCGGCCTTGCCCACGGCACCAAACGCCTCGGATCGGCCATACCCCAGATTAACCAGTGCCGAAACGGCATCAGCCATGATCGCACCATCGTCAATAACCGGGGCTTCCGGGGTTGCTGGTTCCGCTGCTGCGACCTTTTTGCGCGATGATTTTGCCTTGCCATCTGCCTTTTCGGCCTTGTCAGCCTGCGGCGATGTCGCCGCCGGGGCAACAGGTGCGGCAACCGGGCCAAGGTTAAGTTTGGCGGCCTTGTCTTTCAGCTCGCCAATAATACGTGTCGCAACCTTTGCCCCGACACCTGGCGCACGGCAAAGTGCCGTCGTGTCCTGGGAAGCCAGCGCACGCAAAAGGTCGGTCGGCGAAAGAACCGACAAAATGGCAAGGCCAACCTTGGCCCCTACCCCCTGAACGGTCGTCAGCAGGGCAAACCACTGCTTTTCGGCATGATCGGCAAAACCATACAGGTGAATATGATCTTCGCGGACATGGGTTTCGATGATCAGCCCGGCATCGCCCCCAACTGGCGGCATCATGGAAAGAGTCCGGCGCGAGGCAAAAACCAGATAGCCAACACCGTTAACATCAATAATGACGTGATCTTCGCCGATAAAATCGACAATGCCGCGCAGTTTGGCGATCATCGCGCCGAGCCCCCATTCTGGTTGTGATAGCGGTTCATCATCTGTCGCGTACCGGCATGCTGGGCATGGCAAATTGCCACCGCCAGCGCATCGGCCGCATCGGGACCGGCAATTTTACAGCCCGGCAACAGGGTTGAAACCATCATTTCCACCTGCTGCTTGGCGGCATGCCCTGCCCCGACCACCGTCTTTTTAACAGCATTGGGTGTATATTCCGTAACCGGAATGCCCAATCGTGCCGGTGCCAGCAGGGCAGCGCCACGGGCTTGGCCCAGCTTCAGGGTCGAAACCGGGTTTTTATTGACGAAGGTTTCTTCAACGGCGGCTTCATCGGGTGACCATTCATTTATAATGTCGGTCAAACCGGAAAAAAGCTGAACAAGGCGTTCGGCCAGGGACAGCGACTGGGTCGAGCTGACAACGCCATTGGCAACATGGCGCATATGATTGTCGTTCAGGTCGATCACGCCCCATCCGGTGCGCTGAAGACCGGGATCGATGCCAAGAACCCTGACCACGTGACAATCACCTGTTGTTATTATTCTGGGAACGGGCCATCGGCCCAAATAAAATACGCCCGTCATTCAAAGCAAAATGACGGGCGCAGGCAAGATCAGTTATCGAGAGCAGCGACGATTTCGTCCGTCCACTCGACATTGGTCCAAACATTCTGGACGTCGTCATTGTCTTCAAGCACATCAACAAGCTTCATGATGCTCTGTGCCTGTTCGACCGAAATTTCAGCCGAGGTTGCCGGACGGAAAACCAGCTTGGCGCTTTCCGGGTCGCCAAAGGTTTCGGTCAGGGCTTCACGCACGGTGTTGAGATCTTCGATCTCGGTTTCGATCACGTGGTTTTCCTCGTCCGATTCCACATTGGCAGCACCCGCTTCCAGGGCTGCTTCAAAAATGGTGTCGGCATCGCCCTTGTCGGCCGGGTAAACGATTTCGCCGATACGGTTGAACATAAAGCCCACCGAACCGGTTTCACCCAGGTTGCCGCCATGCTTGGTAAAGGCTGCGCGCACTTCGGAAGCTGTACGGTTACGGTTATCAGTCAGTGCTTCGACGATAACGGCGACACCAGCGGTGCCATAGCCTTCGTAACGGACTTCTTCAAAGTTATCACCTTCGCCCGCGCCCTGCGCCTTTTTAATGGCGCGGTCGATATTGTCCTTGGGCATGTTCTGCCCGCGCGCAGCCGCAATAGCGGCACGCAAACGCGGGTTGCTGTTGATATCTTCGCTGATCTTTGCCGAAACCGTGATTTCACGGGCAAGTTTGGTAAAGATCTTGGCGCGCTTTTTGTCCTGCGCGCCCTTGCGGTGCATGATGTTTTTAAACTGGGAATGACCGGCCATAACCTGAAACCTGTATTCTTGAATAACGTTATCGATCTGGTGCCGCCCGGGCCCCGATCAGACCGACGCCAAATACATACTGTATTCTCTGTCGTTCCGACATTGTGAAAACCTGTCTTGCATTCGCAGCCGCCAAAATGCCGATGGCACCATGCGCGCGAACGCAACGCACGCTCCTATAACGTGTTTGCTGCCCAAGGTCCAGCCATCGCACGCATATTCGCAGTGCAAAGCGCCAAATTCAGCCATCCTATTGAATTTAAAGACCACAGATCAAATATGCCGGTAAACAAGCCCGCCGTTATTTCAATCATCTTTCAAGACAATTTGCTTTTTATTTTCGCAAGCAGGCTTGCCTATTGCGGAGCGCGACAGAATGAAACAATATTGTCTCAGAATAAGACAGAATAAAATAATGCAAACAGGGTTTGAGCCGCCAAACGGGGTAATCAGACTGACGAAAAAGGGCGGATACGCGGATACCTTTAAAGAGGTCCGTGCCTCTGAAAACCGGTAAAGGTGAATGCCGGTACAACTAAAAGGTAGGACAGAATGGGAAAAAATACAGGGAACCCGAAACGGCCAAAAAATGCGAAAAAAAAGCAGGGTTCAGGTCTGGGCGTAAAAGGTAAACTTCTGATTTCCTTTGCCCTGGTGGGTTTAACGGCAATTGTCGCCGTTGTTGTTGGTGTTTTTGCCTTTGGGCGATTTGGCGTTACTCTTGCCGATATTACCGAAGAAAAACTGCCGCCAATGTTTACAGCGCAGCAACTTGCAACCGAAAGCGCGGAAATCGTCGCTATTGCGCCGCGTATTGTTGCCGCCTCCAGCCCGGATGAAGAACAGGCCGTCAAAGTCGAACTTGATCAGCGCATCATTGGTTTGAACACCAAGATCGACCAATTGCGCGAAAGCGGCCTTGAACCTGAAATCCTTGAGCAGATCGACAATAACAGCCAGCAGCTTGGACAGGCGCTGACTTCCCTGCACGAGGCCACCCAGGCCCGCTTTGCCATTTCTGCGGAAAAAGCGGAAAAAACCAAAGAATTCCTCGAACTCAGCAAGCGTTATGGCGACACGCTGAAACCGCTTCTGTCCTACACCCAGAACGATATTGCCCAGGCCGACGCCGAAGTTAAGAAAATGCGCAAGGACCCGGCCAGCGGCGAAGAAATTGACCGGGAAGAACTTCTTGGCCAGTTTTACAAGCTTCATGATGCCGTGCAAACCCGCGCGCCGATCCTCGATATCGAACGCCAGGGCGCAACCGCAACCAACATGATCATTGCCGCCACCACCGAAACCCAGGCCGTGCGCCTTTCCATCACCTCGGTGCGTATTCGCGGCAACTATTCCGATGCCCGTGATCTGGTCAACAGCCTCGATAATGAAAAGCTGAAAGGCTACTACAACGAGCTGATCGACAAAATGGAGGGCCTGTCCGTTGGCGATGACAGCATTCCAACGCTGCGTTCCAACGAACTGAAAGCCATTGAAACAGCACAAAAATTTGTGACCGAAAGCGCGCAATCGGCAAACACCCTGCGCGAAGGCGTCACCCAGCTGGTCAGCGCCCTGCAAAACAAGGTCGATACATCGGCTGCAAGTGCCGAAACGCTTCAAAAGCAAAGCTCGACCGTGCTTTATGCTGTCGGGATTGCCGCCATCGTCCTGTCGCTTGCGATTTACGTGATCTATGTGCGCGGCAGCCTGCTGCGCCGCCTTGAAGGCTTGCAGAAAACCATGGTCACGCTGGCAAGTGGCAACCTTGATGTCGCAGTGCCCGTACGCGGGAATGACGAAATCACCGCCATGGGCCGTGCGGTCGAGGTATTTAAGGAAAATGCCGTCAAAGTCCGCGATATGCAGGCCGAGGAAGAACGTCTGAACCGCGAACGCAATGAAAGCCTGCGTGACGAACTGCTGACCCTTGCCGATACGCTGCAGGGCGAAGTGGAAAGTGCTGTGGGTGAAATTGCCGCCCTGGCCGAACAGCTTCAGGGCGTTTCCGGGCAAATGAGCCAAAGTGCCGAACTGGTTTCCACGCAAAGCGAGGATGTTGCCTCGTCCGCGCAGGAAGCCACCGGCAATGTGGAAACCGTTGCCGCCGCAACCGAACAGCTTTCGGCATCCAACGCCGAAATCAACCGGCAGATGGCGGAATCAACCCGCATTTCCAACGATGCCGCCCGCAAGGCGCGCGAAACCAACGACCTGGTTAACAGCCTGTCGCAATCGGCAAACCGCATTGGCGAAGTGATCGCCCTGATCACCGATATCGCCGAGCAAACCAACCTTCTGGCCCTGAATGCCACCATCGAGGCCGCCCGTGCTGGCGATGCCGGCAAAGGCTTTGCCGTGGTTGCCGCCGAAGTCAAAAACCTTGCCAACCAGACGGAAAAAGCCACCGACGAAATTGCCGGACAGATCACCGGCATTCAGAAATCGACAGGTGAATCCGTTTCCGCCATCGAGATGATTGGCAGCATCATTGAAAACATCAATGAAATTGCCACCACCATTTCGGCGGCAATTGAACAGCAGGGATCGGCCACCAACGAGATCACCCGCAACGTTCGCGGCGCAGCAGATCGGACACGTGCCGTTTCCAGCTCGATCAACGAGGTTGCCAACGAAACCGCCAAAACCGGCGAACTTTCCGGCCAGGTTTTGCAAACGGCCCAAACGGCTTCGGAAAAGGTTGAAAACCTGCGTGCACGGATCAACACCATCCTGCAGGACCTGCGCAAGCAGGCCCATGATCGTGCTGCTTCATAATCCGGCGTAACCGGTTTTCCCATTCCGGTTATTCCCTGCCTTTTGCCTGACAGCCCGCCCCGCATCCTGCCGGGCGGGCTGTTTTTATGCCCGACCATCCGGGCGGCCTTTCTGCTTCCCTGCCATGTTCGGCACCCCTGCCCCTTATCACGGCAAAGGACAGGCAAGCGCCTCAATACGCTATTGCCTTTTGCCAGGGCGTCGCAAAATGACGCGCCATAACCAATCCCGCCTGCCACACCAGCCAGAGCACGCCTTTTGCCAGCCGCCGGAACCAGACAGAGCGCAAGGCGCGACTCCATACAAAAGAATAAAACCCTATCCATTGGTATTTTGTATTCGCCGATCGTTTTAAGGCATTGTAAAGTGCCCCTCAGGGGGATCGCACGTTTTTGCAGCATATTTTCGATGATGATGAAAAATCATTCATTTTCAGAGAGATGGCTTAAAATAACGGATGGCACAGCAAAACACGCAGCATTTGCCGGGCGTTGATTTACGAAACGATGTCGTTTTAAATAAATTTTGATGTCAATTTATCAACGAAATGATATCTTGAGCGACACAAACCCGGTCTGACCCGCAGTTTTTGTTCATGCGCCCCCCTCAAATTGACCCGTCAGACACTGCCGATAACAAAAACAACGGCACATAAGGGTGGAGACAACCATTGACCAGTAACCAGATCACCAGATGGACGATGATCTGCTGATCACCCGTCTCTAACGAGGATAGGGAATATGAACACAAAATCGGGGAACCAGAACCGTCCCGTATCAGGCAAAAGCCCCCGCACCGCTGCCGGTGTTAAGGGCAAATTGCTGGCATCCTTCGCTGTTGTCAGCCTGCTGGCTGTTTCTGCCGCTGGCATCGGGGCCTTTTCGTTCAACAAATTCGGCACCGAGCTTTCCGATATCACCCATCAAAAGCTGCCAGCGATGTTTACCGCCCAGAGTTTGGCGACCGAAAGCACCAAAATCGTTGCAATCGCACCGCGCATCGTTGCCTCCAGCAACCGGGACGAGGAAAAAGCCGTCAAAGCCGAACTTGATAGCCGCCTGCAAGGTGTTGCCGAAAAGGTTGCCCAACTGCGCAGCACCGGCCTGATGCCCGAAACCCTTGATACGATCGAGGAAAACAGCGCCAATCTGCGTGATACGCTTAACAGGCTGTTTGAGGTTACCGGCCAGCGCCTGCAAGCCGCCGATGAAAAATCCAAGGCCGTTAGCAGCTATCAATCCCTGTCTGACCGTTATGCCAGCACCTTGAAGCCGTTATTGTCCTATACGCAAAACGACCTTGCGCAATTGGGCGCCGCCGCGGACGAGCTGGAAAACAAGGACGAATACGCCATCGATCGGTCCAAACAGGACCTGGTCAAGATGCTGGTGAAATATCGCAACACGATTGCCGCCCGCACCCCGATCCAGGAAATTGGCCGTCTGGGTAACGAGGCAGGCAGTTCCGTTATCGCCACCACCACCGAAACCAGCAGCAACAAATTGTCCATTGTTTCCGTGCAGGTCAAAGGCACCTATGCCGATGTGCTTGATCTTGTCGATCAGATGGATAACGAAAAGCTGCAAAAATTCTATACCGACCTTGTCGATAAGATGCAGGACCTTTCAAGCGGGAATGGCAGCCTGCCCGACATTCGCCAGCGCGAACTTGCCGCCGCCGCCGCATCTGAAGAACTGGTCAGCCAAAGCGCGCAATATGCCGATGCCATGGTCGCCAGCGTCAATGAACTGGTTGATGAACTGCGCAACCAGGTCGATATCGCCGCAGCTGGCACCGAAACCCTGCAAAAGCAGGGCACCGTTATTCTTTATATTGTCGCTGCCAGTGCCATTCTGGTGTCGCTAATGATTTACTTTTTCTATGTGCGGGGCAATTTGCTGCGCCGTCTGGCAAAGCTGCAAACCGCAATGGTCACCCTTGCCAATGGCGATCTGAATATTACCGTCCCGGCACGCGGTAATGATGAAATTACCGCCATGGGCCGTGCGGTCGAGGTCTTCAAGGACAATGCCGTCAAGGTCCGCGACATGCAGGCCGAGGAAGAACGCCTGAACCGCGAACGCAACGAAGCCCTTCGTGATGAATTGCTGGGCCTGGCCGACACCCTGCAAGGCGAAGTGGAAACCGCCGTTGGCGAAATTGCTGCCCTTGCCCGCGAATTGCAGGGCGTTTCGCAGGAAATGTCGCAAAGTGCCGAAACGGTTTCCGGCCAGACCGAAGAAGTCGCATCCTCCGCGCGCGAAGCCACCGGTAATGTCGAAACCGTGGCCGCCGCAACCGAGGAACTTTCGGCATCCAATACCGAAATCAACCGCCAGATGACGGAATCAACACGCATTTCGGCCGAAGCATCGCAAAAGGCACAACAAACCAATGAACTGGTTCAAAGCCTGTCGCAATCGGCGGATCGCATTGGCGAGGTCATCGCCCTGATTACCGATATCGCCGAGCAAACCAACCTACTGGCCCTGAATGCCACCATCGAGGCTGCCCGTGCTGGCGATGCCGGCAAAGGTTTTGCCGTAGTCGCCGCCGAGGTCAAAAACCTTGCCAATCAGACGGAAAAGGCAACCGACGAAATTTCCGGCCAGATTTTGGGTATCCAGAAATCCACCGGGGAATCCGTATCTGCCATTGGTGAAATTGGCCGCATCATTGAACATATCAATGAAATCGCCACCACCATTTCCGCTGCGGTCGAACAGCAGGGTTCCGCCACCAACGAAATCAGCCGCAATGTTCGCGGTGCAGCCGAACGTAACCGCATGGTTTCGGCATCGATTGGCGATGTGGTGAATGAAACATCAAAAACCGGTGTTTTGTCGGGCCAGGTTTTGCAAACCGCCCAAACAGCATCCACCAAGGTCGAAAATATGCGCACCCGCATCAATCAGATTTTGGATAACCTGCGCGACCAGGCCCAGGACCGTGCCGGGTGATGCAACCAATACGATAAAGTCGCAGCATTTAAGTGCGGCCAAAACACATCGAACGGCCCTGAAAACAGCCCGCCATTTTTGGCGGGCTGTTGCGTTGAAGAAACGCGACTCTGGCAACGGGAATCTACGTAATTACCCTGATACGCCCGTTCGCATCACGACCTTAGGTCACATTAGGAATTCCAGAAGAATAATAAAACCCGAATTTAGAATAAGTTATCTATGCATCTGTACAAATTACAAACCAATTACTTGAATTTCATCGGTATGTTATAAATAAAAAGCCAATTCGGGGGTGGGCCAGTTGGGGACAGTCATCATTCCGGCCCAAATCAGACCTGAGACATTTTTTCAAATTCCGGTGGCCGCAATCGTGTGGCTGCGCGGGAATGGCATTGTGAAAAATCGCGTCGCAGCGGGTTTTAGGCCCGCCTGACGGCGTTGTCACCTGCCAAATCGCAGACACAGGGTTTAGACTAGATGCAACAGACTAAGGGGGGCCGGAACCAGCGAAAATCCGTGCAGAAAAACGGCATGGGTGTTCGTGGAAAACTACTTGTTTCCTTTGCGCTGGTTGGGCTTATGGCCGTTATCGCCGCTGCGGTAGGGGCTGTATCGTTTGAACGTTTCGGTACACAGCTAGACAACATCACCGAAGCCAAATTGCCACCAATGTTCAGTGCGCAGCAACTCGCCACCGAAAGCGCCGAAATCGTTGCGATTGCGCCGCGTATTGTTGCTGCCTCCACCCCGGATGAAGAAGCCGCCGTCAAGGCCGAGCTTGATAACCGTATTGTTTCGCTCAAGCAGCGTGTCGAACAGTTGCGCCAGTCCGGCATGCAGCCCGACACCCTTGACGTTATCGAAACCAATACCACCCAGTTGCAGGACACCCTGGCAAAGCTTCACGAACTAGTGCAGAAACGCTTCCAGATCGCCGATGAAAAAGCCCAGAAGCTGACCGAATTCCAGCAGTTGTCCGATCGTTTCGTCAGCACGCTCAAGCCGCTGATGACCGTGACATCAAACGAACTCAACCAGATTTCGGAAATGGTAAAGGAACTTCGCAAAAGCCCGGTCGCCCAGACGCGCCAGCCCCGCGAAGACCTGATTGCCTCGCTGTTCAAATATCATGACAGCGTATCAAAGCGCGCCCCGCTGGTTAACCTGACCAACCTTGGCAACCAGATTTCCAATATCGTGATCGGTTCGGCCTCCGAACGCGACATGACCCGCCTTTCCATCGTTGGTGTGCGTGTGCGCGGTTCCTACGCCGATGCCACCAACATGCTGCGCGAACTTGGCAATCCCAAACTGATCAAGTTTTACGAAGACCTGATCGACAAAATGCAAAAGCTCTCGGTTGGGGATGGCAGCCTGCCGGACCTTCAGGCCCGCCAGCTTCAGACCGCCATTGATGCGCAGGCGCTGGTCAGCCAGGCTGGTGAATATGCCTCCACCATGGGCTTTAGCGTGGATCAGGTTGTTGAAACCCTGCAAAGCGATGTTGATGGTGCAGCCACCAATGCACGCGACCTGCAACAGCAGGGTTCGCTGGTTCTGTACATTGTTGCGGCCATTGCCGTTCTGCTGTCGCTTGCCATTTATGTCATCTATGTCCGTGGCAACCTTCTGCGTCGCCTGGGCGGCCTGCAGCAGACCATGGTGAAACTGGCCGATGGCAACCTTGATGTTGTCGTCCCGGCCAAGGGCAATGACGAAATTTCGGCCATGGGCCGTGCGGTCGAAGTCTTTAAGGACAATGCCGTTAAGGTCCGCGCCATGCAGGCCGAAGAAGAACGCCTGAACCGCGAACGTAACGAAGCCCTGCGCGATGAATTGCTGGGCCTGGCCGATACCCTGCAGGGTGAAGTCGAAAGTGCCGTTGGCGAAATTGCCGCCCTTGCCGAACAGTTGCAGGGTGTTTCGGGTCAGATGACCCAAAGTGCCGAACTGGTTTCGGGGCAAAGTGACGAAGTCGCATCCTCGGCCCGTGAAGCAACCAGCAACGTTGAAACCGTTGCCGCAGCGACCGAGCAGCTTGCAGCATCGAATGCGGAAATCAATCGCCAGATGGCGGAATCGACCCGCATTTCCAACGAAGCCGCCGAAAAGGCCCGCGAAACCAACGAACTGGTGAACAGCCTGTCACTGTCGGCCAATCGCATTGGCGAAGTCATCGCCCTGATTACCGACATTGCCGAGCAGACCAACCTTCTGGCCCTGAATGCCACCATCGAAGCTGCCCGCGCTGGCGATGCCGGCAAGGGCTTTGCCGTGGTTGCCGCCGAGGTCAAAAACCTTGCCAACCAGACGGAAAAGGCAACCGACGAAATTGCCGGTCAGATTTCGGGCATTCAGAAATCCACCGGTGAATCGGTTTCGGCCATTGAAATGATTGGCGCGATCATTGAAAGCATCAATGAAATCGCCACCACCATTTCTGCCGCCGTCGAGGAACAGGGTGCCGCCACCAACGAAATCACCCGTAACGTGCGCAATGCAGCCGAACGCACCCGGATGGTTTCAACCTCGATCAGCGACGTTGCCGATGAAACCGGTAAAACGGGCGAGCTGTCGGGCGAAGTTCTGCAAACCTCGCAGGATGCCGCGCAGAAGATCCAGGTGCTGAACAACCGTATCAACACCATTCTCGATGACCTGCGCCGCAAGGCCCATGACCGCGCCGCATCGTAATCGCGCGATCCAATCAACCTAATGCCAAAGGCCCGCACCATCATGGTTGCGGGCCTTTTATTTGATCTCTGTTGCGTCTAACGACGCGTTAGGCAAAGGGCTCTAATGCCCGCTTTCCGATTCAATCACGATCTTGATGGTCTTATGGCCTGCCTTGCCAAAATCAAGCGTCAGGTCAAACGAACCACCTGCTTCAAGCGGCTGTTTCAATCCGGAAAGCCAGATATGTTCGCGCCAGGCGGCAAGGCCAACCGGCTTGTTCGGCGGCAGGGTGATATGATCAACCCAGCTTTCAACACCATCTTTCTCAACGCGAAAACGCACCTGTTCGGCAATGTTGGTGCTGGCCCCTTCCAGGGTGATTGCTTCGCTACCACCATTTAAAAACGGGCCATAAACGGCGGCCCCCTTGGCATCCTGGGCAACCGGCGGCGCCCAGAAATGACCAATCATGATTTTGCCCAGCATATAGCTGTGCGCCTGCGCGGTAGATGACAAAAGGCCACTACCACCAAGGGCCATAAACCCGCCAACACCCGCCAGCAACGACGTGGCAACAAAACCCGCCGCAAGTTTGCGCGCCAGCCCCTGCATTGATCGTGCCGTTGTCCCATGCGGTGTTACGCCGTCAGGACGGTTGATTTCATGTTTCATGGCGTTCCCCTATTCCCTGATTGCGGCCTAGTGGCGGCGCACATCATTTTCCAGATCGATATTTTCTGATTTGGATAATTCGTCCTCTTTCTGGTCCGATCCGGCCTTCAATTCGCGGGCATCGGCAATTTCCTGATCGGTCAGGTCCGATTGCCGGTAAAATGTGTAAGACAGGGTAATGTCCTTTACCTCGGCCGTGTTCGGGTCTTTGTGGATCTGGTCATCAATATAAAGCACCAGGGGCATACGCGCGCTTTCGCCCGGTGCCAGCTTTTCATTGGTAAAACAGAAACACTCGATCTTGAAAAAATACTGGGCCGATTTATAGGGCGTCACGTTAAACACGGCGCGCGCCACAATCGTCTCGTCCGAATTGTTTTTGGCGTAGTAATAGGTCTTTACCGGCTCGCCCAGCTTGGCGGTTACCTTGCGCTCTTCGGGGTAAAATTCCCACGGCAGGCCCTTGGCAACATTGGCATCGAAATAAACTTCGACCATGTCGCTGGCATCTGCCACGGCATCGGTGGTGCTGCCGCCCTGCCCTTCGGGTGCGGCCCCGCCATCGGCGGTTTTATTGGGCACCGATATTTGCCGCACAGTCCCGCCAACACCGGTTACGGCGCAAAACATACGATACAGCGTGGGGGAATAAATTACCAACCCCACCATAACAGCAAAGGCACAGCCCATTGCAATCAGGGTGCGGCGTTTGCCTTTGGCGGTGCGGTCTTCGGGGCGGTCAGTCATGGCAACATCTTCTGCTGTGGTGACGATCGGCACGTTTATCGCTGCCTTTGCCGGTCAACCGCAATGATCAGCCGCACATGGCAACGATAAATGACAAAATGCTGATGGCACTATAACCATCCCGGCGCGCGACGTAATTGCGAATTATTAATGATCCAAAGAAAATCGCGGCCAAGGCGAAAATTGGTATCCCGCCCCGGCCCCACATTCAAGCCCGGACGCGCCAGAACACATCGCGTTTAATCTGTATCATTTTGTTTGATTTTGGCGAACCGTTTGGCAAGGCACAGCGTGCAGAGCGATGCGGCGCATCGGTCAAACGGTGTAACGCCGCGAAATGTCGCCAAAATCAAACCCTTCGGGCCAAGACAGTCTTCCGCTCCACTGCGTCAGGGTCCTTGACCGTAGCCCCGCTGCGCTCTGCGAATCTTTCCTTGTGCGACCGAAGACTGTCTCTGGCAAAATGGTGCAGATTAAACGCGACGTGTTCTAAGGGGCCGGAAAGGTCCCTCACATTGATGTGAAGTCTCTCCAGCCCCTGCAATTACATAGCCCGATTTAACAGGTCGTTTCCGCCGTTAAATGGCACCAACCGAAATGTCGTAAAGCAGTTTGACATTCAGCGCGATAATGATCAGCGCGATAATCGCCGAAACGAATGTCAGCCAGCGCGGGGCGCATAGTTCCTTCATCTTTTCACGCGACGCAGTGAACATCACCAGCGGCACCACGGCAAAGGGCAACTGGAAGCTAAGCACCACCTGCGAAAGGATCAAAAGCTTTGCCGTTTCCGCCTGCCCGTAAATAACCGTCACGGCAATGGCCGGTATAATCGCCACCACACGTGTAATCAGGCGTCGCAACCAGGAAGGGATCGTCATTTTGATGAAGCCTTCCATCACGATCTGCCCGGCCATTGTGGCCGTCACAGTCGAACTAAGGCCGCAGCATAATAACGCAATACCAAACAGGATCGGCGCAATCGACGCACCCAGCAACGGTGCCAGCAATTCATGCGCTACGCCGATATCATCCACACTGGTCTGCCCGGAAACATGGAACGTTGCCGCCGCCAAAATCAGGATCGACGCATTGATCACCAGCGCAAATGTCAGCGCAACGGTTGAATCAAGTGTGGCAAACCGCAGGGCTTCGCGTTTGCCCTTAAGGGTGCGTTCGTAATCGCGCGTCTGGACAATGCCCGAATGCAAATAAAGGTTATGGGGCATCACGGTTGCACCAATAATGCCCAGCGCCAGATACAGCATATGCTGGTTACGCAAAACATCGGTGGTCGGGGCGAAACCGGTAATCACGCCGTACCAGTCCGGGTCGGCCATGGCAATTTGCACGGCAAAACAGATCGAAATCACGCCCAGCAGGGCAATGATAAAACCTTCGACCCAGCGAAAACCACGGCTTTGCAGCCACAAAATAACCAGCACGTCGGCCGCCGTAATCAGCACGCCCAGTTCCAACGGAATATTGAATAACAGGTTTAACGCAATGGCCGTGCCGATCACTTCGGCAAGGTCGGTAGCGCAAATTGCCAGTTCGGCCAGTGCCCATAACGGCCAGGACATCCAGGCGGGAAACGCATCGCGGCAGGCCTGGGCAAGGTCGCGCCCGGTGGCAATGGCAAGGCGCGCACACAGTGATTGCAAAATCACCGCCATAATATTGGACAGCAGCGCCACACATAACAGCGCATAGCCAAACTGCGAACCACCAGCCAGCGACGTTGCCCAGTTGCCCGGGTCCATATAGCCAACCGCAACCAGATAACCCGGCCCGGCAAATGTCAGAAATTTACGGAAAAATCCCGCATCCGGGGACACGGCAATCGACCGGAACACCTCAACAAGCGAAGGCTGCTCCGCCTCATCGCGCCAGTCACCCGGTTTGCGTTTCATTTCACCCGTATCGGCCATCTGCCATCTCCGCCGGTGGATGCCCACCTGTATTTATAATAATTCCAGTTTTGCATATCGCCGCGATCCGCCCATAGCGGTGCGCAGGCAGATTTGCATTTGTCCCTAATTGTTGTGCGGACTTTAAAAGTTAGTCAAGGCTAAATTTAATAGAAGCGGCTTTCTTTGCCGTGATCCCACCGCGAAGCAGATATGCCTTTCCAGGCAGCGCGCCAAAACCCGCATTAACGCTGGATTTTGGCAAAAACCGCCACCTGCAATCAAACGCAGATGGCGGCCCAAAGGTCCGTCACGAAATCGGTTATGATGTCACAGGCTGGCGTTCAAGCCACCTCCACCATCCCGGCCGAGGACGAGAGTCGCAATTGCTCGACATCGCGTCTGGGTGGTGCGCCAAACATGCGGCGATATTCGCGTGAGAACTGCGACGGGCTGTCATAACCCACATGATAACCGGCACTCGCGGCATCCATCGCATTAACCATAATCAGCGAACGTGCTTCCTGCAGACGTAACTGTTTTTGATATTGCAGCGGGCTCATCGATGTAATGGCTTTGAAATGCTGATGTAAGGCAGATGCGCTCATATTGGCTTCGCGGGCCAGCACCTCGACGCTAAAGGGTTCGCGGAAATGCTTTTTGATCCATTCAATGGCGCGGGAAACCTGGTTCAGTTTGCTGTCTGCCATTGCAAGCTGCTGCAAACGCACGCTTTGCGGGCCATTCAACAACCGGTAAAGAATTTCCCGTTCAATCAATGGGGCCAGAATGGGTATATCACGCGGCGTTGCCAGCAATTCCAGCATCCGTACCGATGCATCAATCAGTTCCGGCCCGGCATCACTAACCTGAAGTGCCGGTCCCGGCTGGCGGCCCGATGGCACCACGTTGTTTTCGCGGGCTTCCATCAAAATGTCCGCCATGACCTTTGTATTCAAATCCAGCCGCAGGCACAGATAGGGTTTTTCAGGTGTGGCAACGGTAACTTCGCCCAATACCGGCACATCAAGCGACACCGTCAGATACTGGCCGGGGCGATAGACATAAACGCTTTCGCCCATCATTGCCGTTTTTTCACCACTGGCAAGAATACACACCGATGGTTGATACACCACATTGACCGGCTCCATCGGCTTGTCCGCGCGCAAAAGAACCACGCCGGGAATGTCGGTGTCACATCGCCCGGTGCTGGGGCAATATTGTTCAATCAACCGTGCAAATTTATCCAAGCCAGCAGTCATCACTTTTGCCTCTTATCCGTCCAGATGCCAAAAATCATCGCCAAATGGCTGCTATCGTGCAATCGACACATAGTGACTGATTGCATGAAACAACAGACCGATTTTAAGCATTTGCAGGATCGTGCAATCTTTATAGAGGACTGGGCTATTACCCCCACGACGGTTTGCGTTATGTTCCTTTCATACCGGAAAACAACCGTGCCGATATCGAAGTCTTCCCCCCCCGACCCCGCGATATCGGCATGGCTGAAAACGGCAAGGAAACGGGCCGATGCAACATTGCATCGGCCCGTTATCTTTTTACCCGTTACCGGGTTATGGAACATCAGGCGGCACACGCCTGCAAATCAGGCGCTGGGCCAGCTTCCGCGCAGCCGCCCGCCAATGCGAACCGGCTCGATGCGCTTGGCAAGGCCGGTGGCATCATCGGTTTCAACATAAACGCCACAAACCGTTGCCGGGCCTTCTGCCGGTTCCAGCCGGCCTGATGGCATCTTCGTCAGGAATTTGGCAACCGAGCTTTCATGCTTCATGCCAATCACGGAATTAAAATCGCCGCACATGCCAACATCGGTCTGATAGGCTGTTCCACCAGGCAGGATCTGCGCATCGGCGGTTGGCACGTGGGTATGCGTACCCAGCACCAGCGACGCGCGTCCATCACAATGATGCCCGAACGCCATTTTTTCCGACGTGGTTTCAGCGTGAAAATCGATCAGAAGGGCATCAACATTTTTGCCCAGCCGGTATTTGCCAAAAAGCTTGTTTGCCCCCTGGAACGGGCAGGAAAGCGGGTCCATGAACAAACGGCCCATCATGTTAATGACGGCCACTTTCTTGCCCGACTTGGCGGTAAAAACGCAATCGCCCTGCCCTGGCGTACCATCGGGGAAATTCCAGGGACGCAGCAGCGTTTTGTCTTCGTCGATATAGGCGATGATTTCGCGCTGGTCCCAAACATGATTGCCCGTTGTCAGCACATCGGCACC
Source organism: Thalassospira marina (assembly GCF_002844375.1). Taxonomy (NCBI): domain Bacteria; kingdom Pseudomonadati; phylum Pseudomonadota; class Alphaproteobacteria; order Rhodospirillales; family Thalassospiraceae; genus Thalassospira; species Thalassospira marina. The sequence goes on along the minus strand of NZ_CP024199.1, from coordinate 1,519,223 downwards.
GGCATTGTAAAATTCGCGGCAAATTTTTGCGGTTACACCAAAACCATGTGCGGAATTTTCAACATTCACCACCGCCACATCGACCTTCAGGCGATCACGCAACATCGGCAGCGCCTCCAGCGCAGCCTTGCGCCCGGATTGCCCCAAAACATCGCCCAAATGTAAAAGCCGCATTACAAATTCCGTTACTGTCTGTTTGCCGCATGACCAAACGCGACGATACCTACCACCCCACGGGGCAGGTCATCCCCCCGAAACAACAGCATATCATGTACTGCTAAAAGCAAAGTCCCGCTTTCCAGTAAAGGAAAGCGGGAGCCACCACTGCCGTTGGCTATATGGTAATTCCTCGTGACCTGCAGGTGCAGGTGGGCGCCGTATAACGAGACCACGGTCCCGCCAGGGACAGCTCCCTAGAGAAATGAGCATCGGCCCCGGGAATTAGCGAGCCTGACGCACAGGGCAGCCCCCTTTGACGGACCCACCCTTGATCGCCCCTTGGGGCGCATCGCAGGCGGCATCCGATGCGAGCTTAGTCAGCCGAAAGCCTTTGTGCAATAGCCTCGATACGACCAGCAAGATTTTCCATGCTTTGCGCCATCCGATCGGCCTCGTTCGGGCCAACCGCCCCTTCGGGCAAACTGACCTGCCGGGCCGATGACAGCTTTTCATGGGCATCGCTTAATTCATCGGCGATCAAAAGGCTGGTCATCACCAGCAGGCGCTGTTCACCAATCTGGCCAACCATGCTGGCAATTTCGCCAACACGTTCATCAACATAACCTGCCAACTGGGTCAGGCGTTCCTCCTGGCCATCCTCGCAGGCAACATCATAGCTGCGACCATTAATACGGACTGATACCTGTGCCATGAAATTATGCCTGCTTCTGTTCTGTTTCGTCACTCAGGACCAGCCGAAGCTGGCCAACGGCACCATCAAGGCGCTGGGAAACGGTTTCTGTGGCTTCTGCCAGCACATCATAATCGTGCTTTAGGGCATCAAGCTGGGCGCGCATTTCCTCGGAACGGGCCTGTGCTGCGGCATTTTCGCTAACGCCGGACTGAATGGCCGCCTCCGAGCGGGCCAATCGCGACTCCACCGCCGCTTCAAGCGCGGCAAGGGCATTTTCAAGACGTTCACCAGCATTTTGCAGACGTGACATATCGTCCTTCCTGATCCTTCATAATCCGTTCACAAGATAGGTTGTGACAAAGCAGGGCGTCAACTGTTCCGCAATACCGCCTGATCAAAACCGATCCAGGTACGATTGTAGCATCTAAGGATTAACCGCAATCTAAGCAATCCGGTCAGTTTTTCGACAGAATCGGTTGACGTATCAGGATAGCGGGGGCATGTTCCGCCCGACTTCTTTGCTTTTTTAAGCCGTAGTAATCAACGCCAGATAGCGAACCCCCAGGAAGCGCATTCAATGACGAAACCAGTAGAACATAGCCGCATGGCAAACGCCATTCGCTTTCTTTCCGCCGACGCCGTGGAAAAAGCCAACTCCGGCCATCCGGGCATGCCGATGGGCATGGCCGATGTCGCGACTGTTCTCTTTACCAAGTTTCTGAAATTCGATCCGAAACACCCGAACTGGCCCGACCGCGACCGTTTTATTCTGTCCGCCGGCCATGGATCGATGCTGCTTTATTCGCTGCTGTATCTTACCGGCTATGAAGACTTTGATCTCGACCAGATCAAAAATTTCCGCCAGCTTGGCGCCCGCACTGCCGGCCACCCGGAATTCGGCCATGGTGCAGGCATTGAAACCACCACCGGCCCGCTGGGCCAGGGTATTGCCACCTCGGTTGGTTTCGCCCTTGGCGAGCGCATCATGAATGCGGCTTTCAACAACGATCTGGTTGATCACTATACCTATGTCGTCGCTGGCGATGGCTGCCTGATGGAAGGCATCTCGCAGGAAGCCATTTCCATGGCTGGCCACATGCAGCTTTCCAAGCTGATCGTGCTGTTTGACGATAACGGCATCTCGATCGATGGTCCGACCTCGCTTTCGACCTCGGAAGACCACAAAAAACGCTTTGAAGCTGCTGGCTGGGATGTTCAGCAGATTGACGGCCACGATGCAGATGCCATCGAAGCCGCCATTGCCAAGGCAAAAACCACCGGCACCCCGTCGCTGATCGCTTGCAAAACCGTTATCGGTTTTGGCGCGCCGACCAAGGGTGGCACCTCGGCAACCCACGGTTCGCCGCTGGGCGCAAAGGAACTGGCCGGTGCCCGCGAAAAGCTGGGCTGGTCCTACGAGCCGTTCGATGTCCCGCAGGATGTTCTTGATGCATGGCGCGCCGCTGGTGCCCGTGGCGCCGAAGAATTCTCGGCTTGGGGCGCACGCTTTGACGCCCAGGATGCCGATGTCCGCGCCGAATTTGAACGCCGCATCGAAGGTAAGCTGCCAGAAAACTGGGTTGATGCCTTCAACACCTACAAAAAGCAGATTACCGAAGAACAGCCGAAGATCGCGACCCGTAAATCCTCGCAGAACGTTCTTGAAGTTCTGACCCAGGCGATCCCGGAAATGATCGGCGGCTCTGCCGACCTGACCGGTTCCAACAACACCAAAACCGCCGTTCAGGAACCGATCTCGGTCCAGAGCGGTTATGACGGCCGTTACATCTATTACGGTATCCGTGAACACGGCATGGCCGCTGCCATGAACGGTCTGGCACTGCATGGCGGTGTTATGCCTTACGGCGGCACCTTCCTGGTCTTCACCGATTATTGCCGCCCGGCGATCCGCCTGTCCGCACTGATGAACCAGCGTGTCGTTTATGTCATGACCCACGATTCCATCGGTCTTGGCGAAGATGGCCCGACCCACCAGCCGGTCGAACATGTCGCATCCCTGCGCGCCATGCCGAACGTCCTGATGATCCGCCCGGCCGATGCGGTTGAAACCGCCGAAGCATGGGCAATGGCCATCACCCATGACAGCGGCCCGACCGTTCTGGCACTCAGCCGTCAGAATTTGCCGGTTCTGCGCACCGAATACCGCGAAGACAACCTTGTCGCACGCGGCGGTTACATCATTTCCGAAGCCGAAGGCGAAACCCAGGTCACCCTGATCGCGACCGGTTCGGAAGTTGAAATTGCCGTTGATGCCCAGGCGAAACTGAAAGCCGAAGGCATTTCCGCTGCTGTCGTTTCCCTGCCCTGCTGGGAACTGTTTGACGCACAGTCGCCGGAATACCGCAAAAGCGTTCTGGGCTCCGCACCGCGCATCGCAATCGAAGCCCTCTCGGTCTTTGGCTGGGAAAAATACGTTGGCGACAATGGCAAGGTGATCGGCCTGCACGGCTTCGGTGCTTCGGCTCCGGCACCGGAACTTTACGAACATTTCGGCATCACCGCCGACGCTCTGGTCAAAACGGCCAAGGAACTGGTTTAATTTTTGGGCCGGATCGGTAATATGCCGATCCGGCCTTTTTGATTGTCCCCGCAACCGGGGTTTGACCATCCGGTCACAATCAGTATGTATCTGGAGGAATTAATGGCTATTCGTGTTGCGATTAATGGTTTTGGCCGTATTGGCCGTCTGGTTCTGCGCTCCATTATTGAAAGTGGCCGCACCGACGTTGAAGTTGTTGCCATCAACGACCTGGGCGACGTCAAAACCAATGCTCACCTGCTGAAATACGATTCCGTTCATGGCACCCTTGCCAATGACGTCAAAGCTGAAGGCAACGATCTGGTTGTCGATGGCAAGGCCATCAAGGTTTGTTCCGAACGTGATCCGGCGAACCTGCCGTGGGGCGAGCTTAATGTTGATATCGCATTTGAATGCACCGGCATCTTCCTTGACGAAGCAGGCGCAGGCAAACACCTGACCGCTGGCGCAAAACGCGTTCTGATCTCGGCCCCGGCAAAGGGCGACATCAAAACCGTCGTCTATGGTGTAAACAGCGACACCCTGACCGCCGACGACGTTATCGTTTCGAACGCTTCGTGCACCACCAACTGCCTTGCACCGGTTGCTGACGTTCTGAACAAAACCGTTGGTATCACCAAAGGCTTCATGACCACCGTTCACGCCTTCACCGGCGACCAGAACACCGTTGACAGCCTGCACAAAGACCTGCGTCGCGCCCGCGCGGCCTCCCTGTCCATGATCCCGACCTCGACCGGTGCCGCCAAGGCTGTCGGTCTGGTTCTGCCGGAACTGAAGGGCAAGCTGGACGGAACCTCGGTTCGTGTTCCGACCCCGAACGTCTCCATGATCGACCTGACCTTTGTTGCTGGCCGTGACACCACCGTTGAAGAAATCAACGCTGCGATCAAGGAAGCATCCGAAGGCCGCCTGAAAGGCGTTCTTGGTTACAACGAAGCACCGCTGGTTTCGATTGACTTCAATCACAATCAGAACAGCTCGACCTTCGATGCCACCCAGACCCAGGTTATGGACGGTAACTTCGTTCGCATCCTGTCCTGGTATGACAACGAATGGGGCTTCTCGAACCGTATGTCGGACACCGCCGTTACCATGGCGAAGTTCCTCTAATCCGGTTTGATACCAGATTTTCAAGGGCGGCCTTCGGGTCGCCCTTTTTATTTGTCATCGCCTCACATGTGCGCGCCCTGCTATAATATGCCTTGCGCCTTTCATCCCAAACCAGCATCGAACCCGCCAAACCATGCCCCCCCATTCCCCCCATATCCAGGTTCAGAATTTTCGGGGTGCGACTGTTGCCTGTCAGGTCATGGGGGATCGTCCCTTTTTCCTGCATGGGCCCGTCAATGCGGGGCAAATAATGGGGGCGCAATGGTTTGCAAACCTGCTGGCTGAACTTCGTTGCGACTTTCCCGCCGCCCGGATTTTCGGTGTGCTGGATTGTCAAAACCATACCGGGCAGGCGCTAATGGCGCTGGAATGCGGTATTTCCCATATTCTGGTTGGCACCCTTGCCCAAACCGCCTTTGATGCGCTCGGCCAAATTGCAACGCAAAGGGAGTGCCATATCTGGCACGGCATTTCCCTTATGCCCGAAACTGACCCGGCCGATGGTTTGCTGCCTGCCTTTCCCCTGTTTATAATGAATGACCATTACCTGCCCGCTTCCGAATGCAAAAAGCGCCTATTGGCCCATCTTGCACAGCAATGATTGCCAATTACGGACGTGCAGGGTAAACAGGGCAAAGCATTTCCATCAGGACAGATCACTGTGAATAGCGAAGCACAAACCGGCCTTTACCTGCTGACCCCTGCAAAAATCGATCTCGATACATTTCCGGCATTGCTGGCAGATGTTCTTGATACCGGGGCTGTTGACTGTGTGCAGCTTCGCCTCAAAGACATTGATGATAACGGCATCATTGCAGCGGTGAAAAAACTGCTGCCGGTTTGCAGCGAACGCGATATCCCCCTGATCCTGAATGACCGCCCCGATCTGGCACATAAAACCGGCTGTGACGGTGTGCATATCGGTGAAGATGACGGCAGCTATGACGAAGCCCGTAAAATCATGGGCGAAGAACATATCGTTGGTGTGTCCTGTTATGATTCCCGCCACCGGGCGATGGAACTGGGCGAAAAAGGTGCCGATTACGTGGCCTTTGGCGCGTTTTTCCCCACCACCACCAAAGATCCGCGCACCTGGGTTGAACCGGAAATCATTGAAATCTGGACAACCTTTACCACCGTCCCCTGTGTTGCCATTGGCGGCATCAATGCCGATAATCTGGCACCGCTGGTTCAGGCCGGTGCCGACTTTGTCGCAATCAGCGGTGCGGTCTGGAACCATCCGGACGGGGCACCTGCCGGGGCAAAGGCCATTCGCGCCGCCATTGCCGCCGCTAGCGAAGAATAACCGTTTTTCAACGCACCATCGCCTTGCCTGTAACGCTACGCATCAACTTTGCGGATGACGGATAAAGTGCGGGCAAAAACCGCGCCCCTTGCGATTAAATGCATTTCAGCCAATTATTGAACCATGCAGGTACAGGAAGGCTGAAATGGATATTGCCGATTTAAAACTGTTCGCAACCGTTGCGCGCCTGGGCAGCATGCGCAAAGCCAGCGAAGAATTAAACACCGTGCAATCCAACGTCACGGCCCGTATTCGCGCGCTGGAAGAAGACCTTGGCACAACCCTGTTTGAACGCCATCACCGCGGCGTCAAACTTAGCGAAGCTGGACAGCGGTTGCTGCCCTATTACGACCGGTTGTCGCACCTGATTTGCGAGGCACGGCGTGCCACCATTGATGATGGTACGCCGAGTGGCCCGCTTAAAATCGGGGCACAGGAAACAACGGCAGCACTGCGCATTTCTCCCGTTCTGGCAAAATTCCTGCAAAGCTATCCTGCGGTAAACCTCAACCTGCGGACCGATACCACAGCAAACCTGATCAATGCGGTTCTGTCGCATAAACTCGATGCGGCCTTTGTCTGCGGCCCGGTTGACCATCCTGATCTGACGACATTGCCCTGCTTTGACGAAGAACTGGCCATTTACGGCCCGGCTGGCATGCCCTCCATTGGCAAAATGTGCGAAAATGCCGATCTGCGTATCGTGGTGATGAATGCCGGTTGCCAGTACCGCTTCATGCTGGAAAACTTCCTGGGCAGGCTTGGTCGCAAAAACGTACCGGTTCTGGAATTTGGCACTCTGGAAACCGTGATCAATTGCGTTTCGGCCGGTCTTGGCATCACCATGCTGCCCCGCGCCCTGCAAGCCCATATCGGGCGCATCGGGCCGGTTTCCATACATGACCTGCCCGCCAGCGTTGCCAATGTTGAAACCGTTTTCATCCAGCGCCAAGACACCCTGCAAACCAGTGCGCGCACCGCACTTTTTGCCACAATCCATGATCACTGGCATGGCATTGATGCCCCGCAAAACAGTCGCAAACAGGCGTCCTCCCCGCCGGAATTGCGCGTGATATCTTAAAAAATGATCACTGCAATCATTATAATTCGTTTTTAATGATTGCAGTGAATGAATAGCATCCCTCCAGTTCCCCCGAACAGGACGCCCTGATGCACGCTAAAACCCGTCTTTCCCCACAGGCCCGCCTTCATATCTGGGCAGGTTTTTGTACCTCGCTTATTGGCGTAGGCCTGTCGCGCTTTGCCTATTCTGCCCTTATTCCGGCAATCATCGACCAGCAATGGTTTTCGCCGGGCAGTGTTGCCTATCTGGGGGCGGCCAATCTGGCGGGCTATCTGATCGGGGCATCGGGAGCTCGCCCGGCTGCGGCCAGGCTGGGCAGTTGCAATGCGCTGCGCCTTGCCATGCTGGTTGCAGCCATCAGCTTTTTTACCTGCGCCCAACCGGCATCCTTTACCTGGTTTTTCATCTGGCGGGTTTTATCGGGCATCAGTGGCGGTTTTCTGATCGTGCTGGCTGCACCCACCATTTTGCCCTCGGTCGCGGTTGAAAATCGCGGTTTTGCCATGGGCCTTATTTTCAGTGGCGTTGGCACCGGCATCATTATTTCCGGCACACTCGTCCCGGTTTTAATCAGCCATGATCTCAGCTGGGCCTGGATCGGCCTGGGGGCCATTTGCGTTGTATTGATGGCGTCTGCCTGGTTCCTGCTGCCATCCGACCCTGCCCGTACAACCGCACAATCAACGGCCAACGCAACAGGCGGTGCCAAATCCGGTAACACTCCCCAAAAGAAATGGCCCGAAATCACTGTCTGGCTGGTGGGGCTGGTCTATTCGCTGGTCGCCATTTCACTGGTGCCGCATATGGTGTTCCTTGTTGATTATTCGGCGCGCATCCTGGCACTTGGCAACGGTTTTGGTGGCCTCTGCTGGACGGTTTTTGGTGCAGGTGCGCTTTGTGGGCCAGTGACCCTTGGCAAGTTTGGCGACCGTTTCGGGTTTCGCATCACCCTGATTGGCATGTTGATGGTCGATATGGTCATGACGGTCATCCCCGCCCTTGGCGACGACAAATTGCTGTTGCTGGTGTCAGCTTTTGTGGTTGGTGCGACCGTACCGGGTGTGGTTTCACTGATTCTGGGCTGGATCCACGAACTGATCGACGATGCAACCGCCCGCCAGCAAGCCTGGAGCTTTGCCACCACCCTGTTTGCCATTGGCCAGGCGATCTTTGCCTATGTCTTTGCCTGGATGTTCTCGCTGGGTGCGAAACAGGCCCATCACATTTACATATTGGCGGGTATTGCAGCCGCCGCAGCCATGATCCTGACCTTTATTTTCCCAACCCTGCAAAGCAGGCTGACCCGTGCGGGCAGCCGCCCTGCCACGTCCTCATCCGCCGCGGAATAAACCGGCAATCCCGTAACGTAAATTATGCAATTTTCCGCCAAAACCGTGTGGCGCCCTTAACCTGCCTGCGTGCCTGCATCGCCACCCCCGGCAATGGCGAAATGCCCCGGAATAGCCCAGCCATGCGCACAGGCAGGGTGCGTCATGCATTTGCATCCCACGAAGAAGCTTGCGGGAAACCCCGCAAACTGATAGGTAGACGCCACTTTTTTCCACATTGTGAATCTGTGATCTGAAAGAACGGTTGGTGCCATGAAAATCAACGGCAACGAAATCCGTCCGGGTAACATTATTGAACATAATGGTAGCCTGTGGCGCGCAGTGAAATGTAACGCAGTGAAGCCGGGTAAAGGCGGTGCGTTCAACCAGGTTGAACTTAAAGACATCCGCAACGGCACCAAGCTGAACGAACGTTTCCGTGCATCGGAAACTGTCGAGCGTGTACGTCTCGACCAGCATGAATATACCTATCTGTTCGCCGAAGACGACATGGTCACGCTGATGGATAGCGAAACCTTCGAACAGATCACAGTCAACAAAGAACTGATCGGCGAACCGGCTGTCTTCCTGCAGGATGGCATGGTTCTGACCGTTGAGTCCTTTGAAGGCGAAGCCCTTAGCGTCAGCCTGCCGGAACATGCCGTGTTCCAGATCGTCGAAGCCGACGCGGTTGTTAAGGGTCAGACCCAGTCTTCTTCCTATAAGCCGGCCGTTCTTGAAAACGGCGTTCGTATCCTGGTGCCGCCGCACATCGAATCTGGTACACGCATTGTCGTGAATACCAGCGAAAGCACCTATGTCGAGCGCGCCAAAGACTAACGCCGCCTTCGTTTTTTTACCTACAAATACCGGGAGATGAGCCGTGCGTGGCGCCGCCCGTCGTTCAGCCAATATCAATGTCATGTTCAAGGCCGTCGAAAAGGCGGCCTATGGACTTAAGCGCGACTTCGGTGAAGTCGAAAACCTTCAGGTATCCATGAAAGGTCCGGGGGATTTCGTTTCTGCCGCCGATCATCGTGCCGAAAAACGCCTGCGCGAAGAACTTGAACGGGCCCGCCCCGGTTATGGTTTCATTCTCGAAGAAGGCGGCGAAATCAAAGGGAGCGATCCGGAACACCGCTGGATCATCGACCCGCTTGATGGCACCACCAACTTCCTGCATGGCATTCCGCATTTCGCCATTTCGGTGGCCCTGCAAAAGGGTGACGAAATCATCGCTGGCATCATCTATGACGTTGCCAAGGATGAATTCTTCTGGGCCGAAAAGGGTGTTGGTGCGTATCTCGATAACCGCCGCCTGCGTGTTTCGGGCCGTCGCCGCCTGAACGAATGTGTTCTGGCCTGTGGCGTTCCGCATATGGGCCGTGGTGACCATGCCGCATTTGAAAAACAGCTTCACGCTGTCATGGACCGTTGCTCGGGCGTGCGCCGTTTTGGTGCTGCATCGCTTGATCTGGCCTATGTTGCGGCTGGCCGCTATGACGGTTACTGGGAAACACACCTGAACCAGTGGGATATCGCTGCTGGCCTGCTGCTGGTTTCCGAGGCAGGTGGTTACATTCGCGACATTAATGGCGGCACCAACATGCTTGGCACCGGCAGCATTGTTGCCGCGAACGACTATATCCAGCCCGTTCTGGCCAAAACCCTGAAAAAAGCGGCTTCGGTCTGAACCGGAACTGTTTTTGTCACGACCTTTAAAGGCATTCACAATTTGTTGTGGATGCCTTTTTTGCGTTCAGGTCAAACCGGTTGTCGATAACCCTATGGTAAGTTATGGTGCGAAAGGACCGCCAGGGAGGGAAGACCCGCGGCGGTACAGGGGTGGCACGGGCCGTGCCGTAAGATCGTCACAAAAATCATATCTTATGTGAGCGGTCGGAAATCAGGATAACAAGGGGCCTGCGAATAGATGAAGGGGAATACTAAGATTTCGGCGATTGCCTTTGCGGCGGCGCTCGGAACATTGATGGTGACCAGCCAGGGCGCATATGCCGGGCCGTTTTCCCCGGTCATGCCGGGCAACGATGTCCAGGTTGACCTTGGTGTGCTCGACCAGCTTGATGACAGGGATGCATCACAACGCAACCTTTCATCACCCAATTCCAGTGCCCAGCGCATTCAAATCGACAGCCAGCTTCTGATCTATCCCCGCACCACGCCCAAATCGCGTTTTCTGGCACCGCAACTTCTGCTTACGCCACCGGCCGGTACTTCGCGAATCGATACATCCAATGCACCGCGCAACAGCAGCCTTGATGATATTGAAACCGTTGTCATTGATGGCGCTGGCGTTCTGCCCTCGGCCAATGATGCCCCGCAGCAACCTGCACTAAAGCTGCACCAGCCCGAAGACCGCATCACGCTGCGCCCGCCGGTTTCCTTTCCGGCCCGCCCTGCTGTTGAACGCATTGAAACGGCCCCTGTTTCCCGCAGTTTTTCAAGCACCGGCAATCTTGGCGGCAGCATCAATAACGCCGATTTAAACGATGATGGCGCAACCCAGATCATTCATCTGGTGCAGCCAACCCCGCATAATGTTGATGGCCTGCCCCGTACCCGCCCGGCCCAACCGGCTGCGGCCCCGGCAAGCGCGCCTTTGGCAACGCCCGCCGCTACACCGGTTACAAACGCACAACCTGCCAGCCTTCTGGTCCCGGCAGGCGGCACAAATAACGCAGCCCCCGCCGCCCCTGTAAACGCACCTGCCAGGGTCATGCAGGTTGCGGATAACGCCCCGGCGGTTGCCGTGCCTTCGGCACCAAAGGTCAGCGAACCGAAAATCGATACGCCGCGCGAAGCCCCGAAAAACAAAATGCCGGTGCCCGAAGTTAAAACCGCACCGCTGCCCAATGCGCAAAAACCTGCGGCCAAACAGCCCGCAGCAGGGCCTTCGACAACACCCGTTCCCCTGAAAAAGGAAAACGAGGTCAAAAGTCCGCCCAGCCCGGCACCCGATACGACAACATCTCCGCAGGAAATGCTTGATAAACAGTCAGGCAATATGCCCAAGCCACCGACACCCAAACAGACCGCCCAAAAAGCGGAACCGAAACCTGTCGCAAAGCCGGAAGTTAAACCGGAAGCCAAGCCGGAGCCGCGCACCAAGCCGCAGGTTGCACCGCGCGAAACCGCCTCTGCCCCGGCATCGATGCCCGCTGAAAAACCCGCCTCGGCACCGGCCGGGGGTGACTACAGCCTTCCCTTTGCAGAAAACAGCTTCGAGCTGGACCCGAGTGCGCAAAAAAGCCTTGATAAGGTTATAGGCACCCTTGCCAGAAATGGTGATTTGCGTGTTCAGTTGCAGGCGTATGCCGCAGGTGAATCGCAAAATGCCAGCAAGGCACGCCGGCTGTCGCTTTCGCGCGCCCTGCAGGTCCGCTCCTATCTGATCGACGGCGGCGTCCGTTCCACCCGGATCGATGTCCGTGCGCTTGGTGCCAATGTCCCCTCTGGCCCGGCCGATCGCGTCGATGTCAAAACCGTTCAACGCTAGGATTTATCTGTCATGAGCAACAATGCGTCCAACGGCGCGGCAAGTATTCCGGCAATTACCAAACCGGGTGCCTATCTGACCCGAATGGGTATTTTCACCGCCGTTATCGTCGCCATCGCAGCACTGTTATATCCGACCCTGTCAGATGCATTTCTGGCAAGCGCAGTATTGAACGGCCTGATCATTGGCGTGTTCATCATTGGTGTTGTCTATACCTTCCGTATGGTTTTCAGCATCAATCCCGAAGTTGCCTGGATCGAAGATTTCCGCCGCAACCGCCCGGGGCTTAGCTCGCAGGATACGCCAAAGCTTCTGGCACCCATGGCCCGCATGATGCAGGAACAGCGCCGCGACCGGCCGCAGCTTTCCACCCTTGCGACCAGTACCATTCTGGATTCCATCCGTTCCCGCCTTGATGAAAGCCGCGAACTTTCGCGCTACCTTGTCAGCCTGCTGGTGTTTCTTGGCCTCCTCGGCACCTTCTGGGGCCTGCTGCAAACCGTGAACTCGGTTGCGGATGTGATCGGCAACGTCAATGTTGGCGGCGGCGGCAATATGGAACTGTGGTTCGGCCAGCTCAAGGAAGGCCTGGCAAAGCCGCTCAATGGTATGGGCACGGCCTTTTCGTCCTCTTTGTTTGGTCTTGCTGGCTCGCTTGCTCTGGGTCTTCTGGACATGCAGGCAGGCCAGGCACAGAACCGCTTTTTCAACGAACTTGAAGAATGGATGTCTAGTTTCACCCGCGTTTCCTCGGGTGGCCCGCTTTCCGAAGGCGAACAGTCGGTCCCGGCCTATCTTTCGGCCCTGATCGAACAGATGGCCGACAATATGGAAGGCCTGCAAAACTCGATCCAGCGGTCTGAATCCTCGCAGATCAAGTCGCACAACACCCTGATCGACCTTGCTGACAAGCTTTCAACCCTGACCGACCAGATGAAAGCCGAACAGCAATTGATGGTCAAACTGGCTGAAAACCAGATGCACCTCAAACCGGTTCTCGATCAGCTTTCCGATTCCATGAAAATCGGCAGCTTTGGCATTGATGACAATACCCGTGCGCATATCCGCTCGCTCGATAACCAGTTGGGCCGCGTTGCCGACGAACTCACCATGGGCCGTCAGCAGCAGACCCAGGAAATCCGCAGCGAAATAAAACTTCTGGCACGGACCATCGCCGCGATCGCCGAGGAGGGCTGACCTCATGTCAGGCTTGTCTCGCCGCCGCAGTCGCGATGTAAATACCTGGCCGGGCTTTGTCGATGCCCTGGCCACGCTGTTGATGGTGATCATCTTTTTGCTGATGATCTTTGTCGTCGCCCAGGTATATCTGGGTGCGGCCCTGTCGGGCCGTGACAAGGCGCTCAGCGATCTGACATCACAGGTCAACGAACTGACCAATCTGTTGTCGCTTGAACGCAACAACAACCAGGAAATGCAGCTTGAACTGACCCAGCTGACCACCGAACTTTCAACCACCAGCGATGATCGCGATGCGTTGAAAAACCGGGTGTCAGCCCTGGCTGAAAAACTGTCATCGGCACAGGTTTCCGCCGAGGAACAGGAAAAGAAGCTTCTGGCCGCCCTCGCCGCCCTGGAAGACAAAAAGTCCGAGCTTTCAAAGCTTGAAGAAAAAGCCGACGAAAAAGAACAAAGCCAGGAAAGCCGCATTGACGAGCTTTCAAAGCTTCTGGCCCAGCGCGCAAGCGAGCTTGATGATCAGAAGGACATCAGCGAATCTGCCCGTGCCCAGGTCGAAGCCCTGAACCAGCAACTTCTTGCAGTTCGTCAGCAGCTGGCAAAGCTGCAGGATGCCTTGGAAATTTCCGAAGCCGAAAACAAGGATCAGGCCGCACAGATCGTCAATCTGGGGCAGCGCCTGAATGCGGCACTGGCCTCCAAGGTTGCCGAACTGCAGCGCTACCGCTCGGAATTTTTTGGTCGCCTGCGCCAGGTTTTGGGTGACCGCCAGAATATCCGTGTCGTCGGCGACCGTTTCGTTTTCCAGTCCGAAGTACTGTTTGGCTCCGGCTCGGCAGACATTGGTGATGACGGTAAGGTTCAGCTCGCCAAACTCGCAGCAACCCTCAAACAGATCTCGGCTGAAATCCCCGATGATATTGACTGGGTCATGCGTGTTGACGGCCACACCGACAAAGTGCCCATTCGCAATAATGAATTCAAATCGAACTGGGAACTCTCTTCGGCCCGCGCTATTTCGGTGGTCAAATTCCTCATCGATCAGGGCGTCCCGCCAAGACGGCTGGTTGCCGCCGGTTTTGGCGAATATCAACCCCTTGATAACCGCGATGATGAAATCGCCTATCGCCGAAACCGGCGCATAGAATTTAAAATCACCGAACGGTAATAAAATTAAAAGAGCTCCAATTGGGGCTCTTTTTTTTGTCTTTGACACACATCGATCACGATGAACAAGCACCACAAACAACACAACCAAAAGTGTTTTCTGTCAAATTTTTGCCACCTTTGATCGATAATTGAAAAACAATCCAAAAATAAAATGAATATGAACTAACCAATAGAAGCAAAAGCCAAAAAGGCAGCTTCATAATACCGAGCAAGAGCAAACAATCGAGCAGAAGGGATTTGTCCCAATGAGTGAAAACACAACAACCGTGAATACGGCAAAAGATTACAGCCCATCCTGGCAACGACGTTTCGAAATGCTGGACTATCTCGGGGCCGACCGGCTTTCCTATGATGCCATGCGAAAAACAGAAAAGTACAAGTCACTAAGTTTCGGGGAAAGATTTCGCCTATCACAAAACTTTCTGGCACTTTTCTTTGGTAGCATTTACTATTTTTGCAAGGGAATGTGGGCCAAGGGACTTTTCATCATTACGGCATCCAGCATCTATAGCATGCTCTTGATAGGGATTGAGGTAGCAGTTGGACGCGCATTTTTAGCATCTATTGTTTACTGGCTGCCGACCGCAATTTTCACGTTTCTACTGGCAAATTATGATTACTATCGCAAAGAAAAACTTGGCGAAAAAATCTGGCCTAACATCCCGGCGATTTTTGGCGATATAAAAGTCGCCCTGCCAGTTGCGTTTATTGCGTTGGTAGCAAACATCTATTTTGCCTATCAAAGCACAATGATGCTGGCCGATCCTTATATGGGTTATTAATATCCAGCCATCGTTCAACAGCGCATAACCTTCCGGGTTGTGCGCTGTTTTTATAAGATATTGGATTTTATGAAGGCCGATGCCCTGTTTGCACAGCCTGTGCGGGAATGCCTGTAACACTACCCCCCCCTAGATAATCGGCGGGGAACGGCTTTGCCTTACATGCCTTTTACAATCCCGGAACTTATGGCAATCAATTTCGTTGAATAAAGTTCAACCAAAAGGCGCAAAGCGAAACAAAACCAAAGGCAGGAGGGCCAAATGCCCCAGACCGAGGAAAAAAGCCATCGCCAGATCATTGGTGTATTCAACAAAGCAGACAACCTTCATGCAGTGTTGCGCGATTTACAAAAATCCGGTTTCACCCGCCATGATATGAGCCTGATCGCCAATGAACTGACAATTGACGAAAAGCTTGGTCATATTTACCGCAAGACGGAGGATCTCGAAAATGATCCTGCCACGCCGCGCATCGCATACACATCCCCTGACCCAACCGGAGACGCCGAAGGCGCGTTGATCGGTGCGCCGATGTATGTGGCAGCTTTTAGTGCTGCGGGCGTCATGGTTGCGGCTGGCGGCCCGATGGTTGCAACCATCGCCGCCATTCTTGGGGCTGGCGGTGCTGGCGCAGCCATCGGCGGTGTGCTGGCAAAACTCTTTGGCAAACAGCATTCGGACAAAGTACAGCAGAAACTCGAAGATGGCGGTCTGTTACTTGCCATTCGCAGCAACAGGGACGCCCGCGAAGACGAAGCACGACACATTCTTTCGCGACATACCGATGACGATGTTTTTGCCTACGATCCACTTAGCACCGCCCTCCCCGAATAGCGGGAGTTAGTGCGACACGGCGTGCGCAATCACAATCCGCTGTCAGCATAGTTTTTGTGGATTAAAAACATAACATTGGCTAGCTTCGCGCGATTATTCCCACCTGCCGGAGCCAGAAAATGCTGCGTGATATATCCGCCCAAAGCTTCTTTATGGGTTTCCTTGCGGCATTTGTTGGCACGGCAAGCTCGTTCGCCGTTGTTCTGCAAGGCCTGACTGCCGTTGGTGCAACATCCTTCGAGGCCGCATCGGGCCTGCTCGCCCTGTCGGTTGCCATGGGTGTTTGTGCGATTGTTTTATCGCTTAAAACCCGCATGCCAATCAGCATTGCATGGTCCACCCCCGGTGCCGCCCTGCTTGCCACATCAGGTGCTGTCGAAGGTGGTTTTCCCGTTGCCGTTGGTGCCTTTATCATTTGCGCCGTGCTGATCATTATTTGCGGCATCTGGAAACCACTGGGCAAGGCCGTGGCGGCCATTCCCGGGCCACTGGCAAATGCCATGCTGGCCGGGGTTTTACTGGGTCTGTGCCTGGCACCGATCAAGGCTGTGGCGTTTAATCCGCTCTTCGGGTTGCCTATCGTCATTGCCTGGCTGGTGGTTGGCCGGTTTAACCGCATTCTTGCCGTGCCCGCTGCCCTGGCCGCATTTGTCCTGGTACTTGTGTTTGGTGTGACATTCCCCGACGGCGCGATTGACCAGTTAAATCTGTCGCTGGTGCCGCCTGTCGAATTTGTCATGCCCAAATTTACCATTGCCGGGCTGGTTGGCATTGCCCTGCCGCTTTTCATCGTCACGATGGCATCGCAAAACATTCCCGGCACGGCCGTATTGCGCGCGCATGATTACGACACACCACCCGGCCCGCTTTTCACCATGACGGGTATATTTTCGCTGCTTTCTGCCCCCTTTGGCGGTCATGCCGTAAACCTTGCCGCCATTACAGCAGCCATGTGCGCGGGCGAAGATGCCCATCCCGACCCGAAAAGGCGTTACTGGGCCGCAATCTTTGCCGGTGGGTTTTACGTGCTGTTCGGGTTGCTTGCCGGTGTCATTACATCCCTGGTCAGCCTGGCCCCCTCCATCCTGATCGAAGCCGTCGCAGGCCTTGCCCTGATCGGTGCCTTTTCCGGTTCTGCCGTTGCAGCATTTCGCGATGAAGGCAGCCGTGAGGCAGCAGCCGTCACTTTTCTGGTCACGGCTGCCGGACTTACATTTTACGGCATTTCAGGCGCGTTCTGGGGGCTGCTGGCTGGCATATTGATTTATGCGCTTACCCACCTGAAGCACCGCACGGCATCACGCCGCTAGGCCGCACCAGGTTTCACGCCACCAAAGATGCCATGATCACGAACCTTCCTGCGGCGGAATGATCATGTGCCCCTCATCGGTAATGATCCAGAACGGGTTATAGGCAACTTCCCACGGATGACCATCAAGATCCAGGAAGTAGCCGGAATAGCCACCCCAATCGGCCCTTTGGGGTAGTTTCTGGATATGGGCGCCAGCCTTCTGTGCCTGTGCAAAAACATCATCCACCTCGGCCTCGCTACGCGCATTATAGGCCATCGCCATGCCCGAATAACTGGCACCGCCATCATTGAAATGGCCATCCTTTGCCATCTCGGTGCGGTTATAAAGCCCAAAGATCAGGCCATTCATCTGGTAAAAGGTTACCTCGCCCGCCACGGCAAAAACCGGCTTCCAGCCCAGCCCGGTTTCATAAAACGCACGGGCGCGGTCCATATCGGCCACGGCAAGGGTTATCAGGCTTAATCGCTGATCCATTGTCATTCTCCATCTCGCAGGCACCCATCCTGTTCCCATCCTGTTCCCATCCTAACAGTGGAATTCACCCGAGCCGAGAATAGACTCGTTCCAGCCGACAATTTCGCATTGCACACCAAACGCAATAAAATTGCGCGCAAATCAGTACCGGAATAAGCAAATAACAAGTTGACGCAACGTCAACCCATACAATCAGGCGTTTTGGTGAATGCAATGCGACAGCGATTGAAAAAAGGTCAGCATTCATTACCATTATTGCCAGAACAAAGGGCATTTCGCAGCGCCGTTTAAAAACCCATATTCAATAACATAATTGCGAAAACCCACGAGGCTTCCCCGCAAGAGACAAAGACCAGAGAGGTCATCAGCATGGCTAAGTTGGCAGCAGTTACCCTGGACGATAAATATACCCTGGAAGAAGGCCGCATTTACCTGACAGGGATTCAGGCGCTGGTGCGCCTGCCCCTGATGCAGCGACAGTTGGATGCCCGCGCGGGCCTTAACACGGCGGGCTGCATATCGGGCTATCGCGGATCGCCTCTGGGTGGCCTTGACCAGCAATTATGGCGGGCCAAAAAATTCCTGACCAAACAGCAGATCGAATTCCAGGCCGGCGTAAACGAAGACCTCGCCGCCACCGTGGTTTGGGGAAGCCAGCAGGTTAATATGTATCCGGACGCCAGATATGATGGCGTTTTTGGCATGTGGTATGGCAAAGGCCCGGGTGTTGACCGTTCCGGTGACGTTTTCAAACATGCCAACTATGCTGGCACATCGCGCAATGGCGGTGTGCTTGTCCTCGCCGGGGACGACCATTCGTGCAAATCATCCACCCTGCCCCATCAAACCGAATATGCCTTCATCGATGCGCAAATCCCGGTTCTGAACCCGTCAGGCGTGCAGGATATTATCGATTTCGGCCTGCATGGCTGGGCCATGAGCCGCTATTCCGGCTGCTGGGTTGCGATGAAAACCATTGCCGAAACGGTCGAAAGCTCTGCCGCCGTTGACGTAGCACCTGACCGCGTCAGCCCCGTCATGCCCGATTTCGCCATGCCCGAAGGGGGTGTTCACATTCGTTGGCCCGACACGCCAAAGGAACAGGAACACCGCCTGATGAAATACAAGCTTTACGCCGCCCTGGCCTATGCACGCGCTAACAAGCTTAACCGCATCGTGATCGACAGCCCGACGCCGCGCCTGGGCATCATCACCACCGGCAAGGCGTATCTCGATGTCATGCAGGCATTCGATGACCTTGGCATTTCCGAAAAGGATGCCGCCGATATCGGCATTCGCGTGCTGAAGGTTGGCATGAGCTGGCCGCTTAACCGCGATGACGTGCGCGAATTTGCCAAGGGACTGGAAGAAATCATCGTTGTTGAAGAAAAACGCGCGGTGATGGAAAACCAGGTCAAGGAACAGCTTTATAACTGGCGCGAAGACGTCCGCCCCACCGTCATTGGCAAGTTCGATGAAAAGGGCGAATGGATTTTGCCCTCGATGGACGAACTGACCCCGGCCCGCATCGCACAGGTCCTGGCCGCGCGCATCAACCGTTTCTTTGACAGCAAAGACATTCACGAACGCATTGAATGGCTGGCGCAAAAAGAAAAAGAAATCGCCGAACCCCGCCCGGACGTAGCCCGTATTCCCTGGTTCTGCCCCGGTTGCCCGCATAACAGTTCCACCAAGGTTCCCGAAGGCAGCCGCGCCATGGCCGGCATTGGCTGTCATTACATGGTCAACTGGATGGACCGTTCCACCGAAACCTTCACCCATATGGGCGGCGAAGGTGTAACCTGGATCGGCCAGGCCCCCTTTACCACCACCAAACACGTTTTCCAGAATCTGGGGGATGGCACCTATTACCATTCCGGTTCCCTGGCGATCCGCGCGGCTATCGCATCAAAGGTCAATATTACCTATAAAATCCTGTTTAACGATGCCGTCGCCATGACGGGCGGCCAGCCTGTTGATGGCCCCATCAGCGTGCCGCAAATCACGCGCCAGATGGCTGATGAAGGCGTTACCCGCATTATTGTCCTGTCAGACGAACCGGACAAATACCCGATCGATGCCCATTTCGCCCCGAATGTCGATATTCGCCACCGCGATACGCTTGATGAAACCCAAAAAGAACTGCGCGAAGTTCCCGGCACGTCGATCCTGATTTTTGATCAGACCTGTGCGGCGGAAAAACGCCGTCGGCGCAAACGCAAACTGATGGTCGATCCGCCCAAACGGGTATTCATCAATGATCTGGTCTGCGAAGGCTGCGGCGATTGCGGTGTAAAATCCAACTGCCTTGCCGTTGTACCTGTCGAAACCGAATTTGGCCGCAAACGCGCCATTGACCAATCCGCCTGCAACAAGGACTTTTCCTGCCTGAACGGGTTCTGCCCCAGCTTTGTAACCATTGAAGGCGGCGCCCTTCGCAAACCCGAGGCCGCAGCAAAAGGTGGCAATCACGGTGATGCCGTTTTTGCATCCCTGCCCAAACCCGCACTGCCTGATTTGAACGAACCCTGGTCAGTCCTGATCACGGGTGTTGGCGGCACGGGTGTTGTCACCATTGGTGCCCTTCTGGGTATGGCTGCGCATCTCGAAGGCAAAGGCATCGTCGGGCTGGATATGGCCGGTCTGGCGCAAAAAGGGGGGGCTGTGGTCAGCCATATCCGCTTTGCCGATACCCAGGACAAACTGCACGCCGCCCGTATCCCTGCGGGTGAAGCCAATGTTGTGCTGGGCTGTGACCTGCTGGTTGCGGCAAGCTTCGAGGGGCTGGCGAAAATGCGCCGCAACTTTACCCAGGCGGTGATCAATACCCACGAAACCGTCACCGGCGCCTTTACCCGCAACCCGGATTTCGAACTAAAAAGTAACGAGCATAAAAAGGCCATCCTTGATGCCTGTGGCAATGATGCCGTGAACTTTGTCGAAGGCAGCGATGTTGCCACCCGCCTGATGGGGGATTCCATTGCCACCAACCTGTTCATGCTCGGCGTTGCCTGGCAGCGCGGCCTGATCCCGATTACCGAAGAAGCCCTGATGCAGGCCATCGAGCTTAACGGTGTCGCGATTGATATGAACAAGCAGTCCTTCTATTGGGGCCGCCTGTTTGCCCATGACCCGCAAAAAGTTATCAACGTGATCGGCCCGAATGAAAAGCAGGCCCATCCCGTTGCCGTAACGCTTGACGACATGGTGGCAAAGCGCAAAACCTTCCTGACCGGGTATCAGAACGCAGCCTATGCCAACCGCTTTGAGGCACTGGTGCAAAAGGTTGCCCAGGCTGAAAAGAAACTGGGTGACGGGCAGGACCACCTCGCCAAGGCTGTTGCGAAATATTACTTCAAACTGCTGGCCTATAAGGACGAATACGAAGTCGCACGGCTTTATACCGACCCGGCCTTTACCGCCAAACTGCGCAAAAACTTCACGGGTAATTACAAGGTCAAATTCCACCTCGCCCCGCCCGCGCTTGCCAGCCGCGATGTGGAAAGCGGCAACCTGAAAAAGCAGGTTTACGGCCCCTGGATGATGTCGGTTTTTGGGGTTTTGGCGAAATTCAAATTCCTGCGGGGCACAGCATTGGACCCGTTTGGCAAAACGCATGAACGCAAAACCGAACGCGCGCTCATCACGCAATATGAAGACCTGGTCAACGAAGTCCTGGCTGGCCTCAATCACGACAATGTTCGCATTGCTGGCGCACTTCTGGCCCTGCCCGAACAGATCCGTGGTTATGGCCACATCAAGGATGCCAATATCGCCAAAGTCAAACAGCGCGAAGAAGAACTGCGCAACCAGTTCCATAATCCGCCGGAACATCTTCAGGCAGCAGAATAATCCCCGGATCATTCGCGCAAACAGCCAAACAGAACGCCGCAGCATCCCATTGCTGCGGCGTTCTTTTTATCAGGCCAGTCATTGCATCATGCGTGATGTTAACGGCATCATCATCTGCCATTTGCGGGAGGGCCGGGAAACCCGTTATGAAATCAGCATATCCATTTTAACATCCCCCCGCAGGCGCCCGGCAGCCAAGC
The DNA here is from genome assembly GCF_002844375.1 of Thalassospira marina. Lineage (NCBI taxonomy): Bacteria > Pseudomonadati > Pseudomonadota > Alphaproteobacteria > Rhodospirillales > Thalassospiraceae > Thalassospira > Thalassospira marina. Next base: position 1,497,643 of record NZ_CP024199.1, on the reverse strand, counting down.
GGCCAAAATCAATCAACAGCTTTTTCCGGCGTGCCGCATTCAGTTTGAAATCTTCTGCTGGTCTGACGATTGCGGCCTCAAACCTGTCCGCCACAATCAACCCTTCTTCCTCCGGGATCAGATCGCGGGGAAATTCCATCGGCACGGCAAAGAAAAACCGGTCACAATAATCGCGATATGTTTGCCATTTCGCATCAACACGAAAATCCTCGACCGACGATTTCACCTCAACCGCCCAAAGTTCCCCCTTCAGCCCCAAAGCCAGAATATCCAGCCGCCGCCCGTTCCCCAGCCGCAATTCTGTGATGCAGGCCATGTTATGGTGATGCAAAAGCCTGCACACACCCTCGGTCACTTCGGCAGTAATTTCCGGGCGGGATCGGGTCATGGGTAATACCAGTGCATTTCATGCATGTGTGAATCTGGCCGCAAACAAAGATCGGAGGGAACCCAAAGATTCCCTCCGACATATAGTTCCCTTGCGGGAGGCGGACACTTAAAAAGCGCCGCAAGTTATGAAAAACACGATAAACTAATTGGCCGAATTGTCAATAAGACGGGGCAAACACCCAAGTACAACAGCAAGCATTTCATCAAACTCGTCTGCGGGCATTCTGACAATACCGCGCTTGTCCGGGACAAGCCTGCTGACGGCAACGGTCGTAATTTTATCGCAAATTGCCCATGCTGCCTTTCCATCGATCGTCGTCCGCAACGGAAAAGTAGCCAGCACATCGGTCTGGACCTGCGTTGAACATGGAACCACGGTTACCGCACCGTGCAGCGTATTGCGAAAGGAAAGGATAATAACGGGGCGGCGCTTCCAGAATTCCGGCAACTGCGCATCTTTGGGGAAATCGCACCAATACATATTCCGTACTTTTGGTGCGGCTTTCACCTTGGGTGGAAGCTTCGGCGGCCTCTCGTCATCCCCAAAAGACATAATGCGGTATCCCCCTGTTTAAAGACGAGAATACCGCATCATCGATTCAATCAAAACAAGAAGTTAGCTCATCCCCAATGCGCGCTTGTAAACTTCAAGAATCTGTTCCTGCTCGGAACGTTCATGTTCTTCAATCTTACGCAGGCGGATAATCTGGCGCAGGATTTTCACGTCATAGCCAAGGGCTTTGGCTTCGCCGTAAACTTCCTTGATATCGGCCATCAGGTTGGCCTTTTCCTCTTCGAGGCGCTCGATACGCTCGACATAGGATGCGAGCTGGTCGGCTGCAATTCCTCCGACTTCGGTCATTCTCTGATCTCCGATGATATGCGGGTGCGTTGCGGATGCCCGAAACGCGAAATTTCAATGCGGCGCGACGATACCCAAAGCACCAATTGAAGACAAGCCTTCAGACAGATCCCAACCGCCTAAATCGATGTTGTCCTGACAGGGCTGGTTTCCGAAATCAGATAATCTGTCACCTCTACCAGGGCATCTCGCGGGCTGACACCCCGTTCAATGGCGGCATTATAAATATTGCGCTGGCGGTCCGCACTCGTACCGCGCCTTAAAATCCGCCGGGCATGTTCAATTTCGGCCACACAGCCAAAATGTTCGGCATCCGGGCGCACAAGATCAAGGATTTCTTCAAGCAAGTCGGCATAGGGCACAATTTCACCGCGGCCAAAATCGATCAGCCCGGCATTATCGGCATCCGTGCTGCCATAACGGCAGGCTCGCCAGCGGTTTTCGCGGATCAGCATATTGGCGTAAATGCGCCAGCGCTGATTATTGCGCCGCAGGCGATACAGCATCCGCAAAATGCAGCGCGTCAGTGACGCCACGCAAATCGCATCTTCCAGATTGGTGCAAACATCGGCAATGCGCATTTCCAGGGTCGGCCAGCGGTCACTGGGGCGCAAATCCCACCAAAGTTTGGTGCCATCTTCAATCACACCCGCATTGATCAGGGTATCAACATGGCGGCGATATTCCGCCCAGGATCCAAACACTTCTGGCAGGCCTGTCCGTGGCAAATTGTCAAACACCGACAGACGGAATGTCTGAAGCCCGGTGTCACGCCCGCGCCAGAATGGCGATGACGTTGTCAAAGCCAGTAGATGGGGCAGGAAATAGGCCGCCTGTGCCATTAATTCGATGCGAAGGTCATTGTCCTCGATCCCGACATGAACATGCATGCCGCAAATCAGTAACCGCTCCACCACTGTTCGCAAATCGCGTGCAATGGTGCTGTAGCGCTCGCCTTCGGTATGTTTCTGGCTGTCCCAGTGGGCAAACGGATGCGTGGACGCTGCCAGCAATGCCATGTCATGGCGGGCGGCAACGTCACACAAAACACTGCGCATCCGCGTCAGTTCCTCGCGGGCATCGGCGGCACTGTGGCAAATTTTCGTGCCAATCTCGACCTGGCAGCGCATGAATTCGCTGGAAACCTGGTCGCCCAGCTCTGCCTTGCAGTCTTTTAAAAATCCTGTGGCAGGGTCGGTTGCAACATCGCGCGTTTCGCGATCAACCAGCCAGAATTCCTCTTCAATTCCAATCGAAAATGCCGGTTCCTTGCGCGATGTTGCAGGCAATTCAGTCTCTCCGGAGCTTATAAAGGTTCGGATCGGCCAGGATGCTTTCAAACGCATCCCCAAGAATTTTGGCCCATTTTTCACAGCCTTCGTCAGTATCAATCAGGTCCTGACGAATTTCAATCGACACGCACGGCAAATCGGCGGCTTCGGCGTGATGATCAATGGTGTAATCGGCCATATGCTTGCCCGAATAGGGTTCGTTATCGCCAATGGTCAGATCCGGGTTCTGGGCACGCAGGTTTTCAAGCAGCGGCACCGGAATACGGGCATCTTCATCCCACAAAACACCAATTTCCCACGGGCGTTCAAAACCCTGGAAAACCGGGGTAAAGCTGTGGATCGCCAAAATTGCCGGGGCAATTTTATGGGCATGAAACCGTGCGATACGTTCTTCAATCGCCCAGTGATAGGGCAGGAAGATTTCGCGAATACGTTTCATATGCTCGGCTGGCGAAACATTCTGGTTGCCCGGCACCACGGTTTTATCGGCAATTTCGGGCATCCCGGTCGGGTCCCAAAGCTGGCGGTTACAGTCAATCACCAGGCGCGAAAACCCGCCCAGAACCGCCGGGCAGTCAAACCGTTTGACCAGAATTTCGGTTACTTTGCGCGCACCAATATCCCAGCCGATATGGCGTTTGCGTTCTTCCTCAGGCAGGCCCAGCGTCCCCAGTGATTTGGGAATCGCGCGCGACGCGTGATCGCAGACAAAAAGCGCATGCCCTGCCCCATCATCATTCATGATTTCAAACGGGGCGGGGTCATCACTGCAAAGCAGTTGCGCGGGATGGTGGCTCACGCGAATTCTCCTGATATTTTTGGAACATGAAGGGATATGGCAGGTGGATCAGCCATACAGTCTGGAATCTTTATCAAATGCGTAGCAATTTGCGCGAATTCTGGCAAGACAGCGAATATCTGCCCTGCAAGGAATTCATTTTCGCCACAACTTCACGTAAACTGGTATGACCATTAAGGCAAACCGCCCTTAACCAGATCCAACGGCCAGATTACGGAGAACCCGTTTCATATGCAGCCAACGCCGGAAAAGCCAAGCGAACAAACCGCCGAACACGGCGAAGATGGCCGCCCCAAACGCGTTGCCGACCGGGTTGCAGACACCCTGCTGGCACGTTTTGCCGCTGGCGATTATTTGCCCGGCGAACGCCTGCCCGGTGAACGGCAACTTGCCGAGGATATGAATGTCAGCCGGGTTTCGGTGCGTGCCGCCCTGCAAAAGCTGAAAACCCGGGGCTATCTGCGCGCGGTTCAGGGTGGCGGGACAGAGCTTTTATCATCTACCGGCATCGAAATGGATGTTGCGATGACCGATCTGGTACGTGGATCGGTTACCAACCTGACCGACCTGATGGAGCTGCGCCGCACCCTTGAAACCTGGGCCGCCCGCCGTGCTGCGCAAAATGCAACCGACGAACAGCTTGCCGAATTACGCAGCACCTTTCAGCGCGCGCATGACCCGCGCCGGGCGGCAAAATACCGCGTTGAAGATGACCACCGCCTGCATATGATGATCGCACGTGCCAGCGGCAGCATCATCTATTATCACCTGATGAAAATGCTGCATGACGTATTGCACACCGCACTTGATGAAATCCGGTTTCACATTTTCGCCGGGCCGCAATTTGACGACATGATTCAAAACCACCATCGCGCCATCATTGATGCCATCGCCGCCCGCGACCCGGACCGCGCCGAACAGGCCATGTATGAGCATCTGGGTGCTGTCATCGCCCATGTCACCGAACGCACGCCAAAGGCCGCAAAGGATTAGGCACGTCAATCTTTGCCAATCACGCTGCCGGGTATCATAAAATAAAACCTTTCATCTGCTAAATTGCCCGCATCATCCACCCTGACCTGATCCAGAACAGACCGGAGCCATGCCAATGACCTTGCAGCCTGCCAGCCTGTCCGCCGCACCCCGCGATATTTTGCATAAAATCATGACGGCGGCCCTGCGTGCGGCCGATCCCGCCGTGCAAATTCCGCGCAATATGCCAAAGGTACCGCGCGGCAAAACCATCGTCATTGGCGCAGGCAAGGCATCGGCACATATGGCACGCAGCTTCGAGGCATGCTGGATCAGGGAAAATGGCAGCGACGATATTGCCAACAGGCTGGGCGGCCTTGTCGTAACACGTTATGGCCACGCCGCACCGTGCGAGCATATTGAAATTGTCGAGGCATCCCACCCCGTGCCCGATGCCGCCGGGCAAAAGGCCGCCGAACGCATTTTGGAAATTGCCCAGAATGCCGGGCCGGATGACCTGATCATCTGCATGATTTCCGGTGGCGGATCAGCCCTTTTGGCCCTGCCTGCACCGGGTATCAGTCTTGAGGATAAACAGGCAATCAGCAAGGCCCTGTTAAAAAGTGGTGCAACAATTTCCGAAATGAATTGTGTGCGCAAACACCTTTCCGCCATCAAGGGGGGGCGGCTGGCACTGGCCGGAAGCCGGGCAAAAATGGTGACCTATCTGGTATCGGACGTCCCCGGTGATGACCCCGCCATCATCGCATCAGGCCCAACCGTGCCTGACCCCACCACGCAAAAAGATGCCCTTGCCATTATCAAACGCTATGGCATCACCCTGCCCGCTGGCGCGCAAAAGCTTCTGGCAAATACCGACCACGAAACAATCAAACCCGGCCATGACTGCTTTACCGGCAATGATGTCATCATGCTCTCACGCCCGCAGGATTCCCTGCTGGCCGCTGCCGATGCCGCGCGGGACATGGGCCTGAACACCGTTATTCTAGGCGATGCGATCGAAGGGGAATCGCGCGAAATTGCCAAAATGCATGCCGGTATTGCCCGCCAGGTCGCAACCCATGGCCAGCCATCACAAAAGCCCTGTATCCTGCTATCGGGCGGGGAAACAACCGTAACCGTGCGTGGCGACGGCGGGCGCGGCGGCCGCAATGCCGAATTCATGCTGTCGCTTTTGCTGCAATTGCGCGACGAGGCCGGCTTTGCCGCCCTTGCCATTGATACTGACGGCATTGATGGCAGCGAGGATAATGCAGGCGCCATCATGGATGGCGATAGCTGGCAAAAGGCCATTACCGGCAATATCGACCTTGCCGATTACCTTGATCGCAACGACGCCTATAGCGCCTTTGAAAAACTGGATGATCTGATTGTCACCGGCCCGACGCTCACCAACGTCAACGATTTCCGCGCCATCCTGATTTACTAATTCGGCCCAATCAGCTTCCTGCTGCCCCCTGCCAGGGCAATAACCAGCCAAGGCCCTCTTCGGTTGTGCCCTGGGGCTTGTATTCACAGCCAATCCAGCCGTCATATCCCAACCGGTCGAGCAGATAGAAAAGGAACGAACAGTTCAGCTCGCCCCGGTCGGGTTCATGGCGGCCGGGCACACCGGCAATCTGCACATGGCGTATTTTATCCAGATGCTTGCCAATGCGCGATGCAATATCACCGCCCACCAGCTGGGCATGGTAAATATCAAACTGCAACGCCAGATTGGCATGATCGAGTTGCTCCAAAATAACCGCCGCCTGCTCGATCGAATTTAAAAGATAACCGGGCATATCAATGCCATTGATCGGTTCGATCAAAACCGTAACGCCCGCCTTTGCGGCCTCGTCTGCGGCATAAAGCAGGTTATCGCAATAAAGGCGCGCCAGTTCGCCGGGGTCTTCGCCCCGTTCCATATTACCCGCCATGCAATGAACCATTTTGCAATCAAGGGCCGTTGCATAATCCAGCGCCCTGAAAACGGAATCGCGAAATTCGTCTTCCCGCCCCGGTCGGCAGGCAAGGCCACGATCCCCCGCTTCCCAGTCACCGGGCGGCAAGTTAAACAAAACCTGCTGTAAGTCGTTCTCTTTCAAATGCCGTTTGATATCGGCCATCGCCATGTCATAGGCGCCAATATATTCAACACCGGCAAAGCCCGCCTTTGATGCCGCCGCGAAACGCTTTTCAAACGGCAGATCAGCAAAAAGAAAGGTCAGGTTGGCGCAAAAACGGGGCATGGCATGCTCCCTTTCATGAACTGAAATCAGCCGGAATGATTTCCCCTGCCATCACCCCCGTCAATATCGAATTTCCAATTATGGTTGTGGCGCCATGTCAGGCGATAATCCGCCATTGCCCCCATCACGGGCAATTTCATCCGCCAGCCAGTTGCCAAAGGCCGCAATTTCCGCCTGGTGTGCCCCCTTGCCGGTATGCAGCAACTGATATTGATGCCCGCGAATAAAGGGGCCAAAAGGTTGCTGCAAAATGCCGCTTTGGCGTTCCTGCACCGTCATTTCCATGCTGCATAAAACCACCCCCTGCCCGGCAATGGCCGCCTGAATGGCGTGGGTATCATCGTTAAAGGCAAGGCCGGGTTTAAGGGCAACATCGCGCATCCCCGCCAGCTTGAACCACCGCGCCCAGGTTGGCGTTACATCGTCAGGATGCGCCCAATCCAGATGCAGCAATGGCAGTTCCTGCAAATCATCGGGCGTTTGCAGCCCCAATACCGGGCTTGCCATTGGCGCGAAATTTTCAAAAAACAGCGTTTGCGCCACCAACCCGTGATAGGGGCCAGCCCCATACCGAATGGCGGCATCTGCAATCGCCCCGCCAATTTCCACCGCCTCAACCGATGTATGCAAACTCAGGTGAATATCGGGATGCAGGGTTTGAAACCGCGACAGGCGCGGCAATAACCATTTCGCGGCAAAAGATGGCAACACCGATACGGTTAACCGGCGTTGTGCCTTGTGCTGCTTTAACCGGTCAATAACCCGGCCAAATTCCCCAAACCCGTCGCGTAAAACGGGGAAAAGCTCCTGCCCTGCCGGGGTTAACAGCACCTGTCGCGGTTTGCGCACAAACAGGCGCACACCCAGCGTTTCTTCCAGCAGGCGCACCTGGTGGCTGATCGCGGTTGGTGTCACCAGCAATTCACTTGCCGCCTTCTTGAAACTCAGATGGCGGGCTGCGGCCTCAAAGGCACGCAATGTCGCAAGGGGCGGCAAAGACATACAGGTGAACCATATTCATCTATTGGCTGAGATATTCGATTTTGCCAGATGCTTAAAATCCAACAATAACTATCACAAAGCAACGCATAACAGATGATAATTTTTCATCACAGGAGCATCAAATGGCAACCATCCTGCACATCGACAGCAGCGCCCGCCCCGGCCGATCCGACACCACCGCGCACGGTTCCCACAGTCGACGGTTAAGCGCCCGCTTCATATCTGAATGGCAGCAACACCGCCCCGATGACACCATCATTTATCGCGATGTCGGCACCCATCCGCCCACCCCGGTTACTGGCGACTGGATCCATGCTGCCTTTACCAAACCCGATCAGCGCGAAGGCTGGATGCATGATGTTTTGCGCGAAAGCGACATGCTGGTCGATGAATTGTTGCAGGCCGATATCATCGTTGCCGGGGTGCCAATGTATAATTTTGGCATGCCCGCACAGATGAAAGCCTGGATCGAAAATATCGTGCGTGTTGGCCGCACTTTTGGCTTTGACCGCGCACGCGATGGCGTCCCCTATTGGCCCATGGTAACGGACAATAAAACCGCCATCGTCTTATCTGCGCGCGGTGATTTCGGCTATAATCCCGGTGAACGGGTTGCCCATCTTAACCATGTTGAAGGCGGCGTTTTCACCCCGCTGGAATATATCGGCATCACCGACCATCGCAGCACCGCCGTCGAATATGACGAATTTGGCGATGATCGCACCCGCCATTCCATCGCCACCGCCGAGGCCGAGGTAGATCGCCTGGTACAATCGTTGCTGCCGCGCTTCGCCGCTTAAACCGACCGGCAAGCACAATATTCACAGGGCAGCCGGGCAAACCCGCTGCCCTGTTTAACACCTTCCAAACCTGCTCACCTTTTCAGGCCAATTGCCGGTCTGGTTTTTGCGTTCGCCAATATGTTTTCATCCCCGTCACCAGGGCATCAAACACCGTTCGGCAGCGCAAATTATTGCGCAAATCTTCATGCATGGTGACCCAGCTATCAAGGGCAAGGGAAAATTCCGGCAACACCCTTTGCAATGCTGGTTCCCGCAACGCCACGCCGACCTGGCACATGCCAATGCCATACCCCGCACGGATCATGGCAAGATGCGATAAATGCTGGTCGGACCGAAATGAAAACCGGTGTTTCGCCAAAGGCCAGGGCAGTGAATGCAATAACCGCAAATCACGGGCATCGCGATCAACCCCTATCAGGGCATGGTCTGCCAGGTCTTCAAAATCCTCCGGCGCACCGTTTTGGGCCAGATAATCGCAATGGGCATACATCCCCAAATCAATCGCACCAATATGCTTTGCCACCAGGGCATCCTGGCTAGGCGGCACCATGCGAATGGCAATGTCAGCATCCCGGCGCAACAAATCTTCCATCCGGTTGCTAAGCGTCAATTCTATTTCAATATCGGGATGGTCATTTCGCAGGGATGTTAAAATAGGGGGTAAAACCTCAACCCCGATCACATCACTTGCCGTTATGCGCACCGTCCCGCGAACATCATCGCCCAACCCGCTTGCCGCACGCGACAGCATATCTGCCGCCGCCTTCAGGGTTTCGGCATGGGGCAGCAGGTTTAACGCCGCATCGGTCGGCTGTAACCCGCCCGAAGACCGCGTAAACAAAACAACATTCAAATGATGCTGCAATTCATCCATATGGCGGCCGATTGTCGGTTGCGTCAGGCCCAGTTCACGGGCCGCCGCCGACAGCGACCCTTGCGCCATCACAGCCAGAAAACTCCGATAAAGGCCCCAGTCAGGATCTGCCATTTGCCCCTCAAATGCGCGCACACATCCATACATTTTTGTATGGATGCTATTTACACTTATAGAATACTGTTTATCGCCACTTGGCAATAACCTGTGTTGGTCATCATCAAAACCACTTCACCAGCACAGGAAAGATCATGCAAAACCTCCATAAAACGGCCCTTGTCATTGGTGCAAATGGCGGCATTGGCCATGCCGTAACCCACGCACTGGCAACACAGGGCTGGCGCGTTCGTGCCTTTGCCCGCACCATTCCTGAATCATCCTCACAAAATAGGGGTGCCATCACCTGGATTACCGGGGACGCATTGAAAGACAGCGATGTTTTAAATGCCGCCAAGGGTGTCGATATCATTGTTCACGCTGTTAACCCGCCGGGCTATCGCAACTGGGGCAAGGTCGTCCTGCCCATGATCGATAACAGCATTGCAGCGGCCATTGCCAATGGCGCACGCATTGTTTTGCCCGGCACGGTTTATAATTACGGGCCCGAAGTTTTCCCCGAGATCGAGGAAGAAAGCCCGCAACACCCCATTTCGCGCAAAGGTGCCATCCGGGTTGAACTGGAACAGCGTTTGGAACGTGCCTGCGCCCGCGGCGCCCGCGCCCTTATTGTTCGCGCCGGTGATTTTTTCGGGCCGGGTGCCAAAAACAACTGGTTTGCCCAAGGTCTGGTCAAACCGGGCAAGCCGGTATCGTCCATCATCTATCCCGGCAAACGCCATATGGGGCATCAATGGGCATATCTGCCAGATGTTGCCGTCACCATCGCCCGGCTTTTGGATCGCGAAAACGACCTGCCCGGCTTTGCCCGCTTTCACATGAACGGCCACTGGGATGCCACCGGCACGGACATGATCAACGCCATCCGCACCGCATGTGGCAAACAGCACATCCCGGTTCATTCCTTCCCCTGGCTGTTGATCAAACCCTTGAAACCCTTTGTCGCGTTCCTGCGCGAGGTCGATGAAATGAAATATCTCTGGCAGCAACCCGTACGCCTGAAAAACGACCGGCTTGTTGCGTTTCTGGGGTCCGAACCCCACACACCCTTGCGCGAGGCCGTCCGCCAGACACTGGCATCAATCGGCTGCCTGCCTGCCGACAATGCTGGTTCCAGCGCTACGGCACCGTCTTTTCCGGGTCCGGCTCGACCGGGCCGGTAATCAGCCGTGCCCCCTTTTTACGGAAAATATAGCTCCAGGCCCATTGCACCAGAACCAGTGCTGGCGCACGAATGCCAATCAGGAAATAGATATGCGCCAGCCCCCATACCCACCAGGCCAGAAAACCCTTCAGCTTAAAGCCGTTAAAATCAATTACCGCGCGGTGACGGCCAATTGTTGCAAGGTTTCCGGCATGTTTATAAACAAACGGTTCGGTCTTTTTACCTTTGATATGGTCAATAATCCGTCGCCCGGCATATTTGCCCATCTGCTTGGCGGCGGGTGCGATGCCCGGCACGCTTAAGCCATCCCGCCACGGCACATGGGCGGCATCGCCAATCACGAATGCGTCGGGGTGACCAGGAATTGTCAGGTCATCCGCAACCTCGACCCGGCCACCACGGTCGGTCCTGGCACCAGTCCAGTCTGCCATATGGTCAACCTTTACCCCGGCAGCCCAAATGACATTAGCACTCTGAATAAAATCATCACCAATCTGCACCCCGTTCGGGGTGATATCACTGACCGGCTGGTTCAAAACCACATCAACCCCCAACCGTTCCAGCGAATGGCGGGTATAATCCGATAAATCTTCGGGAAAGGCCCCTAACAAACGGGGGGCGGCTTCAACCAGAAAAATACGGGCATCGCGTGGGTCAATCCGGCGAAAATCGTGTGACAGGGCCTGCTTTGCCAGCTCGGCAATAGCACCGGCCATCTCAACACCTGTCGGCCCGCCGCCAACAACAACAAAATTCATATATTTCTGGCGGGTTTCCTCGGTCTCGGCATTTTCAGCCAGTTCAAACGCCAAAAGCAGCCTTTTGCGAATTTCCGTGGCTTCGCCAATATTTTTAAGGCCCGGCGCCACCTTTTCCCAGTCATCATGCCCGAAATAGGATGTTACAGCCCCGGTCGACAGCACCAGATAATCATATTCCACCCGGTAATCACGCGCGACGATGCTTTTGCCCGCCAGATCAATGCCTGTAACTTCGCCCAGAAACACCGAAACATTCGATGCATGGCTGAAAATACTTCGGATCGGCCAGGCAATTTCGGCGGGCGAAAGGTCGGCCGTTGCCACCTGGTACAATAACGGCTGAAACAGATGATGATTGCTGCGATCAATCAGGATCACATCCACATCCTTGCCCGCCAGTTCGCGGGCAACAGCCAAACCGCCAAACCCCGCCCCGACAATGATGACGCGTGGTCTCTCGCCAGTTCTGGCAATCGTTTTTTCAGGCATCGCTTCAAATCTCCATCACGGACCCGACCCCATGACGCTGCGGAACACCTGTTCGCATTCCGGCATGATAATTTGCAAACGTCTGAAAGACCACGCAGTTCCAGCCACAATAAGGACATTGTGATGCAAATAACATTGCCCCTGCCACTGGCTGCAAACAGGACATGGCCTATCTTTGCTGATATAAGCTGCACAAACTTGTTTAACAAACACAGAGCCCCGAAATGAACGAAGCCTTTCGCCTGCATCCCAAACTGGCCGCCGATACCGACCTGGTCACTGAAGGGCCGCTTTCACGTATTCTGCTGATGAATGATGCCCGCTATCCCTGGCTTATTCTGGTGCCGCGCCGCAATGATCTGGTCGATTATGACGACCTGACCGAACAGGAACGCGAAACGCTGGGCTTTGAATGCGCCGAAACATCAAAAACCCTAAAACGGCTATTCAGTTCAAACAAAACCAACGTCGCCATGCTGGGCAATATGGTGCCGCAACTTCATTGCCACGTTGTCGCGCGCTTCCCCGATGATGCCGCCTGGCCCGGCCCGATCTGGGGTGTGGGGCAATCGGTTTCCTATAGCGAAGAAATGGCAAATGAACGCCTTGCCGCCCTGCGCGCCGAACTGATTTCCGCCTTTCGTCACGCCTGAACCATATCTTGACGCACATCAAGGCGGTGGATTTTGAATAATGCAAAAAAGGCGTCATCACATTGATGAGGCCAGATTTGCCATGATTTCCACCGCCCTGCATCAGAAATACGATTTGCGCCTGCCGCGCTACACCAGCTATCCCACCGCGCCGCATTTCAGCCCGGCGGTGAATGGCGTTGTCTATCGCCGCTGGCTTTCGGAACTGGACCCGAAACAGCCGTTATCGCTTTATTTCCATGTGCCCTATTGCGAGGAAATGTGCTGGTTCTGCGGGTGTAACACCAAAATCACCAAGCATTACAGCCCGGTTGGCAGCTATGTCGATGTGTTGCGCGCCGAAATCAAAAATGTGCTATCGGCCCTGCCCGCCAAATATCCGGTTGCACATATCCATTTTGGTGGCGGCAGCCCCACCATCCTGAAGGCCGATGACCTGCGCAATATCATGGAAGATATCCAGCGCGGCTTTGACATTCTGCCCGATGCCGAAATTGCCATCGAAATGGACCCGCGCACCGCAAAACCCGATTTCATGGATGCCATGCGCGATTGCGGCTTTACCCGCTCCAGCATCGGCGTACAGGATTTCAACGAAACCGTTCAGCGTGCGGTAAACCGCGTGCAGTCATTTGATCTGGTGGCAAATGTGGTTGCCAACCTGCGGGAACGCGGCATGAATGGCATCAATGTTGATTTGATGTATGGCCTGCCCTTCCAGACCCTGCAAGGTGTGATCGACACGGTCGATGCCACCGTCGCCCTGAATCCTGACCGCCTGTCGGTATTTGGCTATGCCCATGTGCCCTGGATGAAAAAACACCAAAACCTGATCCCGACCGAAGCCCTGCCAGATACCGCACAACGCTGGGCGCAATATGAAGCAATCCAGAACCGCCTGGCCGAACATGGCTATGTCGCCATCGGCCTGGACCATTTCGCCCGTGCTGACGATGACATGGCAAAATCCATGCTGGCCGGTGAATTGCACCGCAATTTCCAGGGTTACACCACCGACCGCGCCGAAGCCCTGATCGGCATGGGGCCATCAGCCATTTCATCCCTGCCGCAGGGTTATGCGCAAAATGACCCGGCCCTTGGCCGCTGGAAACGCTGCGTCGAGGATGGCCTGATGGCAATTGAAAAAGGCATTGCCGTCACCGACGAAGACCGCATCCGCCGCGACATCATCAACGAACTGATGTGCCATCTTTCGGTCGATCTTGATGAAATCTGCCGCGACCATGACGTGCCCGTCAGCCGCTTTGCCACTCAGCTTGATGACATTCGCAAAATGTCGGTCGATGGTATTGTTACTGTGTGCTGCAACACCATCACCGTCACCGACACGGGCCGCCCGCTGGTCCGCGCCATTTGCGCGGTGTTTGATACCTTCCTGGATCATGCGCAAAAACGGCATTCACAGGCGGTTTAATTCCCCTGTCGGGATATTTGAAACAATGAAGGGGCTGGCATGTGCTGGCCCCTTGTTGTTTCCCGGCTCGGGTCACATGCTTCCTGCCACGCCGCGCTAACGGGCACTGGTTACAGCCCGGCCTGTTTCATTTCCTTTACCAGCGTCTTAACAAGCTCCGCTGCCGTCATGGCCCGTGACAGGGGTGCGCCCTGCCCGGCCCATTGGGCACCAAAACCAAATTCGCCCTTTGCCTTGGCCGCCGCATGCAGGGCTTTGCCCGCGTCATAGGCAATCGGATAATCGGGTACTGCCGCCTGCCCCTGTGCACTATCGGCCAATGCGGTAAAACGGTTGGCCAATGCGCGCGCCGGGCGGCCCGATATCAGCGATGTTAACCGCGTATGATGGGCACCTTCGCCGGTTAATGCCGCACGGTAGGCATCATCCGCCGCACTTTCCGGGCAGGAAACAAAGGCCGTCCCCAATTGCGCAGCAACCGCCCCCAGCTTCAGGGCCGCGGCAATGCCCGCCCCATCCATAATCCCGCCCGCCGCAATCACCGGCAATTTGCAATGGCGCACCAATAACCGCACCAGCGCAAATGTCCCCAACCCGTCATCAGGTGCAGCGGGGTCAAACATGCCACGGTGCCCCCCGGCCTCTATCCCCTGGGCAACAATGGCATCGATCCCGGCACGCTCAATCAATTGCGCCTCGGCCAGGCTGGTTGCCGTTGCAAACAACATAATCCCTGCCTGCTTTAACGCCGCAATCACATCCTGATCCGGCAACCCGAAATGAAAGCTGACAACCGCTGGCCGCATCTCAAGCAACAGACGAAGCATATCCTTATCGCTATTGAAGCTTTGGTAAATCGTGCGCAAGGACGCCGGTGGCGTTGCACCAAATTCCCGAAAACGGGGTGCCAGAAAATCCAGCCAGGCGGCTTCACGTTCCTGATCCGGCGTGGGTGTGTTGTGGGTAAATACATTCACGTTAAATGGCCGGTCCGTCAGGCCTTTAAGCTCGTCAATCATGGCGCGCGCGCCATCGGCATCGGTCGCCCCCACACCAATTGACCCTAATGCACCCGCATTACACACACTGGCTGCCAAAACAGGCGTTGAAACACCTGCCATCGGCGCCTGAATGATCGGCACATCCAAATTCAGTCCGGCTAACATCATCCATCCTCCTGCTTTGCGCGGGCTGGGGGAGCATTACAGCCAATGTTTCCGCCATATATCACCCCATCGCCAACGTTTAATTCTTAAAAAAAGAACCAAACCTAATTTACATTCCTCAAAAAGGAATATATGAAATACATCAAATCTGCAATGGAGAAGTCAGAATGGATATCGCAACACTTTCGGTTTTCCGCACGGTTGCGCAGGAACAGGGCATTACCCGCGCGGCAGAATTGCTCGGGCGTGTGCCCTCCAATGTCACCACCCGCATCCAGCAGCTTGAGGCGGAAATTGGCGCAACCCTGTTTTTGCGCGATAAAAAGCGCATGTCCCTGACACCTGAAGGACAAACCTTCCTTGAATATGCCGAACGTATCCTCAACCTTGCACAGGAAGCACAGCAACGGGTTAATCCCGCCAGCCCGACGGGCATTTTGCGCATTGGTTCGATGGAAAGCACGGTTGCCAGCCGCCTGCCCGCACTGCTTGCCGCCTTTTGCACGGCCTGGCCGCAGGTCAAACTGGAACTAAGCACATCGCCCACCCGCCAGCTTGTTTCTGCCCTGGAAGATCACCGCATTGATGCAGCCCTGATCGCGGTGCCATCGGGCGAATGGTGGCTGGGCGAACGCGAAATTGATAAAACCCCCGTCTTTCGCGAAGAACTGGTGTTGCTTCTGCCCAAAACCCACCCCGACATCACCCACGCCGACGACATTGAAATCAACGCCCTGGCGGCCTTTGCGCCGGGCTGCACCTATCGCATGCTGGCCGAGGAATGGTTAACCCGTTTCGGGGAACGCAAGGCACCCTTGAACATTCAGGAAGTCGGCTCCTACCATGCCATGTATGCCTGCAGTGCTGCCGGGGCCAGCATCAGCATCATGCCCCGCAGTGTCCTGAACCTTATGGGCGATGCCAGCGATGTTAAAATTCACCCGCTGATGAATGTGGACACCCACCTTGCCTGCCGCCGGGGTTATGACACCCCCGCCTTTCGTGAATTTCGCGATATTCTGGTAAAATCCGGGAATATTGCGCAGCCATAAGGCATTCATGCATCCCAAACAAAAAGCGCTGATCGCGGCCTTCATCCGATAACGGACAAAGCAGCAATCAGCGCTTTTGCAATATCCACTCCCCCTCATCAATACTGGGGCAGATACCTCAACAAGCCAGTTATGCCTTAATTATCCCAAACCGGCGCCAATCCATCCGGGCTGACAATCCGGCCATCCTTTTGCGCCAGTGCGGCAATCGCCTTCATATCATCGGCCGAGATTTCAAAATCAAAGATATCGAAATTCTCCAGCGCGCGTTTTTCGCCCACGGTTTTGGAAAGCGCAATCAGGCCATCCTGCTGCACAATCCAGCGCAGCACAATCTGCGCAACCGACTTGCCATATTTGCTGCCAAGGTCTTGTAACACGGCATCGTCAAACACCTTGCCATCTGCCATCGCATAATAGGCGGTAATCGACATGCCGGTTTTCCGGGCTGCCTCAATCACCTTTGACTGGTCAATATAGGGGTGAATTTCGATCTGGTTGGTAACAATCGGCGCGTCGCTCAGGCTTACGGCTTCGTCCATCAGGGCGGTGTTATAGTTACTGATACCGATATGGCGCACCTTGCCTGCCTTGTGCACTTCATTAAGGGCGCCAATCTGCTCGGCCAGGGGCACTTCAAGTTTCGGCCAGTGCAGCAAAAGCAGGTCGACATAATCGGTTTTCAGCTTTTTCAGGCTTTCATCAACTGATGCGATAAAATCATCATGGCGGAATTTATCGACCCAGACCTTGGTGGTCAGAAAGATATCATCACGCGCCACGGATGACTGGGCAATCGCGCTGCCAACCTCGGCTTCATTGCCATAAATCTGCGCGGTATCGATATGACGAAACCCGATATCAAGTGCATGCGGCACAATGCGCAATACATCTTCGCCCGGCATCCGAAAGGTTCCAAAACCCAGTGCGGGGATCTCCGCGCCATTGGCTTTAACACTATGCATTGATCGTCTCCTTGCTGATATTTTCGCGGCTTTTAATCCGCGTCTTTTCAGTCAGGAACCTATGCCGGATCAAAAATGATGCAACCGCAAAGCCTGCGAATTTAATTCCAAGCTGTCAGTCATTTATTACCTGAATTACGGGAAACCGGGCCTATCCCGCCTCACCAATCAGCTCCAGGCACCGTTGGGCCACCGTCCGTGCCGGTTGCAGCGACGGATGGCTGAAATTTTCCAGCTTCACCGGCAAATGTGCCGTTCCCGCCACTTCGTTGGATGCCAGAAGGCGCGCATATCCACGGTTAAACAGGGTTTCATGCAAACGGCGGTGGCGCGGGGCGGCAATACCCTGCGGGGCATAAATATAAACCCCGCCATGCGCGGCACAGGCTTCGCTGCACATGGAAACGGAATCTCCGGTCACAATCAAAATATCGGCCAGCGCCAAATAGCCAAAATACGGGTTTTCATCCGCGCTGTTCCAGCCATGCAAATGAAACGGCACATCGGCCTGTTCCAAAAGGTCGGCAATCAGGCTTTCATTTTCCTGCCCGGTGCGGCGGCTGGTCGTCACCAGAAGCGATCCCTGCATTTGCCGGGCCGCGCCAATGGCAATTTCGGTCACTTCACGCGCCATCGCGGCACTAAATTGCGTTTTTTTCGAACTGCCCCCAATGATCAGGGCGATGCGTGGCTGGGGCATGCCCTCAAACCGGCTGCGCCATGCCTTGCCTTCCAGCACCAGCCGCGTCTCGCTAATGCGGTGCGGCGCACCGGGAATGGTCAAAACATTTTGCGCCGGGTTAACACCGTCATGGGCGGGAACGGCGATCAGGTCAAATTCGCGTTCGCCGCCATCGGGCCGCATGATCTGGCAAATGCGGGTTTTGCCGCCGCTTTGCTTTTTAATCCAGCGCGCCACCGGTGCCGTCCGTCGGCCAGCAGCAATCACCAGGTCCGGCCAGGGCGCACACAGCTTTTCGCGTGAACGCGGGCTTACCCCCAAAAGCGATGCCTGGCGCACAAAATTGGGCAGGCGGGCGGCAACGCCATAGGCAATATCAATGCGTTCAAACGGGCAGGCCATGGCCTCGGCAACGCCAATCGCCTGGTTCACATTCCCTGCCCGGTCATCGGCCAGCACCCAGATCCGGCTTTTTCCGGTTTCAGTCATTGCGTTATCCGTCATTCTTTCCCGCATGCTTGCCAGGCCGCCAGAACAGGGCCGCTTCCCCTGTTATAAAACAGGCGCATACAATTACCAGCCCTGTAAAATCTTCTTTCCGTCAATCATTCGTCATCGGCACACCGGCGGGATGAAAATATCGCCATCACCGCCATTGCGGCGTATACAGGAACCAGTTGGCAACAACTGCTATCGCAACTGTTGTGTTCACCAAACCGGGAAATGTCTGGCAACATGCTGAAAACATCACAATCCGTACGCCGCAGTGCGCGCCTTGTGCTGGTGGGCATGATTTTGCTGTTGCCGGTCACGGTCTTTATCAGCATGCAGGGCTGGCGGGAAACCCGCATGGTCACCCTCGAAGAAGAAGGCCGCAACAAACTGGAACTTTACCGTTCCAACCTGCAAGGGGCGATCAAGGAACACGAATATCTGCCCATTACCCTGGCATCGGACCGGCGCATTCTAACCCTTGCGGGTATGCATAACCCAACCGCGGCTGACACCAACGAAGTAAACCGCTATCTGGAAAAACTCGCTGCCGATAGTGGCGCCTCCGACATCTATTTTATGGATAATACCGGCGACACGATTGCCGCTAGCAACTGGAACAGCAACGCCTCCTTTGTCGGTCGCAATTTCAGTTTCCGCCCCTATTTCAAACAGGCCATGGGCGGCAATACCGGGCATTATTTTGCCTTTGGCATCACATCAAACGTGCCAGGCTATTATATTTCCCATCCGGTGCTGACCA
Source organism: Thalassospira marina (assembly GCF_002844375.1). Taxonomy (NCBI): domain Bacteria; kingdom Pseudomonadati; phylum Pseudomonadota; class Alphaproteobacteria; order Rhodospirillales; family Thalassospiraceae; genus Thalassospira; species Thalassospira marina. The sequence continues at coordinate 1,478,657 of NZ_CP024199.1, read as the reverse complement.
ACGGGCGCGATATTGCCGGGGTGATGGTGGTTAAAACCCACCTTGAAACCCTCGTCAAACGCTGGGCACGCGGGGGCGAAAGTGTTCTGGTCGAAGACGAAAACGGCATCGTCATTATTTCTTCGCACCCGGAATGGCGTTTCCGCGATTTGCGCGGCCTGCCCGATGGCCAGCGCAGCGCTGTTTTAAAATCGCGCAAATATGGCGAATATCCCCTAACGGCAATGCCCGTTACCAAGGGCGACTGGCCCCGTGATGGCGTTATGTCCACGGTTGAACTGGCTTCCATCGCCACCGAAACCCCAACCGAACACGACACCACACCCGATGACGACCGCCCTGCCGATAATGCTGGCACCGGAAATGGCAATGGCACAGCCAACACCGCCCCGGCGCACAGCAACGAAAATATCAGCCATTCGGTCGCCGGTTTCCCCGCCCCCGCACCGGAAACCCAACACAGCATTGAGCCCACATCACCGGCCATCACCCGTTACCTGACCATCGGCAGCACCCTGCCCCGTCAGGGCTGGCGTATTTTCCTGCTGACGGACAAAACCGTTCTCGATCAGTCCATTCTGGCGGCTGCCTTCATTGCCGGGGCGATCCATATCATTATCATGGGAACGATTTTCACCCTGCTGCAACGCCGCCGCGCCATGCTCGAACAGCTTGAAATTCGCGACTGGTCGCAACGCGAACTCGAACATCAGGTAAAACTGCGCACCTCCGACCTGATGGATACCAACCTGCGTTTGGCCGAAGAAATCACCGAACGCCAGCGCACCGAAGATGCCCTGCGCACCGCCCAGGCCGAATTGGTCCAGGCGGGCAAACTGGCCGCACTGGGCCAGATGTCCGCCGGGATCGCCCATGAAATCAACCAGCCCCTGACCGCCATTCGCAGCTATGCCGATAATGCCCGCCAGTTTTTTTCACGCGGCCAGACCGAACCGGTCGAACGCAACCTGACCCGCATTTCCGAGCTGACCGAACGCATGGGCCGCATCACCAACCACCTTAAAACCTTTGCCCGCCGCCCCGAATATGACAGCGGCCCGGTTGATGTCGCCCATGCCATTCAAAAGGCAATCGATCTGGTGCGTGAAACCGGGCGCATTGGCAACGCGGTTATCAATTTCCCTCGCCCCGATGGCGCGGTTCATGTCATCGCCGAAGAAACCCAGCTTGAACAGGTATTTGTCAATCTGCTCACCAACGCCGCCGATGCCAGCCGCGACCAGGATGATGCCTGCATCGATCTGGAAATAACCCGCGCAAGCGACCGTATCCTTGTCACCGTGCGCGATAACGGCTCTGGTATTTCCGACCAAACCATGCGCCAGCTTTTTGACCCGTTTTTCACCACCAAACCCTTTGGCGACGGGCTGGGCCTTGGGCTTTCAATCTGTTATGGCATTTTACGCAGTTTTGGCGGCACCATCCGTGCCGAAAACCTGCCAGGTCCCGATGGCGGGGCCTGTTTCATCGTCGAATTGCGCCCGGCCAATATATCCGGTTCGGCGCATTCCGGGCGCAATGGCTCGACGAAGGCGAAAGCCGGTGCTAAAACACCGGTCCGTGATCTTGCCTTTCACACTACCGATACCCTTGATGCCCCTGCATCCGGCGGGCCGGTAAATGAAACGCAAATCACAGGCAATGCCACAACCACCCTTTCGCCTTCCGTGCCGCGACCAAAGGATAAGCAGTGACTCACCCTTGCGAACATGTGCTGTTTGTCGACGACGATGCCGATGTGCGGGAAGCCGCACAACAAACTCTCGAACTGGCAGATATCCCTGTTGAATGCTTTGAAAAGCCTGAACAGGCGCTCGAACGTATCGCCAAGGGCTGGCCGGGCATTCTGGTGACCGATATTCGCATGCCGAAAATGACCGGCATGGAACTGCTGGAACAAACCGTTGCCATTGATGCGGAAATGCCGGTTATTCTGGTCACCGGGCATGGGGATGTGGCAACTGCGGTTAAGGCCATGCGCAGTGGCGCGTTTGATTTCATCGAAAAACCGTTCGCACCCGATTATTTCGTCGATATCGTGCGCCGCGCCTGTGCGCACCGCCGCCTGCAAAGCGAAAACCGCGCCCTAAAGGCCGAACTGGCCCGTCATTTGCCATCCAGCAACGGGCTGATTGGCCGCACCCCGGCCATGGAACGCCTGCGCAGCCTGATTGGCAATATCGCCAACACCAATGCCCATGTCCTGATCAATGGTGAAACCGGCGCAGGCAAAGAAGTTGTCGCCCGCACCCTGCATGACATGTCCGGGCGAACCGGGCCGTTTGTCGCCATCAATTGCGGCGCCGTGCCCGAAAACCTTATTGAATCCGAACTTTTCGGCCACGAAGCCGGTGCCTTTACCGGCGCGGAACGCAAACGCATCGGCAAGTTTGAATTTGCCAATAAGGGCACCGTCTTTCTTGATGAAATCGAAAGCATGCCGCTTTCCCTGCAAATCAAGCTTTTGCGCGTTTTGCAGGAACGCGCACTGGAACGCCTTGGCTCCAACACCGTGCAGCCCATTGATCTGCGCGTGGTTGCCGCCACCAAGGTTGACCTGCGCGAAGCCGCCTCTCGTGGTGAATTTCGCGAAGACCTTTATTACCGCCTCAATGTCGTCCAACTCCATATCCCGCCCCTGCGTGATCGCAAAGACGACATCCCGCTATTGTTCCAGCATTTCCTCAAACAGGCCGAAGACCGCTTTGGCCGCAGCTTTGAACCCCTAAGTGCCGAAGAACTGGCACGGTTTTCAAGCTATGACTGGCCAGGAAATGTGCGCGAACTGCGCAACGCTGCCGAACGCCGGGTATTGGGCCTTGATAGCCTGACCCACGATAATGCCGGCAGCGCCGATGCAACCCTGCCGCTGCCCCGCCAGGTCGAAGCATTTGAAAAAAACCTGATCTGCGAAGCATTGCGCAAGCATGGCGGCAATGTCACGGCAACCGTGGCAACGCTGGGTGTTCCGCGCAAAACCTTCTACGACAAACTGGCGAAATACGACATCTCCCCAGCCGATTTCCGCAACCGGGTCGAAAACGACTGATCAAAGCGACTGATCAAAGGGGCTGCGCCATTCCCCTGTCGCCTCCTGCACCAGCCATCAATCACTATGCGGCTTTCGGCACATATATGCCGCCAAAGCCTGCATCCAGCATGGCCCATCGCGGCACACAGCACGCTTTTGTGCCGGTTTCCCGCGCACCCAGGATCAATGCAGGATCAACACCACCCCAAACGATCAGCAACCTGCATAACCGAAACCATGACGCGAATATTTTCAAAGTTTTTTCATGGTATTTCGCAAAAAATTCCCACATGCTGTTGTGAGACGTCCCCAAACACCAAAAAAATCTGTGCGAAAATCCGCACATTGTGATTTTTCCGTGTGCGGGAATCATAACAAAAATAACAACTTACGCTGCATTGCACCATGAGCCAAAATCCAGCCAAATAGCTGATATGCTTTATGGTTATAGCGCAAACAGCAAACTGGCCCGGAAGTTGCTTATTCAGGGCAGCGCCTGTCACGGCGGGATAGAATGACGCCGATTCAATGGCGCACTATTGGGAAAACGCATTAAGCTTTTAGGGAGAACATATATGCGTCCGGTTACTAAAAAGATTCTGATCGCAAGCGCTGCAATGCTGGCTGGCCTCGGCATGGCTTATAATGCTTCGGCTCAGGAAGTTATCAAATTTGCGCACGTTGTTGCTCCGAACACCCCGAAGGGCAAAGCTGCCGATTACTTCAAAAAGCGTGCAGAAGAAATCCTTGGCGACAAGGTTAAAGTCGAAATCTACCCGAACTCCCAGCTGTTCGATGACGACAAGGTTCTGCCGGCAATTCTGCGTGGCGACGTCCAGTTTGGCGCACCGTCACTTGCCAAATTCGGCAAATGGACCAAAAAGCTCGGCATTTACGACCTTCCGTTCCTGTTCAAAGACATGGATGCCGTTTCCTGCTTCCAGGACAGCGACAACGGCAAAGGCCTGTTTGATTCCATGTCCAGCAAAGGTCTGACCGGTGTTGGTTACTGGCATAATGGCTTAAAACAGCTTTCGGCCAACAAGCCGCTGCGCGAACCGGCAGATGCCAAAGGCCTTAAATTCCGTATTCAAAGCTCGGACGTTCTGGCTGCACAGTTTGAAGCTGTCGGTGCCGTTCCCCAGAAAATGGCTTTCGCTGAAACCTACTCTGCCCTGCAGACCGGTGTTGTCGATGGTCAGGAAAACACCTGGTCGAACATCTATTCCCAGAAGTTCTACGAAGTTCAGGATTACATCACCGAATCCAACCATGGCCTGCTTGACTACATGGTCGTCACCTCGACCAAATGGTGGGAAGGTCTGGATCCGGAAATCCGCGATGGTCTGACCCAGGCCATGCAGGAAGCCACCGAATATGGCAATGGCCTGTCGGCTGAGCTGACCGCTGAACAGCGCAAAGAAGTTCTGGATTCTGGCGAAACCGAACTGGTTGAACTGTCTGATGCACAGTTCAAGGACTGGCAGACTGCAATGAAGCCGGTTTGGAACCAGTTTGCCGACCAGATCGGTCAGGACCTGATCGACGCTGCCGCAGCCTGCAACAAGTAATTCCCTGTAAATCTTTCTGGATAAGGGACCGTTCACGATGATCTCGACGGTCGTTACCCGGCTGGAGGAGGGCTTCATAGCCCTCCTGCTTGCCGCCATGACTACACTTACCTTCGCCAATGTCATTGCCCGGTATGTGTTCAATTCCGGCATTACCTGGGCGCTGGAAATGACCCAGTTCCTGTTTGCCTGGCTGATCCTGTTTGGCATGTCCTACGGGGTCAAGATTGGCAGTCATATTGGTGTTGATGCGCTGGTGAAACTGTTTCCGGCAACCCTGCAGCGCATTATCGGCCTGATCATTGTTGCAGCAGGCCTGCTTTACTGCTTCTGGATTACCAAAGGGGGCTGGGAACTGGTCGCCTTTAACCACATGCTGGAAATGGAAGCCGAAGATTCCCCGCTGATGCTCTGGGTGGTCTATCTGATCATGCCGGTGGGCGGTGCGCTGCTGGCATTCCGTCTTGCACAGGTTGCCTGGCGGATCATTACCGGCAAGCAGACCGGCTTTACCCTGGCTGACGAAGCCCGCGAAGCCATCGACCAGCTTGGCGGTCAGGCCGATGTCAATGACGATGCAAAGGGCGGGTCATCCCGTTCCGCATCCTAAGCGCCAAAGAGGAATCGCTTCCCCATGACCATTGCATTCCTGTTTGTTCTGCTTTTTGCCCTAATGGCGTTTGGTGCCCCCATCGCCCTGTCGCTGGGTGTGTCCTCGCTGGCAACCATCCTGCTTTTTGGCAATGACAGCCTGGCAACCCTGGCAGAAAAACTTTTCAGCGGGATGGAGCATTACACCCTTCTCGCCATTCCCTATTTCATTCTGGCCTCCACCTTCCTGTCGACCGGTGGGGTGGCCCGCCGCCTGATCAACTTTGCCGTCAATTCCGTGGGCTGGTTCCCCGGCGGGCTGGCAATGGCATCGGTTCTGGCCTGTATGCTGTTTGCGGCCGTCTCCGGCTCCTCCCCGGCAACGGTGGTGGCCATTGGCTCCATCGTGATCGGGGGCATGGTCCGTTCGGGCTATCCGCAAAACTTTGCCGCCGGTGTGATCTGTAACGCCGGGACGCTGGGCATTCTTATTCCGCCATCGATCGTGATGGTGGTGTATGCCGCGGCAACCCAGGTGTCGGTTGGCCGCATGTTCCTGGGCGGGGTTATTCCCGGCCTGATGGTGGGCATCATGCTGATGCTGGCGATTTTTGTGGTCGCCAAGGTTAAAAACCTGCCCAAACAGGACCGACCCAGCCTCGGCGAATGGGGCGGCAGCCTGCTTTCCGCATCGGGCGGCCTGTTCCTGGTCATTCTGATCATGGGTGGCATTTATGGTGGGGCCTTCACCCCGACCGAAGCCGCGGCCGTTGCCTCGTTCTATGCCATGCTTGTTGCGGTGTTGTTTTACCGCGACATGGGTCCGATCAAGGACCAGCCCTGGATGCCCGCTGGTGGCAATACCAGCTTTGGCGCGGTTGCCTCACGCAATCTGGGCCTGATGGGCAAGGCGATTGTTCTGTTGCCGTTTGACAAGGACATCCGCCACGTTCTGCTTGAAGCCGGCAAAGTGACCATCATGCTGATGTTCATCATTGCCAATGCCATGCTGTTTGCCCATGTGCTGACGACCGAACGCATCCCGCACACCATCGCCGAAGCCATCATTGGCTGGGGCCTTCCGGCCTGGGGTTTCCTGATTGTCGTCAATATCATCCTGCTGGTTGCCGGTAACTTCATGGAACCGTCCGCCATCCTGATGATCATGGCGCCGATCCTGTTCCCGATTGCGATGAAGCTGGGGATCGATCCGATCCATCTAGGCATCATCATGGTGGTGAATATGGAAATCGGCATGATCACGCCGCCGGTGGGGCTGAACCTGTTTGTCACATCGGGCATAACAGGCATGCCGTTGCTTAAAGTGGTGCGCGCAGCCTTCCCGTGGCTGATGATCCTTCTGGTCTTCCTGATCATCATCACCTATATCCCCGCCATTTCCACATGGCTTCCGACCCTGCTGATGGGCCCGGAAAAGGTGATGAATTACTAGGGTTTCAACCCGCATATCAAATCAAAGGGGCGTTCTGGCAACAGGACGCCCCTTTCTGTTGCCGCTCTATCACGCGGCACACTGCACACGCACGCTGGACACTGCACGCTGGACGCCCCAATCTTTGCAGGACCCCAAAATGCCGCTGGCAAAATGAACCTGGTTAAGGGCAAAGGGCTTTAATTTGTGAAATTGCATGGCAGCCATTCGGGGCTGTATAATCATGGCTGTTTGAATAGCGAGGATTTTTATGGATAATAAACACCATTGAATCGTTTCAAACTATATCAGGCAGGCAAAGCGTCCGTTTCGGGAAAAACCCGACGGACGTAAATCATTTTGGGGATGGCCACCACCACCCGAAATTCAGTCCGCCCGAACACGACCATTAACCGCAAAACGTTATTCACCGTGAAGAGCAACCGGGATCGGACCGCCCCATGAACAGCCCTGCTGTGTCGCTAAATACCAAACGGCTTGCCATTTTGCTGGCCGCCCTGACGGCCATCGCACCCTTTGCGATTGATACCTACCTGCCTGCCATTCCGGCCATGGCAAAGGATTTTGGCGCGCCCATTCACGATGTCGAAGTTTCGATCAGTTGCTTTCTGATCGGCTTTGCCCTTGGCCAGCTTACCGGCGGCCCGATGTCGGATCGTGTCGGCCGTCGCCCCGTCGCCCTGACCGGCCTTGCCATTTACGTTTTTGCCAGCGCCATCATCCTGACGGTGCAAAGCCCGCTTGCGCTCAATATCATGCGCTTTGTCCAGGCGATTGGCGGCGGTTTTGCCCTGGTGATTGTTGGCGCGTCGGTCCGTGACCTGTTTGACGGCAAGGAAGCCGCGCGCATGTTTGCGCTGATCGCGGTCATCATGATGATTGCACCGCTGGTCGCCCCGACGGTGGGGGCTGGCCTGCTGGCCTTTTCAAGCTGGCGGTCGATCTTTGTGTTGCTGGTGATTTATGGCAGCGTGATGCTGGTCATCATCTGGATGAAACTGCCCGAAACCACCAAACTGCGCCCACGTTATGCTGGCCCGGCCCGGCGTGTATGGTGGACCTATCTGGAAGTTTTGCGCACCCGCAATGCGGTTGGCTTCATGCTGGCCCATACCGGCGCAAGTGCGGTGATGTTCAGCTTCCTGACCGATTCCCCCTTTATGTATATCGACTATTTCGGTGTCGATGCCGCGCATTTCCCGTATCTGTTCGGGGCGAATGTGCTGACCATCGTGTTTTGCAACCGCATCAATAACCCGCTGCTAAAACGCATGGAATGCCATCAAATCCTTGCGATTGGCGTTGTGGTGCAGCTGGTGGCGGCGGCCTCACTGTTTGTTGCCTGCAACTTCTTTACCCCGTCGCTTTATGTGGTGGTGCCACTGGTCATGGTTTCGGTGGGCGCCATTGGCCTGACTGCCCCCAATGCGACAGCATCCTTCATGCAGTATTTCCCGCATATTGGCGGCACGGCCACCGCCCTTATGGGCACCATGCAATTTTCCTGCGGTGCACTGGCCGGGGTTTTCCTGGGCTGGCTGCACAGCTTTGAAGATGGTCTGTGGCCGGTAACCACCTGCATGCTGGGCTTTGGCATTTTTGCCAATCTGATGACGCATCTGGTCGCCAAACCCAAACAGGCCACCGAAAACACCGCAATTGCCGCCTGATGGCAGGCAGGGCCACCAAAACGGCCCTGCCCTTTCTTTTTTGTTCCGGCGTCCTGCCTGTCAAAACCGGTAACGGGGTGAACACGCATGCCATTAATGGATTTTGATGCCTGCGGCCAGGTCCTGGCCCGTTATAATCACTGGCAAAATCGCATTGTCTTTGGCCTGTGCGCCCAAATGGACGATGCCGCCCGGCATACGAAACGCGACCTGTTTTTTGGCACCATCCATGCGACCCTTCATCATATCCTGTATGTCGATCAGCGAATTTTAACCCTGCTAGCAGGGAGTAATCCCGGTGCCTATGACCCGGCACAATTGCCCGCGCCCGATTTCGCGACGCTGCGCTGTTTGCGCGAAAAAACCGATGCCGCCATTTTGAAATGCACCGATCCTGACAGCCCCAAAGACTGGCAATGCAAAACATTCCATCAAATCGAACACGATAGGGTCGAGGGCGATAGGGTCGGACGCAATATAATCGCACGCGATATTCCCTTGCAGGTTTATTTTCTGCATATGTTCAATCATCAGACCCACCATCGTTCGCAGGTCACCAGCGCGCTTTACCAATTGGGTCTGGATTACGGTGTGACGGGGATGCCCTTTACACCGGAAATGCCCCAACCGACTTTTGAAAACAGGAACAATCACATGCCATTGATGGATTTTAACGCCTGCGGGCGCGAGCTGGCCCGCTATAATAGCTGGCAAAACCGGGTCCTGTTTGATTTATGCGACCAGATCGGCGATGACGCCCGCCGCGCGGATCGCGGCATGTTTTTTGGCTCCATCCATGCCACGCTTAATCATATTCTTTATATCGATCAACGCATTACCACCCTGCTTAAAGGCGGTAATCCGGGGGCTTTCACGCCGACCATCATCATTGCCGATGATTTTGCCGAACTGCGTAAAATGCGCGAAGAAATGGATGCGTTTCTGGAAACCCTGACCGATCCCGAAAATACTGGCTGGCAGGAAAATATCCGCACCCTTGCCGATGTCACCGGCAAAGTACGCGATGTGCCGCTTCAGGTGCTTTATATGCAAATCTTCAATCACCAAACCCATCACCGGTCGCAAATTACCAGTGAATTGCACAAAATGGGCGTGGATTACGGCATTACCGATGTGCCGTTAACACCAGGCATGCCTTTTTGATCAGCTAAGGCTGCACTATTCCTAGCGTCCCTGGAATACCGGTTTGCGTTTTTCCAGGAACGCGGAATAGCCTTCTTCGAAATCATCGCTGTCAAAGGCCAGATAGGCCTCGTCAAATTCGCGGGAGGAAATGGTGCCACCTTCGGTCAGGCGGTTGATCATTTTTTTGTGCATACGCTGGCTGATCGGCGCACCCCGGGCAATGCGCAGGCTGACATTTTCAATTTCAGTGTCAAAATCGGCAAGCGGCACCACCTGGCTGACCAGCCCGACCTGCAGGGCGCGGCTGGCATCAAACATCTGGCCTTCAAACAGAACTTCCATCAAAGTCGCGCGGCCCAGCACATCGAGCAGAATTTGCAGTTCGGGATAACCCAGTGTCGCGCCCAGTTTCATGGGCGGCATCATGAAGCGCGCATCATCCGCGGCAATGCGAAAATCACAGGCCGCCGCCAGCACCAGGGATGCGCCAACACAAACCCCATCAATCGCCGCAATGACCGGATGCATGCAGGACTGAATGTTTTGCAAAGCCTCGGCATGCAAAAGGCCGTAATCGCGCGCCTTGTTAAACCCGCGCCGTTCGCGCACAAATTCATGAATATCGGCCCCGGCCCCAAAACCGGCCCCGTCGCCGCCCCGAATAACGATGCAGCGCAAATCATCGCGTGCGCCCAAATCGGCAATCATGCGCGAAAGTTCCGCCCACATCGGCTTGGTCAGGGCATTTTTACGCTCTGGCTGGCGGATGGTGACAGTGGCAATACCCCCGGCAATATCGGCGATCAGTCCGGCATCAGTCATCATGGGATTGCCCTCTTTCGCAATGGGATCAAGACCTTCATCGATAACGCGAATTGCCGCTTTTGCCAATCCGCGACTGGCGGGTTGATACAATAAATTACAATTATAGCCTGTGATTCGCTGCCTTTTGCGCCCATTCATGTGCAAAACACCACGCCAGAACATCATTGCCCCGCCGCCAAAGGCAAAACCGCGCGCAGGACAAACCAACAAATCGGCAATCCTGACCAGTTGGATGGCGGCTTTTCTTTGCGCTTTGAGCCAGAAAACGCTAAGACGGGCGCGTCATCCGAGCCAGAGGAACCGCAGCCATGTCAGATCAGCCCAAAACCGCATCGCATTGTTCATATGCCGCCAAAACTGTCGCCCGTATCCTGCTGGATATCGGTGCGGTCAATTTTCGCCCAGAAGAAGCCTATATCCTGACATCGGGCTGGGCCAGCCCCACCTATATCGATTGCCGCAAGCTGATTTCGTTCCCGCGTGCGCGCCGCAAAGTCATCGAACTGGCCGCCCGCCAGATTTCGGACAATGCTGGCTATGAACGTTTTGACGCTGTTGCCGGTGGCGAAACCGCAGGCATCCCCTATTCCGCATGGCTGGCCGATGCACTGGACCTGCCGATGCAGTATGTGCGCAAAAAACCCAAGGGTTTTGGCCGCAAAGCCCGCATTGAAGGCGACATTCACGAAAACCAGCGTGTCCTGCTGGTCGAAGACCTGGCAACCGATGGTGCATCGAAGGTCAATTTCGTCAATGCCATCCGCGAAGCTGGCGCCGAATGCAAACATGCCTTTGTCGTGTTTTTCTATGGCGTGTTCCCCAATGCGCTGGAAGAATTGAAAAAGGACGATATCGAACTGCATTACCTGTGCACCTGGCACGATGTGCTGGCCGTTGCCGAAGAAGGCGAATATTTCAGCCCCGAAGCCATTGCCGGTGTGCGCGATTTTCTGGCCGATCCGATTGGCTGGTCAAAAGCCCATGGTGGCAAGCACGACTAAGCCCGCCAGGCACAGAACATTTTTTAAAAAGGTCGTCCCGCGCGGGCGGCCTTTTTTCATGGCTGCATCCGGGCGTTGCACCGCGGCGCAAATTCAATCACATTGAAAGACAATGAAAATCCTGCGGGTCCGCCCGCCAGACGGAGGCATGAATGCGCAAGTTTTTCGGGATAATGCTGCTGGTAGGGGCGATGCTGGCATCATCAACCGGCATCACCAGGGCTGCTGAAACCTTTAAAATCGGTATAAGCGGCTATCCCGAAACGTTACATCCCGCCTTTTCGTCCTCGGCTGTGCAATCCTATATCCTGGGCTTCGTGCGCCGGCCGATCATGGTTTATAACCATGACTGGAAAGTCGCCTGCCTGATGTGCGAAACCGTGCCATCCTTTGAAAACGGGCTGGCAAAACGGGTGCCGTTAAAGGACGGCAAAGAAGGCGTGCAGCTTAGCCTGAGCATCCCTGCCGATGCCAAATGGGGCGATGGCACTGCCCTGACGACCAAAGACGTCGCCTTTAGCATCGAAGTTGGCCAGAACGAAAATGTTGCCGTCGCCAACAAGGAAGTTTTCAACCGCATTGTTGATTTCAACATTGTCGATGATCAGCATTTCACCGTTACGCTGGATCGCATCGATTACACCTATAATGCCTTTATGGGTGTTGAAATCCTGCCTTCCCATCTTGAAAAAGCGATCTATGACGAAGACCCGGCGACCTACCAGAAACGCAGCCTTTATGTCACGGCACCCGATACACCGGGCCTGTGGTTTGGCCCCTATCTGGTCAAAAAGGTGATCACGGCCAGTGCCGTCATGCTGGAAGCCAACCCGTACTGGTGGGGCAAAAAGCCGCAAATCCAGTCCATCCAGTTGCGCAATTTTGAAAATACCGCCGCCCTTGAAGCATCGCTTCGCGCAGGCGAGATTGATTATACCCCCGGCGAAATCGGCCTGTCACTGGACAAGGTTATTACCTTTGAAAAGCGTTTCGGCGACAAATACGACTTCCTTTATAAAAAGGGCCTGTCCTTTTATCATCTGGATGTGAACAGCGCCTTTGCCCCGCTGGGCGACAAACGTGTGCGCCAGGCCCTACTTTATGCCATTGACCGCGATGAAATCAGCCAGAAACTGTTTGATGGCAAAAACGCCCCGACACTGGATTTCATCCATCCAGACGACCCGGTTTTTACCGATGATGTCCCGCATTACCAGTTTGACCCGCAAAAGGCCGATGCCCTGTTAAATGAGGCGGGCTGGACGCGCACCGGCAATGCCATGCGCAAAAACGCCCAGGGTGAAACCCTGCATTTCACCCTTTATGGTGCGACTGAAAGCAGCACCGGCCAATTGATCCAGCAGGTGTTGCAAAACCGCTGGAAACAGGCAGGCATTGATGTGGATATTTTAAACCAGCCTGCACGCGTGCTGTTTGGCGAAACCCTGCCCCAGCGCAAATTTGACGGACTGGCAATGTTTGGCTGGATATCGGCCCCGGAACATTTGCCGCTGACCATTTTGAAATCCGACCAGATCCCGACCGCCGAAAACCATTTTGAAGGCCAGAATTATACCGGCTACAACAACCCGAAGGTTGACGCCCTGATCGACCAGATCGAGCTGGAGCTTGATTTCGACAAGCGTGTGCCGCTGTGGCATGAATTGCAGAAAATCTATGCGACCGACCTTCCCGCCCTGCCGCTGTATCATGGTGAAAACGGTTTCATTTTCCCCAAATGGCTGAAGGGTATTCGCCCCACGGGGCATATGTATCCAAGCTCGCTTTGGGCGGAAGAATGGTATCGGACGGATCAATAACCCACCATGCGGCGCTTTATCCTTACCCGGCTTTGGCAGACCATACTGGTCATGGTGCTGGTGTCATTCGGGGCCTATCTTTTGATTGGCCTGATGCCCGGCGACCCGATTGACCTTATGATCACGGCCAACCCTGCCATCACATCGGCCGATATTGCACGCCTTAAGGGCCTTTATGGCCTTGATCAGCCGCTTGTCCTGCGCTGGTTTCACTGGTTATCGGCGGCCCTTGGCGGTGATTTTGGCTATTCGCGCCTGTTTAGCCAGCCTGTCACCGCCCTTATTGGCCCGGCACTGCTAAACAGCCTGAAACTGATGCTGGCAAGCTGGGCGCTGTCACTTGCCATTGCGCTGCCTGCCGGAATATATGCGGCCCTTAAACCCCATTCCCTGCGCGATTACGGCATTAACCTGGCGGCCTTTGCCGGTGTTTCGATCCCGCCTTTCTGGCTGGGGTTAATGGCCATTCTGGTATTTGCGGTTTCCCTGCACTGGCTGCCTGCGGGTGGCACCGGCCAGCTTGACGATGCCAGCGGCTGGCAGGGCCTGCGATACCTGATATTGCCCGTCGCAACCCTGACCATCGCCAGTGTCGGGTCGCATATCCGGTTTGTGCGCGGTTCCATGATCGAGGTCATGCGCCAGGATTTTATCCGCACCGCACGGGCCAAGGGCCTGTCGGAAACCGGGGTTGTTACCCGCCATGCGCTGCGCAATGGCATGATGCCGGTTGTGACCCTGCTGGGTCTTGAATTTGGCAGCCTGTTTTCGGGCGCGCTGATTACCGAAACCCTGTTTTCATGGCCCGGTATGGGGCGGCTTATCTACAATGCCGTTATCGGGTCGGATTATAACCTCGCCATGGCGGGGTTGATGCTGGCAACACTGGTTACACTGGTTGGCAATCTTCTGGCTGATATCGGTTACAAGCTGCTGGACCCACGGGTGAAGCTGTCATGACAGATCACACACCGCAAATCACCCCACCCGCACAGGGGGCTGCCGCCCAAAAGACGTCATCCAGCCCGTGGCGGTTAGCGGCACGCCGGTTTTCGCGCCACAAGCTGGCGTGGATCAGCTTGGTTATTTTGCTGTTATTTGCCATTGCATCGGCCTGTGCGCCCCTGGTGGCGCATTTACTGGGAACAGATGCCCAGGCGGTTGACCTGTTTTCACGCTATGCCCCGCCCAGCGCCGAACACCCGTTAGGCACAGATGAACTGGGCCGGGACACGTTGTTGCGCCTGCTTTATGGCGGGCAGGTTTCGTTGATGGTGGGGGTCAGTTCTGCTTTATGTGCTGCCATAATCGGCACCTTTATTGGCATCATTGCCGGGTTTCGCGGCGGGTGGCTGGATGGTTTTCTGATGCGCTTTACCGATGGCATCATTTCATTGCCATTGCTGCCGCTGTTAATTGTGCTTGCCGCGATTGACCCCGGCAAGCTGGGCATTCCGCGCGAAATCATCAATGGCGAAAGCTTCAGCCTGTATCGCATTATTCTGATTATTGCGCTGTTTGGCTGGACGACGGTTGCCCGCCTTGTGCGCGCAGCCACCCTTGCCCTGCGTGAACGCGAATTTGTGATGTCCGCCCGCGCCCTGGGTGCCGGGCCGGGCCGGATCATCTGGCGGCACATCCTGCCCAATGTTGTCACACCCATTATCATTGCCACCACCCTGGCGGTTGGCAATGTCATCCTGATGGAAAGCGTGCTGAGCTTTTTGGGTCTTGGCATTCAACCGCCTGTGCCAAGCTGGGGCAATATGCTGACCCATGCGCAGGAATTTATCTGGGATGCGCCGTTGCTGGCACTGTGGCCGGGATTGCTGATTTTCGTAACCGTGATTGCCGTAAACTTCCTGGGGGATGGCCTGCAGGATGCGCTGGACCCGCGTGCGGATAGCGATATTGCCCCTGCAACTGGACAGAACGACACACAAACGGCACAATAGGTTTGGAATAATCAATATAAACAACGTCATGGCGGCGATACCCCGATAAGGGGCGATGCAACCGGTGGGCAAAGGAGCCTTGCATGACATATCGTGGCATTCTGCGCTGTACTGTTCCGCTAGCGGCCATGCTGGCTTTGCTGGCCTGCGCGCCCACCTATCAGCAACAGGCACCCGCACCTGCCCCCGCCAACACCACCATGACAGGCATTGTCACACCCTGGGGGCCAACCCTGCCCAACAGCCAGGTTCCCACATCGGCCCCGGTGCAATCGCCTGTCCCGGCGCAATCCCACATTGCCGACAGCCAAAATAATCAGGCGCCGTTTGTTCATCAGGGCCAGCCCATACAGCCTGCCCCGACCCATAATAGTGCAATGATGGCGGCGACTCCTGTGCCAGCTGCGGCCAATGCCATGCCGGGCATGATGCTGTCGCCAGCGCAGAAAACCGAACTGGACGAAGCCCGCATCGCCCTTGGCATTCTTGATCGCATGGCAAATCGCTGCCTGACCGAGGCGGATGCCGCATCCTGCACCACCTTGCAGGTCAACTGGCCCAACCTGTCGCGCCAGTTGCGACAAAGCCTTGGTGTTATTTCCGGCGAGGATTTTAGCGACCCGATTGTCCCGCAGGGGAATTACGAGATGCCCGCCAGCAGCAGCCAGATGGGTAATGTTCCGCGTCGCCCTGCGGCAGGAGCACCAGATATGGCCCCGTCGATGGAAAAAGAAATTCCGATGATGCCAATGGGCAACTAAGCCATTTTCCCTGATGCACGCGATATAAAACTACGCATCCAGCAACATGCCGCGCAATACCGGGAAATATAGCTTCATCTGGCTGAAAAAGACCGGCGAACCGGCCCATCAAAACGCGAAATCCGCTGCCCCGAAATGCCTGCATACGACCCACGCGTGCAGGGCATGGGAAATTAAATGCGATTTTGAGATAGAACAAAGTGAACATCAAACAACTGGTTTAACCTGCCTTCATCATTATCGCCCGGTCGTTCAAACCAGAACGCGGGCAGCGGAAGAAGGAGCTTCTGGCAGATGTTTCGCGATATGCTTGTCCACATCGACAATACCAAACCCTGCACCGAACGGCTTTCGGTTGCCCTGACGGTTGCAAAGGCACACAAGGCCCATCTGACGGGTGTGTATGTTCTGCCGCGCGCGGAAATCCCGCGTTTTATGGAAGTCCAGATTTCCGCCGACATCATGGAAGCCCAGCGCCGCACCATCCGTGAAGGTGCCGCCGAAGCAAAAGTCGCCTTTACCGAAGCCTGCGAAAAAGCGGGCGTGCCGTTTAGCTGGCAGGAAGTAAACTGCCTTGCCACCGAAATTGCCGACACCGTTGCCATGTATGCCCGCCATCATGACCTGACGGTTCTGGGCCAGTATGACCCGGAAAGTTCCGATCCGTCATCGACCTCGGAAATGCCGGACAAAGTTATTCTGACGGCGGGTGCGCCCGTTCTGGTTGTGCCGCGTTATGGCAAATATGAAACCGTTGGCACCCGCGTCATGGTGGCATGGAAACCCTACCGTGAAGCCGTTCGCGCGGTAAATGACGGCATGTCTTTCCTTGAGAATGCCAAATCGGCACTGGTTCTGTGCGCCGACCCGAACAAAGCCGCCCGCGATTCCATCCCGGTTCCCGGTGTTGACATTGCCGACCGCCTGGCACGCCACGGCGTGAATGTGCGCAAGGAAACCATGAATGCCGAAGGCATCAGTGTTGGCGACCTTTTGCTGTCGCGTGCTGCGGATGAAAGCATCGACCTTATGCTTTGCGGTGCCTATGGCCGCCCGCGCCTGCGCGAATTGATGCTTGGTGGTGTTACCCAGCACCTTCTCAAACATATGACGGTGCCGGTCCTGTTCTCGCACTGATTGCTTTGATCGACCTTCGCAAAACGGCCAGTCATCTGATTGGCCGTTTTGTTTTGCCGGTTCACCCGTGCAGCCCGCACCGGGTGCGCGACACCGGGACAGCCCTGTTCAGCCCCGTTTACACGAACCCGCAAGAAATGATTTCCCCCTTTGCATCAAGTCGATAAAGTCTGCGCAACACACAGATTTATCGCTTCATGAGGTTTGCCATGACCACATCTGATTCCGGCACGTTAAACGCAGGCCTGGGCAATTCGGCCGCCAGCCGCGACGTTGCCAGCGTTTTGCATCCCTATACCAATTTCACCGCACATGAAAAAACCGGCCCGCTGGTAATTACCAAAGGCAACGGCATTTATGTCAGCGATGATAATGGCAACAGCTATATCGAGGGGATGGCGGGTTTATGGTGTGCATCACTGGGATTTAGCGAAAAACGCCTGGTTGCAGCGGCCACAAAGCAGTTGGAAACCCTGCCATTTTACCACAATTTCGCATCACGCAGCACCGACCCCACCATTGATCTGGCGGCAAAACTTCTGGAAATGGCACCGGTGCCGATGTCGAAAATCTTTTTCGCCAATTCGGGGTCCGAAGCCACCGACAGCGCGATCAAGATGGTGTGGTATTATCACAACGCCATTGGCCGCCCGGAAAAGAAGAAAATCATTTCGCGCAAACGCGGCTATCACGGTGTCACCGTCGCATCGGCATCGCTAACGGGGCTTCCGGGCAATCACAAGCTGTTTGATTTGCCGATTGACCGTATTTTGCATACCGAAACCCCGCATTTCTGGCGCGAAGCCCAGCCCTATGAAACCGAGGAAGACTTTGCCACCCGCCTTGCCGAATCCCTTGAAGATCTGATCCAGGCAGAAGGCCCGGAAACCGTGGCGGCCTTCATTGCCGAACCGATCATGGGGGCTGGTGGTGTGGTTGTGCCGCCGCGCACCTATTTTGAAAAAATCCAGGAAGTTCTGGCGCGTTACGACATCCTGTTCATTGCCGATGAAGTGATTTGTGGCTTTGGACGTACCGGTCGCCTGTTTGCCACTGAAACCTACCGCTTGAAGCCCGATATGATCACGGTGGCAAAGCAGCTTTCATCGGCCTATCAGCCGATTTCGGCCCTTTTCATCAATGAAAAGATTTATGCTGCCCTGAAAAAAGGGGCCGATGAAGTGGGCGTGTTTGGCCATGGCTTTACCTATTCCGGCCACCCGGTGGCTGCTGCCGTTGCCCTTGAAACCCTTAAAATTTACGAAGAAGACGGCATTGTTGACCATGTTCGCGAGGTGATGGGCCATTTTCAGAAACGCCTGCGCGACCTTAACAAATTTGACAATGTTGGCGAAACCCGTGGTCGCGGCCTGATTGGCGCGTTTGAACTGGTTGCCGATAAATGCGCCAAAACGCCCTTTACCCCCACCGGCTGGGCTGGCAAGGCCGTTGCCGAACTGTGCCTGAAGGAAGGGGTGATTTTGCGCGCAATGGGCGATAGCGTTGCCTTGTGCCCGCCGCTGATTATTACCGACGAGCAGATCGACGACATGTTCGACAAAATCGAGGTCGCCCTGGGCAAATGGCAGCAGGCGATCTAAGCCCTTTGATCTGACAGTTCGATTTTCTGACAGTTGGATATCCCGACAGGGCCTGGCGGTTTGCCGGGCCCTGTTGCGTTTGGCGGCATAACTGCACTGTTTTTTGCGCATGGCGGGAATTGTGCCGGGGTAAAATTGCGACTCTGGCTTGGCATCACAGGCGGGTTTTGCCCGCCAAGCCCCTTTAAACGCATTAAAAACTGTACCAGCAGATATTTGATTTTCATCACATATCCGTGTTTGGCCCGTCCCGGTAAGGCACGTTTTGCGCCATTTCACGATCCGTTCCCGGCAGATCTGGCGAAATTGCGGCAGTTAGGCTTGCCAAACAGGGCTATTACCGCCAAATTGTCCGGCAGGGGCGAGATCGACACACAACAGGATGGAACGCCTTTCTGCCAGCATGTTTCGTGGTGAGACTGGAATCGCTTAAAAAATTTGATGAGGGTCAATGCGCCCGTACCCGAAAAGGACGATAAGCGCATCACACCCCCGGACAGGACGCGCCCGGAAATGCTGTTCCCGCCAGTTAAACGACCAGCGGGAAAGAATAAGGACCTTCGCGGGATGTACCGCACACAGACCGTGAAGCGACAGGCGAAAGATGCAAAGATGAATTATAACAATTTCTTCAAAGACGCGCTTGGTGGCCTTAAGGCTGAAGGCCGTTATCGTGTGTTCGCCAATCTTGAACGCATCGTCGGGGAATTCCCGCGCGCCTGGTTGCATACCGGCAATGGCGAAGAACCGCGCAAAATTACCGTGTGGTGCTCGAACGACTATCTGGGCATGGGCCAGCATCCCAAGGTGCTTGATGCCATGCAGGCCGAAATCACCGGCCAGGGTGGCGGTGCCGGTGGCACGCGCAATATTTCCGGTTCCAACCACGTTCATGTCGCACTTGAGGAAGAACTTGCCAGCCTGCATGGCAAGGAAGCAGCCCTGCTGATGACCTCGGGCTATGTTGCCAACTGGACCACGCTTTCTACCCTTGGCTCCAAACTGCCTGATTGCGTTATTATTTCCGATGCGTTCAACCACAATTCCATGATCGAAGGCATGCGCCATTCCAAGGCCGAACGCCGCATCTGGAAACATAATGATCTGGAACATCTTGAACAGATTTTGGCTGACCTTGGCCCGAACCGCGCCAAGATTGTCGCCTTTGAATCGGTTTATTCGATGGATGGCGATATTGCCCCGATCGGCAAGATCCTTGATCTGTGCGAAAAATATAACGCCCTTTCCTATCTGGACGAAGTCCATGCTGTGGGCATGTATGGCCCGCATGGCGGCGGTGTTGCCGAACGCGACGGCGTTATGGACCGCGTTGACATTGTTCAGGGCACCCTTGCCAAGGCATTTGGTGTGATTGGCGGCTATATTGCCGGTAAATCCGAAATCGTCGATTTTGTTCGCAGCTTTGGTAACGGCTTTATCTTTACCAGTTCCCATCCGCCCAGCATTGCGGCCGGTGCCCTTGCCAGCATTCGCCACCTTAAAGAAAGCAATGTTGAACGCGAAGCCCAGAAGGAACGCGCCGAAACCCTGCGTCAGCGCATGCGCGATGCCGGCCTGCCGGTGATGGATGCCCCCAGCCATATTGTCCCGCTGATGGTGGGGGATGCGGCGATGTGCAAGGAAGCCAGCGACCGCCTGCTTTATGATCACGACATTTATGTGCAGCCGATCAATTACCCGACCGTACCGCGCGGCACCGAACGCCTGCGCTTTACCCCCGGTCCGCTGCATAATGATGAATTGATCGACCATCTGATCAATTCCCTGCTGACCGTCTGGAGCCAGCTTGGCATTCAGAAAGCAGCCTGATCACCTGATCACGGATTTAACCGTTAATGCCAAAAGGCCGTTCTGCATGGAACGGCCTTTTGTCTTTTTTCAATCCCGCCAATTGCAGCGGGCCTTTCGCACCAGTCGCCCAAACGCCCGTTACGGTAACGCGCGATTCTCGTGACGGTTTTCGACGGCATCGGCACTGGCATCCAGCCCGGCGCGTTTGCGAAACTCTGCCCGGTCCTGCCGGGGGGCGGTGCCATATGTTTTGCGATATTCACGGGTAAATTGCGACGGGCTGTCATAGCCCATGGCAAAGGCAATGGTGCTGATATCCTCGCCCTCGGTCATCAGGCGGCGGCGGGCCTCCTGCAGGCGTAAATGCGTGCGATATTGCAGCGGCGTAAAGGATGTGATCGCGCGGAAATAGCGGTGAAATGTTGTGCGCCCCATCCCGGCCAGCCGGGCGAGTTCCTCGATCTGGACGGGTTCGGCATAATGTTCACGCAGCCAGCCGGTTGCCAGGCCCACCCGGGTTAGATAACTGCCCTGCATGGCGATCTGGCATAAAAGCGGCCCCTGTGCGCCGCGCAGCAGGCGGTAATAAAGCTCGCGCAGGGCAAGTGGCGCCATAAAGCCGATATCTTCGGGCTTTGATAACAGCGAAACCAGCCGGACCAATGGCTCCAGGATGTTTTCATCAAGCGGGGTGCGGGCAAGGCCGGGTTTTTGCTGGGTTTCGCCCAGGGGTTTGGAATAGGCCATTTCCATAAAGACGGCGGCCAAAAGCGAACGGTCAAATTCCAGGCTTAGCGCGTAATGCGGGCTGTCATCACTGGCATCGGTAATGGCGGCGGTGACGGGCAAATCCACCATAACCGCCAGGCAGTTTTGCGCATCAACGCGATAATCACGGCCATCAAGGCCAATGTTTTTTGCACCCTGCACCACCACGCACAGGCGCGGGTTATAAACGGTTTGCACCGGCATGGCCGGTTTGCGCGCACAATACAGGGTCAACCCGTCAATCAGGGTCGGGCGTTTCGCCTGCTGGCAATGGCGTGCAATCAGGTCAGCCAGGTTTTGGCGCAACCGGTCTTCGTTCATTTTATCCTCCACCGCGCAGGCGGCACATTTCCTGCCGTCAAGCTTGCGGCACCTTATCGCGTTTGCACCCTGGGCACACAACCACACCGCATCACTTCGGTACGATTGTGCAAGAAACAGGCCGGGCAGCCATAACGCCGCCCGCCTGCTTCGTGACATGTCTGGTTCCAGCAGGGCGGCTTTTTTGGCGGGTCGATATTGCGCACACAACACGCGACCAACGCCTGCCACCCATACAAAGAACCGCCCGCAACGCGTTCCGTTCCCAATTTAGGATTAAAAAATGTCAAATCTAGCGCCTGTATGGATGATTTCCGGCTGTTCCACCGGTTTGGGCCATGCCCTGGCAAAGGCGGTTCTGGCGGCGGGTAACCGCGCCATTTTAACCGCCCGCCGCCCCGAAACCCTGGCTGACCTTGCGGCCCGTTATCCCGAAACGGCACTTGCCGTCGAACTTGATGTCACGAAACCACAAACCATCACATCGGCGGTTACAAAGGCACAGCAGCATTTCGGCCGGATTGATGTATTGGTCAATAATGCGGGTTATGGCTACCTTGCTGCGATTGAAGAAGGCGACGATGCCGAAATCCGCGACCAGTTTGAAACCAATGTTTTTGGTGTCATCAATCTGACCAAGGCCGTTTTGCCCCTTATGCGGGCGCAGAAATCGGGCCATATCATCAATATTTCATCGATTGGCGGGCTGGTGGCCTTTGGCGCGACGGGCTATTACCACGCCACCAAATTCGCACTTGAGGCCCTTTCGGAATCTCTGTGGCATGAAACAGCGCCGCTGGGCATTAATGTTACAATCGTAGAACCCGGCCCCTTCCGAACCGACTGGGCGGGCCGGTCCATGATTGCAGCAAAAACCATTATTGATGATTACGCCGAAACAGCGGGCAAACGGCGCGAGTCCACCTTTGCCGCATCAGGCCAGCAACCGGGCGACCCGGACCGTGCCGCACAGGCCATTATTACCGCGGTTCAGGCCCCAAACCCGCCATTACGCCTGCTTTTGGGCACACTGGCCTATGATATCGCAATTAAACGCCTGACCGCCCTTCGCGATAATTTTGACCAATGGCGGGACCTGACGCTTTCGACCGACTTCCAGTAACCACCGGCACTGGTCAAACCTGCCTGCTGCATCACCAACCCTTTACAGGGAAAGCTGGCTTATACTGGGCCGATGCAGCAGGAACCGATCAATCGCCCGCAGAAGCTTGCATCCCCGCCTTTTCCCTTCTGACAGCTTGATGCTGCCAGCGGGTTAATACGCCTCCACCAAAGGCTTCGCCATCAGCGAACGGACTGTTTTTGTCCTGTTTGCAATTGGCGGGCTTGGTTCTATATTCAGGGAACGGTATCTGGTTGCTGTTTGATCAAACAACTTGCAATTAAGAACCGTTCGCGATAACGTCAGTTCCCGTAACGGATCGGGAACCGCCATGTATACGGATAGAACCTTGCTGCCCAAAGAATGCCTTCGCCTGTGTGCACTTGGGACTTTGGCCCTGTCGGACAAGCCGATCAGCTATGCCGATCTGGCCAATCAGGTCCGTCATTTCACGGCCCATATCATGGGGCCATCCCTTGATATGATGGGGTCTTCCTTGCAGCTTCTGAAGCTGGAAGGGCTGGTGCGTGAAACCTGCAGTGCGGGTGGCAAGGGCGAAGGGGAACTTTCCCTTACCGATGCGGGCCGCAGCAAGTTTAACGAACTGATGCAGGGCACATTGCGCGATACATCGGGCGAGCTTTCCCGCCTTGTCATGGCGCTCAAGATGCGGTTTTTGCATTTGCTTGATGATGAAACCCGACGTGACCAGGTTGAAATCCTGCAGGATGTTTGCGAACTGGACCTTGACCGAATACTGGCCCTGCGTGACCAGCATGAACATGATGAAGGGGCCTTCATCGGCTGGATCGACATGGAAATTGCCCGCCTGAACCAAAAACGTGCCTGGCTTGCGACCCTTGTTACCGCCTGACATACATATCCGCCCCGAACAACCCGGCGATGCCACCGCCATCCATGCCCTGACGCAACTGGCATTTGCCGGTGCGGCGCATAGCGATGGCACCGAACAGGACATTATCATCCGCCTGCGCGAGCGCGGCAAACTGGCCTGTTCACTGGTTGCCCTTCAGAGCAATGATATTGTCGGTCACATCGCCTTTTCACCCGTCACGATCGATCAGGATCAGGATCAGGATCAGTCCCAGGCAAATTCGCACTGGTATGGGCTGGGCCCCGTATCCGTCACCCCTGCCCTGCAAGGCCATGGCATTGGTGGCGCGCTGATCATGCAGGGGGTAAATCACCTGCAAACGGGATTACAGGCTGGCGGCTGTGTGGTGCTGGGCGATCCGGCCTATTATGGCAAGTTCGGTTTTGCACCGTCCCCTGTGCTGACCTTTCCGCACGCACCGGCGGAATATTTCATGATCCGGTCGTTTGATGGCGCAATTCCCACCGGCATCGTGCATTACGACGCTGCCTTTGGCGTTTAAGGACCGGCCCCCGGTTTTCTCGCCCCCTTCGATACCGTTCCCTTATCGCCATCATCGCGCACGACGATACGTCGCCCCCGTCACAGCCAATTAAACCAATTCGCCGGTTACCGGCGTTATCTGACGCTTTCCTAACTCAAACTCCGCTGGTTTAAATTTAGGGGGTGGCCGCAAACCGCGTTGGTCCGCCATGCGGACCTTCCGAACATTCGCTGCGATATCGCACACAGCAGCCAATTCAAGTTTCGCGGCCTCGCCAACCGGGCCACCCAAAGCGCAGCGCCGCCCTGTTTAGCCAGGGCGGCGCGATATCGGGCTGCATTTGACCCTAGAGCCTTGCGCGCATTCCCGGAATTAGAGATCGCTTGAGACCCGCCAGAAGTCGATATTGCCATCTTTGGCATACAACTCGATCTCGGCCAGTTCCTCTGCCTGAAACTCCATATTTTCAAGCGCGCTGAGAGAATTGTCGAGCTGGTCGACCGTCCGTGCGCCGATAAGCGCCGACGTCACCCGACTATCGCGCAAAGTCCAAGCGATAGCCATTTGTGCCAGCGTCTGACCACGCCGTTCGGCAATCGTGTTGAGCGAACGAATGCGTCCAACAATTTCATCGGTGATCAAACTTTTGTCGAACCCGCCACGTCCGGCGCGGGCGTTATCAGGCACACCGTGAAGGTATTTGTTGCTGAGCAGGCCCTGAGCCAACGGTGAAAAGGCGATGCACGCCGTTCCCAAATCCTCGAGCGTGTCGAGAAGCCCATGTTCGATACGCCGGTTGAACATCGAATAGTTAGGCTGGTGGATAAAGAGCGGCACACGTTCTTCGCGCAGCAATGCGGCGGCCTTGCGCGTCAGTTCGGGCGAGTAGCTTGAAATGCCAATATAGAGGGCCTTGCCCTGCCGGTGCAGGTGCGCAAGGGCGCCCATGGTTTCCTCAAGCGGCGTCGTCGGATCAACGCGGTGTGAGTAGAAGATATCAACATAGTCGAGACCCATCCGGTGAAGAGACTGGTCAAGGCTTGCAATCAGGTATTTCCGGCTGCCGCCGATCCCGCCATAGGGCCCGTCCCACATCTGCCAGCCCGCCTTGGTGGAGATGATCATTTCATCCCGGTGGCTGGAGAAGTCGCTTGCGAGTACCTCGCCAAAGAGGCTTTCGGCCGATCCCGGCGGCGGGCCGTAATTGTTGGCAAGATCGAAATGCGTGATGCCGCGGTCGAATGCGCGACGCAAGATCGCAGTCGCCATATCGCGATCATCGTTGCCGCCGAAATTTTGCCACAGGCCAAGCGAAATCGCTGGAAGGTCAATTCCGCTATTGCCTGCGCGACGGTAGGTCATCGTGCCCTGGTATCGGTCCGATGCGGGTTGGTAGGTCATCTTGTCATCCTTGTCATTGCGACGAACTTTTATTGAGGACAAGATAGTCACGGGAGTTTCTTAAGGCGACGGTGAGCGACGCCAATGCGTCATTGAGAATTTCTCAACAATATTCCGACCAGGGCCGGAATTTGGCATGTGCGGTTTCAAGCACCAAGAGCGGAAAGACCCTGCCCCTTCCGCATGAAGTTGATGAGTTCGCGCAACCCCGGCGGGGTCTGGCGACGGCTCGGGTAGTAAATGGTGAAGGGCGGCCCTTCAGAGGCCCATCCCTCCAGAACGACACGCAGGCGGCCATCCTGGAGTTCGCGGCGCACTGCTGTCTCAAGGACATAGGCAAAGCCCAACCCCTCGAGCGCCATTGCGATGATCTGCGCTGTTCCATTCGCCCGCACCGGACCACGGACCGCCAAACGTGTCATGGTGGGATTGTTGCCGAGTTCCCAGGAGTAGGAATTTCCATCTCCAAGCTCGATTTCGATACATGGGAGCTTGAGCAGGTCTTCTGGTGTCGATGGCAACCCGACGGCGTCGATCAACGCGTCGGTGCCCACGACGATCCATCGCGTGGGCGCGCTGAGGGCGACACCGACCATGTCGAGGGGCACGCGGTCGCCATAGCGTATGCCGGCATCAAAGCCGCCAGCAACCACGTCTACCATCAGGTCATCCGCGTGAATTTCAAGCTTAACGTCGGGAAAAGCCTTTGAGTATCGGGCAAGAACCGGGGTGACAAGCAACTGTACGGCATCCTGCAGAACGTTGATCCTCAGGCGGCCTGCTGGATTTTCTCGCTGCCGTGCCAGCGACGTCAGGGCTTCGTCGATCGTGGCAAATCCTGCTGTCAACTGCTCGGCCAGACGCTCTCCTGCGACGGTCGCAGCAAGCGAACGACTCGTTCGGTTTAGAAGCCGCACACCGACTTGATCCTCCAGTTTACGCATACGATGGCTCAAAGCCGAGACACTGACCCCCAATTCCAACGCAGCGCGCTTCATGCTGCCATGCATCAGAATGGTCACGAAGATATCGAGGTCGGCGAGAAGGGCTCGGTCTCGATTGCGCATGCATCATCCTTTCATGGGTCAAACAATTGCGGCCGCACAGGTCTGCGCCGCAACAAAGTTGGCCGGGGGTTATCAGAAAATGCCAATCCCGGTCAGCGTCCATGTTCCGTTGTGCCAGAGCAGGATCGTTGCAACAATTATTCCACAATGTCGCTGGGATTTGGAACGGCAAGTTTGGGCGCAAAGCAGACCTTTGCGCGACATCTGGTTTACGATGCTGCCTTTGGCGTTTAAGGACCGGCACCCGGTTTTACCGTCCCCTTCGATACTGTTCCCTTTTCGCCTTCATGCCGCACCACGGTACGTCGCACGCCGGTCAAAACCAGCGAGCGCCAATTCGCCTGTTACCGGCGTTATCTGATGCTTTGCTAACTCAACCCCCGCTGGTTTAAATTTATCGACCCACAAATTTCCAGACATGTTTGACCATAACCGGCAGAGACGCTAGTGTTCTGTTTTTGCAAAATATTGCCTTGATTACGTGACCAATTGGCAATTCGCCTGTTTATGTGCCTGTTTTTGAAAGAGCGTAAAGTTGTCCCATCCTGACGCAGCAGTTGAACAAGACACGTCTTACGAGCCCAAGCAGACTTTCGGTACTGACGGCATCAACCCGATGGACAGACCCAGCCGCATTACCCGGTTTTTCATGGGCATTGTTTCCTGGGCTGAAGGGCTGAATTACAAATACGCCAAGCTGGGCAATCCGCCGGTTTACGATAACGCGACATTTCCCTGGGCAGCCGAAATTGAAAAGGAATGGCCCGCCATCCGCAAGGAACTGGAACAGGTGTTGCAACGTCAGGCCGACCTGCCATCCTTTCAGGATATTTCAACCGATGTGAAAACCATTTCGACCGACAATCACTGGAAAACCTTTTTCCTGCTTGGTTTTGGCGTGAAATCGGAAAAGGCGGTGCAAAGCTGCCCGGAAACATGGCGCATCGTTAATAAGATCCCCGGCCTGAAAACAGCGATGTTTTCCATTTTTGAACCCGGCAAACATCTGCCGCCCCATCGTGGCCCCTATAACGGGGTGCTGCGCATGCATCTGGGCCTGATCGTGCCGGAACCGGCCGACAAACTGGCGATCCGTGTTGATAAACAGGTCTGCCATTGGGAAGAAGGCAAGGTCCTGATTTTTGATGATGCCTATGAACATGAAGCCTGGAACCACACGGATAAAACCCGTGTTGTCCTGTTTGTCGATTTTGAGAAACCGCTTAAATTCCCGGCCCTGCTGGTTCACAAAATCCTGATGAACCTTGCCATTTTCACGCCGTTCCTGCGCGAAGGGCTTGATAACCACAAGGAATGGGAAAAGAAATTCTACGCCGAGGCTGAAAAACTGCGCAACCAGCCCAAGGCGTGACGCATAAGGCACCTTTGCCAGTTCCTGCCCTGCCAACGGGGCCAGTACAAAACAAAACCCCGAACCGCTAATGGTTCGGGGTTTTGTTTTGGCAATTGCGTTAAAGCCCTTTGCCGTTGATACGGCGCAAACCGCTTAATAAAGATGCTGCCCGCCGGTCACGAAAATTTCGGTGCCGGTGACGTAACCGGATTCATCACCGACAAGGTAATGCACGGCGGCGGCAACATCCTCGGGCGTGCCCATGCGGTTCATGGGGATACGCGGGACCAGTGCCTCATATTCCGGCGAGATCATGGATGTTTTAATCTCGCCCGGTGCGACCGCATTCACCCGTACGCCAAGTTCGGCAAATTCCACCGCCATTTCACGGGTCAGCCCGGAAAGGGCCGCCTTTGATGTTGAATAGGCAGAACCGGCAAAGGGATGCACATAATGCCCCGCGATCGAGGTGATATTGCAAATCGCCCCCTTGCCGCGATGCAGGGCCGCGGCGAAACCACGCGCCAATGTTAACGGTGTAAAGAAGTTGATCTCGAACACATCGCGCCACCCGGCGAGATCCCCATTCAGGCAGCCCAGCCGTTCCTTGTAGGGGGTTTTGGGCGACACGCCGGCATTATTGACCAGCGCATGAAGCGGGTCATCGCCCAAAACCTCGTTGGCCTGGGCAATAAACATGTCGACATCTTCGGGTTTGGACAGGTCCGCCTTGATGTGGATGCCCTGCGAGGGGTCACGCGGGCAACTGGGCGGTGGGGCTTCACGCGAACAGCAAATTACCCGCCAGCCACGCCGGGCAAAATAACCAACCGTTACATGGCCGATCCCGCGGCTGGCCCCGGTCAGAACAACGGTTTTTGGTGCGGTGGCGTTGCTCATATATGGTTTCCTTGCTGATGGCGACATGCTGCGCCGTTTATATCACGAAAGCCTTTTGCGTATAGACGGCATCCCGCCCCAATATCCTGTCAGGCCAAAGGATAATCAGCAGGCATTCGGGTCCGCATTGATGTATCCTGCCGATATAGGCCAAATTTGCCGCTACCGCCACCGCACGACAAACGGAAACCGGAAATATATGTGCAGCCGCTTTGACCTGAATGACGATATCCGCGCCTTTCAGGTGCGCCTGGCACTGGATATGGAAAAAATCATCCGCCATGTGCCGGACCCCTATGGCAGGGCAACCGGCGAAATTGCCGAACCCGGCCATTATGCGCCCCACGATGCACCCGATGATTTTTCACGGCATGAAAATACAAAGGCCAACGGCCAACAGGGCGATTTCAGCCCATCAGGCGACGCACGGGACAACGCAAAGTCCAATGATAGCAACGCTGGTTCGGGTGAAACGGGCGATAACGGTGATGATGGCAATGATGGGGGAGATGATGGGGGAAATGCTGAAAACGATCCCACCTTTTATGGCCTTTCGGGCATTCGCCGCCCGACAGACCCGGTGGCGGTTATTGTCCCGGCATGGTCATTGGGCACGCGCCGCTGGGGGTTGCCACGGCCCGTACAGGCCCAAAACATGGCTGGCAGCGGCAACAATGCCCCGCTGATCAATGCCCGGTCGGAAACGCTGGATCAAAAACCAACCTTTCGGCCACTTTTGCAGCGCCGCTGTCTGGTCCCGGCAACGGGATGGTATGAATGGCGCAAGGAGGGGCGAAACCGGCACAAAAACCACATCACCCTGCCCGATCATCAGCCGTTTTTATTTGCCGGGCTGGAAAACGGAACGGATGTGGTGATTATTACCTGCGCACCAGCCGGGTCGATTGCGCATATCCATGACCGGATGCCCGCCATTATTGGCCCCAACCACCTGCATCACTGGCTGGATGCCAAGCGGCCTTTTGCTGCTGTGCGGCACATGCTGGGGCCTGTCCCCGATGGCATATTGCATTGGGAAGAACAGGAACCGGAAAACGCGCAATCCAACAGCCGACGGGCAGAAGACACCAGCCAGATGGACCTGTTTTAGAAAGTTTGATACGCCGTAAAAACCGGAAAACGGGACTTTGGACCAAAAGCCTTTTGGCCCTGCTGCACCAGCAATGGAAAGGCTGGTTTATTCGGCGTCGGTATCGTTGGCACCGCAGGGTGCAACAACATCAACAACCCGATGAGACGTGCGCGCAAATACCGCCCCCAGATCGGGCAGTTGCGCAGTTTCAGCAATTTCAGAAGCCAGTTCTTCGGACATTGCGGCGAAATCGATTACATCGCGCAAAGACAACATTGGGATCACCCCTTGCCAGACATTTCTCCAGGACGAAAA
Organism: Thalassospira marina; assembly: GCF_002844375.1. Taxonomy (NCBI): domain Bacteria; kingdom Pseudomonadati; phylum Pseudomonadota; class Alphaproteobacteria; order Rhodospirillales; family Thalassospiraceae; genus Thalassospira; species Thalassospira marina. The sequence continues at coordinate 1,448,541 of NZ_CP024199.1, read as the reverse complement.
CCGCCCACTAACCCTAATAAGACTTTTTTTTGTAATATTTGATCAAAGCCTGATCCTTTTTCTTCGCAGGCGCAACAAAAAAAGGCGCAGAAAACTGCGCCTTTTTCTGGTCAGAAACCCTGTATTTCGAATTTCTGATGAAGTTTCAATATGATGGATGACGTTTGCGTCAATGCATTATCCACAGGGGCAATGCACATTTTGCCAGCATATCCTGGGTCACACCGCCCAAAATCATTTCCTTGAAGCGCGAATGGCTGTACGCCCCCAGAACAACGCTGTCCGCGCCGCACTTTTGCGCTGCATCCATCAGGGCGGCGGCAACGTTGGGCTGTTCAGGGCGCAAATCGACATTGGCCTGTACGCCGTGCCAGACAAACTGGTCAGCCAGTGCCTGCGCCGTTGCGCGGCCATGTGGCACCTCGCCAACGCTGACAATGGTGATTTCGCTGGCCTGGCGCAAAAGCGGCATGGATGACGTTACCGCACGGGCAGACTCGACCCCGCCATTCCAGGCAATCATCACCTTTGACCCCACATCATTGGGCACGGTTTCCGGTGCCACCAGCAACGGGCGGCCGGTTTCCATCAGGCAGGCATCAAAGGTAAGCGACGCGGCGGCTTCGCGCGGGTCGCGCCCGATCACCACCAGGTCGAACAGGCGGCCACGGCGGGCAACGGTTTCGTCCTCGCGCCCGTCATCGCGGCGCCAGGCGCAGGTGGGTTGCAGGGTGGCGCGCGGGGCGTCGGCCTCGTCAATGCCGGCGGCCTGGCGGGCTGCCAGATAGGCCGCCTCGGCATTTGCCAGGCGTTTTTTGGTTTCCTTTTCAGCAGCCCCCATCATTTCTTCAATGATCAGGCCGGACATGCCTTCACCCACAATGGGAATAACATCCTGGGGTTCGGGGGCAACAAACAGAACTTCCAGATGCGCATCAAAGCGCCGGGCGGCACTGAAGGCCAGCGCAAGAACCCGCCGGTCCATTTCCGATCCAGCAACCGGAGCCAAAATCGTACGTACAGCCATGGTATAAATACCCCATATTCGTTTGAACCTGATACATCTGCCATCCTGGCGGGCGGGACTTTCTAAACAGGATCGCAGGCACCCTTGATAACGGCAGTCTGTCGTCAAAAAGCCATGTCGTCTTTGTCAGAAATCAAAACTTTCGAATTTCTCAAATTTTCGTTCCAAAGCAGTGGCATGGCAATTGTCAGATGCAATATTGCCTTTTGGGTTGGTCGTCCCAATCTTCAAAGCATGGACAAAACGGCCCAGCCAGTACAAGAAAGAACAGCCAGACAGTTACATCAAATTCCGTTTTAATTTTGACGCGACGACCAAAACTATATCATTTGGGTGCATGCCCATAAACATGATCGATCCGGAATGCGGATTCACGCGCCGAAAGGCAAAGACCAGAACAAATGAATTATAACGAACTCTACGATAATGCGCTTGAGGCTTCCGAATTTCTGAAATCGCTGGGCAACCAGTGGCGCCTGATGATTTTGTGCTCGCTGGGCGAAACGGAAAAGTCGGTGGGAACGCTTGAAGGCGAATTGCAGTTAAAACAGTCCGCCCTGTCGCAGCATCTGGCGCGCCTGCGTCGCGATGGCCTGGTAAAAACCCGTCGTGATGCTCAAACCATCTATTATTCGATCAAGGACCCCAATGTGATGAAGGTGATCCTTGTCCTGCAGGAAGCGTTCTGCCCGCCTGCCAAATCGTAAGGAACGGACAAACCATTACGGACCTGCCCGCCCCAAACAGGATAAATTTTACGGAAACAGCTTTTCAACCAGCCAGCCGGTGCCTTCAGCATCGCGGGTGTAAAGCTGGCGGTCATGCAGGCGGAAGGTGCCTTCGGACCAGAATTCGATCCGGTCCGGGACAAGACGAAAACCACCCCAATGATCCGGGCGCGGCACCTTGCCAAAACCGAATTTGGCGGTAAATTCCGCCACCCGTTTTTCAAGATCAAACCGGCCTGCCATCGGGCGGGACTGGGTCGATGCCCAGGCGCCAATCTGGCTGCCGCGCGCGCGTGACTGGAAATATTCATCCGACTCGGCTGCACTTACCTTATTGGTCGGCCCTTCGATGCGGACACAGCGTTCGAGTTTCTTCCAGTGAAAGCACAAGGCGGCATAGGCATTTTCGCCAAGCTGCGTTCCCTTGCGGCTTTCATAATTAGTATAAAAAACAAACCCTTCAGGATCAAAATCCTTAAGCAGCACAATGCGTGCCGAGGGGCGGCCCTGGGCATCGGCGGTGGCCAGGGTCATGGCATCGGGATAGGCATCTTCCTTGTTTTTTGCCTCCCGGAACCATACATCAAAAAGATCGAATGGATCATTGTGGGCCACATGCCCAATTTTTGTCGTAATTTTTTCGTCCATTACCCTAAACGGTCCTTTTACAACGTATTTTGGCTCAACTGGTTGGCATCTTGCGACAGACAGGATCACACGACAAGACCAGTCCGCCAAACACATACATATCGGTTGGGACAGTAAAGACAAGGTAGGCATGAATATAATGAAAGCACGCTTTTTTATCATCCCCGTAATGCTCGGCACTTTTGTGTTGGCTGGTTGTGCGGAAAACCAGGGAACGAAGCAGACCGCAGGCGGCCTTCTGGGCGCAGTTGGCGGTGCCGTTGCCGGCGCACAATTCGGCAAGGGCAAAGGCCAGCTTGTGGGCGTGGCACTGGGGACACTTGCCGGTGCCATGATTGGTAGCGAAATCGGCAAGTCGCTTGACAATGCCGACCGCGCCATGATGCGCAACACCACCCAGCACACCCTTGAAACCGCCCCGGTCGGCCAGACAAGCAGCTGGACCAACCCTGATAGCGGCCATTCGGGCACCATCACCCCGACACGCACCTATCAGAAAGCGGAAACCGAACAATATTGCCGCGAATACCAGCAGACCGTCATGATTGGCGGCGAAGAACAGAAAGCCTTTGGCACGGCATGCCGCCAGCCCGATGGCACCTGGAAAGTCGTCAATTAAGACCGACACGGCTTTGACAAAACGGCGCAGCGCATCAGGCCTGCGCCGTTTTTCTTATGGCGGACAAAACATCGAAAACCGTGCTGAAAATACTTCTGATCGCGGTCAAGACCCGCTAATAATATCAAAGATTCCGGTCATGGGGCCGGTCCAATGTTTCACCTTTTCCAACCAGGCTGGCAATGCAGGACCCATACAAGATCCTTGGCGTAACCAAAACGGCCTCGCAGGACGAGATTAAAAAAGCCTATCGCAAACTTGCGCGTGAATTGCATCCGGACCTTCATCCGAACGATGCCAAAATCGAAGAACGCTTTAAAAAGGTATCGGCGGCCTATCATCTGTTAGGGGATGCCGATCGTCGTAAAAAATACGACAATGGCGAAATCGATGCCGATGGCCGCGACACAGGCCCGTTTGGCCGTGCGGGTGCCGGTGCAGGCGGCTATCGCAGTTCGGCAGGTGGTGGCGATCCGTTCGGTTTTGGCGGCGGCAGCGCCGAAGACATTTTCGATGAAATTTTTGGCAACCGTGCGGGTGCGCGTGGCGGTTTTGGCGGCCAACAGCGCAATACACGGGTCAAAGGCCCGAATATCAGCTACGAGCTGAGCCTTGAGCTGAAAGATGCCCTGCTGGGCACCACCAAACGCATCAACCTTGCCAGTGGCAAGCAGCTTGAAGTTCGCATTCCGCCGGGCAGTGAAGATGGCCAGACCCTGCGCCTGAAAAACCAGGGCATGGCAGGCATGAATGGTGGTGAAGCCGGTGATGCCCTGATCAAACTGCATGTTCACGCCGATCAGCAGTTCCGCCGCGAAGGCAATGACCTGCATTGCGACATGGCAATTTCGCTTGGCGAGGCAATCGTTGGGGGGTCGATCGAGGTTCAGACCATCGATGGCAAGGTATCGATGAAATTGCCTGCCAATGCCAATAGCGGCACCACATTGCGCCTGCGCGGCAAAGGTGCGCCCTATAACCGGGGCGACAAGCGAGGCGATCAATATGTGCATCTGACCGTCAAGCTGCCGGAAAAGCGTGACCAGGAACTGATCGATTTCATCGAAAAATGGTCGCGCGAACATCCCTATTCCGCGCGGTAATTTACCCCCATCGCGCCAAAACCACACAGGGCCGTTACAGACTGGTTTGTAACGGCCCTTTATTTGTTAAATCTGCCAAACAGAATGGATGCCACCATGACCACCCGTTTCATCTGGACCGGCCCGCATGATGCAAAAACAGCCATTCTGTTTGCCCATGGCGCCGGCACGCCGATGGACAGCCCCTTTATGGCCGATATGGCCGAAAAACTGGGGAATAAGGGATACCGCGTTGGCCGGTTTGAATTTCCCTATATGGTCAAACGCCGCGACGATGGCAAAAAACGCCCACCCGACCGCGCACCAGCCCTGATGGACGCCTTTCAAACCGCCATTGCCGATGCCAACATCACACCTGGGAATAAACTGGTAATCGCCGGAAAATCCATGGGCGGGCGCATTGCCAGCATGATTGCCGATACGGCCGGGGTCCATGCCCTGCTGTGCCTGGGTTATCCGTTTCATCCGACCGGCAAACCCGACAAACCGCGCACCGACCATTTAAAGACCCTGACGACACCAAGCCTGATTTGCCATGGCACACGCGACCCGTTTGGCAGCCCCGATGAAATTGCGGGCTATGACCTGTCACCAGCCATCCGCCTGCACTGGGTGGCCGATGGCAACCATGATTTTACCCCGCGCAAGGCATCGGGCCGCACGCAGGACCAAAACCTTGATGAGTGCGCTGCTGCCATTGACCATTTCCTGCAATCCCTGCCCGGCTGAGCCCCTGTTACCAGAGCGGAGCGCCTGCGAATATCTGATCACCTGACGATTAAAGTGGGTCGCCCCCGACAGAGTGCGCCCTGCCCCAACAGAGTGCCCCGTACCCTGTTGATGTTCCTCTGCCCTGCTGCAGTTTTTAATTGCACCAATTATATTAGCATTGCAGAAAATACAAAGGCATGCGCGAATTTCTCACACCCTTTGTGCTTGCCGCTCAATTACACCTTGTATTTGAAAATTCCCTACCGCCACAAAGGAAAGCCCCATGCATCGCCAGCGTATTCGCCATCCCAAATTTCAGGAACGTGTTGTCAGCGCCGAAGAAGCGGCCGCTCTGATCAAGGATGGCATGGTTGTTGGCATGAGCGGCTTTACCCGCGCGGGCGAGGCAAAGGCCGTACCAATGGCGCTGGCCGAGCGGGCAAAGACCCATCCCCTGAAAATCACGCTGATGACCGGGGCGTCGCTTGGCAATGACCTGGACCGGACCCTGGCCGAGGCCCATGTGATGACGCGCCGCATCCCCTTTCAGGCCGATCCGGGCTTGCGCAAGGCCATCAATGCTGGCGAGGTGATGTTTATTGACCAGCACCTTTCCGAAACGGTTGAGCAGCTTCGCACCGATCAGATACCGGGCATCGACATTGCCGTGGTCGAGGCGGTTGCCATCACCGAACAGGGCGGCATCATTCCGACCACATCGGTTGGCAATTCGGCCAGTTTTGCCATTCTCGCCAAAAAGGTGATTGTCGAAATCAACCTGTCGCAATCCGAAACGCTGGAAGGATTGCACGATATTTACATCCCTTCGCGTCGCCCAACGCGCCAGCCGATCCCGGTTGTTTCCCCCGAAAGCCGGGTGGGTTTTCCGTTTATCCCGGTTGATCCCAACAAAATCGCAGCCATTGTCGTTACCCGCAAACTTGACAGTTCATCAACCGTTCTGCCGCCCGATGACGACACCCGTTCCATTGCCGGACATCTGGCCGATTTTCTGAAATTTGAGGTCAAAAAAGGCCGCCTGACCAATGAATTACAGCCCCTGCAGGCCGGTATTGGCACCATTGCCAATGCCGTGATGCATGGCTTTATCGATACGCCGTTTCACGGTCTTAAAATGTATTCCGAGGTGCTACAGGATTCGACCTTTGACCTGTTTGATGCGGGCAAACTTGATTTTGCATCGGGTTCATCCATCACGCTGTCGCAACCACGCTATGAACAGGTGATTGCCGATCTTGCCCGCTATAAACACCAGTTGATCCTGCGTCCCCAGGAAATCAGCAACCATCCCGAAGTCATCCGGCGTTTGGGGCTTATCTGCATCAATACCGCGCTGGAATTTGATATTTACGGCAATGTCAATTCCACCCATGTCGGCGGCACCCACATGATGAATGGCATTGGCGGGTCCGGCGATTTTGCCCGCAATGGCCATATGTCGATCTTTGTGACCAAATCCATCGCCAAAGACGGCAAAATCTCCAGCGTGGTGCCGATGGTCAGCCATGTTGACCATACCGAACATGATGTTGATATCCTGATCACGGAAACCGGCCTGGCCGACCTGCGTGGCCTGGCCCCGCGCGAACGGGCCCAAACCATTATCGCCAATTGTGTGCATCCCACCTATCGGGTGGAACTGACCGATTATTTCAATCGCGCCGTTGCCCGGGGCGGCCATACCCCGCACCTGATCGAAGAAGCCTTTTCATGGCACAACAATTTCCGCCTGCATGGCACCATGAAACCCTGATCACCCGGCAACAAAGCCCTTTAGCGCGTCTGGCATGGAATGATTTCCCGTGCCAGACCATCCAAATGCGCCACGCCAGCACCCAGGTTACTGTTTTGGCTGAATTTCTGAGCCAGAATGTTATGATCACCGTATAGGATACGTTAAGCGCCCGAATAAACCGGCATAAGACCGGGCCATTCACACAGGGCGGATCATTTCAGTCGGGCGGGCATGGATGGACGGTTTCTGGCAATCTGACCGAATAGTGGCGTGGCTTGAACAGGCCCTTAACTGGGTAGAAGCCAACCTTCTGCTTGTTCCCATTTTATTGCAAATTGCGGCGGTCGCGCTTGCGGCGGTACCGGCAGTGTTGCTGGCAAAGCCGGTGGCACGGCTGCTGTCGCGATTGCAAAACTGGCATGGGCTAAGCCACATTCCAGGCTTGCGGCGGTTTTGCGCCACCCTGCCCGGCCTGTCCTTTCCGCTGGTATTTGTTCTGATTGTCTGGGTTCTTGATGGCATCGCCACCCAGGCGCCCTATCCGCATAATGTGCTGCGGCTGGTTGCCAGCCTGCTGAATGCCTGGATTTTCATTCGCCTTGCCAGCGCCTTTATGAATGACCCGGTCTGGGGCCGGACCATTGCCATTATCGCCTGGAGCATCGCCGCCCTTAACATTGTTGGCCTGCTTACCCCGACCATCGATATGCTTGATGGCATCGCCATTGAACTGGGCAGTGTCCGTGTGTCGGTTTACGGGCTGATCAAGGCCGTGCTGTCGCTGGCGATTTTGTTGTGGGTGGCATCCTTTGCATCGCATCTGTTTGAACAGCGCATTAATCGTGTGCACCGACTAACGCCTTCTGTGCAGGTGCTGCTGGTCAAACTTTTAAAAATTGTGCTGCTATCCATCGCGGTCTTTTTCGCCCTGTCGACAATTGGCGTGGATTTAACGGCACTGGCCGTCTTTGGTGGTGCGGTTGGTGTGGGGATCGGCCTTGGCCTGCAACGCATTGTTGCCAACCTGATCAGCGGGTTGATTCTGCTGCTGGATCGGTCGATCAAACCCGGCGATGTCATTGCCATTGGCGATACCTTTGGCTGGATCCAGTCGCTTGGCGCACGCTATACCGCCGTTCGCACCCGTGATGGCACCGAGTTTCTGATTCCCAACGAAGACCTGATCACCAATCAGGTCGAAAACTGGAGCCACACTGACGTTCAGCTACGCCTGAAAGTCCCGGTCGGCATTTCCTATAACAATGACCCGCGTCAGGCGATTGCGCTTTGCAATGCTGCGGCGGCGCGCTGCAAACGGGTACTTGAAACACCCGGCCCCAACACGCTGTTGCGCGGCTTTGGCGATAATTCGGTTGATCTTGAAATACGTTTCTGGATCAACGACCCGCAAAACGGGCGCGGCAATATCATCAGCGAAGTGCTGCTTAATGTGTGGGACGAGTTTAAAGCCAATAATATCGAAATCCCCTTCCCGCAGCGTGACCTGCACCTGCACCCCGGCAGGCAACCTTTGCGGTTTGAGGTCAGCCAGGCTGCAAAAAATGCACCCGACGAAACCAACCGCCCACAAACCGGGGAAAGCCGTGACGATGACGGCAATACCAGCGCCTGAGTAACGCGACCTTCGCGGCGGTTGGGGCCATTGGGCGCTTTGGGGGCTTTGGGGCCATAGGGACCATTGACCCGCAGCCAAACACCGCTGCCCTGGCCCCCGCCCCCTAACCCGGGATTAAATTAGCTTTTTCTTGTTGAACTTGGCACAGGCGGATGCATCGGGTAACATCCTGTTCCCACCAGCTTTTCACAGAAAAGGCCCTCATCATGTATAAAAAAATCCTTCTTGCCTATGATGGCAGCCAGGAAGGCCGCGCGGCCCTGAAACAGGGCGCGGAACTGGCCGTTATGTGCCAGGCAGAAGTTTGCCTGCTGGCCGTTCTGGCCCCCGATATCGGCGTGATTTATGCCGAGGCAGCGGTGCCGTCCGACCTGCCGGACCGGATGCTGGCCGACATTCAGGAAAGCCTGAACGAAGGCAAGGCCAAGCTGCAGGGGATGGGGCTTTCGGTTGAAACGCGCCTTGAAAACGGTATTCCCGCCGGTGAAATTGGCCGCGTTGCCAAGGAGATCCAGTCTGATCTGATCGTAGTGGGCCACCGTGAACAAGGTGCGCTGTCGCGCTGGTGGGGTGGTTCGACGGGCGCATCGCTTTTGGCGCATGCCCCCTGTAGCATCCTGATTGCCATTGCCCCCACCACACAAATCGACGCCTGATAGATCGCCCTGCTCCAAATACCTGGCGGGCAAACGCCCAAACAAAATGCCGGCCCCAAATGGCGCCGGCATTTTTCATAGCTGCAAAAAATGGCAGCCCGTCACGCTAGTCGATCTGGCTTGTCATATCGTTATGATCAATTTCCCTGTCGCGCTTTTTGCTGTCGTCATCGTCTTTTTCAAGGGGTTCGGGCACCTTGTCGTCGGGACGCGGGCTTTGGAACAGCTCGCCAATCGACACATCAAGCAACCCTTTGCGGCTGTCTTCCAGTTCGATCAGTTTATCGCGCACCCGCATCGGCCAACCGCTTTTGACATCCACCAGCAAAAACCGGTCCTGATCTAAAAACAGGCCGAGTTTGCCCATCAGATCGCCCAGTTTCAGGCGCGATAAGTCACCCGATAACAGCCAGCGATGCTTTTCGCTGCGATCAATCAGCTTTTCCCGGCGCAAGGCGGCCAAGGCCCAGTTAAGATCACGCCCACCCATTTTCAATTCATGCAGCAGCTTGCGATAGGTTGGCGGTTTTTCGGCCTGCTGAAACCGGTTTTGCAGATATTCCAGCAATTTCAGCACGGCAATCAGGCGTTCGGTCTGGCCCGGCAAACCGCCGCGCGGGTCGGGCACCAGGCCAGCTGCCCGTGCTGCCCGCCATTCCGACCGGGCCGCAGCCACCTGCGCGCCCAGCAAAATCACCATCCAGGTCAGATACATCCAGATCAGGAAAATTGGTACGACCGCAACGGCACCATAAATCGTCTGATAGGTGGGAAAGGTGCTGACATAAAGGCCGAACCCCTTTTTTAGAAGTTCGAACAGGAAGGCCGCCACTACCCCACCAATTATGCCGTCAATCAGGACAACCGACCGGTTGGGCATACCCAAAAACAGCAGCGAAAAGGCAATGGCCGACAAAAAGAAGGGAGCAAGAAAACCCAGTTGGCCAATTTGCGCATCGAGTGCTTCGCCCCCGACAAAGTGGCGCATGGCAAAAATATAGGATGCCAGCGACAGGCTAAGCCCCAGCAACAAAGGCCCCACCGTGATCAATGCCCAAAACACCACCAGGCGCGATAACAGCTTGCGCGGTGTTGTTACCCTGAAAACATCGTTCATCACGGTTTCGATGGACCCCAGCAGCATTACAGCGGTAAAGCCCAAAACGATGGTGCCAATGGCTGTCATGCGCCCGGTATTTTTTAAAAACCCGGTCAGATAATCGGCCACTTCCGACCCGGTCTGGGGCAGGAAATTGCTAAAGATCAGGCCGGAAATCTGGTCTTTCCAGGCATCAAAAACCGGAAAAGCAGACAGCACCGTCAGCGCAATTGCCAGGAACGGCACCATCGCCAGAAGGGTGGTATATGAAAGCGCACTGGCGCGTTGCGGGGATTTGTCATGCAGAAACCGCAGAAAGGCATAACGCCAAAATCCGGTGCGGTCATCGAGCAATTTTCGCCAATTCTCCATTAAACGCTTAATCCTGTGCAATTTCCGACTATAGTAAGAACAGCAAGAGAGAGTAACGCGCCACGCAAAGATAAAACAGGCCAGATTGATTTTAGCCCGGCTTTGTGTAGGATGCGGATAATATTGAATGTCTCCAGTATTGGGCGCAACCCTGACCGGGCGTCGCACCAGCTGTGGAGAGATTGCCTGAACGAGAGGGAATATGAGCCTGTCCGCCGAAAATCTTTCAGGCCTGATGGCCGGTAAGCGAGGCCTGATCATGGGCGTCGCCAACGACAAATCCATTGCATGGGGCATTGCCCGTGCCGTTGCCGCCGCCGGTGGCGAGGTTGCATTTACCTATCAGGGTGATGCCCTTGGCAAACGCGTGCGCCCGCTGGCCGAAAGCATCGGCAGCGATATCGTGCTGCCCTGCGATGTCAGTGACCCGGCAAGCATCGATGCGGCTTTTGACGCGTTGAAGGAAAAATGGGAAACCATTGACTTCATCGTCCATGCGATTGGCTATTCCGACAAAAACGAACTTCGTGGCCGCTATCTTGATACGTCCCCCGAAAACTTCGCCATGTCGATGAACATTTCGGTCTATTCGTTCACCGCTGTTGCCCAGCGCGCCGAAAAGATGATGCCCAATGGCGGTTCCATGCTGACCCTGTCCTATTACGGGGCGGAAAAGGTCATGCCGCATTACAACGTCATGGGCGTTGCCAAGGCAGCCCTTGAAGCCAGCGTCAAATACATGGCCAACGACCTTGGCCCGGATAATATCCGTGTTAACGCGATTTCGGCTGGCCCGATCAAGACGCTTGCCGCATCGGGCATTGGCGATTTCCGCTATATCCTGAAATGGAACGAATATAACTCGCCGATGCGCCGCAACGTCACGATTGACGATGTTGGTCATTCCGGCCTGTATTTCCTGTCCGACCTGTCTTCGGGTGTGACGGGCGAAACCCACCATGTCGATTGCGGTTATCACACCGTTGGCATGAAACAGGTTGATGCCCCGGACATCACGGTCAGCAAGTCCTGACCCCGCCAAAATCCGATAAACCGGGTCGCCCGCGGGCGGCCCGTTTTGTCTGTTTAGAATATTAACCCTATCAAATCTGGAATTTTCTGATGGCTGGCAACAGTTTTGGGTCCCTGTTTCGTTTCACCACCTTCGGCGAAAGCCACGGCCCGGCCATTGGCTGCGTGGTGGATGGGGTTCCCCCGCGTCTTGATCTTTGTGAAGCCGACATTCAGAAATATCTGGAAAAACGCAAACCCGGCCAGTCGCGCTTTACCACCCAGCGCCGCGAACCTGACGAGGTTAAAATCCTTTCGGGTGTGTTTGAAGGCAAAACCACCGGCACCCCGATTGGTCTGCTGATTGAAAATGTCGATCAGCGTTCCAAGGATTACGGCGAGATTAAAAACCAGTTCCGCCCCGGCCATGCCGATTACACCTATTGGGAAAAATACGGCATTCGCGATTATCGCGGTGGCGGGCGTTCATCCGCCCGTGAAACCGCCATGCGGGTGGCTGCCGGTGCCGTTGCCCGCAAAATTCTGGGCGATGACATCAAAATTCGCGGTGCGCTGGTTAAAATGGGCACCAAGGAAATCAATCGCGCCAACTGGAACTGGGACGAGGTTGATAACAACCCCTTCTTCACCCCCGATCCCGAAGCCGTACCGGTTTTTGAAGAATATCTTGATGGCTTGCGCAAGGATGGATCGTCCGTTGGTGCCGTGATCGAGGTGGTTTGCTCTGGCGTGCCGGTTGGCCTGGGGGACCCGATTTACGACAAATTGGATGCCGACCTTGCCAAGGCCATGATGACGATTAACGCCGTCAAGGGCGTTGAAATTGGCAATGGCTTTGAAGCTGCCGAACTGACCGGCATTGAAAACGCCGATGAAATGCGCATGGGCGAAGACGGCAAACCGGTTTTCCTGTCCAACCATGCGGGTGGCATTCTCGGCGGTATTTCATCGGGCGAGGACGTGATCATTCGCTTTGCGGTCAAACCGACCAGCTCCATCCTCACCCCGCGCCAAAGTGTTGATACGGCTGGCAAGGATGTTGATGTGGTCACCAAGGGCCGCCATGACCCCTGCGTTGGCATTCGTGCCGTTCCGGTGGGCGAAGCCATGGCAGCCATCGTGCTTGCTGACCACCTGCTTCGCCACCGTGCGCAGTGCGAAGGTTGGAACAAAGCCTGAAATAACGCCATAGCACCGCCCTCGCGGGCCGGGGCTTGGCAGGCCTGAAAATTGCAAACGGCAGATCATTCCCAGTCTGCCGTTTTTGTTTGCGCGCTTGTCATCCGGGTAACGTTGGGAACCAGCAGTCACCCAAGGCTGGTCAGCCTGAGCGTTAAAGCCCTTTGCCCCCTAACGCCGCGAGCGGGAGGACCAAAATGCATGGCACCATGCCCTTTCCCCGTCCCAATCGCAGCCCCCAAAATCCAATAACAGGCCATCCGCCAGAAAATCAACCGGTGCTGGATTTGCGCAATTGCAATCTGATTGCTGCCCCCTTAAAACCCCGAAACCGGGCGATAAACTCGGGTGCGGGCGAGGGTCTACGCATGCAATTCAACCTGAAAAAATGGCGGATTTCTGCGACTTTTTACTTGACCATATCGAAGTGACTGTTTATGTTAACATTATTAACATAAAAAAGACCGAACCGAGCAAATGTCCAAATATCATCACGGCGATGTGCGCAATGTTTTGCTGCGCGAGGCCGAAACCATTTTGCGATCCGAAGGCCCCGGCGGCCTGTCGCTGCGCCGCCTTGCCCGCCTGACGGGTGTTTCCGAAGCAGCACCCTATCGGCATTTTGACGGTAAGGATGGCATTTTGGCGGCAGTGGCGATTGCGGCCTTAAAACGCTTTGGCGAGCGGCTGGAAGAAACCGCCCAGCGCAACCTGCCCCATGAAGAACGCATCATGGCGCTTAGTGCGGCCTATGTTGAATTTGCCATTGAAAACCCGCAGCATTTCCGCCTGATTTTTGGCCGCGAACGCCCACCGCTGGACCAGTATCCCGACCTGCGCGATGCCGCCGATGCCGTGTTTGATATTTTGCAACGATCGGTCACCAATCTGGACCAGCGCGGCAATATGACGTTGGCCGATGCGGCCAATGCCTATAACCGCGCCCTTGCCGCCTGGAGCCGCGCCCACGGCATTGCCACCCTGGCTATCGATGGCATGATTTCGCCACCAACCGACCAGCCCCTGCAGGATTTTGTTTTTGGCCTGCTGGCCGAAGACCTTGGCATTCCCGCCAATTTAAAATCAAAGGCCCAATAACCGGTTTTGGGCCGATCACGGCTTGCAATAGCAAGTGAAACGGGGCATCCCTGATCCTGTATTTGCAAACAGGGGGCCCCCACATGGATTTTGCCTTTATCAAATTTATCCATCTTCTGGGCGTGATCCTGTTTCTGGGGAACATCACGGTCAGTGCGGTATGGAAAAACCTGGCCGACAAAACCCGTAACCCTGCCATCATTGCCTTTTCGTGCCGCCTGATCAAAATCACCGACCTGATCTTTACCGCAGGCGGCGTTGCCCTGATCGCGATTGGTGGCATTGGCATGTATCACATTGCGCGCATTGACCTTGCCGCCCGCTTTAACCTGCAAAGCGGCATTTTCCTGTTCATTCTGGCTGCGGTGATCTGGCTTTTGGGGCTTATCCCGCTGCAACGGCGCATGGCAAAAATTGCGCGCAATGCATGCGACCATAACCAGACCGACCTGCCTGAAACCTATTACCGAGCCGCCCGGTTATGGAATTTCCTGGGGATGCTGGCGGTGATTTTCCCCTTTATCACCCTGTGGCTGATGCTTAATCCCTGATCAATGATCGGCAAAGCGCTTTAAGCAAATTTACGCCGCCTTTCGCCGCCGACGCACCGTGATATAGGCCACGGCCACCATCACAAAGGCCGCCCCGACGGCGTGCCAGGGGTTTAAAACCTCGCCCAGTACCAATGCCCCCAACAGGGCCGACATAAAGGGCTGCCATAGCAAAATGATGGACCCGGTCGCTTCATCAACCCGCTTGAAACAGACCGAAACCATGCCCTGCCCGCCAATATGGGTTAAAAACGCCAACCCGCACAGGGCCAGCCACCCGCCCATGACCGCGGGCATACCGACGCCACCATCAAAAACCAGCATATAAAGCCCAAGCACAATCGCGGTGACAATCGTGCTCCATAGCATGATCTGCAGGGCGGAATGATCCTGGCGCAGCTTGGCGATTACGACGAAATAGGCCCCGTAAAATCCAGCCGCCAAAATCGCCGTTGCGTCGCCCAGCATCGACCCGCTGCCATGTGAACTTGCCAGAAACAGGCAAAATGCACCCAGCATCGCAATCGGCAAACCCTGCCAGAACCGGCGACTGGGCCGCCGCGCCAACCCCAGCAGGCCAAAGCACCCCACAAAAAGCGGTGCCAGATTATTTAGCAAAATCGCATTGGCAACCGTTGTCATGCCGATTGCCAGGTGGGCAAACATCAGATCGGCGGCAAACAGCACACCAGCCAAAATCAGCAAACCCGTTTTGCGTGTCGTGGTCGTGCGGGCATCTGTGGCGGTTTTGGTATGTGCGGCATCATTCCGGGCTGTTTTGCGCCCGGCATAACCGGCCAGTGCCAGCCCCTGGCTGGCGACCAGAAATACCGGGGCGGCCAGCATCGCCCGCCAAAAGGCCGATGCCTCTGCCGATATGCCGGACAGACGCACAAATATCGGACCAAGCCCCATCAGGCTTGCCGCCAGCAACAAGCCCAGGACCGGCCAGATCATGCTTTTTGATGCGCTGACCGGGGCATGCGACGCTGATGATTTTGCCACAAATTCGCGGGAGTCTTCGCTGTGCGCAGTGCTACAATCGCCTGCTGTGCGCTGTGCGTTGATATTCTGGCATCCCGATGCCCCATTGAAACAGGCGGAATTCTGCATTGCCGTGGCCTTTGTGACAAAATCATTGTTTTGCGCAACAACAGCCGCCAGATTATGCCCGTTGACTGCCTGCACCGGCACATTGCCAGTGACGCGGTCAAAAGGGAAATTGCTTCGGCTTATAACGGAAATAACAGATACTTATGGCGCTGCTTAATGTTGATATTGACTGGCTTAGAACATTTCTGAAGGTGCTGGAAACCCAAAGTTTCACCCGCACTGCCGAAATTCTTCTGCGCACCCAGCCCGCCATCAGCCAGCAGATCAAACGCCTGGAAGAAACCGTTGGCACGCCCCTGATTTCCCGCCACCGCAACCAGATTATCCCTACAGCCACCGGCCTTGTGGTTAAATCCTATGCCGAAGGCATCATCGGGTTGAATGACCGCATGATCGCCGATCTGCTTGAAGCGGCACCGGCGATTTTGCGCATTGGCCTGCCTGATGATTATGCGGCAATCTTTTTGCCCGAAATTTTGCGATCCGCCGCCCAGCGCCTGCCCCATACCGAGATAAGCTGCCATGCCGGATACAGCGTTGATCTGGGTAAACGCGTTGCGCAGGGGGAATTGGACCTTGCCATCATGACGGCCGAACCCGACGGCGAAAGCCTGCATGTGATTTCCGAACCGCTGGTATGGGTTGCCTTGCCTGAATTTGAAATAAGCCAGCGCCCCTTGCCGATTGCCGTTTATCACGATGCCTGTTCCGTGCGGCGCAGCGGCCTTGCCGCCCTGCGCCAAAACGATATTCCCCATCGCATCAGCCACAGCAGCAATGCCAATTCCATGCTGGTCACCGCAGTACGCGGCGGCCATGCCATGGGTGTGATGCCCGCCTGTACCGCGCATCATGAAGGGCTGCATATCATCACCAGCCCCGACCTGCCGCCCCTGCCCCCAATCGACATCGCCCTTAAAATCCGCGATCAGGCCACACCTGCATTGCGCGAACTCGCACTAAGTGCGATTTCGGCACTTAACAGTGCAGGTTCAACACATCCAAACCAATCCATTTGAATAGATATTTTTCTCAATCAAAAGATTAATAATTATACAAACGTATTTTTACACAAAATTTCGTACTATACCACCAACCCTTGAGAAGTAAAATCACCCTCTTTATTTAAAAGGGAAAAACTGATTATACTTTCGAGGTAATCCAGAGAGAGAGATATTTACGCAAAATTTCTGAAAAGCGTAAAAAACTGGCCAGCGACCTCGCAGAAAAAAAATAAAATTTCCGTAACAAAATAACTCTGTGACCGGTTAACGCAAAGGCTTCTCAGGCTTCAGGCGGCCTACGACGTGCCCGCTTTTTAAAAACAATAAAAACAATCGACTAACATAACTGATTTCCCGAACGAATAGCGAATGCAGCCCAAATTTATTCCGTGACCATGCCTTATAGGGGGGAGCATGTTCAATTTTTCGCGTGGAAAAATAACACTGCTATTACTGGCATCTGTTGCAACGGATTGTTTTGGTTTAACCAATCCGGGGCTGGCTGCTGATCTGATTATTAATAACGATACTCACACCGTATCGGGCTCTGAGAGCTACGATTACCTTGAGGTCGGATCAGCACCCAATTCCGGATCAGCAATCCTGAATGTTGGCGCGGGCACAACTTTAAATAGCGGCACCAATTCCGGCCCGTCAGCCAAAGAAACATTTATCGGTACCGATACCGGAGCAACCGGAACCGTTAATGTGACCGGCACAAACGCGATCTGGAATGACAATTCCACAGCATTGCTGATCGGTTATAAAGGCACAGGAACATTAAACATTTCCGAGGGAGGCACCGTCTCCGCTGGCCAGGTTAAAACAGCAACTGATGCCGGTACGGGATCAATCTATATTTCTGATACCGGGTCGAAATTGATTTCACAATCGCATGTCAGTTTCAAAAAAGGCACGTTTGAGGTTAAGGACGGCGCCCAGTTTGAAACTGTCGCGGGTGGCGTTTACCTTAACAGTGCAACATTCATTGCATCGGGTGCCGGCACATCCATCAAAGTCGGTACGGCCAATCCCGGCACTCCGGCAAACTGGGAAAGTGCGGATGGCTTTTTTAATGTTGAATCCGGCACCGCGACAATTTCCGACGGCGCCACACTTGAATCGGACGCAGGCTATGTAAACGGTGATGGAACCGGCAGCACTGCCTCCATGACTGTTACCGGCGAGAATACAACCTGGAACGCACATCTGTCGCTTTATGTTGGCGGCAGCGGAAATGGCCCCAGCAATAATACCGGCAGCCTGACCATCTCGGACGGAGCGCAGGGTTCCGCTTCTGTGGTGGGTATCGGCAATGACCTTGGCTCAACCGGCAGTGTTTTACTGACTGGCACCAATACCAAGCTGTCATCGATACATGACAGTTTTTCGGGCAATGGCTATATCGGCGTTGATGGTACCGGGACATTGACGCTGCAGCAGGGTGCCAAATTCACCATGGATAACGTTTTGCGCATTGGCTATAGCGCAACCGGAAACGGAACCCTGATTATTGGCGCAGCTGCCGATGGTGCTGCCGTTGCGGCGGGCAGCTTTGAAACTGCCAATGGCATCGAATTTGGCGAGGGAACCGGCACAATTGTCCTGAACCACACCGAGACAGACTATGTCATTGATGACAATATTTCAGGGCAGGCTGGCAAAGGCACGATCCGCAGCATCGCCGGCAAAACAACGCTTTCAGGTACCAGCAGTAATTTCAGCGGCAATGTCTCGCTTGAGGGGGGAACTCTTACCCTTGGCACGAACAGCGCAATTGGCACATCAAAACTCAGCATTACCGGCGGCACGCTGGGCCTTGCGGATGGTGTTACAATCAGCAATGACATTGAATTGGCAAATGCTGCGATTACCGTCGAAGTGCTAACAGGAAATGCCACCCTTTCGGGTGCAATGACCAATAGCGCAGACCCGGTAGACCTGGAAAAAACAGGATCCGGGACCCTGACGCTAAATCAGGACCAGACATACAAATATATCCGGGTGGGGGCCGGTGGCCTGACACTGGATAACAACACCACATCTGCGACTGGCCTCTTTATTGGCGGCGACGCGCAAGATGGCCCCATCGTCACCATACAGAATGCATCAACGCTCACGCTTGATAGTCTGGTTGTTGGCACCTTCAACCCCATGCTTGCAACACAAGCCTCACATCACGGCACCCTGACCCTGACGGGACAGGGCACAACCATGACAACCACCAATTCCTCGCGTGTTGATAGCGGTGCCCTGAACGTTCTGGATGGCGCGCACTATAACTCAAACCAGATGCTGACCGTTGGCTTCCCTGGCAAAACCGATAAAGGCGTAGTTACTGTTTCCGGCACAGGAAGCCAGATTAAGGCCGATAACGGCATGGTTATTGGCGCACAGGGGGACGGTGAATTTATCGTCAAGGATGGTGCAACGACCGTCACCGACAAAGGCATCACCATCGGGCAGGATGCCAATATATCGGGTAAATTAAGTGTTTCAGGCAGTGGCTCGCTCGTTGATTTGATAGATGCAGCGCTGGTTGTCGGATCAAGCGGAAATGGCACACTTGATATCAGTGAAGGTGCCGTTGTTGAAGCTGGCCAGCGTGTCGAGGTTGGATCACGGGCAGGTTCAACAGGCAGGTTGAACGTAACGGGCACCGGCAGCACACTGAAACTTACTGCTGATGGCACAAATTACGATCAGAACTATTATCTCAGCATCGGAACATCCGGCACCGATGCGGTCGCAACCGTATCGCAGGGCGGCCTTATCACGGGTGCCCAGCAGATCATTGCAGGTTTTTCAACTGGCTCCATCGGCAGCCTTGTTGTCGATGGCACAGGGTCAAAGGTGGTGTCCGACGTTTACACCATGATCGGCTATCAGGGGAGCGGCACGGCAACATTATCCAATGGCGGCACAGTCGATGTAACGGATCGGACCCGTGGTATCTATATTGCCTATAGCGCAGGCTCCCAGGGAGTTTTGAATATTGGCGCGGCAGAAGGCAATGACCCGGCGACCGAAGCCGGTATCGTTGCGGCAAATAGTGTCAGTTTCGGGTCCGGGACCGGATCGATCATTTTCAAACACACCACGCAGGATTACAGCTTTGGCGCAAATATATCCGGAAGTGGTGCACTGAAAATCCTGGCTGGCACCACAAGCCTGACAGGCGACAACTCCAATTTCACCGGCTTGACCACGCTTTCTGGCGGGACGTTATCTGTTGGCGCGCAATCCGCGCTTGGTGCTGGCAGCCTTGTTTTTGATGGCGGCACGCTGGCAACAACCGGCAGCTTCACAGCATCGCAAAACATCACACTGAATACTGCAAAAACAGGAAAAATCAGCACAGCTGCTGATACCGCACTCACGCTCTCCGGGGTCATTTCCGGCACCGGCGCCCTCGCCAAAACCGGCAGCGGCGAAATGTTCCTTACGGGAACAAATACCTATAGTGGCAACACATCTGTTAATCAGGGCAGCCTTTGGATCAATGGGTCAAATGCCGCCTCGTCCGTTACGGTCAGCAGTGCTGCTACATTTGGTGGAACCGGCAGCATCGGTGCCCTGTCAATTTTGACCGGCGGCACGCACGCCCCCGGAAACAAAGGCATCGGCACCCAAACGGTGAATGGCAATTATAGCCTGGCCAATGGTTCAACCCTTCAGATTGAAGTCGATGACACCGGCAGCATGGACAAAATTGCAGTGCTAAATAACGGCACTGTCAGTCTTGATAATGCATCATTGTCGATTATTGGCTTGCAGGGAAATTTCGCCAAATCCGAGTTTTCCCAAATCATTATCGACAATCAGGGCGCATCTGCGATCACCGGCACCTTTGCCTCGATAACCGATGATCTGGCCTTTTATGATGCCAGTGTCGACTACACCAGCGGCACGGGTAACGACGTGATGCTGACCCTCAAACGCAATTCGACGGGCTATGTGGACGTTGCCAAAACACCCAACCAGAAATCCGTCGCCATTGTGTTGAACACCCTGAAAAACGCCGACGAACTGCTAAATAACCTTCTATCGCTATCAGAAACTGCTGTGCAGGAAGCCTATACCCAGCTTACGGGGAATATTTACCCGATAACCCGCCAGGCCAGTGTCAATTTGAACCAGCAAGTCAGCCAGCAGGTTGGCACCCGCCTGACCGCTTTGCGCACCTCGACAGGGGCTGGCGGGCAGGCTGGTCTGTCTTTCAGTGCGGCAGAAATGGCTGGGTTTGCCCAACCCCAAGGCATGATCGACATTACCCGACCTATCGGGGAATCCCTGGGTCTTTCAAATTCACGGATCAATACATCACCCGATAAATCCCCCAATGGCCTGTGGTCCCAAACAGTCGGCGGGAAAGGCATTATCGATGCGGACGGGGAATCCGTTAAAACAGGCTATGACTGGCTTGGTGTTATTGGCGGCTATGATAGAGCGCTGACCCCTGAATTCACCCTTGGCGCATTTTTCGGCTATATCAACGGAAACAGCGAACAAACAGCAATCCGTTCCCGGATCGATACCGATACCTTTACAGCTGGTCTTTATGGCGAATATCGCCTCGATGACTGGCGCGCCAGTGGCCAAGTGGCCTGGAGCCGTATTTCATCAAAAAGCCGACGTGACCTTAAAATCGGTGGTTTTGATCAATCAGCCCGTGCCGATTACACCGACCAAAGCCTTGCCCTGGATGCCGAACTGGCCCGGACCTTTGAAATCGACAAGAATATGTGGTTCGAACCCTATGTTTCTGCATCGGTTTTGCAGCAATATCTGGGCGAATTTACCGAAACCGGGGCACCCGGTGCCAATTTGGGGCGGGATGACGATACCGATCTTGTTGGCACATCGACCTTCGGTGTGCGGTTTTCAAGCGAATATGACCTTGCCAACAATAAAAAACTGCTTCCACAATTGGGTCTGGCCCTCAAACACCATATCGGCGCGACAGATAACAGCAGCACATTGCATTTCACGAGTGGCGGCAGCGACTTTATCGTAAATGGCACGCCCAAAGACCGCAACATGCTTGCGGCCAAAATTGGTACCGCGCTTAAATTTGGCGATTCGTTCCAGGCATTCGCCAGTTACAATCCATCATTTGGCAGCAAGCAAACCGAACACAGCTTTATCCTGGGTGGCCGCTATGAATGGTGATCTGAACACATCTGGCACCTGATCAAAACACTATGCATTTCCCGTCGCCTTAAACCCGCTTCCAAACTTGCGGATCGGGCCTGGCGACGGGAAACGTGCCACTTCGCGATGAAGCCACACCCGCCTTGCTCGAACTCGCGCCAAGTGCGATTTCGGCACTTGGCCGCGAAACGCAGGTTTCGTGATTTATTGGTGCCCATTGGGCAGAAAGACCTGAAAACTTCAAATTATTCAGCATCTTAATATCGATCCCGGTGCGATTTTCCATCGTGCAGCGGCATGCGTGCGGTCGTCGTCTTTCCACGATGTGAAAAGCAAATTTAAAACATTTGCTTCCGCGAAAGACCTTCAAATAGAATTTGATAAACAAGTTGGTTGCGTCAGGGTTGAAACATGAAATTCCCGACCAGCACCAGATTCAGGGAGGCGAAAAGCCAATCACCACGCGGAACGGCACCTTGCCGTGCAGACCGGAATGTTTTTGTGCGGCCATATTGTAAATGCCCTATCCGCTCGCAAGCCCGGTTTTTGGCGGTTTCACCACAGGCTGCTGCCCCTGTTTTCGTCCCCCTTTTTTGCCTTTGAATAAACGGAGCCTTCATGCTGACGATCAAACGCCTTTCCATTGATGATGCCAAAATTCTGATTGATGGCGCCCGGGCCAGAGCCACCGAAATTGGCATCCCCATGTGCATCGCCATTACCGATGAATCGGGCACATTAATTGCGTTTGAACGCATGGATGGCGGCAAAGTAACCAGCACGGTTGTTGCGCAGGACAAGGCCTTTACGGCCGCTGCCGCACGCAAGGCAACACACGAATATAACGCCGCCGCCCAGCCTGGCAGCCTTGCCTTTGGCATCCATACCGAGGTTGGCGGCAGGCTTTCGATTGTTGGGGGTGGCCTGCCCGTTATTGTTGATGGCGAAGTGGTTGGCGGTATTGGCCTGAGTTCGGGCACACCGCAACAGGATATGGACTGCGCCCAGGCGGGGATTGACCATTTTCTGGCATCGATCTGAAACAGCATTTTCAACACGCATAAAGCATGGCTGCCACAGGCGCCTGCACCGCCCAAAGAAATGGGAGACTGCCCACCAAAGAATGCGAAATGGCGCAAGCCGCGCCGTTTCACCCCGGACGCCGACCGAACAATAAAAACACGGCATGCGTCCATTACCTCGAAGGGAGGAAACTGATGAGTGACGTAACCAAAACCGGCATGGACCGCCGGAATTTTCTGCGTACCACCACACTGGCAGCGGCGGGGGCCGCTGTTAGCGCACCCTTTATTTCCACCAAGGCACTGGCGGCTGGCACCACCTGGAAGATCCAGTCGGTGTGGGATGCCGGGACTGTGGGTTACACCCTGTTTGAGGAATGGTGTAACAACATGGCCGAAAAAAGCAGCGGCGAGCTGACCTTCAAGCCCTTCCCGGCCAAGGCCGTTGCGGCGGATAACAATGCCCTGTTTGATTCAGTCCGTACCGGCGTTTTGCAGGCCATGAACCCCTTTACCCTGTATTGGTCGGGGAAAATTCCGGCATCGGTATTTTTGTCATCCTATCCGGCCGGGCCGGACCAGCCCGCGCAATGGGACACCATGTTCTATGGTCTTGGCATGCTGGAAAAAACCCGCGAGATCTATAAAAAATACGGCATGTTCTATGTCGGGCCGATCCACCATGACGCCAACATCATCCATTCCAAAAAGCCGGTAAACAGCCTTGCCGACCTGAAAGGCATGAAAATCCGCCTGCCCGGGGGCATGGTTGCCGAAGTATTTGAACAGTTTGGCGTTTCCACCGTCAGCCTGCCAGGGTCGGACATTTTCCCCGCCCTTGAAAAAGGCACCATTGATGCCGCCGATTATGTTGGCCCGGCTGTGAACTGGGATCTTGGTTTTGCCCAGGTCACCAACAACATCCTGTTTGGCCCCCCGGGCGTGATGTCAGTTTATCAGCCGGTTGACCTGATGGACCTTACCGTCAATATGCGCGCCTGGACGCAGCTTCCCGATCCGATGAAACAACTGGTCGAAGACCAGGTTCATGCCTATTCGCTGCATCACTATGTCACCATCCAGAAACGCAATGTCGAAGCCCTGGAAAAATTCAAACAGGCCGGGTCCAAGGTTTCGCGTCTCAGCGCCGAAGACATGCAGGAATTCCGCCGTGCGGCCATTCCTGTCTGGTATCGCTGGGCCAATAAAAACGACGATGCCAAGGCGATTTTCAAGCTGCAGCTTGATTACATGATGAATGACATTGTCGGCTATATCTCGCCCGACGACATCAAGGGCCAGTCGCTCTGATCTGGTGATACCGGGGGCATTGCGCCGGGTTCACCGGCCTGCCCTGCCCCCGGTTTCTTTTTGCGTGGGAGGAATAGAATGTCTGGCCTTGAAGAAGGTTTCGGCTTTGTCATGCCGCACTGGCTGTATTGGGGGTGGCTGGCCGTCATGCCCCTGATCATGATTGCGTGGGAAAACCACACATCAAAAAATGCAGCCCCAAAACCGGACCAGGAAGATCCGGCAGCGGAGCTACTGGCCGAAGAAGACCCGCTGATCCGTTACGGGATCAAGGGCAATATCGTTACCCGCATCATCGACTGTATCAGTGAAAAGTCCGGGTTGTTCATCGCATTCTGGACGATCAACACCGTGATTTTCTACTTCTTTGAAGTGGTGATGCGCTATCTGTTCAATATGCCTACCATCTGGGTGCATGAAGCATCCTTCCTGTTATTTGGCATGCAATATCTGCTGGCCGGGGCCTATGCCATGCTGCACGGCGCCCATGTGCGGGTCGATATTGTCTATAACCTGCTGCCTGATCGCGGGCGGGTTGGCATGGATGTGTTTACATCGATTTTCTTTTTCATTTTCGCCCTTGCACTGGCAGGCACGTCCTTCCGGTTCTTCACCGATTCCTATGACATGGGGGAAACCACGGTGGAAACCTGGGGCATTCAATACTGGCCGGTCAAAGGCATGATGCTGCTGGGTGCGGTTTTAATCCTGCTGGCCGGACTGTCCAAGCTGATCAAGGACATCATGCTGTTCATTGAAATGGGCAAGGAGGGCGCAAGATGACATCGCCAGCAACTTCATCCGTCCCCGCGCGCGGCCCCAAAAACACGGCTGTCGGCCGTTTTGGCACCTGGCTTCTGATCATCGCCTCGATCATTGCCGTCTTTGTGCTGGCCGTCGAGATCATCAATATCCTGTTTTATGACCCGTGGGGCGACGAGGTCTTTTTGTTCCGCTCTGCCGGTATCCTGGCCAATGTCGATATCAGCACACTGACCTGGATCATGTTTGGGTCGCTGGTCATCGTTTTGATGATGGGTTTGCCGCTGGCCTTTGTCACGGGCGGGCTGGGAGTGGTGTTTATTTATCTGGTGGGGGATTCCACCATGTTAAACATCATTCCCGGTCGTATCTTCCCGATGATGACCAATTCCGACCTCGCCGCCATTCCGCTTTTCATTTTCATGGCATCCATGCTGGAACGTGCCGGCCTGATCGAGGAAATGTTCAATGTCGTTTACAAATGGCTGGGCGGTCTAAGCGGTGGTCTTGCGGCGGCAACCATTCTGGCATCGACCATTCTGGCGGCCATGGTGGGCGTTATTGGCGCAGCCGTTGTGACCATGGGCATCATCGCGCTTCCCGCCATGCTGAAACGCAAATATGACCCGGAAATTGCCATTGGCTCGATCATGGCAGGCGGGACGCTGGGCATTCTTATTCCGCCCTCCATCCTTGCCATTCTTTATGCTGTTGTTGCGCAGCAATCCGTGGGCGAGCTTTATCTGGGTTCGGTCGTACCGGGGCTTTTGCTGTCGGGCATGTATATTGCCTATGTCGTTATCCGCAGCATCAAAAACCCCAAACTTGGCCCGCCCGTTCCCGTTTCCGAACGCATCAGTTTTGCGGAAAAACTGGGCCTGCTGCGTGATCTGATCGCGCCGTTAATTCTGGTATTTCTGGTGCTGGGCCTGCTTTTTGCCGGTGTTGCCACCCCGGTCGAAGCTGCGGGCATTGGCTCCTTTGGTGCCGTGATCGTGGCGATGATGCATAAACGCTTTTCGCTTACTGCCCTGCGCGAAGCCTCGATCGGTACGCTCAAGGCTTCCGCGATGGTGTTGTGGATCATGTTTGGCGCGTCAATCTTTGTGGGTTTTTACATCCTGCAGGGCGGCCAGACCTTCATTACCGAGGCGATCCTGGGCACCGGCATGTCATCATACGGCATTCTGTTTTTGCTGATGGTGCTGCTGGTTATTCTGGGCATGTTTCTTGACTGGGTCGGCATTCTGCTTCTGGCGGTGCCAATCTTTGTACCGATCGTCAAGGCACTGACATTTGATGGCCTGTTTGGCCTGCCTGCTGTTCCCGGTGATGATGTGGTTCTGTGGTTTGGCGTGCTTTATCTGGTCAATATGCAGATGTCGTTCCTAAGCCCGCCTTTCGGTTATGCCCTGTTTTACATCCGGGGTGTCTGCCCGCCGGAAATCTCGATGGCGACGATCTTCAAATCATCGCTGATTTTCCTGGCCCTGCAGGCGCTGGGCCTTGCCCTGTGCATCCTTTTGCCCGGTATCGTTACCTGGCTGCCCAATATGGTTTACGGGCATTAAACAACGACCACAAATTCACACCTAAAACAAAGACCCGCGACAAAATCGCGGGTCTTTTGATTTCCGGGCTATAACAGCGCGCAGCCTTAATCCGCGCTACCATCCTTGCGACCGCCAATCAGGAATTCAACATTTCCTTCCGGGCCTGTGATCGGGCTGGTGGCAAGGCCAAGAACGCGCCAGCCCGGCAGGTTTGCCAGCCAGTCGGAAATGGTATCGCAAACTTCCTGGTGCAGTTCGGGTTCGCGAACCACACCTTTTTTACCGACCCGTTCCTTGCCAACTTCAAATTGCGGTTTGATCAGCGCGACCAGATAGCCACCGGGTTTTACCCGTTCCATGCTGGCGGGCAACACCGTGCGCAGGCCAATAAAGCTGGCATCGCACGCCACAATATCGATGGGATCAGGGATCATTTCCTGGGTGACGTGGCGGGCATTGGTTTTTTCCATTACCACGACACGGTCATCATTACGCAGTTTCCAGTCAAGCTGGCCCTGCCCCACATCGATGGCGTAAACCTTTGTCGCACCATTATGCAGCAGCACATCGGTAAAGCCGCCGGTCGAAGACCCGACATCAATGCCGGTAAAACCGGTGACATCGATATCAAATTCAACCAGCCCTTTTTCCAGCTTCAGCCCGCCGCGCGAAACCCACGGGTGCGGTTGCCCGCGCAGGGTGAGTGATATGTCATCGCGTACCTGCATGCCGGGTTTATCCAGGCGCTGCTCGCGGGTAAACACATCCCCGGCCATGATATGGGCCTGGGCTTTTGCAAGGCTTTCGACCATGCCGCGGTCGACAAGCATCTGATCCAAACGTTTTTTTGCCATGCCAGTTTGTAACGCACCTGCCGGTAAAAATCACGCCCGGTTTTTGGCAAAGGTTAAAGCCGCGCGATGGCGGCTTTTTGATCCTGCAACGACCGGGGCACAGGCAAACACGCCGTTAAAACATGCCAGCACACCAAACGAGCGGGTCAGCTTGCAAGTGGTTCGAGAAACACACGCGGCACCATTGCCAGCAGGTCATTCAGGGCTTCGCCCTGCACGGCAAGGTGGGCGCGCATCAGGTCGGCTGCCAGATCGGCCTTGCCACTGGCAATCGCATCGAGAATCTCGGCATGTTCGTTATTGGATTTTTCCACCCGGCCCGGGCGGTGCAACTGCAAACGCCGATAGGGCGAAAGCCGGTTGCGCACCGTTTTGGTCTGCTTTTCCAGATAGGAATTACGACAGCCGGCATAGATGGCTTCGTGGAAACGCACATTTGCCGCGTAATAGGCATCGGCATCCACCTGCCCGCGCAGGGCATCACATTCGGCGGAAAGTTCAAAAAGCCGGTCAATATCGGCCTTGGCCATACGCCGTGCGGCAAGGCGGGCACACATGGCTTCAAGTTCGGCCATGACTTCGAACATTTCGATCAGTTCGCCAACGGTAATGGAAGCCACAACCGTCCCCCGGCGCGGCAATGTTGCGACCAGCCCGCTTCGGGCCAGGGATTGCAATGCCTCGCGTACGGGTGTGCGCGATACATTGAACCGTTCGCTCAGGCCCCGTTCATCCAGACGGTCACCAGGCTGAAGCACACCGGTTACGATATCACGCTCCAGCGCCTGTACCAGATCTTCTGCCAGTTTGCCATTTCGCGCCATAAGGCACCCTCCATAAAAGCCCAAGCGTGGTATACCAGAACATATATTCCGGTGTCTTTCAAAGAAATTCGGCGCAAAAAATGCACTGATTTTCGCTGCATTGCGAAATGTGAAAGCGCACAAAACCGGGATTATAAGCGTTTCAGCCAGCCTTCCCCATGTGGCATTGCAAAAGGCCAATCTGGTATACAAAAACAGATAGACAGCATGCCAGAAATCTGTAACGCTTTCCCTCATGGCGAATAACGTCACAATAAAAAAGCGCACAACGCGTATATGCGATTTAACGAAACGCAGCTTCATCCGGGAGGATTTGATGAAGATTTTTAACTCGTCTTTGAAAGCATCCGTGGCCGCCCTCGCAATGGCAGCAACCGCCTTTGGCATGTCCAATATTGCATCGGCAACCACGCTGAAACTTTCCCACCAGTGGTCCACCAGCGACGTCCGTCACAAAGTTGCTGAAATCATCGCCAACGAAGTCAAAGCCGCCAATGTTGATCTGGAAATCCAGATTTTCCCGTCCGGCTCGCTGTTCAAAGCCAAAGAACAGTGGACCCCGATGGAACGTGGCCAGCTTGACATGATCGTCTATCCGCTGGCTTATGCCGGTGGCCGCCACCCTGAATTCAACCTGACCCTGATGCCGGCCCTGATCAAAAACCATGATCACGCCAACCGCATGAACAAATCCGAATTCATGGGTCGCCTTGAAAAGATCCTCAATGACAGCGGTGTTGTCACGGTTGCCCATGGCTGGCTGGCCGGTGGTTTTGCCTCGACCAAGGGCTGCATTCGCACCCCGGACGACGTAAAGGGCCTTCAGATCCGCGCGGCTGGCAAATCCTTCGAGCAGATGCTTCAGGGTGCCGGTGCATCCATCGCGGCAATGCCCAGCTCGGAAATCTATCCGGCGATGCAGACCGGCGTTCTTGATGCCACCAATACCAGCTCGTCCAGCTTCGTTTCCTATCGCATCTATGAACAGGTTAAATGCTACACCCCGGCAGGAGCCAATGCCCTGTGGTTCATGTATCAGCCGGTTCTGATGTCGAAGAAAAGCTATGACGCCCTGAACGACGCACAGAAAGCAGCCCTTGCTGCTGCTGCCGAAAAAGCCGAAGCATTCTATGATGCGGAAGGCCGCAAGGAAGACGAAACCAGCGTTAAGGTTTTCAAGGATAACGGCGTTGAGATTGCCGATCTGACCGACGAAGACTTCCAGAAATGGCAGGATCTGGCAAAGAAAACCTCTTATGCCGAATTCGTCAAGGAAACCCCGGGTGGTCAGGAACTGCTTGATCTCGCCCTGTCGGTAAAATGATGTTGTCCCGGCGCCGCATCCTTTGCGGCGCCGGTTTTCCGACAAGAAATATTGCATAAGGAGGCCACGCGTGAGCAACGCCGCCCCCCATTCCCCGTCGCTTCCGATTGACATGCCCGAACCCTACGGGAGTACCCGGATTGTGCAGACCAAATCTTCGAATTCCGCGTTTCCGCCGCCCCCTGATATCGAACCGCTGCCAGATGAAACATCGGCGCGAAGCAGTCAGGCAACCCCGCCCAAAGGCGGCGCGATTGGCGCCTTCATTCACGGCGTGCATATGCTTTCAAAGGTATGCGGTGCCGCGTCGGCTGCCATGTTTACCATTGCCATGCTGATCATTTGCCAGCTTGTTTACATGCGTTACGTGTTGAACGCTTCCACCGTCTGGCAAACCGAAGCTGTTATTTTCCTGATGATCGGCGCAACCTTGGTTGGCCTGCCCTATGTCCAGATGATCCGCGGGCACGTCAATGTCGATCTGCTGCCGATGTATCTGAAACGCAGCAACCGCAAAATCCTTGCTGTCATCATTCTTCTGTTCGGTCTGGCTATCAGCGGCCTGTTTGGCTTTTACGGCATCGAACTGGTGATTGAATCCTACAATGGTGGCTGGCGTTCCGAAACGGTCTGGGGTGTCGCACTCTGGAAACCCTATAGCGCGCTGCCGATTGGTTTTTGCCTGCTGTTCCTGCAATTCCTGGCCGATTTCCTGGGGCTGGTCACCAACCGGACCCTGCCCTTTGACATCCCCGAAGACGCTGCATAAGGAGAGCACCTGATGGATCCCCTGCTTCTTGCTGCCCTTGTCGGCATCTCGACCACCCTTGTTCTTTTTTCCGGCATCCCTGTGGGTATTGGCCTTCTGGTCATCAGTGTCGGCTTTATCATGATTTTCGATGGCGCAAGCTCGCTGCCGCTTCTGCCCGAAATCCTGTTTGGCAAACTCGACAGTTTTGAAGTTCTTGCCATTCCGATGTTTATTCTGATGGGCGCGGTTGTGGCCTCGTCGCGGGCTGGCGGTGACCTTTATTCCGCGCTGGACCGCTGGCTTACCCGCGTTCCTGGCGGGCTGGTCATTTCCAACCTTGGTGCCTGTGCCATTTTTTCGGCGCTGTCGGGTTCGTCACCGGCAACCTGTGCGGCGATTGGCAAAATGGGCATTCCGGCCATGCGCGAACGAGGCTTTCCCGATACTGTTGCATCAGGTTCCATTGCTGCGGGTGGCACCCTTGGCATTCTGATTCCGCCCAGCGTCACCATGATCATTTATGGCATTTCCACCGAAACATCGATTGGCCGCCTGTTTCTGGCTGGTCTGATGCCGGGCCTGATGGTGACTGCACTTTTCATGGCATGGTCGATCTATTCTACCTGGCGTCAGGGCCATGCGGGCACCGCGCTGGCATCGGTTTCCTATAGCTGGAAAGAAAAGTTTGAAATCCTGCCGCGTATCCTGCCCTTCCTGGTCATTATTGCCGCTGTGCTTTTTGCCCTGTATGGCGGGGTGGCAACACCTTCGGAAACAGCCGGTGTTGGCGCGCTGTTCTGCCTTTTGACGGCGGTTGTTGTTTACCGCATGTGGCAGCCCTCCAAACTGTGGCACATCCTGCGTGATACCACCCGTGAATCGGTCATGATCCTGCTGATCATTGGTGCGGCTGGCCTGTTTAGCTACATGCTTTCAAGCCTGTTCATCACGCAGTCCATCGCCCACTGGATTTCGGATCTGGATGTCAATCGCTGGGTATTGATGATTTTCATCAATGTGTTCCTGCTGATCAGCGGCTTTTTCCTGCCGCCGGTTGCCGTGATCCTGATGTCGGCACCGATCCTGCTGCCTGTTATCATCAATGCCGGTTTTGACCCCTACTGGTTTGCCGTGATCCTGACGATCAATATGGAAATCGGCCTGATCACCCCGCCGGTTGGCCTGAACCTTTATGTCATTAACGGCATCGCCCCGGATATCCGCCTGCAGACCATTCTTAAAGGCGCAATGCCCTATGTGGCCTGCATGTTTGTTGCCATCATCATCCTGTGTGTATTCCCTGAAATTGCCACCTGGTTGCCCAACGCCATGATCGGAGGAGGCCGCTAATGTCTGGAATTTCTGTTCGCAACTGGATTTCATCCATCGCCGACCGGGGGCGCGAGCTGCTTGACCTGCCGCTAAGCGCCCCGCAGGACCCGTTCATGCGACTGGCGACGCTGTGCCATGATCTGGTGTCGCAAAAGGGCGAAGCCCGTGGCACCGCCCTTGCCCGCGAAGTGGTGCGTGGCTGGGAAAACCTAGCGGAAAGTGACCATCTGCGTTTTTTCAATATGATGCAGAACGAATTTTCCGCCGACCGGGCCGCTGTTATTGCCGCATCGGATGCCTATAAGGCCGATCCCAATGAAAGCAACCTTGCGGCCTTGACCCAGGCATCGGAACCAGCCCGCCAGGAATTGCTGCGCCGGATCAATATGGCACCGGGTGGCACGCGCGCCATTGTTGATATGCGCAATTCGCTTTTGAATGCGCTGAAGGAAAACCGCCATCTTGAACCGCTAAATGCGGATAT
Source organism: Thalassospira marina (assembly GCF_002844375.1). NCBI lineage: Bacteria > Pseudomonadati > Pseudomonadota > Alphaproteobacteria > Rhodospirillales > Thalassospiraceae > Thalassospira > Thalassospira marina. The sequence continues at coordinate 1,416,838 of NZ_CP024199.1, read as the reverse complement.
GCAGCACCTGCTGACAAGCTGGTTTAACCGTGGTTTTCTGGAACTGCGCCATATTGACTGGGAAACATCGGCATCGGTTCTTGAAAAACTGATCCGTTATGAAGCGGTACATGAAATTCAGGGCTGGGATGATTTGCGCCGCCGCCTCGCCGATGACCGCAAATGTTTCGCCTTTTTCCATCCGGCCATGCCCGATGACCCGCTGATTTTTGTGGAAGTCGCCCTGGTTCATGGCCTGGCCGATAGTGTGCAGGCCCTGCTGGCACCGGAAATTGACGAAACCGCCCAGACCAAAGCCAACACCGCCATTTTCTATTCGATCAGCAACTGCCAGACCGGCCTTCGCGGCATTTCATTTGGCAACTTCCTGATCAAACAGGTGGTCGAGGAACTTAAACGCGAATTTCCCAAACTTGAACAGTTTGCCACCCTGTCGCCCATTCCCGGTTTTATGGGCTGGTTGCGCACGCGGCAAAAATCCAAGGCCGATGATGCAAAACAGGCCGCCGATATCCTGACTGCAATGGAAGACGATAACTGGGTTAACGATACCGCGCGTGCCGAAGCCCTTAAAAAGCCGACCATGCAGCTTTGCGCCCGTTATCTTGCCCATGCCAAACGCGGCAAATCGCCGCTGGACCCCACCGCGCGATTCCATCTTGGCAATGGGGCGCGGCTCGAACGGCTTAACTGGATGGGTGATATTTCGACCAAGGGCCTGCGCCAGTCTGGCGGGCTGATGGTGAACTACGCCTATCATCTCGATGATATTGAACGAAACCACGAATCGCTGGTCAATGACGGTAAAATCGCCGTGTCGCGTGCCGTTTCGCAGCTTGCCGGTAATCAAGGATAGCCTTCCATGTCAGAAAATCTGCTTTTAGAATTTATCAAACGGTTCCCGGCCGATCGTTCGCGCCCGTTCCTGGTTGAATATGATGGCTCAGAAGTCAGCTTTGCCAGCCTGCTGGACCGCACCGGCCGCTATGCCACCGTTCTTGCCGCCAAAGGCGTGATCAAGGGAGACCGCGTTGCCGTTCAGGTCGATAAATCATCCGATGTGATCGCGCTTTATCTGGCCTGCCTGCAACTGGGTGCCATCCATCTGCCGCTGAATACCGCCTATACCGGCGATGAAATTGCCTATTTCCTGGGTGATGCGGCACCGCGTGTTTTTGTTTGCCGCCCGGACCGCCTTGAAACATCCCGGGACCTGGCCAGCAAAAACGATGTTGCCGCCGTTCTGACCCTTGGCACCAATGGCGATGGCACCTTAAATGACGAGGCCGCCACCGCCGCCGCCAGCACCGATATTGCCGATGTCACCCGCGATGATATTGCAGCCATCCTTTATACATCGGGTACAACGGGCCGTTCAAAGGGGGCTATGCTTAGCCATGGCAACCTGACATCGAATGCCCTGACGCTGCATCAGGCGTGGGGTTTCCGCCCCGATGACGTGTTGCTGCATGCCCTGCCGCTGTTTCACACCCACGGGCTGTTTGTTGCGGTCAATATCATGCTGCTTAATGGCGGCAAGATCATCCTGCTATCCAAATTCGATGCTGATGACGTGATCGAACGTCTACCGAAATCAACCGTTCTGATGGGGGTTCCCACCTTCTATACCCGTCTTCTGGCGCATTCGGGTTTCGGGCGCGATGTTACATCAAACATGCGGCTGTTTGTTTCTGGCTCGGCACCGCTTCTGGCGGAAACGCACGACCAGTTCTTTGAACGGACCGGCCATAAGATCCTTGAACGTTATGGCATGACCGAAACCTGCATGAACACGTCCAACCCGCTGGATGGCGAACGCCGCCCCGGTGCCGTTGGCCCGACCCTGCCTGGCATTGAAGCCCGGGTGTGCGACAAGGATGGCAATATCCTGCCACATGGCGAAATTGGCGTTCTGGAAGTTCGCGGCCCCAATGTGTTCAAGGGTTACTGGCAGATGCCGGAAAAAACCGCATCCGAATTCCGCGCCGATGGGTTCTTTATTACCGGCGACCTCGCAACGCTGGGCGATGATGGATATGTCACCATCGTTGGCCGCGACAAGGATTTGATCATTTCAGGTGGCTTTAACGTCTATCCCAAGGAAGTCGAAGAAATCATCGGTGATTATGACGAAGTTGGCGAAGTTGCCGTCTTTGGCCTGCCGCACCCCGATTTTGGCGAGGCGGTTGCCGCGGTTATCGTCCCGTCAAATGCCGCCGGGTTTGATGAACAGGAACTGATCAAACGTACCCAGGACAAGCTGGCGAAATTCAAGGTGCCCAAACGCATCTGGAAAATTGATGAACTGCCGCGCAACACGATGGGCAAGGTCCAAAAGGCCCAATTGCGCAATGAATATGCCGATACCTTCACAGGCGGCACAAAATGATCTCCCGGTGATTTGCCAGCAGCAGGCGCTTTTGACATGCAAAAGCCGCCCCGCTGCCGACCAATTGCTTCACCTTGCTGCGCCGGTCAACAATTGCTGTTGTCCGGCGTCTTTTTATCCTGTCGAATACTCCCATTACGGAAACATCCTATCTGTGGAGAACAAAACAATGTCTTCGCTTACAGCCCGTCAGGTCATGATCGATGAACATGGCCCGGCCAAAAACATGGCCGTCAAAACCATTCCCCTGGCCGAACCCGGCCCGAACGACGTCCGCGTTCGTCAAACTGCCATTGGTTTTAACTTTATCGATGTCTATCAGCGCAGCGGTGCCTATCGGCTTTCCCTGCCCAGCCCGATTGGGCATGAAGCCGCCGGCGTGATTGAAGCCGTTGGCAGCGACGTTACCGACCTTAAGGTTGGCATGCGGGTGGCCTATATGAATGCGGGCCTTGGGGCCTATACCGATATGCGCAATGTCAGTGCGGACAAGCTGGTGCCCCTGCCTGACAATGTGTCGGACGAACAGGCCGCCGCCACGATTTTCAAGGGCATGACAGCGCAATATCTGCTGAAACATACCTGCCCGGTTCAGCCCGGCGACATGGTAATTGTGCATGCCGCTGCCGGTGGTGTTGGCCAGATCCTTTCGGGCTGGGCCAAGGCATTGGGCGCATTTGTGGTTGGCACGGCCGGATCGGATGAAAAATGCGCCATTGCACGCGCCGCAGGCTGCGATATTGCCATTAATTACCACAGCGAAAACTGGGTTGAAAAACTGCTGGAGGCAACCGAGGGCCGCAAAGCCCGCGTGGTTTATGATTCGGTTGGCAAACACACCTTCCTGCATTCGCTGGACCTGACGCAACCGTTTGGCATGGTGGTGCTTTATGGTGCGGCATCCGGCCCGGCACCCGAAATTGCCCCGGAAATCCTTAATAAAAAGGGTTGCCTGTTTTTAACCCGTCCGTCGGTTTTCCCGCATAATGCCGACCCTGAACGTTTCCGCGCCAATGCCGCCGACCTGTTTGATGCAATTGGCCGTGGCTTTGTCAAAGTCCAGATCGGTGCGCGCTTCGCCCTGGAAGACGCCCCGGCCGCCCACGAACTGGCTGAAGGCCGGTCTTCCAGCGGGGCGATCCTGCTGGTTCCCTGACGCCTGTTAAAACCTGAACCATCACCAGCCCGATCCCCTTTACGCCAAAGGCAGCATAAAAACGGGATCGGGCTGGCTGTTATCTGCCAAAGGCATTAAGGTCGGCATTCTCTTCTGGCAGCAGGCAATTTCACATGAATAATTCGGCCCTTTGGTATCGGCAATTTGGCGAGCCGGTGGATGTTCTATCCCTTAAATCCGCACCACTGGCCCCGCTGGAACAGGGGTTGGTCCGGGTCGAAATGATGGCGGCACCCATTAACCCGTCTGACCTGATCCCGATTACCGGCGCCTATCGCCACCGTATTTCCCCACCGCTTGTTGCCGGGTATGAAGGGCTGGGCACGATTGCCGAAATCCCGACCGGCAGCACCTGCCCCTTTGGCCTGGGGCAACGTGTATTACCGCTTCGCGCCAATGGCACCTGGCAAAATTTTGTCGATGCGGACCCGGCCTGGATGGTGCCTGTCCCCGATGACATTGACGATGAAATTGCCCTGCGCGGCTATATCAACCCGCTTGCCGCCTGGCTGATGCTTGATCTTTGGCCGGTGAAGGACAAAAACGTCGTGATCACGGCAGCGGGATCATCCTGCGCCGGGTTGCTGATGCAGTGGGCACTGGCACAGGGTGCGGCATCGGTGTGCGGTATTTATCGCAGCCCGTCGCGCAAGGCCGGTATTACCGCCCTTGGTGCCGATGCCATTGATATGGCCAGCGAAGCCGCACTTACCAACGCTGCGGGCAAAGCCGATCTTGTATTTGATGCCGTTGGTGGTGATCTTGCCCGCCATTTACTGGCCCACATGCCCGCCGGAAGCATCCTGGTATCCTATGGCCTGTTATCGGGGCAGCTATTTGCCCTGCCGGAAAATGCCCAGGCCCGCATTCAGCGTTTTCATATCCGTGACCGGCTTGAAACCGTTTCGGCGCAAAAATGGCAGGACTGGTTCACAAACCTTTGGCCGCTGCTGCGTGACGCAACCCTGCCGCCCATCGCCGTTTTTGACCTGGCAGACTGGAAAGATGCCATTACCTATTTCAATCAGCCGGGGCGTTTGGAAAAACCGGTGCTGCAATTCTGAATTCATGGTGTGGCAGTATTTTCTTTGCCTGTTTTCGATCCTTCCTGCCCGCCCGACATTTGAAAGGACATCTTCATGACCGACACACATCACCCCCGCGTTGCCTTTGTAACCGGTGGCGCACAGGGCCTGGGGCTTGGCATCAGTCGCCATCTTCTTGATGCGGGCTGGAAGGTGATGATGTTCGATCTGGATGAAGAAGCCGGGCGCGAGGCGATGGACGCCCTTGATGAAGACTTGCGCGAAAAGTGCCTGTTTTTTGCCGGTGACGTTGCCAGTGAAAAGGATATCGCCATCGCCGTTCAGCGCACCATTGACCGCTTTGGTCGCATTGACGGGTTGGTTAACAATGCCGGTATCGCCAATCCCCATAACGGGTCATTTGAACATCTGGACTGGGATGACTGGCAGCGCGTGATCAATGTCAATCTGGGGGGGGTGTTTCTGGCGGCCAAACATGCGACCCAGCATTTGCGCAAAAGCCGCGGGGCGATTGTGAATATATCCTCGACCCGCGCCTTTCAGTCCGAAGCAGATAGCGAAGCCTATGCCGCGACCAAAGGCGGTATTGTTGCCCTGACCCATGCGATGGCTGTCAGCCTTGCAGGCGCGGTGCGCGTTAATGCCATTGCACCGGGCTGGATCGAGGTTGGCGATTGGAAAAAATCATCCCGGCGCACAACACCCGCCCATAGCGAACAGGATAAAAACCAGCACCCCGCCGGGCGTGTGGGTATCCCGGCGGACATTGCCAATGCGGTTGCCTTTTTGCTTGATGGGGAAAAGTCCGGCTTTATCACCGGCGAGACGCTGCGCATTGATGGCGGCATGACCCATAAAATGATCTATCAGGACTGACCCCCGCATATCTGCGACTCGTTCGCAATATTTCAAATTCGCAGTTTCAGCATCGGACTGGCGAAGGAATGCCTTTGCCAGCCTTTTGGCATAAGCACGGGAAAAATACCCGCATAAGGCGCAACATCCCCGAAAAATCCCAAATATTACACGCGCAGGTTTTGTTTTGCTGAAACGGCAAATTGCAAAACTGAACTTTTATATCGCTATTGATAATCATGATCATTATCATTGCGATTGATTATTAATAATGATATCGGAGGGCAGTTTTGCAGATCACGGATCTGCGCAAAATTCTTGGGGAATCGATATGTCACTTTCTGCGAAATGCCGCAGCCCGTTCGGGTTGGCTTTGCTGGCATCGGCAAGTCTGCTTGCACTTTCTTCGGTCAGTGTTTCTGCACAGGAAACCAAAACCACCCAGAAGTCCGATGACCAGACCATCGAACTTGAACCGATCACCATCGAAGGCCAGGCAGCGCAGGAAGCCGGCGATCCCACCCCACCCGTCTATGCGGGCGGCCAGGTTGCCACCGGCGGGCGTGCCGGTATTCTGGGGAACAAGGATACGCTTGATACGGCAATCAACACATCGTCCTATACCGAAAAACTGATCAAGGACCAGCAGGCCGATACCATTGCCGATGTGGTCGATAATGACCCCGGCGTTGTCACATCCTACAGCTATGGCGGGTCGGGCGACCGTTACATGATCCGCGGTTTTGTGCTTGATGGCGATGATGTTTCGCTTGATGGCCTGTATGGCACGGCACCGCGCCAGCTTGTCGATGTATCGATGTATGATCGTGTCGAAGTCACCAAGGGCGCATCGGGCTTTATCAACGGGATGTCACCGGGCGGCAGCGGCATTGGCGGGGCCATTAACCTGGTGCCCAAGCGCGCCACTGACACGCCAATTACCAGCCTGACCACGACCTATGGCATGGATAGCGAAGTTGGCACCCACCTTGATGTGGGCCGCCGTTTTGGCAAGGACAACCAGTTTGGCATCCGCGCCAATCTGAAATACAGCGACGGCGAAACAGCGATTGATGATGAAGAACGCGAAACCATCGCTGGTGCCCTGTCATTTGACTATCGCGGCGACGACACCCGCATCACCATCGATAGCGGCCATAACGAAAAAAACACCGATCATGGCCGCACCTCGATCACGCTGAACAGCGCACTGACTGCGATCCCCGATGCCCCGTCTGCATCCCATAATTTTAACGCCGATGGCACCTGGGCCGACCTGCAGGATGATTTTGTCCAGGGCCGCGTTGAACATGATTTCAGCGAAAATGTGATGGGCTATGCCGCCATTGGCACGCGCCATATGGAAGAATCCGGTATTTATTCCACCTCGCGGATTGATGGCACCGATGGCACCATGAGCTACAGCAGCTCCTATATCGTGCGTGAGGATACCACCAACAGTGCCATGGGCGGCGCACGGGTGAAATTCGATACACTCGATATTTCACACGAGCTTAATGTTGGCGCATCGGGCATGTGGAGCAAAAGCCACCAGGCTTGGGCCTTTGCCAGCGGTTTTGCTCGGAACAGCGGCAATATCTATGGCGAAACGCCGTCATCCTATCCGGCACTGGGGGCAGCCACCGGCGATCTGAACGATCCCGGCCTGCGTAACACCAACGACCTGACCAGCTATTTCCTTGCCGATACGCTTAGCTTCCTTGATGACCGCGTTCATTTTACCGCCGGAGTTCGTCGCCAGTCCGTCACCACACGGCAGTTCGACCTGACCAGTGGTGCGCGCACCATCAATTACAGCGCCGATGAATACACGCCGATGTTTGGTGTCGTCGGAAACGTGACCGAACAGGTCTCTGTCTATGCCAATTACATGGAATCACTTTCGCCGGGTGAAACGGCCCCCTCTGCCGGTTCGGACCCGACCCTGACCAACCCCAGCGAACAGCTTGCCCCCTACACGTCCGAACAATATGAAATCGGCGTCAAAGCCGATTACGGCACCATTGGCGGCAGCATCGCCCTGTTCCAGATCGAAAAGCCGTCGGCCTATAAAAATGCCAGCAACACATTTGCCGCCGATGGCGAACAGCGCAACCGTGGGCTGGAACTTCAGATATTTGGCGAGCCGGTTGAAGGCACACGTATTCTGGGCGGCGTCACCCTGCTGGATGCCCAGCTGACCGACACCCAAAACGGCACCAACAATGGCAACAGCCCCATCGCCGTGCCCGACTATGTTGCAAAACTGGGCGTGGAATATGATTTGCCGTTCCTTCACGGGGCGACGGTCAATGCCCGCGTCATCCACACGGCATCACAATATGCCGATGCCGCCAATACCCTTGAAATTCCGTCCTGGACGCGCCTTGACCTTGGCGCACGTTATGAAACCGAACTTGGCAATTATCCGGTTACCATGCGGGCCAATGTCGAAAACGTCACCAATAACGATTATTGGGCATCGGCCAATGGCGGGTATCTGACCATGGGCGCACCGCTGACGGCCAAACTTTCGCTGACGGTTGATTTCTGATCACCCTGCCAACAGGCACAGCACCCAAAAACAAAACGCCACCCGAAAAACCGGGTGGCGTTTTTATGTGCGCGATAGGTGTTTGCCAACGGCCAATCAGGCCATGGGATAACTTAAAATCAGGCCCGTGCCTTGCTTTCATCGAGGCCCAATGCTGCCAGTGCGGTGCTGACAATTGCGGCAGCATCAAGCCCTGCTTCGGCATATTGTTTTTCGGGTTTGTCATGATCAAGCAGCGTATCAGGCAAAGTCATGGTCCGAACCTTCAGGCCCAGATCCAGCAGGCCATGCCCTGCCATATGCTGCAATACCAGCGCACCAAAGCCGCCAATCGACCCTTCTTCGATCGTAATCAGCACTTCGTGGTTGCGTGCCAGCTTTTCAATCAGCTCGCCATCCAGCGGCTTGGCAAAGCGGGCATCGGCCACCGTGGTTGAAAGGCCACGTGCAGCCAGATCCTCGGCCGCAGAAAGGGATTCAGCAAGGCGGGTACCGTAAGACAGAATGGCAATCTTGCTGCCTTCGCGCAAAACGCGCCCCTTGCCAATTTCCAGAACCTGGCCTTCGGCAGGCAGTTCAACACCCACACCTTCGCCGCGCGGATAACGAAACGCGCTGGGGCGGTCATCAATGGCCCAGGCCGTGGTGGTCATATGGACCAGTTCGGCTTCATCCGCCGGGGCCATCAGCACGATATTGGGCAAACATCCCAGATAGGCCAGGTCATAGGCCCCGGCATGGGTTGCCCCATCCGCCCCCACCAGACCGGCCCGGTCCAGTGCGAAACGCACCGGCAGGTTCTGGACCACCACATCATGCACCAGCTGGTCATAACCGCGCTGCAGGAAGGTGGAATAAATGGTGCAAAACGGTTTGTAGCCTTCGCATGCCATACCGGCAGCAAAGGTTACGGCATGCTGTTCGGCAATCCCCACATCAAAGGAGCGTTCCGGGAACGCATCAGCAAACAGGTTAACCCCCGTGCCTGACGGCATGGCAGCGGTAATCGCCGTTACCTTTTCATCCTTCTGGCCCAGCTTGACCAGCGTTTCACCGTAAACCTTAGTGTAGGATGGTGCATTGGGGGTCGGCTTGGCCTGCTTGCCCGTCACCACGTCAAACTTGGCAACGCCATGATATTTGTCCGCCGCATGTTCCGCCGGGGCATAGCCCTTGCCCTTCTGCGTCACAGCGTGGATCAGGATCGGACCATCAAGGTCGGCATCGCGTACATTTTTCAGAACCGGCAGCAAATGATCCAGATTATGCCCGTCAATCGGCCCGACATAGAAGAAACCCATTTCTTCAAACAGGGTGCCCCCGGTCATCATGCCACGGGTATATTCTTCAATCTTGCGGGCGGCTTCCTCGATCTGGCGGGGCAGATGTTTGGTCAGGCCCTTGGCCGCATTGCGCAAGCCCTGGTAACTTTTGCCCGAAATCAGACGGGACAGATACCCCGACATGGAGCCTACCGGCGGGGCAATCGACATGTCATTGTCGTTCAAAATCACAATCAGGCGCTGATCGGTGGCCGCAGCATTGTTCATGGCTTCATAGGCCATACCCGCACTCATCGCACCATCGCCGATCACGGCAATCACGTTTTTGCGTTTGTCATCCGATAGCTGGTTGGCAACTGCCATGCCCAGACCCGCCGAAATTGAGGTTGAGCTATGGCCCGCACCAAACGGGTCATATTCGGATTCCGAACGTTTGGTAAAACCGGAAAGACCGCCACCCTGACGCAGGGTGCGAATACGGTCGCGCCGCCCGGTCAGAATTTTATGCGGATAGCACTGGTGCCCCACATCCCAGATCACCCGGTCATGCGGGGTATCAAACAGGTAATGGATGGCAACGGTCAATTCGACCACACCCAGCCCAGCCCCCAGATGCCCCCCGGTGACCGAGACGGCATCAATGGTTTCCTGTCGCAATTCATCGGCAAGCTGGCGCAATTGGGCTGGCTGCAACTTGCGCAGGTCTGACGGGATCGTAACAGTGTCAAGCAGCGGGGTCTTGGAGGTGGTCATGCCGAACTCGATTTTTGTGTTCTCTCAGCGTTGAATTTCATGACAACAGGGTGACGCTTTGGTGATCCCATTGCAAGGGGCGTAAAATAGCGGGGTTGCACAAAATTAGCGACCCCGAAATTGCGCCAAAATCAGCCCGCGTGAACACGATCCAAAAAGTGCGCAACAAGCTGCTTTACGCTGTCATGGATCTGGTGTCTTTCCCGGCCAAAATCCCGGCACAAATGCGGAAAATTTTGCGCAATATATTCCGTACAGGGCGGCAAAAACGAATAATGCCCGGCCCCCTTTACCCGCACAAAACGGGCCCTGCCGCGCAATAATTCGCGAAAGCGGGCAGCGTTAACATCATGCAGCAACACTTCATCAGTATCCGCCTCGATCACCAGCATGGGAATATCCACACCTTCAAACCCCGCCGGGGTTGCCGCCACACCAAAGGCCGGTGCAATGGCAATGATGGCCGATATCCGCCCATCGCGTGCCGGTACAATCGGGGCACCGTGGCTGCCAGCCAGGCGGTTCAAATCATGGTCGCCAGGTACAAATTCGCAAATCACGCGATCAGATTCGTGGTTGATCTCGCAATAACGCTGCCATTCCCCGGCATCAAACTGCCAGCCTGCCAGTTTCAAAACCGTTGCCCCACCAGCCGAATGGCCAAGGGCGGTAATGCGGCCTTGATCGATATGCGGGGCGATATCCTCGCGCGCCAAAATCAAATCCAGCGCCTGGCTTACCTCGAACGGGCGCCGTTCGATAATGGTCAGCGACCGAGCATCACCGGCATCAATGTAATTGTCGCCTTCATGCTGGGGGGCGGCAACAATATAGCCGCGTCGCGCCAGATGTTCCGCCAGCCAGAAATGCACAAAACGGTGCCCTTCCGAACCATGCGAAATGATCACCAGCGGAAACGGCCCACCTAGCGCAAATTCGGCATTGCGGGCGACCTTGCTGGCAACCCCCATATGGCGAACGGGTGTTTCCTCGCCCACAGCCGGGTACCACAAAGCCAGCGGGAACGGATCCTTGTCAAAAATCCGGTCGCGAAAACCTGCACTATAGGCGGGCTTATCCTGTGTATCGGGCATTGATCCGCCTTCAATCCGCGCTTTGCTTAACGTTTGCGATCAATCACAAAGCGGGCAACGGCACGAAGCGGTTCTGCCTCGCCATCAAACGCATCAAGATGATGAATGGCCTGATCACACAGCATCTGTGCCTGCTCGCGCGCCTGTTCCAGGCCCAAAAGCTTTACATAGGTGGATTTTTCCTGCTCGGCATCCTTGCCTGCGGTTTTGCCCAAATCATCGCTGCTGGCTTCCACATCGAGCAGGTCATCCTTGATCTGGAAGGCAAGGCCCATGTCATGGGCATAGGCCCGAAGCCCCATACGCATGCTGGTGGGGGCTTTGCCCAAAATCGCCCCGGCTTCGCAGGCAAAGGCAAACATGCGCCCGGTTTTCAGCAGGTGCAAATGCGTTACCTGTGTTTCGCTCAGGCTTTTCCCTTCGCCGGCCAGATCAATCATCTGTCCGCCCACCATGCCGTAAGGGCCTGCCGCGCGCGCCATGGCACGCACAAGCTGGGTGCAGACACGCGGATCAGGGTGGGTTTCTTCATCAGCCAGCACTTCAAATGCCTGGGTCAGCAGGGCATCACCGGCCAGTATGGCGGTTGCCTCGTCAAACTGCTTGTGGCAGCTCGGCTTGCCGCGACGCAAATCGTCATTATCCATGGCAGGCAGATCATCATGGATCAGCGAATAGGTATGGACCATTTCAATCGCGGCGGCCACGCGCAATGCCGATGTCCGCGAAACTTTAAACAGCCCGGACGATGCCATCACCAGAAACGGGCGCAGCCGTTTGCCTTCGCCCATGGTGGAATACCGCATGGCTTCAAACAGGCGTTCTTCAATCTGTCCATCGGGACGGGGCAGGATCTTGTCAAGCATGTCGCCAAGATCGGCAGAAGCCTCTCCCAGCGCAGAAATCAGGTCATAGCTCACCTGGGACTCCGCCTTGAATGTGGTTATTCGATTTCGGTAGCTGTTGCGCTTGGGCGGCCATCGGCACCCAGGGTAATCTTTTCGATGCGTTCTTCAGCAGCCCGCAATTTGTCAGCGCAATGACGCTTTAACGCGGCCCCACGTTCATAGGATGCAATCGCGTCATCAAGGCCCACCTGCCCCTGTTCAAGCTGCCGCACCAGATTTTCAAGCTGGCCCAGGGCCTCCTCAAAGCTCAGTTTGGCGATATCTTCGGGTATTACAGGATTTGCGTCCGACATGTTTGCTCCTTTTTATTGGCTGGGCGGAGTTTACGCGCAAGGAAACAGCAGGGCAACACAAAGCCCTGCCGTTCTTTTCGCGTAACACGCCAATTGCACCCAAACACGCGATATCGGCGCGATATTATCCCATCATCAGGGCACGCACATGTGCGAGCACCGAGGATGCCAGCGACGGCAAATCATACCCGCCTTCCAGAATCGACACGACCCGGTTCTCGCAGCATTGGGCCGCCACTGCCAAAAGCTGTTCGGTCATCCAGGTAAAATCGCTTTCCACCAGCGACAATCCCGCCAGCGGGTCATTGCGATGGGCATCAAAACCCGCCGAGATTATCAGAAGCTCCGGTGCAAACCCCGTCAGCCCCGGAATGACATAATCCTGAAAGGCCGTTTGCAGCTCGGCCGTTGCCGCCCCGGCGGAAAGCGCAACGTTAAGAATGTTATTTGCGCAGCCCCGATCCATCGGATCACCCGTGCCGGGGTAAAGCGGCCATTGATGTGTCGAACAATAAAAAAGGTCCGGGTCGTGATAAAACAGGTCCTGGGTGCCATTGCCGTGATGCACGTCGAAATCCATCACCGCCACCCGTTTGATGCCGTATTTTTCGCGCGCATAATGGGCTGCCACCGCCGCATTGTTAAACAGGCAAAAGCCCATTGCGCGTTCATATTCGGCATGGTGACCGGGCGGGCGCACCCCGACAAAGGCATTGCGTTCGTGGCCCTGCATCACCGCATCCACGGCAACACATGCGCCCCCTGCCGCACGCAGGGCCGCCTCGCCCGATGCCGGTGAAATATAGGTATCGCCATCAAGCGATATTTCGCCCTTGGCCGGGATGGCGGCAAAAATACGGTCCACATAGGCCGGGTCATGCACCTTTTTGATCAGGTCGATATCGGCGCGCGTGGCCTCCTCCCGATGCAGGAACATGAATTCCTCGGCCTCCAGCACACGCTGGATCACCCGCAGGCGGTCTGGCTGTTCGGGGTGGCCAGGCCCCGGATCATGTTCGATACAGGCCCGATGCGTGACAAACAATGTTGCCATTTCTGTCTGCTGCCTCCCGTTTTTTGTGCCTGCCCCTGCATATGTGCACATCACACGGGCATTCACCTGCGGCATGTCGCCACAGGCGCGGCTTCTTGTAACCTTACGTAACACTTGGGTTGACGCAACGAAGAAACGATTGCAATTTAACCCTTCATTGCGCCGTTTGGCGTAACCTGCCCTGGCATAGACCACACGCAACTGCAAATAAACTCTACCAAAGTCCAATTTTGACAGTTTTCCGGAAATGGCCGTAAAATAATGTCAAAATTCCCAATTCGCAGGTGGCACCTGCTCAAACAGGTAAAAGACGATACTTTAGAACAGCATTTTCAGCGCGTACGGGATTGCGCTTATCCCCATAAGTCTATAAAACGCCATGGTTGTGAAAAAATGAGCATAGTCTCATCTGTGATAGCGGGGTAAACTATCACACTTTCGCAACCGGGAGTAAATCCGGGATGAAGTGAGGCAAATGGAAATAAAAGAACTAGAACAACAGGCCGAACGGGCTAGTGGGCTTCTCAAAGCTATGAGCAACCAGAGCCGGTTAATGATCCTGTGCCAGTTGCATAATGGCGAGCGATCCGTGGGTGAACTTGAACGGATCATCGGGCTCAGCCAGTCTGCGCTTTCCCAGCATCTTGCCAGATTGCGGCGGGACCAGTTGGTCAAGACGCGGCGCGAAGCACAGACAATCTATTATTCCCTGCACGGTGATGAAGCCATCCGCGTTATCAAAACCCTCTACGAGCTTTACTGCATCGACACAGAGGAAAGTGACGTCGCATAAAACGGGCATGCGCGCATCCCAGGCATAAAAGAAATGGCCTGCCGTCATCGGGATGCGGCAGGCCATTTTATTTGATCATCTGCCTGCCCCATATGGCGGGTCGCACATGCCGACCCGATCACGGGCAGCTTAAAGCCCTTTAATCACATTGCGGCGCAGGCAATTCGCGCACGCGGATCAGATCACCCTGCAATTTGAAATCGCCGTAATTTTGCACCAGCCCCTGGGCAACGCCGTTTTTGCCGTAATCAATCGACATTTCATAAGCCGGGCGGTCATCGTCGCTATCAATCGGGAAAAACGCCATGCTGATGCGGTGAAACGGCTTGTCTGCGATATGGTTTTCATCGCGTGCCTTATTGTCCGCATCCATCGCGCCGGAGACAACGGCTGAAATCTGATAGGTCGGTGTATCGCCCCCGCCATCAAAAACCCGGTCGCTGGCAAAGACATCGCCATCAATGGCATGCTGCAACAGTTTGATGGAATGCTGGGTCGGAAACAGGGTATCAACAGGCAGTTCTTCGGTGACATCAACCGGTTTTTCGTAATGCACGACAACCTTGTCATCCTGGCGTTCGGCGTTGCCGTTTACCTCGTCGGTCAGGTAACCATCCTGAAAATCACGCACACGGAACCGGTAATGTTTTGCCGCGAAATCTTCCCACTGGGTCATGCTGTAGGATGAATTGATCGCACTTCCCTGCGGCCCCTGCAAAATCAGCGAATTGCGCAATTCCGAAATCCAGCCGTCACAGACCTTTTCAAACCGGAAGCCAAATGCCCCGCGCGCAGCAATAACCGAACTGTTCGCGCTGGTCGAAATCAGGCGCAGCCGATATTCCGCGACATGCGAAACCAGACCATTTGCCGCCGGTGAAGGTCCTGCCTGTGCGCTACAACCACCCAGCGCAGCCCCCAATACCACCGCGGCCGCAATTGTTGCATAACGGCCTGCCGCATTTCGCATTATGTTTGGCAAATCTACTCTCCGCTGCCGACGATATCCACAATCCACGAATCCTTGACGCCATTTTTGGCCGTAACAAGGCGCAGATTATTTGCACGCGACATATCCATTGGACCTACTGCAATTCTAAGATAAGGCGTACCCTCTACCGTCGCAGGAATCAATTGCGGATGATATTGCGCATATTGATTAAGGGCCATCTGGGCCCGTTTGTGGCTGGTAAAACTGCCCAGCACCACATATTTGCCATTCGCCGGGGCACCGGGCGCACTTTGCTGTGCCGATACCTGCTTGCCCGCCAGGGCATCTTTGCCCGATGCCTGCTTTTGGCCATCCGGCCCGGCGGCATCTCCCTTCAGGGACGCATTCGCTGGTGCCTTTGCACCAGTTACCGCCCCTGCACCAGCCCCGGCCGGTGCAGGTGGCAGCATGGCCTTATGGCGCACATCACTGCTTTCCAGTTTGGCCGGTGCCGGTGGGCGGACATCTTTGCTTGTGGTTTTCGCAGTCGCGGCAGTAGCAGCATCCAACCCACCGGGCTGGCTCGATGCATCCTCTTTGGCCGCGTCCATTTCCGTTGTTTCCATTGCCGTGCTGGCATCATCCCCCGGCAAAGCTGCCATTTCCGCCTTGGGGGCGTCATCCACAGCCATGCTTTGCGCGTTATCCTGCGCGGCCATGTCTGCGGGTTCCGCCGATGCCTGGGCGGCAATAGCACGCTGGTCAAGCTGGCTTGCTGCGGGCGGGACCGCCACAATCATGATATCGGCCGAATTCTGATACGGATGCAGGCGGGCGCTGCCGGGTTTGCTCCAATCCTCGACCGGAGTATTAACGGCGTAAATGGTGGTGGAACGCGCACCAGAAAGCGGGTTTGTTGCCCCCGCCCCGTCGCGATCAACAAATCCCATTGCCGCACCGGAACCGACCTTGCAATCGCCATTGCCAAACAGCGACGCATCCGTACCACAGCCCTGTCCGGCGACAAGTGCACGCTGGTTTTCGGCAACCGTGCGCCCCGTCGTGACATAGCTGATCAGATCATCGGCCAGTTTGGATAATGTCGTGTCATCCCCCGACCCGCCACAAGCGCTCAGAAACAGGGGGGCTGCTGCTATCAGAAACCGTTTCACTGCCCGTCTCCCATCGAATAATACGTCCTTGTCCAATTCTGACGCACAGCACCTTAATATATGGGTAACACCAGTTGCAAATTCGCAACAAAAAAGAGCGATCAGCATCGCCAATCGCTCTTTTTGGAGATTTCAGTCAGCGGCATATGCCGTGATCAGTCTTTTTTCGCCTTCGGCGGCAACTGAACACGCAAATGCAGTTCTTTTAACTGGCGGTCTTCGACAACCGACGGCGCATTCATCATCAGGTCCTGTGCCTGCTGGTTCAGCGGGAAGGCAATGACTTCGCGAATGTTCGGTTCATCGGCCAGCAGCATGACGATACGGTCAACACCCGGGGCCGAACCACCGTGCGGCGGTGCGCCAAATTTGAATGCGTTCAGCATGCCACCAAAGCGGTCTTCGACCACTTCCTTGCCATAACCGGCAATTTCAAAGGCCTTGTACATGATGTCCGGGCGATGGTTACGAATGGCACCCGAAGACAGCTCGATACCGTTACAAACGATGTCATACTGCCACGCCTTGATATCAAGCGGGTTCATGTTTTCCAGCGCGTCCAGGCCACCCTGCGGCATCGAGAACGGGTTGTGGCTGAATTCGATCTTGCCGTCGTCATCTTCCTCGAACATCGGGAAATCAACAATCCAGCAGAACTTGAACTTGCCTTCTTCGCGCAGGGCCAGGTCATCACAGATCTTTTCACGCGACTTGCCCGCAAATTTGGCAGCCGGAAGCGGCTTGTCGCAGGCAAAGAACACGGCATCGCCATTGGCAACACCCGTGGTTTCCTTGATCGATGCAATGCGTTCAGCATCCAGGTTCTTGGCAATCGGGCCTTTGGCTTCGCCGTTTTCATCATAAACGATGTAACCCAGACCAGCCGCACCTTCTTCACGGGCCCAGGCGTTGAGCTTGTCAAAGAAGCTGCGCGGACGGTTGGCGGCACCCGGTGCCGGGATCGCACGGACCACCGAACCTTTTTCGATGTTGCTGGCAAAGATGCCGAAATTCGAACCACGGAATGCTTCGGTCACATCCGAAATCACCAGCGGGTTACGCAGGTCGGGCTTGTCCGAACCGTATTTCGCCATCGATTCATCAAACGGAATACGCGGGAACGGGAAATCGGTTACTTCGCGACCACCACCAAATTCAACGAAAATCTCGTGCAGGACCGGCTCGATCGCAGCGAAAACGTCGTCCTGGGTGGCAAAGGCCATTTCAAAGTCGAGCTGATAGAACTCGCCCGGTGAACGGTCAGCGCGTGCATCTTCATCGCGGAAGCAAGGTGCGATCTGGAAGTAACGGTCGAACCCCGAAACCATCAGCAACTGTTTGAACTGCTGGGGGGCCTGCGGCAGGGCATAAAATTTGCCCGGATGGGTACGCGAAGGTACGAGGAAGTCACGTGCACCTTCCGGCGAGGACGCGGTCAGAATCGGCGTCTGGATTTCGAGGAAACCCTGTGCCGTCATTTTCTGGCGCATGGCCGAAATGACCTGCGAACGCAGAACGATGTTTTTGTGAACGCTTTCGCGACGCAGATCGAGGTAACGGTGACGCAGGCGAACTTCTTCGCCATATTCGACATCACCAAATACCGGCATCGGCAGCACATCAGCCGAGGACTGCACTTCGATGTTCGAGGCATAAACTTCGATTTCACCGGTCGGCAGGTTCGGGTTGATGGTTTCGGCGGTACGTTTCACGACCTTGCCGTCAACCGTAATCACGCTTTCCGCACGCGCCTTGTCCAGAAGTTCGAACAGCGGGCTGGAAATGTCGATCACGACCTGGGTGATACCATAATGATCGCGCAAATCGACAAACAGAAGGTTGCCGTGGTCGCGTTTGCGGTGGATCCAGCCAGAAAGGCGGACTTGGGCATCGGCGTCGGAAACGCGAAGTGCATTGCAATTATGTGAGCGATAAGGATGCATGGTCTTTCCAGGTTGCGTTATATTTTGGGCCGCGATTTGGGCGCAAAGGTGCATGGCTGACCGGCGCTGTCAAACAAAAAACGCGCAAATCCCCTCCTTGCGGTGCCATATCGGCATCCCCCAGGCGGCATTTGCGAAAACATCCTTGTTTCAGGCACCGCTCAGTACCCTCATTTTTCCGTATAAAACGCTTCTCGCCTGCCCGCGTCAAGTATTGGCGCTATCAGGGGACGAACTCTCGTCACTGTCGTCATTGGTCGGGCGGGCATCACCCTGCAAATTCTTGACCTTGATAAAACGTTCCAGCCGCCCTGCCCCCCATTTCACGGCCGACCAGTCCGCAACATCAAAGCTGAACTGGCACAGTGCGCAGGTGGGAAATTTGCGTTCCATATCGGGGCGATGGCCATTTTCATCGATTCCGGTCAATGCCAGGGCAAAGCTTTCCATTCCCGGATTATGCCCCACCATCATCACGCGGTCGGCTTCTGCATGGGTTTGCTGCAAACATTTCAGCAGGGCTGTTTCGCTCGCCATATAAAGGTCCTGGGCGTAAATCACCTGGTCGTCCCCGGCAAACTGCCGCCCCAAAAGACCCAGTGTCTGCACCGCGCGGGCGGCGGTTGAACACCACACCAGATCGGGCATAAGCCCTTCGCGCATTAAAAAACGCCCCATCACCGGGGCGGCCTTTTCGCCGCGCGGGTTGAGTTCGCGGTCATGGTCCGCCCGGCCCGGATCCGCCCAACTGGATTTGGCATGACGCAACAGCAACAAGGTTTTCATGAATTTCTCGCCCGCTTTGCCCATTTACGATGGATCAATGTTTTCGCCCACAGACATGCCATAAGGTGGGCATCGGCACCACGTAAAAAACTGACATATAATTGTAGGATTTCAGGACCATCTTATTGGCTATTCTGCCACGTCGAATCTATCTGGCCGTCATCGGGGCAATTGCTTTTTCCGGGTTACAAATTGCAGTTTAACAAACAGTTATCGTATACTCGCGGGCAAGAGAGATGGTGGCGTTTTAATTCCAACACCATATGGCTCATGGCAGGAGGCTTTGCGTGAAACACGCTGCGGCAATTCAATCCAGTGCAATCACCACTGATTCGGAAAAACGCTTTATCAATCGCGAACTGTCGTGGCTCGCATTTAATGGCCGCGTTCTCGAAGAAGCCCAAAACCAGAATCACCCCTTGCTGGAACGTCTGCGCTTCCTGTCCATTTCGGCCAGCAACCTGGACGAATTTTACATGGTGCGTGTGGCCGGCCTTGTTGGCCAGGTCCGGGCAGGCATGACCAATATTAGCCAGGATGGTTTAAGCCCGTCCGAACAGCTTCGCGCCATTACCTATGATGCCAACCAGCTTTTGCAGGATCAGCAGCGCATCTGGCAGCAATTGCGCGCCGATATGCACCATCTGGGCATTTCCGTTATCGAACCCGATGATCTGACCCAGACCGACCGCAAATGGCTTGATGGCTATTTCATGCGGGAAATTTTCCCGACCCTGACGCCGCTTGCCATTGACCCGTCACATCCCTTCCCGTTCATTCCGAACCTGGGATTTGCCATTGTCATGCAGTTGTTTGACCCCTCAGACGGGCACAATATGCGCGGGCTGATCCCGATGCCGCCGAAAATTGGCCGCTTCCTGCGCCTGCCGGGCCGCACCGAACGGTATCTGCCGCTCGAACATGCGGTATTGATGTATCTTGATAAGCTGTTCCCCGGGTTTGACCTGATCGAACATGGCCTGTTTCGTGTCATCCGTGATTCGGACGTGGAAATCGAAGAAGAAGCCGAAGACCTTGTGCGCGTGTTTAAAACCGCGCTGAAGCGCCGCCGCCGTGGCAGCATCATTCGCCTCAAGGTCAATGCATCGATCCCCGAAGACCTTTTGAATTTCGTGATCGATGAACTTAACGTTGCCCCCGAACAGGTCGTCAAGGTCGATGGCCTTTTGGGTGTGGTGGACGTCAAACAGCTTATTGATTCCGACCTGCATCACGACCTGCTGTTCCCGCCCTATGCCGCGCGTTACCCCGAACGGGTTCGTGATTTTGGCGGGGACTGTTTTGCCGCAATCAGCAAAAAGGACCTGGTCGTTCATCACCCGTTCGAGGATTTCGACGTGGTGGTGCAGTTCCTGTTGCAGGCCGCGCGCGACCCCGATGTGGTTGCCATCAAACAGACCCTTTATCGCACATCCGAAAACAGCCCCATCGTCAAGGCGCTGATTGCGGCGGCCGAAGCGGGCAAATCCGTTACCGCGATGGTCGAGCTTAAGGCACGCTTTGACGAAGAAGCCAACCTGCGCTGGGCCGCCGACCTTGAACGTGCTGGCTGCCAGGTGGTTTACGGCTTCCTTGAATGGAAAACGCACGCCAAAATATCGCTGGTTGTGCGCCGCGAAACCCACGGGCTACGCACCTATTGCCATTTTGGCACCGGCAACTACCACCCGATCACGGCCAAATTCTATACCGACATTTCCTTCTTTTCGTGTGACCCGGCACTGGGCCGCGATGCAGGCAGCATTTTCAACTTCATGACCGGCTATGCCACGCCGCGCTCGCTTGAAAAAATTGCCATTGCCCCGCACACCCTGCGCCCCAGCCTGGTTGCCAATATCGAAAAGGAAATTGAAAACGCCGAGGCTGGCAAACCCTGCGGCGTCTGGGCGAAAATGAACAGCCTGGTCGATCCGGTGGTGATCGATGCCCTTTATCGCGCCTCGCAGGCGGGTGTGCCGGTTGATCTGGTGGTGCGTGGTATTTGCTGCCTGCGCCCCGGTGTACCGGGTCTGTCGGAAAATATTCGCGTCAAATCGATTGTCGGGCGTTTCCTTGAACATTCCCGCATCGTGGTTTTCGCCAATGGCGCAAAACTGCCATCGCGCAAGGCCAAGGCTTTCATTTCATCGGCCGACTGGATGCCGCGCAATCTCAATCGCCGTGTCGAATGTCTGGTGCCAATTGAAAATCCCACTTGCCATCGCCAGATCATCGAACAAATCATGATTGCGAATTTGAAGGACACCGCCCAAAGCTGGTATCTGCAACCTGACGGGTCCTATGAACGCTGCGAAGCGGGCAAGGATGCGTTTTCGGCCCACGACTATTTCATGACCAACCCGTCCCTTTCGGGCCGGGGCAGTGCCCTTGATGAAGACAGCGTGTCTTCTGTGCCGGTGCTGGTTCTCGACGAATAATAACCAGGTATTTTCAGCCATATGCTTACCGATCAAAGGGTCTCCAAGCGCATTGCCATCATTGATGTCGGGTCGAACTCTGTCCGGCTTGTCGTTTTTGATGGTCAAACGCGCGCCCCTGCGCCCATTTTCAACGAAAAGGTCATGTGCGGTCTGGGCCGTGACCCTGATGGATCGGGTAAACTGAACGCCGAAGGGGTTGAAATGGCAATCGGTGCGCTGCGCCGTTTTGCCACCCTTTTGCTGGCCATGAAAATTTCGCGCGTCGACGTGCTGGCAACCGCTGCCGTGCGCGCCGCCAGCGATGGTGATTATTTCTGTCGTCGCGTTTTCGATGAAACCGGCCTGACGGTCAAAATCATTGATGGCCTTGAAGAAGCCCGCCTGTCGGGCCTTGGCATTATTTCGGGTGATCCGCATGCCACCGGCATCATGGGGGATATCGGGGGTGGCTCGCTTGAACTGGTGCTGCTTGATCAGGGGCAAATCCAGGAACGTGTCAGCCTGCCGCTGGGGGCCATGCGCCTGCATACCGTTTTTGGCAGCCAGCGCGACGCCCTTGAAAACGAGGTCAACCGCCACCTTGATAGCGTGCCCTGGCTTACCGAACATCAAAAACTGCCGCTTTATGCCGTTGGTGGTTCCTGGCGTTCGATAGCCAAACTTTATATCGCGCAGGAAAACTACCCCATTTCGGTCGTGCATAACATGACCATGCCCTTTGGCGAAATCGCTGACCTGACCAAAATCATTTCCCAGCAAAGCCGGGCGTCGCTGGAAAAAATCGGCGGTGTTTCCAAACGCCGAACCGACAGCCTGCCCCATGCAGCCCTGGTCATGCATCATCTGATCAACCGCATGAAGGCCAGGGAAGTTATCTTTTCCGGCCATGGCCTGCGTGAAGGCTGGATGTTTGAAGCCCTGCCCCAGGAAGTCCGCGATCGCGACCCGCTGCTTGAAACCTGCCTCAGCTTTGCCGAGGACAGCGAACGTTTCCACCAGCATGGCGAAGAACTTTACCGCTGGACCGATCCCATCTTCCGTGACCAGCCCGCCAATCTGCGCCGCCTGCGTCTGGCGGCCTGCATCATTGGTGATATCGGCTGGAACGACCACCCCGATTACCGCGCCGAACAAAGCTATAACCGCGTGGTGCGCCATCCCTATCTTGACCTGAGCCATGTGGACCGCGTCTTCCTCGCCTATACCATCGGTTCGCGCTATACCGGCAATTTCCGGGGTGATGCGGCCTTTGACCGCCTGCTTGACGAAGACACCCGCAAAAGCGGCCGCCTGTTTGGTCATGCCATCCGGCTGGGCCACACCCTTTCGGGCGGTGTTGAAGGCATCCTGCCGCATAGCGAACTGGTGCTGGATGACAAAACCCTGATCCTGCGCCTTCATCGCAAGATTGGCGATCTTAACGGTGAAGTCGTCGATCAGCGCCTGTCCAAGCTGGCAAAATTGATGGAATGTGACAGTAAAATAGAAATTGTTGATGCAACCTGATATGGGGGAAGCTCACGGTTTGATTCTGTATACAATATGGGGTGGATAATACCGCCCGCTTGTATCCAAAGCAGGCTGTGAGCATCGCACAACATCATGGCCTTTAATGGGGATCGCAACGAAATGACTGGCACGAAAACGGTAAATGAAAAAATTTCCCGCGGTGTCCTGAATATCGATGCACTTAAAAAGCAGTCCCGCACCCTGTTAAAGTCATTGCGCGCTGACGAGGCCGACGCCCGCAAGCGCCTGCGCGAACACCATCCCAAAGGGGCCAATCGCAAGGCCGCCGATCTTAAAGTTTCCGATGCCCAGCAAATTCTGGCGCGCGAACACGGCTTTATCAGCTGGCCGGAAATGAAAACCCATATCGACCAGATGGTGCTGACCGAACAGCAACTGGCGACCGGCTGGTTAACCGTGCCCGATACGCCCGGCACCCTGCATATCCGCTGTGGGTCCGATATTCGCAATACCCTGGAACTGGCCGGTTTTCGGGGCCATTTTCAGGAATTTTCCGACCCGTTCTGCCAGGGGCCGGTGCCGGAACTGCCCCTGCCCGTTTTAATGCAGACCCGTGCTGATTTCATCGCCGATGCCTATGGCCTTAATATCGATGAAACCCAAAACCGACAGCATGCTGAATATAGCGCCCTGATGGCCGCTGGCGATTATCGCCATATCGTGCTGTGGTTTGAACATGACAGCTACGATCAGCTTATTCTGGCCTTCCTGCTGGACTTTTTCGGCGCACTTCGCCTGCCAGGCAAAATCGAACTGATCTGCATTAATTCCGTGCCTGATGTTGGCAAATTCACCGGTCTGGGCCAGCTTGCCCCCGATCAGCTGCGCTGGGCATGGGAAAATACCCGCACCCTTGTGGGCGATTCCCACTATGAACTGGGCCGCAAGGTCTGGAAGGCTGTACGTGCTTCGGACCCGGCTGAACTGGCCCTGTTTGCCAAATCGGCATCGGCCACCCGCCCGATTGCCCTGATGGCAAAGGCCCTGCAACGCCATCTTGCCGAATTGCCCGCCAGCGACAATGACCTGTCCCTGACCCAGCAACTGGTTCTTGAAATTCTTGATGAAGCCGGACCGCTTACGGCTGGTCGTGTTTTTGGTCGCCTGATGCGCGATAAGGAACCCCTTCCTTTCCTAGGCGATCTGATGTTCTGGCATGTGTTAGAGGACATGACGACCATCGCCCCCGGCAGCGAAGCCCTGTTTGAGATTGATGACAGCAAACTGCCCTGGGCAGAGCGCACCCTGACCATCACCAAGACCGGCACCGAAACAATGCGGGGAAACCAGCGCTTTTTCGCATCCTATTGCGGCACCCGCTGGGTTGGCGGCGTAAAAATTACGGCCGATGGCAAATGCCCGCACTGGGATGTAGCCCGCAAGGCGCTGATCTGAACGACCAGCACGCCCCCCCATCGCTTAACCACCAGCAACCAGCCATCAGCAACTGCCAATGGTAGTTAGCTTTCGGCCTTGCCTTCCTGGCATTCAATAGATCGGGCGATCTGAAATATCTGATCCCGCAGCCAGCGATGCCCCTGTGATGCCGCATTGCGCACATGCCAGCTTTGGTAAAACCGCACCGACGGCAATGAAACCGGGCAGCGGCAGGTTGCCAACCCCGCCATCACTGTCCCGGCCAGGCGGGTGGGCAATGTTGTGATGACCGGTGTTCCTGCAATCAGGCGCGGGATATTGTCAAAGGACGACACCTGCAAAACCGTGCGGCGGCGGCGGCCCATTTTTGCCAGTTCCTCGTCAATTGCGGCACTGTCATCATCGCCAAAGACAATGCGCGCATGGGACGCCGCACAATAAACATCCAGCGTATCGGGCGGCACGGTATGAAAGGCCGGGTCGTAATAACAATGCATTTCTTCATCAAGCAGGGCGCGCTGGATAATGTCGCTGGCATCCCCGCCATAATCGGCGGCAACGGTTAAATCAAACGATCCGTCACGCAATTTCGCCACCTGTTCCTGCCCGCTGCGAACCGGACGAATTTTAAAGGCAATATCGGCTTCATAATCCTGCAGGCGGTGAAACAGCACCGATAAAATCACCGTGACTTCGTAATCATTGGCGCCAATCGAACAATGAAGGCTGTGTTCCGGGTTATGCGGGTCAAAGGCGTTGGCGCGCGTCAGGCTGCGCATTTCCTCGATCATCTGGCGAATGCGCGGGGCCATTTCACAGGCATGGGCGGTTGGAATAATCCCGCGTCCGGCGCGCACAAACAGCGGATCACCCACAATTTTGCGCAGCCGTTCCAGCCCGTGGCTGACCGTGGGCTGCCCCACCCCCAGCAATGCCGCCGCTGCGGTGACAGATCCCTGATCATAAATTGTTATGAACAACTGCAGCAGCCGAAAATCCAGATCTAATTCATCGAATTTCATGCATGATTTCCATTCATTCCATCGAATTGATCATATGCCATTTTCCCGGCAGGATCACCGCCAATCACGCGGTAACCCGCAGAAATTCGGAGAATGAAGATGAAAAAACTGATTACCGGCGTTACTGGCAACTTTGGTGCCCTCGCCCTTGACCATGCCCTGACCCGCCTTGCTGCCAGCGACATCGCGGTAAGCACCCGCCACCCCGAAAAGGCCGATGCTATTGCCGCCAAAGGCGTTGAAGTTCGCAAAGGTGACTTTGACGACCAGGCCCTGATGGAACAGGCATTTGCCGGTATTGATACCGCCCTGATCGTTTCGGCCGAGGCCGATAACGAAACCCGTATCCGACAGCACCGCAACGCCATTACGGCTGCCAAAAATGCCGGGGTCAAACATGTAATTTACACCAGCGTCATTGACCCGCGCGCCGACAGTGCCTTTACCTATTCGGCGATCCATGCCGATACCGAACAATTCATCGCCCAAAGCGGCCTGAATTACACCATCCTGCGCAACAGCTTTTATGCTGACCTGCTGTTGGGTGGCGTGCCCCATGCCATGGAAACCGGGCAGTATGCCGCCCCGGCCGCAGATGCCGGCATCACCTATATCAGCCGCAGCAACCTGGCTGAAATTGCCGCCATCGTCCTTGCCAACCCGGAAAACCATGTCAACAAAACCTATGACCTGACGGGGACCAAGGCCATCACCCATGCCGAAATTGCAGCCATCATCGGCAAGGTTACTGGCAAGGATATCAGCTTCGCTGACCTGCCTGATGAAGTCTATCAAGGCATTTTGCGCAATGTTGGCCTGCCGGAACACGCGGTTATCGCCATTTCCGGCCTGTATGTTGCGGCGAAAAACGGTGATTACGACGATGTCAGCGCCGATGCTGCGAACATTCTGGGCCGCCAGCCCCAAACGGTCGAGGCCTTCCTGACCGACGCCCTGGCACAGAAATAACGATCCCCATCTGTTCGCATTTCGCGACAGCAAAAAAGGCGGGTGCCAATGATGCGCCCGCCTTTTTCATTTTCCGCCATGCGTCGTGGTGCCTTTGCCTGACCAAAGCCCTTGGTCCTTAATCAGTTGTCCGCCATTTCACCGGTGGGTGCGGGCAGCGGCCTCAGATCCGCCCATTTCAACAGGGCATCCAGTGCCGGGCACAGGGATTGCCCCCAGTCTGTCAGGCAATATTCCACCTTGGGCGGCACCTGGTGATACACAATACGGCGCACAATGCCGTCAGCCTCCATCTGGCGAAGCTGCTGGATCAGCATTTTTTGCGAAATGCCATCAATCGCCCGTTCCAGTTCCGAGAATCGCTTTACCTGCCCGCCAAAAAGGTGAAACAAAATCACCAGTTTCCATCGGCCTTCCAGCATTTTCAAAATTTCTTCGACACCGGCGGCGGGCGTATCGGCCCCAAAACCCCATTTCTTACTCATGGGTAAGTACCTTACTTTTTTGTCGGTTCTTGTCCTTTTTTCATCATACCGGCAGCCTGCACCAACAACAATAACGGCGTGCTTCCCGCGCGCCTTCACGCTGCAAGGTATGAACCATGTCAATCGCACTTCCGCCGTCACTGCACGGCTTTTTTGACCATTGCAATAGCCGGGACTGGGCATCTGTCACCCGCTGCTTTACCGATGATGCCCATGTTTATGATGAAAAACAGAATATCGATGGTCATGAAGCCATCGAAAAATGGATATCGCACGCCGTTGGCAGCACCGATGCCATCCACGAAATGATCGATGCCACACCCGTCTCGGCCGATGCCCCGGCTGCGGCATCACTTGCAACCATGACAGCAGGGAAAATCTCTGTCACGGCGCGGGTTTCGGGCAATTTCAAAGGGTCCCCTGTTACGCTGGGTTATCTTTTCACCCTGCAAAACGGCAAAATTTCCGGGCTGGAGATCGAATAATGCACAAAGCCCCCTTTGAAATTGACCAGACCGAATTCAAAAATCGCCGTGTTCTGGTAACCGGCGGGACCAAAGGCATGGGCCAGGCCATTTTACATCGCCTGCATCATGCCGGGGCCACGGTTGCCAGCACGGCACGCAGCGCCCCAATCGATCATCCCGGCCTGTTTATTTCGGCCGATATTTCAACCGCCGAAGGCACAGCCGAAATCGTCGATACCGTAATGGCTGAACTGGGCGGCATTGATATTCTGATCAATAATGTTGGCGGGTCTATCGCGCCCGGTGGCGGGGCGTTGGGCCTGTCGGATGATGACTGGGCCTATACCCTGAACACCAACCTGATGGCCGCGGTGCGCCTGGATCGCGGTTTTCTGCCCGGCATGATCGACCGCCAGAATGGCGTTATCCTGCATATTTCATCCATCCAGCGCCGCCTGCCCCTGTTTGAGGCCACCCTTGCCTATGCCAGCGCCAAGGCCGCACTTAGCACCTATAGCAAGGGACTGGCAAAGGAAATGGGGCCAAAAGGCATTCGCGTAAATACGATTTCGCCGGGCTTTATCGAAACCACCGCCGCCACCAACCTGATCAACCGCCTTGCCACGCAGGATGGATGCAGTGCTGATGAAGCCCGCGAAAAGCTGATGCAGTCACTGGGCGGCATTCCCATTGGTCGCCCCGGCCGCCCCGATGAAGTCGCCGAACTGGCTGCTTTTCTGGTGTCAAACCGGGCGATGTCCATCCATGGTGCCGATTACACCATTGATGGCGGCACCGTTCCCACCGTGTAAGCCGCGATACCATGTAAACGCCGATAATATCAAAAAGCAAAACCCCGCCAGGCTGGCGGGGTCTTTGATCATTTGGCAATCCGGCTGCATGCAACCCGTGCCGGTAATTATCAGGAATTCTGCTCAAGCTCGACCAGTGCGACTTCACCTTTTTCAAGCTTCAGCGCAATCTGCCCGTGTTTCAAACGCAGGGCATATTGGCCAAAAAGCTCGCGACGCCAGCCATGCAGGGCGGCGACATCGGCATTGTCATCGGCGGCAATGTTTTGCAAATCATCGCTTGATGCGACCAGTCGCTGGGCAACACCCTTTTCTTCGCTGCACAGCTTCAGCAGAACTTTCAAAAGCTCTACCGTCGGGCCGATACCAGCGGGAAGTTCGGTGCGGGCCTTGGGCTGCGGCCACGTTTCCTGTGGCTGCGCCAGGGCGTTCTGGATGGCTTCAATAATCGCCATGCCCTGTTTGCTGGCACCAAAATTACGGCCAACACCCCGGGTTTTATCCAGGTCCTTGTCGTTTTGCGGCTGACGGGCGGCAATATCAAGCAGGGTATCGTCCCGCAAGATACGGTTGCGCGGCAGGTTTTTGCGCTGCGCCTCGGTTTCGCGCCATTCACCCAGTGCCTTGGCAACGGCCAGAAATTTCGGGCTGTTGGACCGGGTTTTAAGGCGTAACCAGGCCTCTGCCGGGTCAACGGTATAAATGCCGGGATCGGTCAGACGTTCCATTTCCTCAAACAGCCACGGCGCACGGTCATTGGCGGCCAGCCGTTCGTGGAAGTCTTCGTAAATGGTGCGCAGATGCGTTACGTCCGAAAGGGCATAGCTAAGCTGTTTGGTTGAAAGCGGCCGGCGCGACCAGTCGGTAAAGCGCATTGATTTATCAATGTTTTTACGCGCCACCTTGTTGACCAGCGTTTCATAACCAACCTGGTCGCCAAAGCCCAGAACCATGGCCGCCACCTGGGTATCAAATACCGGATGCGGCACCTTGCCATTCAGATGAACGAAAATTTCGATATCCTGGCGGGCAGCGTGAAACACCTTGATCACGCTTTCATCCTGCATCAGTTCGAAAAGCGGGGTCAGGTCAATGCCTTCGGCCAGCGGGTCCACGGCGGCACCGGTATCGGCAGCATCCGGGCTGCAAAGCTGCACCAGGCATAATTGCGGCCAATAGGTCGAATCCCGCATAAATTCGGTATCGACCGTCACATAATCATATTGCCGCAGCTTTTCACACAGAACGCGAAGTTCTTCAGTTTTTGTAATTGTTTCCATGAACCCTGCTATAACATTGCCTAGCGCCCTGCGCCAGTGACTTGCCCGTTATCATACGGAAATTGGGCACATGGTTTAAATGATTTCGTCTTCATCCAGCAGCGGATCAGACTGAAGATGCGTTTCGATGGCATCCATGCGTTCCTGCAATTCTGCCGGGCGCTTGATGGTCGCAACGTGAAACAGCGCATCACCCTGATTGACGATGGGCAAATTGGTGCGGCCAATGATCAGGCCATCCTGCTTTGCCAGCACCTCGGTATCGCTTTGCCCGAACGGGTCGGAAACGGCGGCAACAACATCGCCTGCCCGCACAAATTCGCCGGCCAGTTTGAAGGTGCGCAACATGCCGCCCACCGGCGCACGCAACCATTGGCTGGCCGATGACTTAAACGATGGCACACGCGGTGCCCGCACGGCTTTTTCGGCAATCATGCCCAATTCGCGCATCACGCGCAAAACCCCGGAAACCCCGGCACGAATGGCCATTTCATCAAACCGCAGCCCTTCGCCTGCTTCATAAAGCAGGATCGGCACACCAACATCCTTGCCCGCCTGACGCAGCGACCCTTCGCGCAGTGGCGATGTCAGAATGATCGGCGCACCAAAACATTCGGCATATTTCATGATATGGTCGTCGCCTTCATTCACGCGGACCTGGGGCAAATTCACCCGGTTTGCCGCCGCGGTGTGAAGGTCGATCCCGAAATCGGACCGTTCAACGACTTCTTTCAAAAACAGATGTGCCAGCTGTGCGGCCAGCGACCCATGCGCACTGCCGGGAAAACAGCGGTTCAGATCGCGCCGGTCCGGCAGGTAGCGGGTATGGTTTAAAAACCCGAAGGCATTCACAACAGGAACAGCCAGCAGCGTACCGCGCAAATGGCGCAATACCGGGGATTTCAAAACACGGCGAATAATTTCAACGCCAACAATTTCATCCCCGTGCACCGCCGCACTGACAAACAGGGTTGGCCCCGGCCGTTTGCCATGCACCACATTCACCGTCAGGTTTACCGGTGTGTGGTTCGATAAAAGCGAGATCGGAATATCAACGAGCTGGCGGGCCCCCGGGGCGACTTTCCTGTTTCCAAGTTTGAAATCAGGGTTTTTCTGGCGCTTCTGCGCTGCCGTTTCGTCGTATTCCTGCAACGTTTTATCCTTTGCCTTTGGTCTTTACCTTGCCGGGCCGACAGTCACGTTCCATGAATTCGATAATCATGGAGGCAATATCCTTGCCGGTTGCCCCTTCAATGCCTTCCAGCCCCGGCGAGGAATTGACTTCCATCACGACCGGACCATGGTTGGAGCGTAAAATGTCAACACCACAAACATTTAGCCCCATTGCCTTTGCGGCTTCAACGGCTGTTGCGCGCTCCTGCGGGGTAATACGTACAGACCGGGCCACACCACCACGATGGATGTTGGAACGGAAATCCCCCGGCGCGCCGGTCCGTTCCATGCTGGCAACCACTTTGCCGCCAACAACAAAGCAGCGAATGTCGGTATTGCCTGCTTCCTTGATGAATTCCTGCACCATGATGTCCACATTGGCACCACGGAATGCCTCGATCACGGATTTGGCCGATTTTTCGGTTTCACCCAGAACCACACCAATGCCCTGTGTTCCTTCCAGAAGCTTGATCACCACGGGCGCACCGCCAACAATGGACAAAACTTCGTCGGTTTTGCGCGGGTCATGGGCAAAGGCGGTTACCGGCAGGCCAATACCCCGCCGTGCCAGAATTTGCAGTGACCGCAATTTATCGCGCGAGCGGCCAATGGCGACCGATTCATTCAGCGGGTAAACACCCATCATTTCAAACTGACGCAGCACGGCCAGCCCGAAAAACGTTACCGACACACCAATACGCGGAATGATCGCGTCATAACCGCTCAGCTTTTCGCCGCCATAATAAACTTCGGGCTTTAGCGAGGTGATGTTCATGGTAACGCGCAGCGTATTGATCACGTCGATCTGATGGCCGCGCGCTTCGGCGGCCTCCACCAGCCGTTTGTGGGAATACAGATTGGGGTTACGCGCAAGCATCGCGATTTTCATAAAATGGACTCCCGTTAAACATGACCAGGTGGAACACCCGACGAACCGGACAACAACCAGCCGGATAGCTTTATTCAGTGACCGAAGGATCGGCCATATAAACCTGTTCCGGCTTTCCCGCCAGATAAGATTTTGCCGGTTGAACCAAAAATCTTCCGGCCTTGATTGCGGTGCGCCCCAGCAGCATGGGAAAGCCCATAAGCGACCGGTTCGCCAGCGATATTTCTACCTTCACCCGGTGATGCCCCACCGCGATATGGCTTGAGACAATATAGCGTTCGTCCTGCTCGCCGTTGGAACTGCGAATATCGCGAATGGCAACCAGCGGCGCCTTGCAATGTATCGGACCATGCCCATCCCCGCGATAATGCGGCAAGACAAATTTGACGAATTTTTTATGATCAATTTCGACCAGTTCAAGATGCGTCGCATGAATAGACGACGTTCGTGCGCCGGTATCGACCTTGGCCTTGATCAGGGGCACGCCAAAATCGGGCAAGCCGATCCATTCCCGCCAACCCAGAACATGCCCCCCCGCCACCAGGGCATCGGTTTGCGTTTTAAGGGACTTCTTAACCGTACTGCGTTTCTCGACCACACACCTGATCCCGCCTGTTAATGAAGCACCCTGTATAATGCCAATAGGTTAACGCACCTCTTGCAAGACACAGGACTTTTTCACTTTGGCACGATCTGGAAGCATTGCAAGAAAAGCCGCACGCCCGTGGCCTGCCCGCTAACACGCCACAGCTACGATTTCAAGACAAGCCCGATCAAAACGGCAGGTTACTGGTTTTCTTCCATGACAGAGCGCACCAGCGGCAGCGTAACGGCGCGTTTTTCCGCCAGTGCCCGGCGATCAATCGCGGCGACAAGCTGGGTCAGTGCCGCAAAGGAGCGTTCAATACGCGGCACGATATAGGCGACAATTTGCGGTGCCGGAGCAATTTGCCGGTCCGCAAACAGTTTGATCAGCAAACCCACCAGCAAATCATCATCGGGTGGGGAAATTTCGCAAACCAATGCCGCGCCAAGGCGCGATCGCAAGTCCGCCAGATCCACCTTCCAACGTGATGGCGGCTGTTGTGCCGTCAGCAGCAAATGCCCACCGCGTTCCTTCAGCATGTTATACAGGTGAAAACACACCGTTTCATCAAGCGCCATATCGGCATCTTCAATCACAAGGCCGGTATCGTCACCCAGCAACGCATCGGGATTTGCGCCGATCAGATCGCTTCCGGCAATACTTGCGGCACCGGATCGCGCACGCCACACTTCGGCAAGGTGGCTTTTACCCGACCCGGCAGGACCATAAAGGCACAGGGCTGGCACCGGCCATTCCGGCCAGCGGTCAATCCAGGCCACCGCCTCGCGGTTGCAATTGGTCACCATGAAATCCGCACGCGCCAATGCCGGGCGCATTTCCAGCGCCAGCGGCAATTGTTGCGGGATCAGGGTTTCCATGGTCGGTGCGTTCATAATTATGGTTTCAAATTCATCAGGATTGCGGCTTGTCCGATCCGCCAGTCTTGCCATCATTTGTGCCGCCATCGGCAGCAGCCTTCGGCCCGGCGGGTTTTTGGCTTGCAACGCTGGCATTCACATCCTGCCCCGCCGTGCTGGCAGAACTGCCCGCGCTGGCAACCGGCATATCCATATCGCCCCCACCAGCAAGGCTGGCCAGTGGTTGTGGCGCGTGGTCATAAAGGCGGCTTTCAAGATAGCGCGCCAGCGCATAGCGTA
Organism: Thalassospira marina; assembly: GCF_002844375.1. Lineage (NCBI taxonomy): Bacteria > Pseudomonadati > Pseudomonadota > Alphaproteobacteria > Rhodospirillales > Thalassospiraceae > Thalassospira > Thalassospira marina. The sequence goes on along the minus strand of NZ_CP024199.1, from coordinate 1,383,619 downwards.
CCAGAACGCCAATTGCGGCTGCCACCGGCACCGCCAGCATAACCCCCAAAAAGCCAAACATCGCGCCGCCCGCCAGCAGGGCAAACATCACCCACACCGCATGCAGGCCAACCTTATCGCCCACCAGTTTCGGGGTTAGGAAATTGCCTTCCATCAACTGGCCCAGCAAAAACACGCCCACCACAAAAACAACATTCAGACCGAACCCGAACTGGGCAATGGCAACGCCAACCCCAACGGCAAACCCCACCAGCATGCCGAAATAGGGCACAAAGGATAAAATGCCGGTCATAAGGCCGATCAAAAAGCCGAATTCAAGCCCGACCAGCGTTAATCCCAGCCCGTAAAACAGGCCCAGCAACAAACAGACGGTTGATTGCCCGCGCACAAACCCGGCCAGCGTCAGGTCAATATCGCGCGCACACTGGCGAATATCCCCCGCCAGCCAGCGCGGCAGCCAGCTATCAACCTTGCCAACAATCTTGTCCCAGTCGCGCAGCAGGTAAAACGACACCACCGGCGTAATGAACACAAGGCTGAGGAAATTCAGCAATGCGAGGCTGCCCGTCAAAAGGTTACCCAGAATATTGCCAGCCCACTTAATGGCATTGGCCGTTTGCCCCTTAATCGATTCCCCAACGCTGTTAAGCGTTTCAGGGGCGATTTTATCGGCAATATGCTGAATATAGGGGGCCGCCTGGGCGCGAAGGTCGCTGATATAACCCGGCAGACGTTCAAGGAACCCGGCAAGCTGGCTGCCGATCAATGGCACAATCAACAACAGCACAAAGACCAAAATCAGGAAAAACAGCGCCGTGATAATCGTGGTCGCCAGCGTGCGGCTAAGGCCGCGTGCTTCAAGGCGGTCGGCCAGCGGGTCGAGGAAATAGGCAATCGCCATGCCCGCCACAAACGGCAGCAAAATGCCCGAAAACAGCCATATCAGAAAAAAGAACGCGCCACAGGCCAAAAGCCAGAAACGCACCTGATCGCGGATCGTCATGTCGGTTTCCCGTTTTCCCTGTGCCGTTCAATGGCAAATGCCACCCCATCCCCGGAGCAGCGGCGAATAACGCGCCCCATCACCAAGATCAACCCGTGATGATGGGTAAACGCAAATTTACGGGCACACGACCCGTGTTCGTGCGCCCGCATAAATTTCGGCCCACATGGCCTTATATCATTGCCCGATCAGGACGAAAGGCAATTTACCCGATCACGGATTGCCCATCAGCTTTGCCAGCCGGTTGCTGCCCGACGGTTCGACAAACCACAACTGGTCAATCTGCTGCAAGGCAAGGTTCTGCTGTGCCAGGGCCACGCGGAACTGGTCATTGGTGCCCGCAAATTCGACATCGACCTGCACCTCGCGGCGCGACATGGCGACAACCCGCATCAGTTTGATCACCGGCAGGTTTTCAAGGCGGCTTTCAATACCGGCCCAGTCATCCATGCCCGTAATCGGAATAAACAGCATCAATTCGCCACCGGCGCCATAATCGATCATGCTCGCCTGTTTCCAGCTGTTTTCAAGCTGGGAACGCACATCCGATGCAGCACGCTTTAGCATATCGTTAACCGATTCGCCCGCAGCCATGTTTTCATGCACGCCAAATACCTGCGGCGATCCCGATGCATCATAACGGGTTACCGACACATCAACCGCCTGCGCATCGCCCGTTCCGCTGATGCTGGCATCGACCACGGCAACATTTGCGCCATAACGCTGGCCAATCTTGTCAATCGCGGCCTGGTCACCGGCCTGGGCCTGGTCCACCGAAACCGTCCCAATATCGTCAAGGTCACCCACAGCAAGGGTCACGGGCACCAGCCCGCTTTCGCCCGAAACCTGGTTCCAGGCATCACGCCAGGGGTTCGGGTCATCCCACAGGTTGGTATAACCCTGGTCTGAAAATACCGGCAAAATCAGAACTTTGCGCGCTGTTGTCTCGGCAAATGGCACATTGCGATTCTGTAGGAACCGGCGCACCTGATCGGCCTTAAAACGCACGCTCATATCGGCGATATAGCGCACCGACGATGTTTTTTCGTTCGATACGCCAAAATCGCGCACCATATTGGTAATCGTGTTCTGGTCGGGCATGCCAACCGATGCGCCGCTATCCGCGCTGGTCAAACGGCTGATCAGGCGCGAAAATGCCACCCGCTGCCCGCTTGCCAGTGCCGCGTCGCGGGCTTTTGTGGCGCTATCGGCACTTTCATCAACATGAACACCGCTAACAGTATACAAATCCTGTGCTGATGCCCGGGTAACATTCCCGGCAGAAACCAGCACGAAAATACCGGCGATCATTCCGGTCAGCAGATGAATTGGTTTTAATCGATCCAGCACGTTTGCCTCTTTGCCCGTTTGGTCATGGTTCAGGCCCCTGAATTTGGTTCGCCTGTGCCTTCTAGCAGCGCGGCTTTACAAAGACCTTGTTGCATAGGTAACGCATGACGGAAAGAAAAGTCTCCCATGCACAGCAGATCATTGCATTCATCACGGGTTTGAGTATTTTCGGGCCAGCGGAATTTATCAAGTCCGCGTTTATCATCGCTACCATGTTACCAATTTCCGGGTGACGATGAAAAACGCGGGCTTTCCCGCTTTCCCTTTCAAATTCAGTGAGTGCGAGGATCGCCCATGACCGCCCGCAACGGCCTCACCTATAAGGACTCCGGTGTTGATATTGATGCCGGTAATGCCCTTGTCGATGCAATTAAACCCCTGGCCAAGGCCACCAGCCGTTCCGGTGTTTCCGGCGGACTGGGTGGATTCGGCGCACTGTTCGACCTTAAAGCAGCCGGTTATAACGACCCGGTACTGGTTTCCTGCACCGATGGCGTCGGAACGAAACTGAAGGTCGCCTTCCTGGCTGACAAACACGACACCGTTGGTATCGACCTTGTCGCCATGAGCGTGAATGACCTGGTCGTTCAGGGTGCCGAGCCGCTGCTGTTTCTTGATTATTTTGCCACAGGCAAACTTGCCGTTGAAAAGGCAACCGACGTTGTTGCCGGTATTGCCGATGGCTGCAAACAGGCCGGTTGTGCATTGATCGGTGGTGAAACCGCCGAAATGCCGGGCATGTATGCCGATGGCGAATATGACCTGGCCGGTTTTGCCGTGGGTGCGGCCGAACGTGGCGAACTGCTTGATGGCAGCAATGTTGCCGAAGGCGATGTTATTCTGGGTCTGGCATCCAGCGGTGTGCATTCCAACGGTTATTCGCTGGTCCGCAAGGTCGTTGAAAAAGCAGGCCTTGCCTATGACGACGAAGCGCCGTTTGCACCGGGCAAGAAAGTGGGCGAAGCCCTGCTGGAACCCACCAAAATCTATGTCAAAAGCTGCCTTGCTGCGCATAAGGCCGGTTTGGTCAAGGCACTGGCGCACATCACCGGTGGCGGTTTGACGGAAAATGTCCCGCGCGTTCTGCCGGAAAATGCCACTGCCGTTTTTGATGCCGATTGCTGGGATTACCTGCCGATTTTCAAATGGCTGGCAAGCGAAGGCGGCATTCCGGCAACCGAAATGGCCCGTACCTTTAACTGCGGCATTGGCATGTGCGTAATCGTCCCGGCCGACAAAGCTGACGAAGCCGAGGCCCTGTTGCGTGAACATGGCGAAACCGTCAGCCAGATCGGCACCATCGGGCCGCGCGCTGGCGATGGCCCGCAGGTCATCATCAAAAACATGGGCCGGGCATGGGAAAAGTAAACCGGCTGAAACTGGCAGTTCTGGTTTCAGGAAGTGGTAGCAACTTGCAGGCCATCATTGATGCCTGCAATAGCGCCGGTTACCCGGCCGAAATCGTCCTGGTTTTTTCCAACCAGCCCGATGCCAAAGGCCTGGACCGCGCCCGCAACGCCGGGATCGAGGCCAAAAGCCTTGCGCATAAAGGCTATCCCGGCGGGCGCGAAGCCTATGACCATGCTGTCAGCGAACTGATCGCGCAAAGCGGTGCCGACCTTGTGGTTCTGGCGGGGTATCTGCGGTTGGTCAGCGAAAGCTTCGTTAAACGCTGGGAAGGACGGCTGATCAATATTCATCCGTCCCTGCTGCCATCGTTCAAGGGGCTGCATGCCCACGAACAGACCATCGCCGCCGGGGTTAAATATTCCGGCTGCACGGTGCATTTTGTTGTGCCCGAAATGGATGCAGGGCCGATCATTGCCCAGGCCGTTGTTCCGGTTCTGGCAAGCGATGATGCCCACAGCCTGGGTCAGCGCATTTTGCGCCAGGAACATCAGATCTATCCGCAGGTGATTCGCGCGATCGCCGAAGACCGGGTTGTGGTTGGCGAAGACGGACGCGTTACCGTGCGCGATTCGCAAAGCCCGGATTTCGCCCATATCAACCCGGTATTGGCAAACGGATGAAAGAACCGCTGGCGCCGGATCTGGCGCCAGCATGGTTTCTGGCATCATCCCGGCCCAGCCCCCGGCCGCATATTCCGGTGTTGCCGCACTTTTGCCCAACCGGCCCTGTTCAACCATGGCGTTTTACGCAAATGGTTGAATTATGTTGTCAAAACCCGTCTTGCACGCGATGATGCCCGCGTTTATAACAAGAATGACTCCAGAACAGTCTGCCCCACCGCAATTGCCCTGGCAAAATGCGGCCGGTGGCGCCCCAATATGGCAATTTCGTGCCCTGTTGTTCTGGCTGTAATCTTTTATCGGATGGAGGCCCCTGTGCAGGGAAATGATTACGAACTGACCAGCACCCACAAGGATATCTATGCTGGCTATACCCGTTTTGTAAAATATGCCACCGGCAGCGTGATTGCGATTGTCGTTCTGATGGCGCTTTTTCTGCTGTAAAAACAGCGACCTGACACTTTAAAAATTTCGCCCGTGGCGCATCTGCGCCCGGCAGCAATTAAACCGCCTGTTGCGCACAGGCGGCTTTTTTTTGCCTTTTTCACGGCGGAATGGCGTCAGGGTTTTTACGGGCTATCCCTCTGAAAAAGTTCAATTTTTGCACTAAAATTTTTAATTTGATCGCCATTAAATTGTTACATTCCCGGCACAAATTCACCCTTCTGGTGTTGCTTAATGATTCCATCAAAAAAGGGTCACATCAACGTTGGCCACAAGCAATGCCTTCTTAAAGGAGGAAAACATGCAAGGCAGTGAATACGACCCTCATCTGGTCCGGGAACAAGGGAAGTCATGGCATAAATTTGCCTGGTTTCTTTTTACAAACGTGCTGGCAGCAGCAGCAACATTGCTGTTCCTGATGATCTTTTTTCTCTGATTCCCCCATCAGATCCTGTCAGACTGGCCGGGCTCCATCCCGGCCAGTTTGCCCGCCCGGGCGATGCTTGCGATCATTGGACCATCGGCAAAATTGCCGGTTTCTTGGTCTTTTAGCGCATCTGGATATTGAACAATTTCAAAGGCGCCCAATTTACGAATTGAGTTTCTAAATTGGGGTTTCGCCATGTCACTTACCCGGAATATCAGCCAGCGCCTGCTTTTGGCATTTGCCGCCATGGCCCTGATCGCCGCTGCCATTGGCAGTGCCGGCATCTATTTCACCATTGCCACAGGCCACGAAGGCGACAGGGTTTCCGTCGAACTTGCCCCGCTGGGCGATGCGGCCATGGAAATCAAACTGACCGCCACAAAGGCGCATCTGGTTTTTGAAGAAATCATGTCGGGGGACGGCAGCGAAGACATCAACGAAGTCTGGGACCTGCTGGCCGAAAGCGCATGGTATGCAAATGCCATTCTTAATGGTGGCGCCAACGATGAAGGCACCTTTATCGCCAGCAGAAGCGAGGCGGTGCGCGACAAGATGAAAACGGTGGTTTCCGCCATTGCCGAATTCACCGCTAGCGCCCATCAGCGCTATGACGCCCGCGAGGCAGCGGGCAGCGGTGCCAACCTCAAGGCCGGGTCCGAGGCCGATGCCAAATTTGATGCCACCTTTGACGAATTCATTTCCCTTGCCGATCAGGCCGAAGAACTGATCCACGATGATATGGATGTCGGCGTTGAAGAAATGCGCGCCCATGTGCGCGGTTCCGTCATCACCATGACGATCATCACCATTCTTGGCTTTGTTGTTGCAGGCTTTTTTACAGTCTCGGCACGTAAACGCATTTCCGGGCGCATTGGCCGCCTGTCTGGCAGCATGAAGGACCTGTCATCGGGCAATGCCCAGGCCGAAATCGCCTATCTTGATGATGAAGATGAAATTGGCGAAATGGCCCGGTCTGTGCAGATTTTCCAGCAGGCCATGGAACGCGCCGAAACCCTTTCCACCGAAAAGGCCCGCCAGCAGGAACAGCTTTCGCGTGCCAATGAAAAACGCAACGCCGCCATTACCGCCTTTGACAACGAAATTGCCAGCGTTGTTTCCAATGTGACCCGCGCGGCAGGCAAAATCAGCGATACATCCGATACCCTGACCCGCAACGCGCGCACCAGTGTTTCCACATCCGAAGATGTGTCCGATGCCTCGTCCCAGGCAAATAGCAGCGTGCAAACCGTTGCCACGGCGGCTGATCAGCTTACACAATCCATTCGCGATATCACGCAACAGGCCAACAGTTCGTCGGAAATTGCCCGTCAGGCCGTTACCCAGGCCCAGCACACCAATGAACTGGTCGAAGGGCTTGCCAATTCGGCCGATCACATCGGCCAGGTTCTGGGTTTGATTTCCGATATCGCTAACCAGACCAACCTTCTGGCCCTTAACGCCACCATCGAAGCCGCCCGTGCGGGCGATGCCGGCAAGGGTTTTGCCGTTGTCGCATCCGAGGTCAAAAACCTTGCCACCCAAACCTCGCGCGCAACCGATGAAATCAGCAGCCAGATCACTGGCATTCAAACCGCCACCCGCGAATCCGTCACCGCCATTCAGGAAATTTCGCGCGTGATTTCGCAAATGGATGAAATATCCTCGGCCATTGCCCAGGCCATGACCCAGCAGGCCGACGCCACCCGCAACATCGCCCAGAACGTTCAATCGGCATCGGATGGCACCTTCCAGGCATCCCAGAAGGCCAGTTCCATTCGCGATGCCGCCAATGAAAGCCAGCTTTCCGCCAGCGACCTTGCCGCCGCCGCCCAGCAACTTGGTGCCAGCGCCAATTCATTGCGCCATTCGGTGGATGGTTTTTTCAAACAGGTGCGCAACTAACGCCCTTTGCCCGTCGCACCAAGGGCCGCCTTTGTATTTTGCCAGCCCGGATCATCGCTAGCGGAAGGTCCGGGCGGAGAGCGCAACATCGCCACGGACAACTGCCCGGCATATGCCCAAAACAAAACACCCCGCACCTTTCGGTACGGGGTGTTTTTTACTTCCGCGCCGCAATTACTGCGACAGGCCCGGATTAACCGACGATTTCGGTCTGGGCAAAGAAGTAAGCAACTTCGATAGCTGCGTTTTCAAGCGAGTCAGAACCATGAACCGAGTTGGCTTCGATGGATTCTGCAAACAGCTTGCGAATGGTGCCTTCGTCGGCGTTTGCCGGGTTGGTTGCACCCATTACTTCGCGATATTTAGCAACGGCATTTTCGCCTTCCAGAACCTGGACGACGACGGGGCCGGAAACCATGAAGTCCACCAGTTCGCCGAAGAACGAACGTTCTTTGTGAACGGCATAAAAACCTTCTGCCTGTTCACGGGTGAGACGGACACGCTTCTGAGCAACAACGCGCAGACCAGCTTCTTCGATCACTGCATTGATCTTGCCGGTCAGGTTACGACGGGTTGCGTCAGGCTTAATGATGGACAAAGTGCGTTCGATAGCCATTGGTTTCACCTAGCTACTTGTAAAATTTCATTACCCCCAAAACAGGTTGGCGCTATATAAACGGCCTTTCGTGGCAAAGCAACACATAGTTAACCATTCGCATTACAGCCCTGCGTTTCACGCATCGGCGCAAAATCATCCCTGCGGTTAACATTCATGCGCAAAAGCCCGCTTTTCTGCGGCCTTTCCCCTGTAAGCCCACGCACTGACAACCTTCATTACAATTTGAAGAATCCTTGCCTAACGGCCTCCCCTGCCCTATTGAGAGGCTTACGAAACAACAGATTCCCTAATACAGGCGCCGTTATGCTGAATATTTCAAATGTCACCTACCGCATTGGCGGCCGGGTGATCCTGGATCAGACCAGCCTTACCATCCCGGCCGGCCATAAAATTGGCCTGATCGGCAGCAACGGTGCGGGGAAATCAACCCTTCTCAAGCTGATTTCGGGTCAATTGACCCTTGATGGTGGCGACATTACCCTGAATGCCCGTGTGCGCATGGGCATGGTATCGCAGGAAGCCCCGGCTGGGTCGCGCTCTTTGCTTGATACGGTTCTGGCTGCCGATACCGAACGCGCATCCCTTCTGGCCGAGGCCGAAACCGCGACCGACGGCCACCGCATTGCCGAAATCCACACCCGCCTGGCCGATATTGACGCGCACACCGCCGAAGCGCGCGCAGCGGCCATTCTTTCGGGTCTTGGATTTGATGGCGAAGCCCAACTGCGCGCCTGTGATGATTTTTCCGGTGGCTGGCGCATGCGTGTGGCCCTGGCGGCAACCCTGTTCCTGCAGCCCGATCTGCTGCTGCTTGACGAACCGACCAACCACCTTGACCTTGAAGCTACCATCTGGCTGGAACAGTATCTTATCAGCTATCCCGGCACGATCATCCTGGTCAGCCATGACCGCGACCTTCTGAACCGGGTGGCAAAGCAGATTGTGCATCTGCATAACGCGCAGCTAACCCTTTATGGCGGCAATTACGACAAGTTCGCCAAAACCCGGCGCGAGCAAATGGAGCTTGCCTCCAAACAATATGACAAGCAGATCGCGCAGCAAAAACACCTGCAATCCTTCATCGACCGTTTCCGCGCCAAGGCCAGCAAGGCCAAACAGGCGCAAAGCCGTATCAAGATGCTGGAAAAAATGGGCCCGGCCATTGCTGTGGTCGAAGACAAATCCATCAGCTTTGACTTCCCCAGCCCGCAGGAACTGCCGCCGCCGCTCATCACCATTGATAATGGCGAAGTCGGCTATAACGGCAAGGCGGTGCTGCGCAACCTTAATCTGCGCATCGATATGGATGACCGCATCGCCCTTCTGGGTGCCAATGGTAACGGTAAATCGACACTGGCAAAGCTTTTGTCCGATAAACTGGAACTGATGGCCGGTGAAAAGAAGTCATCAAGCAAACTGCGCATTGGCTATTTTGCCCAGCACCAGACCGACGAGCTGATCCTGGAAAATACCCCCTACGATCACCTTGCCGCCCTGATGCCCGATGCGATTGAAAGCAAGGTGCGCGCGCAGCTTGGCCGTTTCGCCTTTGAAGGTGATAAAGGCAATACAAAGGTCAAAAGCCTGTCGGGTGGTGAAAAGGCACGCCTGCTATTTGCCCTGATGACGCTGGATGCCCCGCATATGCTCATCCTCGACGAACCGACCAACCACCTTGATATTGATGCCCGTGATGCGTTGAACCATGCGCTCAACAATTATGAAGGTGCGGTTATCATCATCAGCCACGATCCCTATTTGATCGAGGCCTGTGCCGACCGGCTGGTTCTGGTGGCCGATGGCACGGTGACCAGCTTTGACGGTGATGTGAACGAATATCGCCAATATCTGCTGGACCGTGCCCGTGCGGACCGCAAAGCAGGCAAAGAAGCCACGCAAACGCCAGAACAAAAACGTGACCGCAAGGCCGAACGCCAGGCGGCCGCCGAAAAACGCAAAAATGCCGCACCGTTGCGCAAGGAAATCGAAAAGCTGGAAAAGCAGATGGCGCAATGCACCACCAAAATTGCCGCCATCGAAGCCGAACTGGCCGATCAGACCCTGTATACATCCGGCAATAACGACCGTTTGAACAAGCTGCAAATCGATATGGCAAAGGTTAAAAGCGACCTTGCCGAAACCGAAAATGTCTGGCTTGAAAAACAGGAAGAATATGAAGGGCTGGTGGCCTAAAACGCCCCTATCCCCTTATAAAGACTTGCCTGTTTAACCAACAGGCCGCACAAATACCCGCCCCGCATGTGGCGGGTATTTTCATATGCGGGTACCCAATGCCAAATGCTGCGAATAATCCGGTTTTGATAAAACATCATCGCATCACCCTGCGCGATTTTACGCCTGCTGATTGCGACGGCTTTGTTGCCTATCAAATGGATGCCCGCTATCGCGCCCTTTATAACCAGCCCGACAGCCCCGAAACCCGCACCACCAGCACCGCACTTTTTGAACGCTTTTTGGGCTGGCAGGCCGAAACACCGCGCAAAAACTTCCAGATCGGCATTTTTGATGCCAAAAGTGACGAAATCCTGGGCTGCATTGGCCTGCGCCAGCAAGATATGCCCGCCCATGTCGCAGTTATGGGGCTGGAACTGGCCCCGGCCTGCTGGGGGCGTTATCGACTGGCGCTAGATGCCATCAATCTGATGCTGGATTACGGGTTTAACCAACTGGGCCTTGGCACCATTACTGGCTCCACCGGCAATGGCAATCGTCGCATCACCCATCTTGCCACCTGGTTTGGCGCCACGCTGACGCAAAGCCGCCCCGGCCCGGACTGGATGACCCAAAAGGGCTGGCACGAAGTTGACTGGTCGCTAACCCGCGAAACCTGGCTTGCCAAAAATAATTTTAAATAAAACACATACCCACACTTTGTTCACAAAACAAACGTGCACCATGAGAATTATCGAACAGATACCTTCTTCAACTCGGAAAACTCCGCATCTGATGAAATTTTCTCCACAACAAAGTCAACCCACGAATCATTATATGTATAATCACCATGAGATCTGTGAAAAATACAAAAATCCTTATTAGTTAGCCCACACTCCTTAGATCCAGATGTAGGTCGCACCTTATAACGCCGCCATGCTTGGGTATGATTATAAGATGTAAACTCCCGCCCCGACTTCTCTTTTATCATTTTGGCAGCTTGTGAAGGTTTATGAGGATATTGATCGTCAGCGATCACTCGTTTTTCTAAAACGCTATGGATTTTTTTACCTTCTTCTGAGCCAGGTTGAATAAACTCAAAATAAGCCTTACTTTTTGAGGCATGATCGAGTGTATAAACAACACGGAACCTATAACTCAAATCACGCCTTTCATCTTCACTCAATCGGTTATGCAGATCAGCGTTCAAGGTTTCAATATGTTCAGGCACATCGAACTTCTGAATCTCAATAGCTTGAGTAAAATCCAACCTCGAAAACTGCAAAGCGATTGAAAGCTCGTTTTGAAGAGATAGTCTTTCACCAAACAGCTCACAAATCGATTTATCAAAATTCAAGCAATTCGCTTGGAAAAGAGAAAAAAATTGCCTATCTGCATGCCGCAAAATCTTATGCTCGACATTATGTCGGATATCAATCATATCCCTGATATTGTTAGCCACGCCCCGTGACAAAGGAAAATCTCGACGTTTTATCATTTGAGACAAGAGCAGAGTCCGACCATCCTTGCCTTCTATTTTTCCAATTTTCCGCTCAAAATATTCATGAAGCAAATATGTCCACGCTATGTTGGACTGAACGGCAAATTGTTCTGTCTTAAATTTTAAAGTAGGGCTATTGAAACTTTGAACAGCTAAAATCATTGCTTCTCGAGAACGAATTAATCTCTCATCGTCGTAGAAATTTAGCCCCGTCACTGGATCATAAGATTTTTTCTTAACAATAAAGAACTCAACGTCATCATCACTAGCAGGAACAATTTCTTGATTCTTCTTGACTTCGGTTATCCGGGCACTATTGATGGTGGCAACTCTTTCCCGATTCAACAAATACTGAATATCTTGATTTCGCCACCCACGCGAAAGCAATGCCTTTACAATTGGCTTCTCTTCAGCTGTTAACGTGCCCTCTTTGTTTTTTTTTGCCATTCACGCCCCCCAAAAATTCCGACCACAAGCGCAGACTATTACTCAATAGAGTACATTACTATGAAACATATCCCATGAAATAAAACTCAAAATTTAATAAAACTACAAGCTTCTTTGTTAAAGAACCTCGTCTACAAACAATTACCTGTTAAATGCTTACATTCTCATTCACTGCATCACGAACCAGCCCGCGCATCCAGGCGATGGCGGGGTCGTCCTGCATTTCACGGCGCCAGACCAGCGAAACCGGATAGTGCCCCAAATCCAGTGGTGGCGGGCATATCTGCAAACCGCTGATCCGTGCCAGCGTCATTGCCGCATGGGTCGGGATTGTTGAAACCGCCGCCACGCCGCGCAAAAACGATGGTACGGCGGCAAATTGCGTCAGCCCGGTCTGGATATTGCGACTGCGACCCAGTGGGCGCAGTTTTTCATCCACGATGCCTTCCCGCCCGGAATAGGAAATCAGGATATGGGGCAGTGCCAGATAATCATCCAGCGACAAGGGCAGATCACAGCCACATGCCTGCGCATCAAAAAGGCAGGCATAGCCCGATTGCGACACCTGTTCGGCCATCAGCCAGGAGCGTTCCGGCGGGCGGGCAATAACGGCCAGATCAAGCTCGCCGGTATCGAGCATTTTTTCCACGGTATGGCGGTTACTTTGATGGAAGGATACCGAAACATTCGGCGCATCGCGCAATAACCGCTTTGATACGGCGGGGCCTACTGCCAACTGAAAATCATCCGACATACCCAACGAAAAATGATGCACGGCTGCGGCAGGGTCAAAATCCTGCCCGCTGGCAAAAGCACCCCGAATAAGCAGTGCGCCCTGTTCAATGCTTTTTGCCATTTCAATGGCGCGCGGGGTCGGCTGCATGGCCCCGCGTGTACGCACAAATAACGGGTCACCTGCCGCCTCGCGCAAACGTGCCAATGCAGCACTGATCGCCGACTGGCTCAGCGATAGACGGTCCGCCGCACGCGAAACACTTCGTTCCTGCCAGATCGCCATAAAGGCAATGGCCAGGTTAAAATCAAAACGCGCAATATCATTTAGATTAATAGTTTGAACCATAAACACCAATTTGACTGATAAAATTTCCCCCGTCAAGATGACCGGCATCCACAAACCCCGTCCCGCAACCAGCAGGTTTTCCATGTCGCAACCGTCTTCAAAAACCCATTCTTCATCGCAACATCGTGTTGCCGTCATTCAGGCCGGGACATCGCTTTTCGATACGCCACGCACGCTGGAACGCATGTCGGCCCTGTGCGAGGAAGCCCGGCAAAACAGTGTCGAACTGGCCGTTTTCCCCGAAGCCTATGTGGGCGGATACCCCAAAGGCCTGGATTTTGGCGCGCGTGTTGGCACGCGAAGCGAAGCGGGCCGTGACGATTATTTGCGTTACTGGAAATCCGCCATCGAAATTCCCGGCCTGGAATGCCGCACGATTGGCAGCTTTGCCGCCAAAATGAAGGCCCATCTTGTCACCGGTGTTATTGAACGCGACAAAGGCTCACTTTACTGCGCGGTTCTGTTTTTCGGCCCGGATGGCAGCCTTTTGGGCAAACGCCGCAAATTGATGCCCACCGCCAGCGAAAGGCTGGTATGGGGTCAGGGCGATGGGTCCACCCTGCCGGTTTTCAAAACCGACATTGGCAATATCGGCGCTGCCATTTGCTGGGAAAACTACCTGCCGCCATTGCGCCAGACCTATTATAACAAGGGCATCAATATCTGGTGTGCGCCCACTGTTGATGAACGGGAAATCTGGCAAACATCCATGCGTCATATCGCCTATGAAGGCCGCACCTTTGTACTTAGCGCCTGCCAATATATGACCCGGGCTGACGCCCCCGAAGATTACGACTGCATCCAGGGCAACGATCCGCAAACCGCCCTGATCCGGGGTGGTTCCGTGATCATCGACCCGATGGGCACCCGCCTGACCGAACCGGTTTATGACCGCGAAGCCGTTATCTGGGCCGATATCGATACCGACCAGTGCATTCGTGGCCGCTATGATCTGGATGTTGCCGGCCATTATGCACGGCCCGATGTGTTTTCGCTGCGCGTTAATGAAACGGCATTTCCATCGCAATCGCCGCTATCTGTGGTGGAACCCGTCGCACCGGAAAATACGGACTGTGCCGACGCCTGAACCGGTTAAAGCTGGTTAAAACCGCCGCACAATAAAAAATCCCGCAAGGTGCAAACCCTGCGGGATTTTTTGTCATGAAGGCGGGTCGTGCGGATTATTCAGGAAGTTTGAATACCGGCAGGACCGAACCCTGATACTTGGTTTCGATGAATTTACGGATCGATTCATCGTGATAGGATTCAACAAGCGTCTTGACCCACGGTGCGTCTTTGTCCTGGGTGCGGGTAACAATCACGTTGGCATACGGGCTGTTATTGCCTTCAATCGCGATTGAATCCTTAATCGGGTTCAGGCCGGCTTCCAGCGCGTAGTTGGTGTTAATCGCCGATGCATCCAGATCGGTCAGCGAACGCGGAAGCTGTGCGGCATCAAGTTCGACAAATTTGATGTGTTTCGGGTTTTCAATCACGTCAAGCGGGCTGACCGAAAGACCGGCTGCCGGATCAACCTTGATCAGACCCTGGGACTGCAGCACCAGAAGCGCGCGACCACCATTGGTCGGGTCGTTGGGAATACCAACTTCCGCGCCGTCTTTCAGTTCGCTCAGATCCTTGATCTTGTCGGAATAAATGCCCATCGGGGTCAGGATGTTATAACCAACCACCGAAAGATGATAACCGCGATCCTTGATCTGGTTATCCAGATAGGGTTTGTGCTGGAAGCTGTTGGCCTGAAGGTCGCCATCATCAAGCGCCTGGTTCGGAATCACGTAATCCGAAAAGCTGATGATTTCGATATCAAGGCCCTTTTTGGCCGCAACCTTGGCGACCTGTTCCATGACTTCTTCGTGCGCACCCGGGGTGACGCCAACTTTGATTTTTTCATTCGCCAGTGCCTGCCCGGTCAGGGCAGCGGTCAGAACGGCAGCAGCCGTCAGTTTAAGCAGAAACCGCATGGTAAAACTCCTTGTTTACTGTGGTGTTTTGCGGGAATTCAAAAAGATAAAACGAAAAAAGCGATCAGATATTGCGTTTGTCGGCCTTGCGCGCCAGCCAGTCACCCAGGCTTTGCACCAGTTGCACCACCACAATCAGGGTGACGACAACGGCTGCCATCACATCGGGGCGAAAACGCTGATAGCCATAACGAATGCCAAGATCGCCAAGCCCACCGGCCCCGACTGCCCCCACCATCGCGGAATAACCAATCAGGGTTACCGCTGTGAGCGTCAGGCCATGAATGATGCCGGGCAGTGCTTCGGGCAGCAGCACCTTGGTCACCACCTGAAACGGGCGTGCGCCCATGGCCTGTGCGGCTTCGACAAGGCCGCCATCAACCTCGCGAATGGCGCCTTCGATGATGCGCGCAATAAACGGGATCGCCGCCACCGTTAGCGGCACAATCGCCGCCGCCGTACCAATGGACGTACCGGCGACCAGACGGGTAAACGGAATAATCGCCACCGCCAGAATGATGAAGGGTACGGAACGGGTGGCGTTCACAATCGGCCCCATGATTTTATGGAAAATCGGGGCTTCAAACAGCTCGCCACGCCCGGACGTTGCCAGCAGCACACCAATGGGCATGCCAAACAGTGTGCCCAGCAACAATGCCGAAAGCACCATGGAAAAGGTTTCAAGCGTTGCCTGAAGCAGGATGGGTGCAAGTGTTGAAAACATGGTGATCAAGCCTCCTGCCCGTTGGTGGTTTCGCGCGCGTCGGCCTGTGCCGCCGGGCGTACCGGATAATCAAGAAATTCATCTGCCAGCAGCGATTGGGTCGTTGGGTGTTGCGGGTTGGCAAAAATGCCATCAACCGCGCCCTGTTCGACAATCACGCCGCCATCCATCACCGCAACCCGGTCACATAGCTGTTTGACCACGGCCATTTCGTGGGTAATCACCACCATGGTCAGACCCAGGCGTTTGTTGATATCGCGCAGAAGTGCCAGGATCTGCCGGGTGGTTTCCGGGTCCAGTGCCGATGTGACCTCGTCACACAAAACAACCTTGGGGTTGCTGGAAAGGGCACGGGCAATGCCCACACGCTGTTTCTGCCCACCCGAAAGTTCGGCAGGATAACGGTTGCGTTTGTCTTCCAGGCCAACCAGCGGCAATAGCGGGTCAATGGCTGCGGCAATGTCGGCCTTGCTTGCACCGGCCAGTTCAAGCGGCAGTGCGATATTGTCGTAAACCGTGCGTGAAGACAGCAGATTGAAGTGCTGAAACACCATGCCAAGCTGGCGGCGAAACAACGGCAAATCGCGCTTGGACAGGGTGGTCACATCCGTACCATCCACTGTGACGCTGCCCGATGTCGGGCGTTCCAGCAAATTGATACAGCGGATAAGGGTTGACTTCCCTGCGCCTGAACGGCCGATAACGCCCACAATCTCGCCTGCTGCAATATCAAGGTCGATACCGCGCAATGCCACATGTTCCGGGCTGCCCCGACGGGCAGGATAAGTCTTATGGACGTTCGAGAGCCTGATCATGGTCCCAACCTTTCCGAACATAAAAAAACCGCCGCGGCATTACCGAGGCGGTCGTACATTCGGAGCGTGTACGCCCTCTCGCTTTAGCCGCATTTTTATCGCGCCCGCAAGCTGAGGAGCAAATCGGCGCGTTGGATGGCGATCATATAAACATGTCTGCATATGTAATTCAACGCCCCTTTTTATGCATTTCACGCATGCCTTGTATGAGTCCGAAATTAACTACATTGATTTTTTGTTTAAAATGGCGAAACCAACAAGCCTTTGACCCAAAAAGAAATACAGGCGCGAGGGGACCCGGCCTGTATTTCATCTGGTTCCAGCGATGGTATCGCCCGCCGTTATTTATGGCGGATTTCGGCCAGAAATGCCGAAACGGCAGATTTCAGTTCCGTCGCCTGATGGCCAAGCTCGTCAGACAAGGTCTGCACCTCGCCTGCCACGGTTTGGGTTTGACCAACCGATGTGGAAACGTCACCGATATTCTGGGTCACATCACGCGCGCCGTGGGCGGCTTCTTCCACATTGCGGGCGATTTCCTGGGTGGCAGCACCCTGTTCCTCAACAGCGGCGGCAATTGCCCCCGTTGATCCATCAAGCTGGCGGATGGTTTCGGCAATCTCGCCAATGGCGGTGACGGCGGTATCTGTTGCCGTTTGAATGCCGCTTACCTGCGTTCGGATATCTTCGGTGGCCTTTGCCGTCTGGCTGGCAAGTGTTTTGACCTCGTTTGCGACAACCGCAAAACCCTTGCCGGCATCCCCGGCACGCGCGGCTTCAATTGTTGCATTCAGGGCCAAAAGGTTGGTTTGCGCGGCAATGTCGGAAATCAGCGAAATCACCTCGCCAATCTGGTTTGCCGCATCGGCCAGCAGTTCGATCTTTTTATAGGTATCTTCGGATTTGGTAACAGCCCCGTTCGCCACCTGTGAGGATTGCGATACCTGCGTGCTGATTTCCCCGATTGATGCCGAAAGTTCCTCTGCCGCGGCTGCAACTGTATCAATATTGGTCGACATTTCCTGCGAGGCCGAGGACACAATTGTCGATTTTTCACCTGCCGTTCGGGCCGTAACATTCATCGAACGGGCAGACGTTTGCATTTTGCCTGCGGCCTTGGTCACATATTCAACGACATGGCCAACATTTGCTTCGAAACTTTCGGCCATTGCCAGCAGGGCAGCGTGTTTTTCCTGTTCGGCGCGTTTTTCCTGTTCTTCACGCTGGCGGCGCAGATTTTCCATTTCAATGGTCTTGGATTTGAAAATATCCATCGACCGCGCCAGATCACCAATTTCGCTGCGATGATGGGTATATTCCACCTCGATGGAATGGTCGCCTTCGGCCAGACGCAACATATTATCCGAAATGTTTTGCAATGGCCGGGTAATGCCCCGCCCGATCATCAGCGAAATAAAGACAACGCCACCGGCAATCACCACGACCACCGCAATCATCGTCAGCAGGTTTTTCTCGAAAATCGCTTCGACGTCATCCACGTAAATGCCGGTTGCCACAATCCAGCCCCAGGGCTTGAACATCTTGACATAGGAAAGCTTTGGACGCGTGCGCGATTTATCGGGCGTGATGTAGGTGTAATCAACAAATCCCGCGCCATTCTGCTTCACCATATCGACAAATGCCTGATAGTGACGCTTCCCCGCGCCATCAACCGATTGCGACAAATTCTTGCCAACCAGTTCTGGCTTTACGGTGTGAATCAGCACAACCGGTTGCTGGTCAAAGACGAAAAAATAGTTGGTTTCATCATAGCGCAACGCCCCGACAGCCTTGCTTGCGGCTTCTTTTGCCTGCTCCTCGGTCATCGCCCCCGATGTTGCCTGCTGATAATAGTGATCAATCAGCGACACCGTCGCATTGACCAGCGCACGGGTTTTATCCTTGCGATCCGCCATCATCTGGCTTCGCATTGCAGACAGGCCAAAGGCCCCCACCAATATGGCCGCCAATACGGCGCCCCCGACAATAAACAGCAATCGCCTGCTGATTTTTACCGAACTCAGACTAAGCATTCCGACTTTCCTCACGATGTTATCCCGGCTTTTCTGCATCCGCTTTTAGATGCGCCGGTTGTACCTTGCTTTGATTTTGCGCATTCCCAAGAGCACGGTTTTTACCGCGCAGCAAAGAAACCACTTTCTACACTTGGGGATAGCATCCCCCCACTTCCAGACAGCGAAGAAGATAAGACCCATACAATTTTACCGCCGCCAGAACCGGCAAGACCGGCGCGGGATAAAAATCACCAATGTCGGGGATATTGCGGGGGTTATGCCCCCGGAAGGCTATCTGGCCGCAGCCTTCAGCCAGCGGCAGATATGTATCGTTAAATGCTCAGCACATAACATGCGAGGCGCAGAACGCCGTTCTCAGCTTTCCGCTTTCTTTTCCCACGAACCGCTTGGGGTTTGCTGCCAGTAAGAAAGCTTGTGCCCGGCATCTTTCCAGGTTTTCCAGCGGGTGCGGGCTTCGGCCACGGCATCGTAATCGCGGTCATCAAACAGCATGATCACACGTTCATAATCTGCCAGCTTTTCGCTATCGGCCCGGTCGGTCAGGAACAGAAACTGCGCCCCGTTGGGGTTTTCATCCCCCACCGTCAGCCAGACGGGCTGTAATTCCGGGTCGCCATCTTCGGCACTGCCATGCGGCAACCAGCTTGCTGCCTCATAGGTCCAAAGCAGGGTATTTAATGCCTCAAGCCTGGCATCGTTACTGGTCATGACCACAGCACGCTTTTCCCGCTCCATTGTTTTAAACAACAGGGTCGGCAATGCCCGCTCCAGCGGGGTGTTGGTCAGGTGGTAAAACCAAATATCGCTCATGACGGGATCATAATTGGGCTTGGGCAATCGGGCAAAGGAAAACCGGGGCAAGGTTGCCCATGCCCCGGTTCATCCCATCAAAATCAGGCTTCGTGGTTATCGGCCACAAAACGGTCCAGCAGGCGAACGCCATAGCCGGTCGCGCCTTTCGGCGTCACTTCGCTGTCCTTGGTGGCCCAGGCCATTGCCGCAATATCCAGATGCGCCCACGGGCGGTCCTTGGTGATAAAGCGTTTCAGGAACTGTGCCGCCGTGATCGAACCTGCCGGACGGCCACCAACGTTTTTCATATCCGCAATGTCGGATTTCAGCTGGTCGTCATAGGCCTTGCCCAGGGGCATGCGCCAGACAGGTTCATTAACGGCCAGGCCAGCATTGGTGATCTGGGCAGAAAGCGTATCATTATTGGAAAACAGGCCGGCATGTTCATGGCCCAGCGCAATAATGATCGCCCCGGTCAGGGTTGCCAGGTCCACGATCAGGCTGGGATCGTATTTTTCCTGCACATAGGTCAGCGCATCACACAGAACCAGGCGGCCTTCGGCATCGGTGTTGATCACCTCAACCGTCTGCCCCGACATGGAAGTTACCACATCGCCCGGGCGCTGCGCGGTGCTGGACGGCATGTTTTCAACCAGGCCAATCACGCCAATGACGTTTGATTTGGCATTACGGCCAGCAAGGGCCTTCATCAGGCCTGAAACAACACCGGCACCGCCCATGTCAAACTTCATGTCTTCCATACCGGCAGCAGGTTTCAGCGAAATCCCGCCGGTATCAAAGGTCACACCCTTGCCAACAAAGGCAATCGGAGCTTCTTTTTTCTTGCCGCCATTCCAGCGCATCACCACCAGATAGGGCTTCTGTGCCGAACCCTGTGCAACACCCAGCAGTGCGCCCATACCCAGCTTTTTCATTTCCTTTTCGTCAAGAACATCAATCTCGACGCCAAGCTTTTCCAGCGCCTTGACTTCGTCAACGAAGCTTGCCGGATAAAGAATGTTGGACGGTTCGGAAACCAGATCGCGGGTAAAGAACACGCCATCGATAACTTTTTTGGCGTTTTCAAACTGCTTTTTGGCTTCTTTCGGTTCTTTGGTCGCCACCGCAACGGATTTAAGCGCAGGCTTGTCATCCTTGGTTTCGGTGGTGCGGTATTTATCGAACCGGTAATCGCGCAGGGCGGCACCCGTGGCAAAATCGCTGGCAAGTTCGTCCATATCAAACAGGACGGTAACTTCCTTTTCGCCCGTGCCCTGTGCGGCAACCGTTACCTGCCCACCAAGTTTCTGGGCGGCAACCACGTCAAATTCGGCTTCGCTACCGATACCGAAAATAACAATGCGCGACAGTTCGACATTTGCGGGTGAAAGGATCTGCAGGCTTTGGCCAGCCTTCCCCTTGAAGGTGGATGCCTTGATCGCGCGGGCAATGGCACCGCCAGTTGCCTCATCAAGCGCAACGGCACTTGGCATCAGATCGCCGCCCTCGGTGGCAAAGGCCACAACCGCGCCGGAAGCCGGAACTGCGAGATCGGAAAAAGTGATCTTCATATCGGAAAGGACTCCTGAAAATTTCTGGGTCTGTGAATTGGTCTCGGCCCGCCACCCGTTTGCGGACATATCCTATCTGGGTCAAAACCCAATCTTCCCAATTTAACCTGATACCAGCCGAAATAAAGGGTTATCCGGCAAAGAAACAAAAAAATCATTCCAGCCATGCAGGCCCGCCAGGCAAAAATTGCGAAATATCAAGGCAGCAATTTTTCATCGGTGCACCATGGCCCTCACACATCCAAAAATTGCTTGAAAATCCCCCGGAAACATCCGGGTAATGCAAGGTGACATCATGGTTTCGCGCCCGATCCCCATTCTGCCGACCGAACCGGCCGATGCAGCTTCTTCCCTGTCCCAACCCCTGCCGTTCTGGCGCGGTGCTTTTCGCCCGCTTTTTCTGTTTGCCGGTTTGCAGGCGATTATCGGGGTTGTCTGGTGGCTGAGCGCCATGATCCACGGGCTTTGGGCACCGCAACTGGGCACCACATCGCTTTGGCATGCCCATGAAATGATTTTTGCTTTTGGCGGGGCCGCCCTGGGTGGGTTCCTGCTTACCGCGATTGCCAACTGGACAGGCCGACCAGCCCTTAAAGGCGCGCCCATCATCGCCCTCACCACCCTGTGGCTGGCAGGCCGGGTCGCAATGATTTTTGCGGCCCAAACCAGCACCGCCCTTTTACTGGTGATCGAGCTTTCCTATTACCTTGCCCTGCTGGGGTTGGCCGCGCGCGAGCTGATTGCAGGCAACAACCGCCGTAACCTTAAAATCCTTGCCATTATTGGCCTTCTTGCCGTGATTGATGCGGTTTTTGTGCTGGCCGCGACAGATACCATTCCGCTTGATGCCGAAATTTTCCCGCGCGCTGGTATTTTCATTTTCCTGCTGCTGATCGCCCTTATTGGCGGGCGCATTATTCCCGGCTTTACCCGCAACTGGCTGATGCGCAATGGCAAACTGCCCGCCATTGCCGAACCTGTTTCCTTTAACCGTTTTGATGCCCTGTGCATGGGGGCGCTTGTGGCTTCCATCGCGCTGGTATTCACCCCCTGGCATCAGGGTGCTGGTGTTATGCTAATGGCAAGCGGGTTTTTGCATTTCGCCCGCCTGTCGCGCTGGCGTGGCATTCACACCTTCGCCGATCCGCTGGTGATCATGCTGCATGCCGCCTATTTCTGGCTGCCGACCAGCCTGCTTCTGGTGGGTTTTGCCATGCTCCGACCCGACCTTTATGCGGTAAATGATGCCCTTCATGCCGGGGGGGCCGGGGCAATGGCCTGCATGATCATGGCGATTGGCGGGCGGGCCGCACTGGGCCATACCGGGCGCGCTTTGGTTGCGGGTAAAATCTTTACTGCCGCCTTTGCCCTTATCTGGCTGGCAACGGCATTGCGCCTGCTCGCCCCGGTTTTTGGCGGCAGCTATATTATGCTTCTGGCCGCGGCCACCCTGTGCTGGGTTGGTGGCTGGGTGCTGTTTTTACTGCGTTACGCCCCGGTCCTGACTGGCGCACCGCTTAAAAAGGCCTGATCCACATTAAGCGTCATGGATATGACGGGATGTCAAACCGGGCGGTCCAGCATCTCGTCACTCCAGAAACCATCTGCATCATCAATATAGCCTTTGATATATTCCACCTGCCCGTCATTGGCATCGCCGGTTAAAATCCAGCCATGACGTTCATAAAACCCGTGTGCGCGCACATTCGGGTTGGCATCGGTGGTCAGTGATATTTCCCGGCATCCTTTGTCAAACAGCCAGTTTTCCGCCACTTTCAAAAGGGCCGATCCCACACCGCGCCCTTCAAAATCCGGGTCCACAAACAGCGCCCACAGGGTGGCTTCCTTGGGTACGGCAATGGCGAAACCGGCAATATCATCGCCCATTTGCGCCACCCAAATACCATAGCCTTCCCTAAACCAGCCCGGCCAGGCGGCCCTGGTAATGCCGCGCGCGGCAAGCTCTGCCGGTGTCAGGGCGTTTTCGCGCACCTTCAGGCGAATGGCAAAAACGGCATCTACGTCGCTATTTATCGCTGGTCTTATGTTCAATCGTGCCATCCTGCAAACCGGGCGGCCCGGTGCCTGCCCTCACAAATTGCTATAGCAGCCCCCATGCGCCTCACCCACATTTCTTTGTGATCCACCATTCTTTAACGCTGGTTTCCTGCTACGTTCCTCGATGCTTGCAGCCGCACCGGCTGGCGTTTCCGGCCCCATTGCCCCGGCTGCGAAGCAAACACACCGGCACAGGCGGTTCCGCATTCTGTGCAATTTCCCTGTTCATCCAGCTTCCAGTCCGAAAGCTCATACCAGTCCCGGCCAATCAGGCGGGTATGGCAGTGATGGCAATAGGTGCTGGATGCCGCGTGGTCATGCACATTACCGACATAGACATAGCGCAGCCCGTTTTTAAGGGCGATGTCGCGCGCCCGGCCCAGGGTGGCGGCAGGGGTGCGCGGCGTGTCCATCATTTTCCAGTCGGGGTGAAAGGCGCTGAAATGCAGGGGCACATCGGGGCCAAGATGGTCCATGATCCAGCGCGTCATGGCATCAAATTCATCATCGCCATCATTTTCACCGGGAATAACCAGATTGGTCAGCTCAAACCAAACGCCGGTTTCGCGTTTTAAATAAACCAGCGTTTCCAGCACATCCTCCAGATGGGCCGAACACAGCTTATGATAAAACGCCTCGGTAAAGCCTTTTAAATCAACATTGGCGGCATCCATATGGCGAAAAAACTCAACCCGTGCTTCGCGGCCAATATAACCCGCCGTCACCGCGATGGTTTTAATGCCCGCCGCGCGGCAGGCCTTGGCCACATCCACCGCATATTCCAGAAAAATCACCGGGTCGTTATAGGTAAAGGCGACGGCCGAACATCCCCATTGTTGTGCGGTTTGCACAATCATATCGGGTGTCGCCAGGCTGCCTACCGCATCCATTTGCCGGGCCTTGGAAATTTCGTGGTTCTGGCAAAACTTGCAGGTCAGATTGCACCCTGCCGTACCAAAGGACAAAACGGGGCTTCCGGGCAAAAAATGGTTCAGCGGCTTTTTCTCGACCGGATCAATACAAAACCCCGATGACCGGCCCCAGGTTGTTAACACCACCTGGTCATTCTGCCGCGCACGGACAAAACAAAGCCCGCGCTGCCCCTCGCCCAGCTTGCAATAACGCGGGCAAACATCGCACTGAATACGACCATCATCCAGATGGTGCCAGTAGCGCCCCGGCACCACGTCGCTGTTTCCCTGCCCGCTTGTCATGGTTGTCGTCATGGCGAAATTTCCACCCGTTGTGAAAATGCAGCATCCTTTGAAAATCTATCGCGCCGCGTTATCTTTTGCAAAGGATCGCCAGCCCAAACGGGTCATCCCGGTTACAAGGATGCGTCATGACTGTCATTCGCCCTGCCGCCATCGCCGGAAGTTTTTACCCCGCCGATGCCCAAACCCTGCGCAGCACCATTGCCAGCCTGATGGCGCAGGCCGGGCAGCCGGGTGCGGATGCCGCCATTCCCAAAGCGATTATCGTACCCCATGCCGGGCTGGTTTATTCTGGTGCCATTGCGGCCGATGGCTTTGCCACCATCCTGCCGGCGGCAGATACCATTCGCCGCATCGTCATTATCGGCCCGGCGCATCGCATGGCGTTTCAGGGCATTGCCATTGCCGATGCCACGGCCTTTGCCACCCCGCTGGGGAATGTGCCGGTGGATGAAGGGGCGATTAATGCCCTTCTAGCCCTGCCGCAGGTGCAGCGGTTAAACGCCGCCCATGTGCAGGAACACGGGCTGGAAATTGAACTGCCCTTTATCCAGCATATTTTTGCCAACCAGCCCGATATTGCCATCGTGCCCTTGCTGGTCAGCCGCTGTGCCGCACATCAGGTAGAAGAAGTGGTTGAAAAATTATGGGCCGGGCCGGAAACCCTGATTGTCATTTCATCGGATCTTTCGCATTTCCATGATGATGCCACCGCCCGCAAAATGGATGACCGCACACGGCAGTTGATTGAGAATTTCACCGCCGAAGAACTGGGATTTGACGATGCCTGTGGCTGCCTGCCGATTGTCGGCTTGTTGCGCGTAGCCCGCAAACGGGCGATGAAAGTGAAAACGCTTTCAATGCAAAATTCCAGCACTGCCAGCGGCGATACATCCCGCGTGGTGGGTTATGGTGCCTGGGCGTTTTTTGACGGCAAAGCTGGCGCTGTGCCAAAAGCCAGCCAGGACGATACCGCCGAAACAGAATTTGCACAGGGGACGGAGGCCATTATCAAACAGCATGGGCGCGACATGCTGCGCCTTGCCAGTGCTGCCATCCAGCATGGTCTTGCGAATGGGGCGCCGCTGGCACCGGATATGACCACGCTGCCGCCTGCCCTGCGTGAAGCTGGGGCGTGTTTTGTTACGCTTAAACAACAGGGCACTTTACGCGGCTGCATTGGCTCCATCATTGCGCACCGGCCCCTGGGGCAGGATATTTGTGAAAACGCTTTCAAGGCGGCCTTTGCCGATCCGCGTTTTGCCAAAATCAGCGCAGCGGAGCTAACTGGCGATCTTGCCATGTCGATTTCCGTGCTGTCTGCACCCAAGCCTTTTCCGTTTAAAGATGAGGCGGATTTGATTGCGCGGTTAACCCCGTTTGAGGATGGCGTTATCCTGAGCGACGGCGCCCGCCGTGGCCTGTTTTTACCGCAAGTGTGGGACCAACTGCCCGACCCGCGCGACTTTTTGCGCCATTTAAAACGCAAGGCGGGCTTTTCGATGGATTACTGGTCGGAAACCCTGCAGGCGCAGCGTTTTGTGACCCGCGGCATTGAAAGCCACGATATTTTCCCCGGTGAAAGCCTGTGGGCACAATCCGGGCTGGAATAGGGGCTGGACCTTTGCCTGAAAATTGCCTAGGTCATCGTCCAACACAGCAGCGTAAATGCATTTTGAAATAAAGGATTTCCCATGACCAACGGCCTGCCCGCTGATGCCCAAGCCCTTGAAAACGGCCTGATCGAAATTGCCCGCAAAGCCGGTGCCGCGATCATGGAAATCTATAAAACCGAATTTGAAATCCGCTCCAAGGATGATGCATCGCCGGTAACCGAAGCCGACGAAGCCGCAGAAGCCATTATCCTGCCCGGCCTTCACGCCCTGACACCCGATGTCAAAATCGTATCGGAAGAAAGCGTTGCGGCAGGCAATGTGCCCGATGTTTCCGCCGGGACAGATTTTTTCTGGCTGGTTGACCCGCTCGATGGCACCAAGGAATTTATCAAACGCAATGGTGAATTCACCGTCAATATCGCGCTGATCGCCAAGGGCGTACCCGTGATGGGCGTGGTTTATGCCCCGGCAATTGAAAAGCTTTATTTCGGCGGGCCGGATGGCGCCAAGCTGATTGAAAATGACAGCGATCCTGTCACCACAACTATTTCCGTGCGCGAGATGCCCGATGCGGGTGTTGTTGTTGTCGGTTCGCGGTCGCACGGCGACCCGGAGGCAATGAAGGCATTTCTGGGCGACCTGAAAGTACAGGAAATGCGCCCGGCAGGAAGCTCGCTTAAGCTTTGCCTCGTTGCGCAGGGCGAGGCGGACCTTTATCCGCGCCTTGGCCGCACCATGGAATGGGATATTGGGGCGGGTCACGCCGTGCTGGCCGCGGCCGGTGGTGTGGTTGAAAACCTGGATGGTAGCCAGTTTGCCTATGGCAAGGGTGATTTCGCCAACCCGTTTTTCATCGCGCGCAGCCCGTCTGTGCCGGTGACATATCAGGGCTAAACGCCAAATTTCGCTTTCATCCGGCAGGGCGTAACTGTAACCCGCCCTGCCGGACAAGCCCCTTTGCTGTTCAGCTGCAAAACATCAATCCGACAGCAACCGGGCGACCGTTTGGCGCAACCATATATGTGCCGGGTCATTATCGCGTCTTTGATGCCAAATCTGGCGAAAGGCAAAGCTGGGGATATCGACGGGCGGCTTAAACACAAAAAGCCCGCCTGTTTGATCCCCGACCGGCACAATGCGCCGCGCCACGGTTAAGATCAAATCCGTCCCGCGCACCAGATCCACCGCCATATGCCAGTGCGGCACAATCACCGCATTGCGCCGAAACGCGCCAAGGTGGCCAAGGGCCGTTTCAATCTCGCTGGTGCTTTCGGCATTTAGCGCCACCAGAATATGCGGTCGCGCCAGATAATCGGCCAAACTACAGGTCGTTGCCCCTGCAAAGCTGGCCCTGTCTGCTACCGAAATAAAATCTTCGGAAAACAGCACCTGTGCCTGCACATCCGCCCGACCGTCGGGAAACACACCCAATGCCAGGTCAATATCGCCTTCAATCACCTGCGATTGCATCATCTCGCGCCCGGCCTGGCTGACAACCAGATCACAAAGGGGTGCTTCTGTACGCAGCAATTTTGTCAGGCGCGGCAGCAAAAGGGCCGCCCCGTAATCGGACATGGCAAGGCGAAATGTCCGCTGTGCCGTTGCCGGGTCAAACCCCGGCAGGGTCAGTAATGCCTGAAGCTGCGTCAACACCGCCGCCAGCTCCGGTGCCAGGCTTCGGGCAAAGGGGGTGGCTAACAGCTTTCCACCCCGGCGCACCAGCAACGGGTCATCGAGCAGCAGGCGTAACCGCCCCAGCGCGTGGCTAACAGCGGGTTGGCTTTTATTCAGGCGCAAAGCCGCGCGCGAAACATGCTGTTCCGCCAACAGCGCATCAAGCACCACCAGAAGGTTAAGATCAATTGCCACAAGATTATTCATGGAACATATATTGAATGTTCCAATTACGAATTTCCATTCACAATTTGAATGATCGATAACCACCCGCACAGGCATTTCACCTTCGGGAGTTTCAATCATGCAAAATATGTCATCGCTTCTTTTGCTGGGTTTTGCCCTTCTGGCCGGGGCGGTTGTGCCCTTTCAGGCCGGGGCAAATGCCACGCTGGGCCGTATGTTGGGCCATCCCCTGTGGGCAACGCTGGTGTCGCTGATCATCAGCAGTGCCATCATTATTCCGGTGATGGCGGGTTTCAAGGTTTCTGCCCCGACATTTTCCGCCACGTTAAAAGGCCCGTGGTGGATATGGCTGGGTGGTGCGGCGGGCGTTATTTACATTACCGCCGCCCTGCTGCTGGCCCCGAAACTGGGGGCAACCAATTTCATTGTTGCCGTAATTGCCGGGCAAATGATGGCATCGCTGCTGATTGACCATTTCGGGCTGGTGGGCCTGCCGGTAAAACCCGTTACCCTGCTGCGTATATCGGGTGTTGCCCTGATCCTTGCCGGGTTAATGATTACGCAAATCGCCAGCAAACCACCGCGTAACCCCCTTGCGCAGCCAAACCCGGCAACAACACACTAAATTGCTGCAAAAATATCACGCGGGTTGAGCAAAATTTATGGTGCCTTGTAACAGCGCCGTGCTGCGCCGCCGCAAAATGCCGGAATTTCATTTCACAATCATATGCCTGGCATGTTGGCAATGCACCATGGCACGCGCATGCCAGGCACCACCCAGAACCCGCAGAAAACTTGACTTTTTGGCAAATTTGTCGCAGCATATATTCATCGCCACACATTGTTGTAGGTGACGTAAATAGCCGCCGGAATCACGGCGACGCGGTTCGGGTCACTACCGCGGAGCGATACCGAACTAGAGCGTAAATAGAGCCGCCATTTATTGGCGGCTCTGCGGTGTCCGGGTCAAATTTTTGCCCGTTGTGCCCGTTGAGCCAAATATCGCATGCAAAGCAGCCCCACCGAAATCCCCGCAGCAGCCAAAACCAGTATCGGCAACGCCCAATTGCCAATCATCACCAAAAGGGCGGTTCCCGCAGACGGGCCAACAATGGCACCCAGCGTATAGCTTTGCGACACCAGCACCAGCACGCCCACCTGATAGCCGCCTTTGCCCCGGCCACTGGCCGCAATCAGCACGGCAGCAGTATAAAGCCCCGCCACCGCAACACCCAAAGCGAACTGCACGATGGCAGCAAACGCACCATAACCGGCCAGCGCAAGCGGCATGGCACCAACCAGCAACAGGGCAAAACACATCCAGGCCAGTTTCACCGGCCCGCTTTTATCGGACATATAACCAATAAAGGGCTGGCAAACCGTGCCACCAAAAACAAACACCGCAGCAAGCCACAGGCCGCCATCGGCAAGGCCGGTATCGCGCTGTGCCTGCAGGGGTAAAACCGATAAAAAGCAGATTTCGATAAAACCCGCGGCAAAAGCAATCAGGACCAGATCCCAATGGCTGATCCAGCGTTGCAGGGCAGCACCGGCGCCTTTTTGTGTTGATGCCATTTCAATAGGTGGCAGGGCAAAACCGCACAGAACCGGCACAATCGCCGCCAGCAGAGCAATACCCGATAACACCAGCGCATCATCGCCCAGCCAGCCAATCAGGATTGGCCCCAAAACAATGCCAAGCCCCATCAGCGTTTCATGAAAGCCGACAACCCGCCCCATTTTATCAATCGGGGCCAGTTGCACGATCAGGCCATCACACACCACCCAGCGCAAAATCAGCCCCAGCCCGGCAAACAATGTTGCGGGTAAAACAAAGGATGATTGCGGCGCATACATCACCACCACGATCAGGATGAAGAACGACAATCCGCTGATAACAAGGGGAATGACGGGATGGGTTTTGCGCAAAATTGCCGCAACAAAAAAACCACCAATCAAATCAGCCAGCCAGTAAAGCGATAACATTATGCCGCCATGCTGTTCGCCCAGCCCGGCATTGGTCAGGGCAAGCGGCAATAATGTATCAATCACGCCGATCTGAATGATTTGCGAGACAAATGACGCCAGATTAACCAGCGCCAGGGGCACCGCAATGCGTGTGGGCAAAGCCGGAAACCGGAAAAATTTATTCATCCGCAAAGGCAAAGCGGCCCTCCTTGCGATGGCTTTCATCGCGCAGGGGCCCGAGCGGGTGTTTGCAACAGGCCGGAAATGCAAAACATACAGGCCTTAACACGCACCACGCGCGAACCATGATCGCATCCCATGGTTCTTCCTGTGGCAAATATCCTAAAACGTGCGGATCAATCGATCAATTCAAACAGCGATAAAGTCGGTTCCAGCTTGTCATTCCGGGCCATCATCGCTAGGTATTTCAGCAGATTTCAATTTCATCAATGGTGGTGCCATGTCCCCCGCCCTGACCATACGTCCCTATTCCGAAGGTGCCCTGGCGCAGGCAGCCGGCAAATTGCGCGCGGGGGAGCTGGTGGCTTTCCCAACCGAAACGGTTTACGGGCTGGGCGCGGATGCCACCAACAAGGATGCCGTTGCCGGTATTTTTGCCGCCAAGCAGCGCCCGTCCTTTAACCCGCTGATCAGCCATTTCCCCGATCGTGACGCCGCCGCGCGCCACGCGGTATTTGATGATCGGGCCGATAAACTTGCTGCTGCCTTCTGGCCCGGTGCCCTGTCGCTGGTATTGCCCAAACGCGATGACAGCGACATTTGCGAACTGACCACCGCTGGCCTGCCCAGCATTGCCGTGCGCGTACCGGCCCATGATATGGCCCGTGCCCTGTTGCGCGCGGCCGACCGGCCCATTGCCGCCCCATCGGCCAACCGGTCCGGGCGGATCAGCCCGACAATGGCGGGCCATGTTGCCGCATCGCTGGGCAATGCGGTTTCCATGATCCTGGATGGTGGCCCGTGCGGCGTTGGCCTGGAAAGCACCGTGATCGACCTGACGACCGACCGTGTTGTTATGCTGCGCCCCGGTGGCATCACGGCCGAGCAGATCAAGGCCGTTCTGGATTGCGACATCGTTATGGCGAGCGCCGATGATACCGCACCCAAATCACCGGGCATGATGACCAGCCATTATGCGCCCGGTCTGCCGGTGCGCCTGGATGCGACCGAGCCAGATGCAAATATTGGCGATGAAGTATTGCTGGCCTTTGGCCCGGAATGTGCCACGCGGGGCTTTGCCAAAGTGTTATGGCTGTCCAAAACCGGGGATGACCGCGAAGCAGCCGCCAACCTGTTTGCCCTGCTGCATCAGGCGGATCAAAGCCGGGTAAAGGGCATTGCCGTTGCCCCCATCCCCCATCAGGGGCTGGGCATTGCGATCAATGACCGCATGAAACGGGCGGCGGCACCACGTATGCCTGCAACAGATGCGGATTGATCATTGGGATCATTGGGATCATTGGGATCATCCGGATCATTAACACCATGCCAGGCCATCTGGCCCTGTATGCATTACGCCTGCCAAACCGATTTAATCCTGTGGACGGGCATGATCAGCCCTGATCCGCAACGATTTTTCTGACCCACCAGTTTATGGGGCTTTTCATGCCATCCACGGTTACACCTGCCGGTTCATCAACCATCGCAACAAACCTGCCTGCCAGGCTGGTCGCCGAATTACAGGCCGTTCTTGGCCCGCGCGGCTGGAGCATGGAACAGGATGTTCTGGCAAAGCATAACCGCGAAGCCCGCAACAAATTCACCGGCATGGCCGAACTGGTGCTTTACCCCGCCAATACCGGGGAAGTCGCCCAATGCGCCCGCCTGTGCCACGAAGCTGGCATTGCCCTGGTGCCGCAGGGCGGCAATACCGGGCGGTGCGGCGGGGCGGTGGCCGATCCGGGGCAAATCCTGATCAATCTGGCGCGGATGGATAAAATCCTTGAAACCGATGCCCGCGATTTCACCATGACGGTGCAGGCCGGTGCCATCCTGCATCATATCCAGCAGGCTGCCGAAGACCACGACCTGTTATTTCCCCTGAGCCTGGGGGCGCAAGGGTCCTGCCAGATTGGCGGTAACATCGCCACCAATGCCGGTGGGCTGAATGTTATTCGTTATGGCAATACCCGCGATCTGGTGCTGGGTCTTGAGGTTGTGCTGGCCGACGGCACGGTCTGGAACGGGCTTTCCAAACTGCGCAAGGATAATACCGGATATGATTTGCGTGATATGTTTATCGGGGCCGAAGGCACACTGGGCATTATCACCGCCTGTACGTTAAAGCTGTTTCCGCGCCCGCGCCACCTTGCCACCGCCTGGGTGGCCCTGCCCGGTATTGAGGCGGCACTGGACCTGCTGGCACTGGCACGGCGCGAAACCGGCGATGCCATTGCCGCGTTCGAGCTGATGAGCCAGTTTGCGCAGGATTTGTGCATCAGCCATATTCAAAATTGTATCACCCCGCTTGAAACCCGTGCGCCCTGGTATGCGATGATTGAAATCACATCATCACGCCCCAGGGATGACCTGGCATCGGTTTTGGAAGGGGTGCTGGAACGTGCGCTTGAGGGCGGTTTTATTCTGGATGGCACCATTGCCCAGTCCGAAAAGCAGCGCGCCAATCTTTGGGCCATTCGCGAAGGCATACCGGAGGCACAAACCCTTGAAGGCGGCAGCATCAAACATGATGTTTCCGTGCCGGTATCAGCCGTTCCTGCATTGATTGAACAGGGCATCAAACAGGCGCAAAAGCGTATTCCCGGCATTCGCCCCTGCCCGTTCGGACATGTTGGCGATGGCAATATCCATTTCAATTTCAGCCAGCCTGAAAACATGCCCAAGGCCGAATTTCTGGCCCATTGGGAAGACCTTAACCGCGATATTCATGACATTGTCGCCGGGCTTGGCGGGTCTATCAGTGCCGAACACGGCATTGGCCGCCTGAAGGTCGATGAACTGGTGCATTATGCCGACCCGGCAAAGATAAAACTGCTAGCCGCAATCAAACAGGCGCTGGACCCGCAAAACACCTTGAACCCGGGCAAGGTTATCAACCATAAATAACATTATCGGTCTGTTGGCAGCAGGCGGAAGATCATGTTTGAAATTGAAACCTATCACCCCCTGAATGTTTTAAAACAGGTTGATAACGATATCTGGCTGGTAGATGGCCCGGTGATCGGTTTTCGCTATCTGGGGTTAAGCCTGCCTTTTCCTACCCGCATGACCATCATCCGCCAAAGCAATGGGGAAATATGGCTGCATTCGCCGGTTAAACTGTCGCCCGCCTTGCAGGTGCAGATCGATGCGCTAGGCCCCGTCCGATACCTGATTGCGCCCAATACCATCCATTATGCCAGCATTCCGCAATGGCAGCGCGCCTATCCGGATGCGCAAAGTTTCGGGGTGAAAGGCATTGCCAAACGCGCCAAAGCCAATGGCATCGAGGTTAAATTTGATCATTTGCTGGGCGATGTTGCCGACCCCGGCTGGTCTGGCGAAATTGACCAGTTGGTGGTGCGCGGCGGTTATCTGACCGAGGCGGTCTTTTTCCATCGGGCATCACGCACCCTGATCCTGACCGATCTGATCGAAAATTTTGAACCCGGCAAAATCAAAAGCCCGATCTGGCGGTTTCTGGTGCGGTTATTTGGCTCGATGGACCCGCATGGTGCCGCGCCGCGTGATATGCGGGCAACCTTTATGGGCCATAAACCGGCCCTGCGAAACGCGGTTGACCAAATGATCGCCTGGAAACCCGATCGCGTCATTCTGGCCCATGGTCGCTGGTATGACAGCAACGCCATTGCCGAACTAAAACGTGCTTTTTCCTGGGTATAAACAGGCCAGCATCCAACCCCGCCCCAAAATTATGATCCCCGTTAAAATGTGGCACAAGGCAGCCACACGGATTGCCTGTGACCGATGCCTGAAATATCAACGAAATCCGCCTGTTTTCTGCTGTTTTCAGCCCTGTAACGGTTGCTTTTTGGGTGCGAAATTGATAAGCATTCGCAGCATTTTGGCGCTGCGGGATGCAAGGAATTCATTTGCCTGAACCCCCACACCAACGCCCGCATTTTTCCGCACCAAACAGCCGTAAACAGGGACAGGATAAAACATGCAATTGCAAAAATTCGGCCGGGTCGCACTGGGTTGCATGCTGGCATTTGCCGCCCTGCCCGCCATTGCCATGCCAGCAGCAGCAGAAACATATATGCATGAAAATGGTACGGCCGATTTTAAAACCGCGCCCACCCGTTTTGCCGCTACAAACTGGTCGCTGACCGAAAGCCTGCTGGCGCTGGGCATTGCCCCGGTGGGCATTCCTGACGCGGATGGATATCGCGACTGGGTGGTGGAACCGCCCCTGCCCGATGATTTCACCAATCTTGGCACCCGTACCGAACCCAATTTTGAAGCCCTGCGCGATAGCAAACCCGATGCAATCCTGATCAGTTCCGACCTGGGAATGGCCTATGAAAAGCTGGGCGATATTGCCCCGACTCTGGTTTATTCAATTTATAACCGCAGCGGCCCGGCCTTTGACCATGCCGAAGATCTTTTGCGCAAACTTGGTGCACTGACCGGTAAGTCCGACAAAGCCGAAGAGGTTATCGCCAATGCCAATGCCCGCATTGCCAGCGCGGGCGAACGGATAACAAAGGTCATGGGCAAAGGACGGAAAATTGCTATTGTGCGCATCATTGATGATGCCAATTTCCGCATTCATGGCGATACATCGCTGTTCGGGTCGGTGCTGGCGCGGATGGGATTGGAAAATGCCTGGAAAGGCCAGGTCAATAGCTGGTCATTCCATTTGGGCGGCATTGCCGACCTTGCCAAAATTGGCGATGCCGAACTTGCCTATATCGAACCCGTTGCCCCGACGGTAAAGGCCAAATTGTTTGCATCGCCCCTTTGGAAGACCCTGCCCTTTGTGCGTAGCAATCATGTGCATGCCATTCCATCCAGCTGGACATTTGGCGGGGTGCTGGCGGGTGCCCGATTTGCCGAACAGCTTGCCGATGCGATAGAGGCATCCGCAAACCCATAGGAACTTTGTGTTTTCCATAGTTCCCCTAAAACAAAACCCCGCCAGACAACAAGCTGGCGGGGTTTTGTTTTAATCTTTGCCGGGAAAATACCGATTTTACCAGGTGTATTTCAGGGTGCCCAGAACCGTGCGGCCCTGACCGTAATAATCGGCACTGTAGGAATAGGCGACATATTCACGGTCAAACAGGTTGGTGGCATTGACCGCAAAGCTGAGATGATCCGTGATCATGTATTTGACCATCGCATCGGTAACGGCATAGGCGCTCATGGGTAGGGTATTGCCGCTATCGGCATAGGTGGAACCAACATATCGAATACCGGCACCGACCGTCAGATCGCCGATATTGTTCTGACCGGGGATGGTATAATCCATCCAGGCCGAAGCGACATTTTTAGGCACCGAAGCCGGGCGTTTGCCGATATTGGCCGCCGTTGCATCATCTTTGATTTCCGCATCAAGGTAGGTATAGGACACGGTAGCATTCCAACGGTCGGTAAGCGATACCTTGCCTTCAAGTTCCAGCCCGCGTGAATTGACCTCGCCGATCTGGACCCGTTCGGTCGCGCTGATATAGGACGGCACGTTGGTTTGGGTCAGGTCAAACACGGCAGCGGTAAACAGGGCATCGAAATTGGCTGGCTGATATTTCAGGCCAACTTCGTATTGCGTGCCTTCCTGCGGTTTGACCGAACCGGAAATGTTCGACACATTGGAATAAACCGGCTGGAAAGATTCCGAATAATTGCCATAGACCGACAGGCCATCGGTGACCTTGTAGGTCAGGCCTGCGCGCGAGGTGAAGGCCTGTTCGTTATTTTCTTCGAGCGTATCGGCAGTCGGCGTTTTGGTTTTGATGTCGCTTTGAACGTAATCATAGCGCCCGCCCAGTGTTGCGATCCATTTATCATCAATGGTCAACTGTTCCTGGGCATAAAGGCCATAGCTGCTTTGGGTAATTTCGGTGTCGGATGTGAAGCTGACATTGACACAGGAAACACCACAATAGGTCGGGTTATAGATATTGATGCCCGGTGCCGTACCGTCATAACGGCGTTCGCGGTTCTGATCGTGGGAATAGTCAAACCCGAACAGGGATTTGCTGTCAAACCGGTTCCAGGACGTATCATATTGCATCTGGTTGTCGATCGAGAACCGGTCAAGATCGCCATAAATGGCAAAGGCCGTGCGCGATGTGCTGGGGTCTGAGGCATAGATTTGCTCGTAATCCAGATCGACATGGTTGTATTGCGCGTTCTGGCGGAAGGTCAGGTTATCGCTCAGCTCGTGAGAGAACTGATAACCGATTTTTGAATCTTCGGTATCGAAGGTATGAAAACCCGGTTCGCCCAGAAATGTGTCAGGGTCAATATCCACCCCGCGCGGAAAGCCATAACCAGGTGTGCTTTCACGCTTGCTGTAATTGGTCAGGATGGTCAGTTCCGTTCCGGCCTTGGGCTTAAAGGTAAAGGCTGGCGCAATATAAAGCCGGTCATCCTGCGAATAATCCTGGCTGTTTTCCGCATCCTGCCACAGGCCGGTCAGACGATAGGACCATTTGCCGTCTTCGCCAACCGGGCCGCCAACATCGCCCCCCGTTGTTAAATGGTCTTCACCAAAGGTTGTGAAAACCTCTGCATGGGCTTTGTCCTGCGGGCGTTTGGTAATGGCATTGACCAAACCACCCGGACCATTAAGGCCAAACAGGCTGGAGGTCGATCCTTTAAGAACGTCGATCTGTTGCAGGCCATAGGGTTCCATCCGGGAATTGGTGAAATTGTAAACCCGGGTTGGCAGGCCATCGCGGTAATAACCCAGCGTGGATTGATAAAAGCCCCGAATACGCACGAAATCCGAACGCTCGTCCGAGCCATATTCATCCACCGTTACGCCAGATGTGTAGCCCAATGCCTCGGCCACGCGCTGGACATGGCGGGTTTCCATTTCCTTTTGGGTGATGATGGAAACAGCAGCCGAATCATCAAGCACCGGGGTATCGGTTTTTGATGCCGTCAGGCTGCGCGGGGCGATGAAGCTGTCGGTAATGGCGGTGTTGGGGTCGGTTGATCTTTCGCCATCGGCAACGATACGTACCGGGTCCAGCGTGGTGGTTTCGGCGTTATCCGCCCCGGCAAGGGCGATGATGACCACGGTATTATCTGCCGCAATATCATAGGAAAGGCCACTTCCCGCCAGCAATTGCGTTAATGCCTGTTCGCCCGTCAGGGTGCCATTTACCGCCGGGGCAGTGATGTTGCGCAAAATGGCACCATCCACCGTCACCTGAAGGCCGGACTGAACCCCAAACAGGGTCAGCGCACTGGTCATGGGTTGCACGCCGATATCAAAGCTGTGGCTGGCGGCCATCCCCGATGAGGATGCCGATTGAGCAAAAGCCGGCATCATCCCCGTTGCCGATACCAGTGCCGTTGTCATTAAAAGAGTGCTGGCAACCATTGCCACGCGACCACGACGACGCATCGTGGTGGCTCCCCCATTCATCATTTCCGGTCTCCGTTTATGGTCCTGTGCCAAACGGCAATGCAAATGAAAATGCTTCGCATTGCCATATATGATACAAAACGGACCCCGATTGCTTTTTTTCAAAAAAAGTTTCGGATTTTTTGATTTCGGGAAAAAAGGTGCCCTAACCCGCCGATACCACCAGCATCCACGGGGTGATTTCGCGCACCACGGCATTTTGCGCCCGGGCAATGGCCCGCAGGGCTGAAACCGGGTCTTTCAGGTTATAAACCCCGGTAACGGGAAGGTTCGCCAAGTCGCCATCGGTAATGACAATACGCCCGCCGTAATAACGGCGCAACTGATCGACGACAGTTCCCAATGGCTGGTCCTGGGCAATCAACTGTTGCTGGCGCCAGGGCGCGATATAGCCATCAGGCACCTGAAAGCGTTCCATCCCGCCCTTCCAATGCACACGAATGCTTTGCCCCGGTTCAAGCAGCTCGGAAATGGCAGGCGAGGCTGACGGATTATCGACCCGAACCAAACCATGCGCCACGGCGACAAAGGTGCTTTCATTGGCATCGGAAACATCAAACCCGGTGCCGAGCACGGTGACATTCACCGCGTTAGAACGTACCCGAAAGGGTTTACTGGCATTATGGGTGACTTCAAAAAACGCTTCCCCATCAAGCAATTCAACCCGGCGGACCTGCCCGGCGAAATTAACGCGAATGGCGCTTTCCGGTGCCAGGACAACCTGGCTGCCATCCTGCAGGGTGACGGTGCGGGTTTCGCCGGTGCCGGTGCTGTAATCGGCCATCATGCGCGTCGCAATGCCCGGCCCACCCATAACGGCCAATAACAGGCTTGCCGCCACCGCAATACCAGCCAGCGTAAAGGCCGGCCAGCGCCGCCAATGATGTTTGCGCCCTGCGGCAGCACCCCCGGCACGGCCAGTATTGCGGGGGTTGGCTTTGGCAAAGGCATCATCTGCATTGATGACAACCGAACCCCCAATGCCAGCCTCTATCGACTGATCAGGCGTCCCCGCATCATCAGCGTTCATGGCTTTACGAGCCGCCACAGTCCCCACTGCCCCCACGGCCCCACGCGACGCATTCTGGGCATCCGGGGCATTAATGGCGTTAACATCCGCAGTATCTGCACCGCCAGCACCTTTGGCAGCGCGCGTTTTTTGCAAAAATGCCTGCCAATCGGCGGTGTTATTGGTGGGGGATGTCGCCACGGCACTGGACATCATACCAGCAGTTTTTGTGGTGGCGTCCCAGGCGCGGGCATGATCCGGGCTTTGCGCCAGCCAGGCGGCAAAACGGGCCTGCAGGGCGGCATCATCCGGGTCATCCTGCAGGTAAATCAACCAGTCGGTTGCTTCCCGCGATATCTGTTTTTGGCCCCGATCCCCGAGAGCTGCGTCACTTTTGCCTGTCATCTCTCTACCTTCGACATGCCAGAATATTTAACCGGCATTTTGCCTGCGCCCTAAAACAGCCCACCCTTTATAGACGAACGGGAAACGGATTTTTCTACCAGATTTTTTAAATGACACGGAAAAACACGACAACCGGAACATCAAAAGCCAGCCAGGCCGCATGCGGAAACGGGTTTGTTGCAGGATCAGGGTCATCATGGCCATCCCAGCCGTTCCTTGCAGTGTTCCACCCCCTCGGCCACCAGTTTATGCGCCAACGGCACCGAAATATTCAAAAAGGCGGCAATTTCGCGCAATTTGGCGTCGCCAAAGCGGTGCATTTCGCAGGCAATGCGCGTGCGTTCGGGCAATTCGGCCAGGGCCTGCTGCATGCGGGCATATTCGGCACTGTAAAGCGCGATTGATTCCGGGTCGGGTGTATCGGCAG
Organism: Thalassospira marina; assembly: GCF_002844375.1. Classification (NCBI taxonomy): domain Bacteria; kingdom Pseudomonadati; phylum Pseudomonadota; class Alphaproteobacteria; order Rhodospirillales; family Thalassospiraceae; genus Thalassospira; species Thalassospira marina. The sequence goes on along the minus strand of NZ_CP024199.1, from coordinate 1,344,584 downwards.
CAAGGGAATGGACGGCTTCATCGTAATTCACCGCACGGGTCAGGCGGTATTCGCGGGCCTGGCTGCGTTTGCTATCGAGGGCAAGGTTGCGCACAATGCGAAACAGATAACCGGTTGCATCCTCAAGCAGGCGGTTATTGCTGGCTTCATCAAACCGCAGCCAGGCTTCCTGCACCAGGTCTTCGGCATTGGTGCCACTGCCCGTTATGCTGCGCGCATAGCTGACCAGGGCAGAACGCTGCTGCATGAACAATGCCAATGAGGATGAATTACCAGACAAGTCCCATCTTTCCTGCATGACAGCCACGAAACCCCGTCGCAGCCGCGCCCTAGGCAGGCAGACTTATCGCAATTGATACTGATTATCAATATTATTGTTGTTCATGGTCAAATCGCCAAACACAAAGGGAGCGCACGGGTATTTCCCATGCGCTCCCTTATTTCTATATTTGAAATATAATTCCGATTATAGAAACCGGCTTATTTCGGACCTTCCCAGTCATTCAGGGCGTCGGTCTTCATCTGGCGGCGCTCTTCGGGCGAAAGTTTCCAGTTATCACCAAAGGCAGCCGATTCCCATGAACCATAGGTCGGGTTCGGCAGCATGAACCAGCGCTCGCCCCAATAGGTCGAATATTCGTCCATCTTGGCAATTCGGCCTTTAATGTCGCCGCCCATATCGTCAACGAAATCGCCGAAATTATCGCCAAACATCATGATGATGCGGTGATTGGCGGCAACAGCTTCGCGGCGCGTGCCTTTGTCTGAACCCCATTCTTCCTTTTCACCGCGCACCATGACGTGGTCAGCATCGGCATAGGGGAAGCCATATTTTTTAAGATTGGCGATGGTTGCGGCTTCTTCCGGGGCCTTGCGGTTGGTGACGTAATAAACCGCCACACCCTTTTCTGCTGCGGCCTTGGTCAGTTCCAGCGCGCCCGGGGTCGGTGTGGAAATTTCGGCATTTACAAACTGCGCCCAGGTTTTGGAGCTGTAATAGCTGTCTGCCGTTACCACCCAGGACTGATAAGCGGAGTTATCCAGCACGGTTTCATCGACATCGAGAATGATCGCCGGTGATTTGGACATGTAATTGTCGCCCTGCTCCAGGGCGGCGGTCCAGCTGTGATCGCCAATGGCGGCACCCAGCAGGCGCTCTGCACCGGCATAAACCGATTTTGCCGTGGTTTTGTATTCAACCGAGGTCTGGTACCACAAGGCGGCATTCAGGCCATCATTCGGTTTTGCGTCCTGTGCCTGGGCCGCAAATGAAACCAAGGTGGCAAGTGCTGTTGCGCCCGCCATTTTCACAAATACGTTCATCTTATCAAGCTCCCTGTTATCTGCCCGCCGGCTGACCGCGCGGTCAGGATCTCAGGCAGGATGCCATGTTGAACGCAGTTGAAAACCCCTTTTTTTGTCACAGGCCCGACAATTGTGACAAAGTGCGGTGTTTTCAGGCCGATATTGGCAAAAGAAAACCGGCGCGATTATGCAAATCACGCCGGTGCAGAAAACAGTCCCGTATCACAACCAAGTGGTTGCGACCGGTTGGTATTAAAGGGTGGAGCGTTTTTCAAAGCCGGAAAATTCTTCGACGATGGGAATGGCTTCTTCATGCAGGCGGTCCACCCGTGCGCCATCAGGCCCCTGCTGGGCCGCACCCAGCATGGATTGCACCACCGAAGGTGCCCCGCAAAAGACGGCCTCGACCGTGCCATCGGCCCGGTTGCGGACCCAGCCGGTCAGGCCACGCTTGCGGGCCTGTTCCACCGTCCAGGCGCGAAACCACACCCCCTGCACCCGGCCTTCAATACGCACAAGAACGGCAATATCGCCATTGCCGGTTTTGGGGTCTGGGTCCGTCTGTGCCATGTCAAAACATCCTTGCTGGCAAATGGGCGACCGGGATGATCGCGATGGCAGGTTTGCCTGCCACCGATACACCCTATTTGGCGCCGGGGATAACGGCGTGCAGGTGGCTGGTTTCGTTATACAGGCGTTTCTGTTCGTCGCTGGCGGGTGCCTGGTGGTTATCTTTCCAGGCATCATAGGTCATGCCATATACAACTTCGCGAGCCTGATCATAATCCATGGCGACATTATGTTCGCGCGCCGCCGCCAGATACCATTTGGCCAGGCAGTTACGGCAAAAACCGGCAAGGTTCATCAGGTCGATATTCTGCACATCCTTGCGGTTTTGCAGATGGCCAACCAGCCCGCGAAAAGCGGCGGCTTCCAGTTCAAGGCGGGTTTGTGCATCGAGTTCGGCAGCAATACCGTTTCCGGTGGCGGCTTCGTTGCTCAGGGATGATCCGGCGCAATCAGACATTTCTTTATCCTTTTACTCGCAAGCAGGGTTTAAAGCCCATTGCCCAGTGATGTAATCAGTTCGGGCACCTGCGCAATATCGGCAGCTTCGCAAAACAGGTCATTTTCAATTTCAATCTGACCGACCATTTCATGAACCCAGGTAATTTCATAGGGCACATGAATGGCCGCCCCACCGCATTCCAGCACAGGCAGAATGTCGGATTTCATCGAATTGCCGATCATGACGGCTTCGTGCGGCTCCACGCCATAACGGCCAAAAATATTGCGGTAGGTTAGCGGGTCTTTTTCCGAAACAATTTCAACGCCGTCAAAAAGCTTTTCCAGCCCCGAACGTTCAATTTTCAATTGCTGGGCGATCAGGTCGCCCTTGGTGATCAGAACCGTTTTGCAATCATTCTGGCGGGCGAAATGCTCCAGCACGGTCGCAGCACCATCGATCAGGCGAGTGGGTGCGCGCAGCATGGATTTACCGATTTCAGCCAGTTCATGAATTTCGGCAGCGCTGATTTTTTTATCGGAAAGTTCGATCGCCGTTTCGATCATGGACAGGGCAAAACCGGTAATGCCGTAACCATAAATCGACAGGTTTTCGAGTTCCGCCTTGTAAAGACGTTCATCCACCGTTTCGGCGTCGCCGTATTTTTCCAGCATGGCGCGCAGGCGCACATGGGCATCGCGAAATAACGGTTCATTGTGCCAAAGCGTATCATCGCCATCAAAGGCAATCAGCTTGAACATTCACTCTCTCTTATATCGTTTTTATACCCCGTGCTGCCCTTTTGGGCCGCATCTGGCAGGACCGCAGACCATAAGCCAGCACCTGGCACCGGTAAAGCCCTGCATTATTTGTAATTAATGCGTTTTGCAACAGTTACCAGCCACCTGCCCCGCCATATTGCGCGCTTTCTCCATCACATTTGCGCGACGAACCGGCAATTGGGTGGTTGCAGTTTTATGCAATCAATCTGGGATAGTGTGTATTTTGGAAATCCTGTCTCCGACTTAGGTTCTGTGTGCCGGCACATAGCAAACACACACAACCTGATCCCCCGGATCATGAATGGAGACTTTGATGTCCGAGATTAAAAACAAGGTCGTTGCCATTACCGGCGCAAGCAGCGGTATTGGCGAGGCAACAGCACGCCTGCTGGCCGAAAAAGGTGCCAGTGTTCTTTTGGGCGCCCGGCGCACCGAACGGCTTGAAGCCCTGGCAAACGAGATCAATGCCAATGGTGGCAAGGCCGCATTCGCCAAACTTGATGTGACCGATGCCCAAAATATGCAGGAATTTGTCGACTATGCGATTGCGCAGTTTGGCAAGCTTGATGTGCTGTTTTCCAATGCCGGTGTCATGCCGTTATCCATGATGGCATCACGCAAAACCGATGAATGGAACCGCATGATTGATGTCAATATCCGCGGTGTCCTGAACGGTATCAATGCGGCCCTGCCGGTTTTTGAAAAGCAGGGTTCCGGGCATTTCATCAATACCGCCTCGATCGGGGCGCATTTGGTGGTGCCGACCGGCGCGGTTTATTGTGCAACCAAATATGCCGTCTGGGCCATTTCCGAAGGCCTGCGCCAGGAATCCGAAACCACACGGGTCACCACCATTTGCCCGGGCGTGGTGGAAACCGAACTGGGCAATGACATTACCGAAGAAGCATCGAAAAATGCGCTGAAGGAATTCCGTAAAACCAGCCTCAGCCCCGATGCCATCGCACGCGGCGTTGCCTACGCCATCGAACAGCCCAAGGACGTTGATGTAAACGAACTGATCATTCGCCCGACTATCAGCGTGTTTTAAAACGCAATAACAAAGCCGCCGGAAATGCTCCGGCGGCTTTGCTTTGTTCATGATACGGAAGCAGCCTTAGATCAGGCGTCGTCTTTTTCAAATTCGATGATGATGGCATCGACCGACAGGTTTGCGCCCTGCTTGGCATGGATGGTTTTCACCACACCTTTGCTTTCGGCTTTCAGCACGTTTTCCATTTTCATGGCTTCGAGAATGCACAGTTCCTGACCGGGCTGGACAGTTTGCCCTTCCTCGACCGAGACCTTGACCAGAAGGCCCGGCATCGGGGAGAGCAGGAAGTTCGACATGTCTGGCGGGGCTTTGAACGGCATCAGTTTTTGCAGTTCGGCCACGCGCGGGCGCAGCACCTTGATGGTTTTTTGTACGCCATTGGCGGCCAAACGGTAACCCGTACCATCTACATCGACCTGCACGCAAAGCGGTACGCCATCGATTTCGCCGAAAAACAGGCTGTCACCAATTTTCCAGTCCGACACCACACCAAAGCTGCGATCGCCAATGGCGACAATGTAATCACCGTTAACGCCATCCACTTCGATATCAAACGGGGTGTGGTCGTCGCCAGTAACGGCAACCCAGCTTTCATGAACCGGGGCAGCGTTATCGCGGAACTGGCCGGTAATGCCGCCATTGCGTTCCGCCATGCGCTGATTGATATAGGCTGCCACCGTGATCAGGGTTTGCGGGTCATCATTGGGCAGGTCATCGGCCGAGAAACCATGCGGGTATTCTTCGGCGATGAAGTTGGTGGTGATATTGCCATCCTGGAAGCGTTTATTGGCCATGACCGCAGCCAGGAACGGAATATTGTGCGAAATACCCCGGATGAAATAGGCATCCAGTGCGCTGCGCATATGATGGATGGCCTCGGCCCGGTCCGCGCCATAGCTGACCAGCTTTGCCACCATCGGGTCGTAGAACATGGAAATTTCACCGCCCTCGAACACGCCGGTATCAACGCGGACATTATCGGTTTCAACAGGCGGCTGGTAATGCACAAGGCGGCCGGTTGAGGGTAGAAATTCGCGGAACGGGTCCTCGGCATAGATACGGGTTTCCATGGCCCAGCCGGTCAGGGTGACATCATCCTGATGCAGGGTCAGTTCTTCGCCGTAAGCAATGCGGATCATCCATTCCACCAGATCCTGCTTGGTGACCAGTTCCGTCACCGGATGTTCGACCTGCAGGCGGGTATTCATTTCAAGGAAATAGAAATTCTTGTTTTTATCGACAATGAATTCCACCGTCCCGGCAGAGCAATAATCGACCGCGCGCGCCAGTGCCACGGCCTGCTCGCCCATGGCCTTGCGGGTTTCAGGGTCGATAAAGGGGGATGGGGCTTCTTCCACCACCTTTTGATGGCGACGCTGAATGGAACATTCGCGTTCGCCAAGGTAAATGGCATTGCCGTGTTTATCGGCCAGCACCTGAATTTCAATATGGCGCGGCTGTTCGACGAACTTTTCGATAAATACGCGATCATCACCAAAGCTGGATGCAGCTTCGGAGGTTGCACGTTCAAACCCCTCGCGGCATTCGGCATCGTTGTGCGCAATACGCATGCCCTTGCCGCCACCACCTGCGGATGCCTTGAGCATAACCGGATAACCGACTTCGTTGGCGATTTTAACGGCCTCGTCGGTATCCTTGATCACGCCCATATAGCCCGGCACGGTGGACACACCGGCATCGGCGGCAATTTTTTTCGAGGTGATTTTATCACCCATCGCGCCAATGGCACCGGTTGGCGGGCCGATAAATTCAATTTCAGCTTCGGCCAGGGCCTTGGCAAAGTTCTGGTTTTCCGACAGGAAACCATAACCGGGATGCACGGCCTCGGCCCCGGTCTGCTTGCAGGCAGCAATGATTTTATCAATCAGCAGATAGGACTGGTTAGAAGGTGCGGCACCGATATGCACGGCTTCATCGGCCATTTGCACATGCAGGGCGTTTTTATCGGCATCCGAATAAACCGCCACAGTGGCGATGCCCATTTTGCGGGCGGATTTAATAACACGGCAGGCAATTTCGCCGCGGTTCGCAATCAGTATTTTTTTAAACATTTCTGGGTGCTCCGGGCTTACAACGGGATATTGCCGTGTTTTTTGGCAGGGTTTTTGACGTCCTTGTTGCGCAGCATCGCAAGCGATTTGCACACCCGGCGGCGCGTGCCATGCGGCATGATGACATCATCGATAAAGCCCTTGCGCCCCGCGACAAACGGGTTGGCAAATTTCTGGCGGTATTCTTCGGTGCGGGCCTCGATCTTGGCCGGGTCGTTCATATCGGCCCGGAAAATGATTTCCACCGCCCCTTTTGGTCCCATCACCGCAATTTCGGCGCTGGGCCAGGCATAGTTGACATCGCCGCGCAAATGTTTGGATGCCATCACGTCATAGGCCCCGCCATATGCCTTGCGGGTAATGACGGTTACCTTGGGCACCGTTGCCTCGGCATAGGCATAAAGCAGTTTGGCACCGTGTTTGATGATACCGCCCAGTTCCTGTGCCGTGCCCGGCATAAAGCCCGGCACATCGACAAAGGTAACGATGGGAATGTTATAGGCATCGCAGAAACGTACAAAGCGCGCGGCCTTTTTGGAGCTGGCGATATCCAGGCAGCCCGCCAGAACCATCGGCTGGTTGGCAACAATACCCACTGCGCGGCCATCCATGCGGGCCATGCCGATAATGATGTTTTTGGCATAGTCCGGCTGGATTTCGTAAAAATCGCCTTCATCGACGGTTTTAAGGATCAGCTCCTTCATGTCGTAAGGCATGTTGGGATTTTCGGGCACCAGGGTATCGAGCGAATAATCATCGCGATCCACCGGGTCCTCGCATTTGCGGGCGGGCGGCTGTTCCTTGTTGGACAGCGGCAGGAAATCCATGAAACGGCGGGTTTGCAGCAGCAGATCCACATCATTTTCAAAGGCCAGATCCGCCACGCCGGAAACAGCGGTGTGCGTCATCGCCCCACCCAGTTCCTCGTGGGTGACTTCTTCGTGGGTGACGGTTTTAACTACGTCCGGCCCGGTCACGAACATGTAGGAGCTGTCCTTGACCATAAAAATAAAGTCCGTCATGGCCGGGCTGTAAACGGCCCCACCCGCGCATGGCCCCATGATCAGCGAGATTTGCGGGATCACGCCCGATGCCTCGACATTGCGCTGGAACACATCGGCATAACCCGCCAGGCTTTCGACACCTTCCTGAATACGCGCCCCGCCGGAATCATTAAGGCCGATCACGGGTGCGCCGACCTTCATGGCCTGATCCATGATTTTGCCGATCTTGCGGGCATGCGCACCAGAGAGCGCACCGCCAAAAACCGTGAAATCCTGGCTGAAAACAAAAACCAGACGGCCATTGATCGTGCCATGGCCCGTTACCACACCATCACCAGGAATGCGGTTTTCGGTCATGCCGAAATCGACGCAATCATGTTCAACAAACATGTCCCATTCCTCGAAACTGCCTTCATCAAGCAGCACATCAAGGCGTTCGCGCGCGGTAAGCTTGCCTTTGGCGTGCTGTTTGTCGATGCGCTTCTGCCCGCCGCCCATTGCGGCTTCGGCGCGCATTTCTTCGAGTTTGGTGATGATTTCCTGCATGCTGGCTGATCCTTGTTTGTGGCCCGGCCGGAATAAAAACAGCGCCCCAACAATGTGGGGCTAAAAGTGAAATACCATTATTCGGTACTGGAATGCCAATTATTTTTACACGGCATTTTTTAATACCGCAATCGCCCAAACGCCTGAATTCCCTAACGTCAAAAGAGAATACCAGATCAGACAGGACTAAAGTCTAGCTGCATTAGAAAAACCACATATGGTTGCAAAGCCCCGATCATCTGACCTTTGCCCGCGAAAAAGCATACGATCCTGGTACTGCCAAAGGCAAAACAGACAGGTGGAAGACAAGCAGTAGCCAGAACCACGAGTGCTCAAAAGTCAGACGGAACGCGATGAATGGCAATACCCCATCAAACGCCCAAGTTCCCCCTCGCCAACCCACCGCGCAAAGGGGGCTGGATCAGGTCAAACTGCTTTCGGCCACGGCATGCGACAGCCAATTAACAGGCCGGGATGGTGCGATAGGTATTGCGCCCACCGCGCTTTGCCAGATAAAGCGCGCGGTCGGCCTTGCGATACAGCACATCGGCATTGCATTCGCAGCCCTTGCAATAGCTGATGCCGATGCTGGCACCGACAGTGATTTCAACCCCGTCAATCATGCGCGGTCGGCCGATTTCCTGAATAATGCGTGCAGCCGGGATTTGGGCTTCTTCCGGGTTGGCCATTGCGGGCAGCAGAATGGCAAATTCATCCCCGCCCAGACGCGCCACCACGTCGGCATCGCGGAAACGGGATTTGAGGAAGGAGGCAATTTCGATCAGCAATTTGTCGCCCACCGGGTGCCCGTAGGTATCGTTCACTTCCTTGAACCAGTCTAGGTCGAGCAACAGCATGGCAACATTCTGTTTGATGCGTTCGCTAAGCCGGATGGCCTGATCAAGGCGGTCATTAAACAGGTGGCGATTGGCAAGGCCGGTAAGCGGGTCGGTCAGAGCCATCTGGCGGATTTGCGCCTCGATGGTTTTGGAAGGTGTAATATCGCTATGCGTGCCTGACATGCGAAGCGGCGTGCCATCGGCAGCGCGGTCAAACACCCGGCCACGATCAAGCACCCAAACCCATTCGCCATTTTTGTGGCGGATGCGGCATTCACATTGATAATAGCTGGACTGCCCGGCGAAATGTTCGCTTAGCAGGCGGTCAGACTGCGCCAGATCATCGGGATGGCACAGATTGCGCCAGGTATCGACGCTGGTTTTACCCAGTTCTTCCAGGGTGTAGCCAATGATTTCGGCCCAGCGTTCGTTAAAGCGCATTTCGCCGGTTTGCACATTCCATTCCCAGGTGCCCGCATTGGTGCCGCGAATGATTTCATCCAGGCGCTGGCGTTCAATAACCAGTTCCTCGTTCGCCTGTTCAAGGCGATGGGCGTAATCATTGCGTTCGGTCACATCGAAAATGATGGAATGCAAAAATTCCTTGCCGTGAATGCGGATGGCACCGGTATTGACCTCGACATCGCGCACATCACCATTGGCAAGACGGTGATGGAAACTGAAACTAGCGGCCCCGTCCTGCAGGGTTTGCTGCATGGCAAGGCCCAGTTGCGCATCAGACTGCACATTGATATCGCTAATCGTCATGTGGCAAAGCTTTTCGTGGCTGTAGCCATAAAAGGCGATTGCCGCAGTATTGGCATCGTGGATGCGGCCTGTTGCCGGGTCGATCAGCAATTTGATGGCCGGGTTATGCAAGAACATCTGACGATAGATGGATTCCCGTTCGGCCATTGCCTCCTCTACCGTGTAAACATCGGTGATGTCGGAAAAGGACGTGACAATGCTGTCAAATTCGCCGGTATCGGGGTTATGGGCGGGAATGGCCTGCATCCGTACCCAGATTGTCTGATTGGTGATGGATGACTGACAAATGCCGATGATGGCGGCATCAAAGGCAACACCCGTGCGCAACACCACATTTACCGGGTGATCATCGGGCGTAAGCGGCGCGCCGGTTTCATCAAGCAGGCGGGCACCATCGGGCAGCGGATGCCAGCCCGAAAAACTGGCGGGATCAACGCCAAAAATGCGCGGGGCAGCGGCATTATGCTGCTGCACATGGCCGTTCAAATCATAAACCAGCACGCCTTCGGCGACATGATCAAGGATGAATTCGGTACGTTCCTGCAGGGTTTCGGATGCACGCAGATCAGCACCATCCTGTTCATCATGAAGGGCGCGCATGCTGCCAACAACCGCACGGTGCCCCTTGGGCCCCATGGCGGTGAACATGGCATGGTCAACCACATGGACCCAGCCACGATCCGGGTGGCGCAACCGAAACTGGCGAATAATCGCCCCACCGGGCCATTCTTCGGGAAGCTGGTCAAGTTTCAGGCGGGTGCGATCATCGGGATGAACGCGATCATGCCACCAGTTGGCACTATCGAGAATGACCGCGCTGGCAGCAGCGCCCAGAAGGCGGGCACAGTTGGCGCTGATATAGCTGCCCTGCGCTTCTTCCAGGTCAACACAGTAAATTACCGACACTGCCGATACAGTGGCATTTTCGCCATCAACAATCCCTGCGGCGAAACCGCCTGATTGCTGCCCGGCATGATAAAGCGCGTTCATAGAATTTACTGAATTGCCACCCCGCCTGCGCGCCGTTTTTCGTTATCCGACAGCACCCTGCCCCGACAACATTTACGCTAGAGCAAATACGGCAATTCCCTTTTTACTGCCCACTCTCTGATTAAGCGACAGTATAGGTATAAGAATCATTCCAGCAATTGATCTGGCGTAAATTCGGGGGCCAGAGGCATGTATTTACGCGATTTATCGCAATTTTCGCCAAAGGCGCGCGCAATTTTCCATATCTGGTTGTATTGTTTTTAATTATTGAAATGTATCAGGGTAAAAAACCGTCAATTTTGCGCAGAATTTCAGGTTAAATAAGACGAATCGAATAAACCTTTGCGCGCATCCCCATGCCAGCAGATAAGCGGCACGCGAAGAAGCATGTTTATCAGATGGTTATAGGGTTGCAGGCGGCGTTTGATGAACCCGATAGGTATTCCGGCCTGCTTCCTTGGCCTGATAAAGGGCGCGGTCCGCACGGCGATAAAGGGATTTTGGCAAAATCCCCTGGCAGCCCGCACTGATACCAATGCTGACCCCCACATGGATTTCGTGACCTTCAAGCTGGCGCGACTGGCCAATTTCGGTAATCACGCGCGAGGCGGCCTTTTCGGCAACGGCAATATTTTCAACATTGGTCAGCAGCACGGCAAATTCATCGCCGCCAAGGCGGGCGATAAAATCGCTTTCGCGAAACTGTTTTTGAATGCGCTGGGCGACATCAACCAGCAACGCATCACCGACCGGGTGGCCATAGGTGTCGTTGACATGTTTGAAATGATCAAGGTCCAGCAGCATCAGAACGACCTGCCGCCCGCCCGCCTTGCAGTTTTCAATTGCGCCTTGCAAGCGGTCTTCAAACTGGTGGCGGTTGGCAAGCCCGGTTAGCGGGTCGGACAGGGCCATATGGCGAATGCGTTCTTCGATTTCCTTCGAGGGTGTAATGTCGCTATGCGTGCCTGACAGGCGCAACGGTGCACCATCGTCGGACCATTCGAACACTTTGCCGCGGTCCAGCACCCAGACCCAGCCGCCATTTTTATGTTTCAGCCGATATTCGCAGTCGAAATGATCAATTTCATGGTCGAAATGGCGGGTTAACAGGGCATTGATGGTATCAAGGTCATCAGGGTGGCACAGGCTGGTCCAGCGATCGACACTGCACGGGGTTAATTCATCAAGGGTATAGCCCGCAATTTCGGCCCACCGTTCGTTCAGGCGCATATCGCCTGTCTGAATGTTCCATTCCCAGGTGCCGGCATTGGTGGCACGGATGATTTCATCCAGGCGCTGGCGTTCAAGCTGTAGCTGGCGGTTGGCCTCGATCAGGCGGCGTTCATATTCGTTGCGTTCGGTAACATCGAACACGATGGAATTGATATATTCGTGGCCATTTAACATGATGCGGCCGGAATTAACCCGCACATCACGGATCGCACCGCTGGCAAGCTTGTGCTTGAAGGAAAAAATTGCCGAACCCTTGCTGATCGCATCCTGTATGGATTTGGTAATGGTGCCGCCCTGCGACATATTGATCTGGCTGATCACCATTTTACGCAGGGTTTCGTAATCATAGCCGTAATAATTGCAGGCGGCCTTGTTGGCATCAACGATGCGCCCGGTGGACGGATCGATCAACAGTTTGACGGCTGGGTTGCGGTCAAACATCTGGCGATAGAGGTTTTCGCGCTCTGCCATCGCGCTTTCGGCGTTTTTAAGATCGGTGACATTGGCAAAGGAAACCACCGCGCCATCAGGCTGTGTGGTGCCGGGCAGAAATAGCGGCTGGGCATTAATGCGCACCCACAGGCGCACATCACCCTTGCATTGCACACCCAAAATCACACCATACACCGGCTTTTGGTCGCGAAGTGCCCGAACAACCGGAAAATTTTCGGGGGGAAACGGGTTTTCATGCTGGTCCACCGCCTGCCAGCGCCCATCGGCAGCATCCAGCCCCAAAAGCTGACTGGCACATAGCCCCAGCATTTTTTGCGCAGCCGGATTGCTTTGAACAATTTTACCACTGGCATCATAGACCATGACACCATCGGGAATGGTTTCCAGCAAATGCTGATAACGGCGATTGCTTTCATGCAGGGCGCGCGAAATTTTACGATGCAGGGTTAAATTGCTTAAGGTGCCAACGATGGCACCTGCCCCGCCCGCAATCGCGGGGATTTGCATGGCCTGGTCGACAACATCAAGCCATTCGCCGTTTTTATGGCGAATGCGAAAACGCCGGGTAATGGCCTGCCCTGCCAGCATCGCAGGCATTTCAACCATCGGCGACAGATCACTGATATCATCGGGATGGGCAAACGGCATCCACCAATCCACGCCGGGTACACCCAGATCGGCGGGGTCATATCCCAACATGTTTTTCAGATTGGGGCTGAAGCTGCTTTTTTCCGGGCAGGCCAGATCAATGAAATAAAGCAGGCTTTCAACCAGTGGCGCACCATCGTCGCCAAGGGCTGCGGCCAATGCAACGCCTTCGGCAATTTCCGATGAACTTCCGGGGCTTTCACCAGTTTTATAACCCGTCTTCATGCATCGCCTCCGCGTTGCCTGCGCAACGCCCAAACCTACATCACATGATCCGCAGTTTGCTCGGTCCCGAAAAGGCTCAGTGCCGGGTTTGCCCCCGGTTGTCTGGAAAGGGAAAAGTGATTTATCTAATATAAGCATGAATCTAATACGTATGTATATGGCGTTTGCATATTTTTATGCAAAATTCGTGTGAAATCGCTTACTGCCACCCACAAAAATCAGGCGCGCATCGTGTTAAGACCTTGAAATTACGCTATATCCCTCCACCACGGGGAAAGATACGCGACCAAGGCTTTGCCATAAAGTATAATGCTGCAAATGCAAAACAGGCACCTTCCCATGGGAAAGATGCCTGTAAATCAGCCAAACCGGGCATATGTGCCGCGCGGCAATATAATGTTACTGCCGCAGCAGATCCAGGAACGCACCAGCAGAAAGAAGTTCGTGACGCAAACGTTCGCGACGTGCGGTTGCTTCGGCGTCTTCACCCCAGTTTTCGATGGCATAGCTTTCATCGATCTGGGAAATCTCAAATGCCTGGGCGGGGTCAAGACGGCCATGAAACACGGCCAGACCAATCACCACCGAACCCGAAACAGTAATCAGGGTGTGCAAAGCGGCCAGTTCGTGGTCATCAAGCGGTTCGATGATATCCTGAATGGCCAGAAGGGCAGCATCTTCCTGGACAACGGGCATAACGCCCTGGGTGACCTTCAACACGATTGAAAATTCACCTGCCGCCCAGTCCAGCAGCGGCTGCCACTGTTCGTTCTGGCGCCCAACCAGATCATCAGGATATTGCGCGCGATAACATAAAAGGTCGCTGCGGCCATATCCTGTCAGCTCGGCGATAACGGTGGCACGGTTGGGCGCGACACGGTCAATCGCAGTTGCGGCAAGCTGCATATGCGGCATGGTGGCGGGAACAATATGTTCGCCCTGCGCATCCCATTCCGCGGCAATCTGGTTTGCAAGGGCCTGATTGGGCAGCACAAATTCGGCCTTGGCCGGGGTTTTTACCGCCCTGCCATCCAGATGAACGCGAAAGCCCGCCCCGTTTTGGTCGGGAACCGCGGTGACGCTCTTGTAAAACCGTTTGATCGATGAATTTACCATAGGGGCGATATGCCCAAATCCGCAAAAAGACGCAAGCGATTTGATGCCAAAAACAGCATTCACGGCATTTTCCGCAAAATTTTGCATATTTTTTACACAGCACATTCCATCGCCCAACTTTTATCCATTCCAGCAACCGGCCCAATCCCGCCAAAGCCGCCGGGAACAGACCAAGGCAGAAATATGGCACGGTGCTTGCTGGTATCAGGCGGGTTTTTGGGCTTGAGGCAATGAAACATGTCGCAAAAACGCGATACAATCAGGAGACTTCGACAGATGGGTAAACTAGGTTTACGGGTTGCGGCACTGACCCTTGGGGTTGCGGCGCTGGTCGCAGGGCATTCCGCACGCGCAGATACGCCGATCAAATTTTCCCTCGACTGGAAATTTGAAGGCCATACCGCACCTTATATTCTTGCCAAGAAGAAGGGCTATTTTGCCGACGAAGGACTGGATGTCACGATTGATTCGGGCAATGGCTCGGTCGGGGCGATTACGCGGGTTGCCAGCGGCGCCTATGACATTTCCTTTGCCGATATCAATTCACTGGTTGAATTCAACGCCACCCACCCCGACCAGGCCATGAAGTCCATTTTCATGGTTTATGACCGCCCGCCCTTTTCGCTGTTCATGCTGAAAAAAAGCGGCATTAACAAGCCGGAAGACCTGAAAGGCAAAACACTGGGCGCGCCGGTATTTGATGCCTCGCGCAAGCTGTTTCCGGCCTTTGCCAAGGCAACCGGGTTATCGCTTGATGATGTGAAATGGGAAGCGATGGACCCGCCCCTGCGCGAACCGATGCTGGTGCGCGGCGATGTGGATGGCATTTCGGGTCACTATTTTACATCGGTCCTGAACCTTGAAAACCAGGGCATCAAAAAGGAAGACATGGTTGTCTTCAAATATGCCGATTACGGCCTGGATTTTTATGGCAACGGCATTCTGGCATCCAAGGACATGATGGAAAATCATGGTGACCAGTTGCGCGGTTTCCTGCGCGCGGTTGTCAAAGGCTGGCGCGATGCGATTGCCAACCCCGAAGAGGCGATTGAAGCCCTTAAGGAAGTTGACCCGCTGATCGACCCGGACCTGGAAACCGAACGCCTGAACATGGTGATCGAGGATAACGTCATTACCGACGAAGTCCTGGCACATGGCATGGGCCCGATTTCGACCGACCGCATGGAAAAAGCCATCGAACAGGTCAGCCTGGCCTTTGGCCTGCAGAACCCGCCGAAAGTTGCCGATATTTTCACCAGCATTTACATGCCGGGCGAAGAAGAACGCAAAATCAAATAACACAAATAACAAACGCGCCAAGCACCAGGACAGCAGGGAGAATAAGGCTGTGTCGAGCAGTTTTGTCGAGCTAAACAATGTCACGCTGCGTTATAGCGAGGGGGATGACCTTGCGCTTGATACGACGGATATGAAGATCCGCAAGGGCGAGTTTATTGCCGTTGTCGGACCTTCGGGATGTGGCAAATCATCCCTGCTGAAACTGGTATCGGGATTGATGCCCCCCAGCGAAGGTACGGTCATCGTGGATGCCCACGAAGTGGCCGGACCGCTTAAGATTGTTGGCATGGCATTTCAGAACCCGACCCTGCTGCCCTGGCGCACAACGCTTGATAACGTGCTGCTGCCGCTGGAAATTGTAAAACCCCATCGCAGCCGCATTCGCAAACACAAGCAGGAATATATCGAACGCGCCAAAGAGCTTTTGGCAACTGTCGGACTGGCCGGGTACGAAAACAAATATCCCTGGGAGCTTTCAGGAGGGATGCAGCAACGCGCTTCGCTGTGCCGCGCCCTGATACATGAACCCGACCTGCTGATGCTTGACGAGCCCTTTGGCGCACTTGATGCTTTTACCCGCGAAGAATTGTGGGACATTTTGCAAAATCTTTGGATAAAGCGGCCCTTTACCGTGATTCTGGTCACCCATGATCTGCGCGAGGCCGCCTATCTGGCCGACACGGTTTATGTGATGTCCAAACGGCCGGGCAAAATACTGGTGGCACGCGAAAACACCCTGCCCCGTCCGCGGGACCAGGAAACAACCTTTACCCAGCCATTTACCGATCTGGTGCACGAATTGCGCAGCTATATCCGTGATGTACGCGCAGCCTAGGCGAAAGGGCAAAGACCATGACCAAACGCACCCTTCAAAGCCGGGCCACCCCGTGGATCAGCGCGATTGTCCTTTTCCTGTTATGGGAAGGTATCGTGCGGCTGTTTCATATTCCGGACTATGTTTTGCCCACCCCGTCGGCCAGCCTTGAGGCCGCGTGGAAATTTCGCGCCGCCATCTGGATGCATGCCGCGCAAACGCTTTATACAACCGTATTCGGCTTTGCGATTGCGGTTGTATTTGGTGTGTTGCTGGGCGCACTTGTCGGGTCCAGCCGGGCGATTTATACGGCGGCCAACCCCATTCTGGTCGGGTTCAATTCGGTCCCCAAGGTTGCACTGGTGCCCGTGCTGGTGATGTGGTTTGGCATTGGCACGGTGCCAGCGGTTATTACCGCCTTTATCATTTCGTTCTTCCCGATCGTGGTGAATGTGGCAACCGGCCTTGCCACCCTGGAACCGGAATTGCGCGATGTGCTGCGATCCCTTGGCGCGACGCGCACCGATATCCTGTTCAAGGTGGGCTTTCCGCGCGCCCTGCCCTATTTCTTTGCATCCCTGAAGGTCGCCATTACGCTGGCTTTTGTCGGTTCGGTGATTTCGGAAACGGTGGCATCGAATATCGGTGTTGGTTATCTGATGCTGTCGGCATCATCGAAATTCAACATGCCGCTGGTTTTTGCCGGTTTGCTGGTAATCGCGGTGATGGGCATTCTGATGTATGAATTTTTCAACATCGTCGAACGCCGGTCCACCCGCTGGGCCAACCGCGCCAATCCGAACGGCTAGACTGCGGCAAAGCACATATCAGCCAGCATCGCCGCCTGTATTAACCCGGGCGCGCAAACAAAATAACGGGCCTGCGACTGGTTTCGCAGGCCCGTTTTAACTGGTTAAATCCCGGATGGCATCAGCATCAGATCAGGCAAGATGTTCCTTGAAGAAGCCCAGGGTACGTTCCCAGGCAAGCTTGGCATCTTCGGCGTCATAACGGCCACCCGTGGGATTGGCGAAGGCGTGGTTCGCCTCGTACCAGAAAATCTGATAGTCGGTTTTGCCTGCCTGTTTTAAGGATTCCTCGAACCCGCCAACCATGGCCTTATTGATATTCTGGTCGAGGGTGCCGAAATGCCCCATCACCGGCGCGTTCAGGCTTGCCAGTTGCTGCGGGGTTTTCGCGACATTGCCATAATAAATGACGCAGGCATCAATATCCGTCGCAAGGGCGGTATTCAGCGACCATCCGCCACCAAAACACCAGCCCACAACGCCCACCTTGCCGGTGCAATCCTTATGGTCTTTCAAATAGGCAACCGATGCTTTCAGCTTTGATGTTGCCGCCACCGGGTCCACCGATGACATCAGCGATTTTGCTCCATCCGCCGTTGTGGCCGCAGGTTTGCCATACAGATCAACCGCTAGGGCGATAAAGCCCTGATTGGCATATTCGGCAGCGGTTGCGCGGATCTGGTCGTTCAGCCCCCACCATTCATGGATCAACAGCACGGCAGGTGCCGGCAGGGTGGCAGGCAAAATAACTTCGGCAACCATCGTTTCACCGGTTGGCGCGGTAATGGTCACCTTTTTCAGGGTTTCGGCAGCGGCGTGGGCCAGGATCGGATCGGCCAGCACCACTGCCAGCGGCAAAACAGCCAGCCCTTTTAAAAACAGGCGTCGTTCCTGATCTGTTGCCTTTGGCGGCGGCCCCAAATGATCATGTGATCCACATCCGTCAAGCGTACACATCCAAGCCTCCTGATTTTTGGTTTGATGCGGCGTGGCTGCGTATATGGGCAACATCAGGGGCGTAATTGTTTGTCCCCAATGCCGATTTGCACCCCACCCCGACTAAAGCTGCATTCGGCAAAATCCTTCCCCAGCCGGTTGCAAATGGCAAATCACAGTCCTGTCATGATATTGGTGCCGCAACACCAAAAATGCCCGATTTGCAGGAAAACCGCGCCCAAGGGCACCTGCCCGCAACCATCCGCAGTGTGAACAGTTTCACCCCTGCCCAACCGCCAGACACGCAAATGCAGGCCAAGCCCGGCGGAAACGCCCATGACATGATTTGACAACTTTTAATTACAGGCGAATTTCCCTAGTGTGGGCGCCATAAACACAAACCAAGAGCAGGAAAACATGCAGGAAATTAAAACAGTGCTGTTTGATCTGGGCGGTGTGCTGGTTGATTGGGACCCGCGCCACCTGTATCGCAAGATTTTCAGCGATGCCGCCGAAATGGAATATTTCCTGGCCGAAGTGTGCCACCCGCACTGGAATTTTCTGCATGACAAGGCGACGCTGGAATTTGAAAATTCCATCCCCGAGCAACAGCACCGCCACCCCAAATATCACGACCAGATTGCCGCCTGGCGCGATCGCTGGCCGGAAATGCTGGCAGGTTCCATTTTGGGCACCGAACGCCTGCTTGAGGAACTTAAACGCAAAAACGAAGTTCATTTATATGCCTTGACCAACTGGTCACATCAGACTTGGCCACATGCGCTGGAGCGGTTTGCGTTTTTGCAAAGCTTTGAGGGAATTCTGGTTTCGGGGCAGGAAAAACTGGCCAAACCCGACCCGCGCATTTTCGAACTGACGGCCAGCCGGTTTGGCTTTGATCCCAAAACGACGCTGTTTATTGATGATTCTGAAAAGAACATTCAGCAGGCACGCGAAATGGGCTTTGCCACCCATTGGTTCCGAGACCCGACCCGCCTGCGCCGGGATTTGATGGAACGTGGCCTGCTGTAAGGCACATGACGCGGCGGGCCGCAAACAGCCCCGTCCAAACGGGGACCATTGCCCCGAACCTGCGCCATTACAAAAACAAACAGGCCGGTGGATATATTTCCACCGGCCTGTTGATCTTTAAAAGGCTTTAGCGCCTGATGCCGACAGGTTATTTTTTGCCCCGGCGCAAATAGGTGGCGAAAACCTCGCCAAAGACCTGCTGCCAGCCAGTGACATAACCATCACGCACGGCATTGGCGATTTCGCCAAGATTTTCCCATTCCCAATGCACCAGTTTGACCACGCAATGGCCAAAGGCATTTTGATCAAAGCTGACACTGACACGGGTGTAATCGCCGGCATCCCAACCCGGATGCCAGGTAAAGGCAACCTGTTCGCCCGGCAGCCAGATTTCGATTTTACCCCAGATTTGCGGGTCACGGCCCCGTGCCGTTTCGATAATTTCACCGCCAAGACCGGGATGCATTTTAATGCCGGTGCATTCCTCGCGTGAAATGGTGTGGGTTGCCCGCGGCCACCATTCGCTAAATCCTTCGGTAAAGGCGATAAAGGCAGCTTCGGGATCGCGCGGGACAGTGATTTCAACAGTTACCGGGTCCAGAAGGGCCATATCCTGCCCGTCAGCGGTGAAGTTTTCTTCGGTCATATCTTTTTCTTTGCCTCAGGCCGGTTGTTCGGCCGATTTCCATAACTCGTCCAAAATTGCGGGTAGCTGGTCAAAATGGTCGATAACAGCGTGGGCGCCAGCGCCTTCAAGCTTTTCACGGTCGTGATAGCCCCAGGCAACACCGATGGACAGCATGCCTGCCGCCCGGCCCATTTCGATGTCATAGGTGGTATCGCCGATCATGGCGCAATTGCGCGGGTCGGTGCCCGTTTCGTTCATTGCGGCTTCCAGCATCGAAGGATGTGGCTTCGAGGGGTGGTTATCGCAAGTCTGAAGCGTTACAAAACGGCGTGAAAGATTGTTGCGATCAAGCACCGCATCCAGACCACGCCGTGCCTTGCCTGTTGCCACACCCGAAAGCCAGCCGCGCTGATCCAGGCTGTCGATCACTTCCATGACGCCGGGAAACAGGGGTTCAAAAAAATCGGGGCTTTGACGCAGGGTGAAAAAGGCGGACTTGTAGCTGTTGGTGACCGCATCAATCAGGGTGGCATCAAGCATTGCAGGACGTGCAAGCTGGGTGATGGCTTCGGGCAGGCTTAGCCCGATAATGGTGCGGGTTTTTTCCAGGCCCGGGCAATCCAGGCCATGTTCGGCAAAAGCGTGATCCATGCAGTGGGCAATGGCGTGCTGGCTGTCTACCAGGGTTCCGTCGCAGTCAAAAATCACAAGTCGCAGCAAATCCGTTGTCATTCACAAACCCTGTATTGTGTGCGGCCATGCCTTTACATGGCACCCTATCGTCTATCCTTCAATCAATCCGATAACAGGTAGCGTGCGAAGCCCGGTTGGTCCAGCCCAAAGCGGTATTTTCGCCGAGTCTTCGCGCGAAAAGAACCGAAGCCGGAAGACTGCGCACAACCCCTTCAACCCAAAGGGCAATTTCACACGCTGTAATTCATTAGAAATATATAATACAATTGGGAGCGGCCCCGAAAGCGAGGGGAGGAAACCATGCTAACCCTGAAAGACTGCTTCGACTTTAGCGATCTTAACGAAGACGAAATCTGCGCTATTGCCGAATGCGAACATATTCCGATCATTAGTGCGCTGGAAGAAGGCGAAAATCTGGTTCATAGCGCACATGGACGCCAGCAGATTGCCAATATGCTGCTGAAACGCGCCCGGGAATGCGACCTGTGCGGCATGGAGGTTCATGCCACGCATCTGCGCTGCATCCACAAGGCCTTTATTGCCCGTTTCACCCACTAGGGAAATAACCGGCAAAATAAAACCCACCGGCCAGGCACCAAAAGGCAGCCCTGCCGGTGGGTTGATTTTCAAAGCCTAGCGCCGGGAGCTTTCGCGGCGGGCAGGTTTCTTTTCTTTTTCACGGTGAATTTCAGGCGTCAAAAACTTCGTCAAAGTTTTCGGATCGAAATTCAGCGTTTTCAGGCTTTCGGCGAAATGCGGGGGCACCGGTGCCTCGATCACCACGCGATGCCCGGTAACGGGATGCGGGAAATCAATTGCACGGGCATGCAGATGCATCTGGTTTGCCAGACCGTCGCGAAAGGCTTTTGCCCCGCCATATTTGCCATCGCCAATAATCGGGCAGCCAATGGCCTCGGTATGGGCGCGAAGCTGGTGGGTACGGCCGGTTAGCGGTGATAATGCCAGCCAGGCGGCCTTGTGCCCGGCGCGGGCAAGCTGCCGGTACACCGTTTGTGCGGTTTTACCCTGCTTTTCATCGATTACCATTTTTTCGCCGCCCTTGCCGCCCTGCTTTGCCAGCGGTGCGTCAATCAGGCCTTCGCGTTCGGCAGGTGCGCCTGCAACCAGCGCCCAATAAAGCTTGCGCGTGGTTTTATCCTTAAACGCGCGCGTCAGGGCCGCCGCAGCAGATGCCGAACGGGCCAGCAGCAGCACACCGCTGGTGTCCTTATCAAGGCGGTGCACCAGTTTGGGGCGTTCCTTGCTGTCAAGCTTCAGGGCATCCAGCATGCCATCGATATGAAGGGCGGTATTGGTCCCGCCCTGCACAGCCAGACCGGCGGGTTTGTTAATTGCCAGGACAACTTCGTCATAAAACAGCACGGAATCGCGCAATGCCTGCAGGTCGTCCTCGCTGGCATCAATGCGTGACGGGCCGGTTTTGGCGCGTGGTTCATAGGAACCATCCTGCCAGGGTGCTTCGCCCCCGCCCGACATTACAGGCACGGGTGGCACGCGAATTTCCTGGCCCGGTTCCAGGCGCTGGTTGGCCTTGGCACGTTTGCCATCCACACGGATCTGGCCGCCGCGCAGAAATTTCTGCACCTGGCCAAAGGTAAATTCAGGGCAATTGCGCTTGAACCAGCGATCCAGGCGTGTTTCCGCCTCGTCTGCCTTGACCCGGCGCAGGGTAACACCGCTCATTGGACGGCTCCTCGTACTAATGCCATTGCCCCAAACAGGGCGGAAATGCCGACAAACACCGAAACTGTCACATAAAGGGCCGCCAGCGCAAAACTGCCGCGTTCATATAGCGTCGCCACATCCAGGGAAAAAGTGGAAAACGTCGTAAACGCCCCCAAAAACCCGGTAATTATGATGGCACGTATTTCCGGCCCGATGGAAAATTTAAGGGCGCCCAGTTCAATTACCAGCCCCATGATGAACGAGCCGACAATATTGACCGTGAATGTTCCCCACGGGAAGCCATGCCCCATCAGCGAATTCATCCAGCCGGAAACGACATAGCGCGACATGGCGCCCAATGCCCCGCCCAGGGCGACACAGGCAAAAATGATCGGTGAAAATTGCATGGCGGGAAGCTAGTCCTTCATTGTTCAAATGTCACATGCGAAAACCGCACGGGCGATGCGCGCCTTCGCACGGATCAAATGAAATGAAATTGCCGTCCCCTCGCCGTGTCATTTCAGGCCGGAAAGACGGTTACATCAGAAAAGGCAGGCCCCGGATGTAACAGAGGACAGGCTTTCAGGCAATATTGACATCCCAAATCCGTGCCTGAAACGCCTCAAAGGCCACTTTTCACCATCATTTAAGGCAATTATCACCCAAAACAGCGCATTTTACCCGGTCAACCACGCCAATGCCGGCGCAATGCAAGGGCAATCAGGTTACTGGCTGGCCCTGGCACCAGCGGTCAGGGCGGAAAGCTGAGCGATGAATTTTTTCAGGCGTTTTTCATTGGCACCAAAATCATCCGCACCATAGACCGAACGGCTATAGGCCAGAAGCTGGCTGGTATTATCCTCGACCGGGGAGGCCTGCAGATCAACCCAGTCGGGAAAGCGGAAAATGGGGCTTCGCACCACAAAACGGATATGCAGGGTTTCGCCATTGCGGAAGGTGACCTTTCCGCCCATGCCAGCAGCCAGTTCTTCGATGCGACTGAAAAGCTGGGCGGCGCTGACCGGGAAAACCGGGCTTTCGACCTTGCGAATGGCGGGTGGGCAATGGCCCCCGCCACAGACCAGATAAAAATTGGGCTGTGCCGGAAGTGTCATTTCCGGGGAAAAGCGGGTAATTTCCGGCTCGCCGGGTGGCAGCATGGAATCAAGCAGCCCGCTGAATCGCACACCTGCGAATGTCAGGCCTACGACCGCGATAAACCACATGATCAGCATCACAAAACGCGACACTTGCTTCCCCTTGTACTCTTCCCCGTGGATGGCAGCCTATGCTCCACCGTGTGTGTTACACTGTGCCAGATAGCCCGATATATCCGAAAGATATTAAACTACTGTAATCGCAAAATTAAAAGACCGATACGCAGAGCGCACCGGTCTTTTTCATCAAATGCAACGCAGGGGGGAAAAGCGGGGATATACGTTACATTATGCGTAGTCCGAAAGATCAGGCTGCTTTGGGCAGTTCGGCGGCTTCAACACCGGCCAGACCCGACGCCATTGCCTTATCGGCATCAACGGCAAAGCCCGAAGCTTCGATCACGGTGACATCGGTAATGCCAAGGAATGCCAGGAACTGTTTCATATACGGGGTTGCGAAATCAGCCGGGCTGTTTACCGGAACGCCGCCGGTGGAAACAACCAGATATGCCTTCTTGCCACCAAGGGCGCCAACCGGGCCGTTTTCGGTGTAATTGAAGGTGACGCCAACGCGGGCAACCATGTCGTTCCAGGCTTTCAGCGTGGAAGGAATGGCGAAGTTATACATCGGCACACCGATGACAACGGCATCAGCAGCCTGCAGTTCGGCAACCAGCGTATCGGATGTTGCCAGAAGGGCCTTCTGTGCATCGTTGCGGCTGTCAGCCGGGGTGTAATAGGCGCCAACGACATCGCCATTGATGGCCGGTGCGACATTGGCATCAAGCACGCGCGAGGTAACGGTTGCCGACGGATCAGCAGCTTTCATGCGCTCGATCAGTTTCAGGGCAAGCTGGCGGCTTTTGGAATTTTCACCGTTTACGGACGGATCAATGTGCAAAATGGTGCTCATGAAAGAGTCTCCAGTCTGAATGGGTTATTATGGCGTCACCATATCAATTTCCATATTCAGGACTATCCACTGACTACGCACATATTTGTTTCCCAAAACGGACTAATCCGTTTCACCACATTTTTTCTGGCGTTCGCGGCGCAATTTGGCGAAATAATCCACCCGTTTGCGCAAGTCGCGTTCAAAGCCACGTTCCACCGGGTCATAAAACTGTTGCCGGCGCATGCCTTCGGGAAAGTAATTCTGCCCGGAAAAACCATCTTCCTGATCATGGTCATAGGCATAGCCCTGACCATAGCCAATTTCCTTCATCAGCTTTGTTGGGGCATTCAGGATATGGGCCGGAGGTGTTAGCGAGCCGGTATCGCGCGCGATGCGGGCAGAATGGTTATAGGCGTTGTATCCGGCATTGGATTTGGGCGCCAGGGCAAGGTAAATCACCGCCTGCCCCAGTGCCAGTTCGCCTTCGGGGCTGCCCAGCCGTTCATAACTTTGCCAGGCCCCCAGGCAAATCTGCTGTGCCTGCGGGTCGGCCAGGCCAATATCCTCGATCGCCATGCGCAATAAACGGCGGGCAACATATTTGGGGTCCTCGCCGCCCACCAGCATGCGGTTATACCAGTAAAGGGCCGCGTCCGGGTCCGACCCGCGCACGGATTTATGCAAAGCACTGATCAGGTTGTAATGGCTGTCATCGCCTTTGTCATAAATCGGCATGCGTTTTTGAATAACGCGTGAAAGCTCTGCCACGCCAAGGGGGCCGTCATCGCTGGCAGGCAGCATGAACAGTTCTTCAGCCATGTTTAACAGATATCGCCCGTCGCCATCGGCCATGGCGCGCAGGGTTGTGCGGGCCTCGCCGGTTAAGGGCAGGTCAAACCCCATTTCGCCTTCGCTGCGTTTAAGCAGCTCTTCCAGTGCCGGGTCATCAAGGCGTTTTAAAACCAGAACCTGGCTTCGCGACAGAAGGGCGGCATTCAGCTCAAAGGACGGGTTTTCCGTTGTCGCACCAATCAGGGTGATGGTGCCATCTTCAACATAGGGGAGGAAACTATCCTGCTGGGCCTTGTTAAAACGATGGATTTCATCAACGAATAACAGCGTGCTGGCCCCGGTCGCCCGGCGGCCACGTGCACGGTCAAACACCTTGCGCAGATCGGCAACACCGGAAAAAATTGCTGATAAAGGCTCAAATGCCATATCGGCAATATCGGCCATCAGGCGAGCCAGTGTGGTTTTGCCGCAACCAGGCGGCCCCCACAAAATGACAGAAGGCACACGCCCCGTCTGTGTCATGCGGGTTAGCGGGCCGTCATCCCCAAAAAGATGATCCTGCCCGACAACTTCGGTCAGTTTTTTGGGGCGCAAACGGTCTGCCAGCGGGCGGGCAACCTGACTTTCAAATAAAGATACCATGCCTGCCTTATAACCTTTCGCACCCGTCATCTGCAATTACAGCAGATTGTGGGGTATTCCGGCGGCTTATAACGCCGGAATACCCCGATTGTTCTGTTACAGGGTATAATCTGCGGTCAGGATTTTACCATCCCGCTTTACCGCGATGGACCAGTTACGGCCCTTTTCACCCTTGCGCAACGCAGCCTTCAAATCGGCGACACTGCCAATGCGGGTTTTGTTGATCTCGGTAATCAGGTCGCCCGGTTTCAGGCGGGCCTGGCGCGCCAGGCTGTTGCCTGGAACATCCAGCACGATCACACCAGTAATCAGCGTATCAATACCCAGTTCGTCGGCCAATGCCGGATTTACATTGGCAACCTTGGCCCCGCCAAACGGGTTGCGGCCATCAATGCTGGTTTCTTCCCGTGCCGGGGTTTCCGGTGCCACTTCCAGCGGGACCGATACATCCTGGCTGCTGCCATTACGGATAATCGTCAGTACAGCGTCGCCACTTGGCTCCAGTGTCGCAACACGGAAACGCAGGCTGTTGGGGTCATCCACCTCAAGCCCGTTAACCGCCACGACAACATCACCGGCCTTAAGGCCTGCACGGCTGGCCGGGCTTTGCGGATGTACCGCATTGATCAACACGCCACCGGGGCGTTCAAGATCAAGCGAGCGGGCCAGATCGGCAGTTACTGTCTGCCCCGAGGCACCAAGCCACGGACGGCGCAGATCACCACTGATCAGGCCACGCATCACGACCTTGACCATATTGACGGGAATGGCAAAACCGATGCCGTTGGACCCGCCCGATTTGGTGAAAATCGCCGAGTTCACACCAATAAGATCACCTTTCATATCGATCAGCGCACCACCGGAATTGCCGGGGTTAATGGCCGCATCTGTCTGAATGAAGGATTGATAATCCTGCCCGGTCACACCTGCACGCGCCAGTGCCGATACAATCCCGCTGGTAACCGTCTGCCCCACCCCAAATGGGTTACCAATAGCCAGCACCAGATCGCCAACTTCCACATCATCGGAATCGCCAAGTTTCAGGGTTGGCAACGCATCATGGACATCCTGCAATTTCAGAACAGCAAGATCGGTCCGTTCATCGGCACCCACCAGGGTTGCATCAAATTCGCGGCGGTCATGCAGCACCACGCGAATTTCGCTGGCACCGTCAATAACATGGCGGTTGGTAACAATTGTGCCATCGGGCGAAACAATCACGCCAGACCCCAAAGACCGCTCTACACGCTGGCGCGGCGCACCGAACGCGCCACCAAACCGGTTGCCAAAGAACTGGTTGAAAAACGGATCATTCATAAAAGGATTGGCCGGACGCGAGGTGACGACCTTTTTGGTAAAGATGTTCACAACCGTTGGCGCTGTCTGCTTGACCAGCGGTGAAAACGACATCTTTATTTCGGCATCGCTGGTGGGCAATCGCCGCTCGGATGCGGATGCCTGATGGTTTAATCCCCCTGCCAGCACTGCCATCCCCATTGACAGTACCAGTGCGAACATTCCGATCTTTTTTGCCTGCACGTTTCTCTCTTCCATGCTTGAGATGGGTGGTTTTCACCCCGCCGTGCCGATTTTACCGGTTGTTTGAACTGCAAGACAGCATGTTATGGATTTAGTGTTCATTCATGCGGGAAAGCGACGCGATGAAGGACCACACCGGAAGGACAGGGACGGGTCGAAAACCATGGGACCCAACACATTTAGGCCCAATTCCCTGCGCCTGCAACCACCGACATCAGACAACCCCGGAACCGGCAGGAAAAGCCATATCGGAAACAGCCTGAAACACCGCCAAATCCCGGCTTCATGCACGCCCGCGTTCTCAACTGTTCCGCCGACCAACCAGGTGCCTCCCCCTGCCCGGCACCAATCGGGCATAAAAAAACGGGCGGTGCCGAAGCACCACCCGTCCGTTTCTTAGGCCAAGGCGTTGGACTTATTCGTCCGAACCTTCGGCTTCGCCCTCTGCTTCGAGGCGGGCGCGGTCAGCCGCACCTTTTGCTTCCGGATCACGATCGACGAGTTCGATCAGTGCTACCGGAGCCGCATCGCCGTAACGGAAGCCAGCTTTAAGAACACGGGTGTAACCACCACTGCGTTCTTTGTAGCGTTCAGCGATATCACCGAACAGCTTGGAAACAGCTGCTTCGTCACGCAGGGTCGAAAGTGCCTGACGGCGTGCATGCAGGTCGCCCCGCTTGCCCAGCGTAATCAGTTTTTCGACATACGGGCGAAGATCTTTGGCCTTCGGAAGAGTCGTTTTGATCTGTTCGTGAGTGATCAGCGAAACAGCCATGTTGGCAAACATTGCCTTACGATGGGACTTCGTCCGATTAAGTTTACGGCCGTGCATACCGTGACGCATGGGTACTCTCCTTCTGGCTTGGCTTCGCGCGCGAAACCGATTGTGAAACCGTAACGCCACCCTGAAACCAGGTCATGCACGTACGGTGTGGGCAACTATGCCCGGCAGGGTTATTCACCCTGTGCTGGACCGCAGAACGCGTTCCATATCGACCCGAAGGCCGAAGGCCCGTCTTAGAACGGGTCTTCGAACTTGCGAGCCAGATCTTCGATGTTTTCGGGCGGCCAACCGCCAACTTCCATCCCGAGATGCAGACCCATCTGAGCCAGCACGTCTTTGATTTCGTTGAGCGATTTACGGCCGAAGTTCGGGGTACGGAGCATTTCTGCTTCGGACTTCTGAACCAAGTCACCGATATAGATGATGTTGTCGTTCTTGAGGCAGTTTGCCGAACGAACAGACAGTTCAAGTTCGTCAACCTTGCGCAGCAGGTTTTTATTGAACGGCAGTTCGTCTTCTTTCTTCTCTTCGACAACCGCTTCGGGTTCTTCGAAGTTCACGAACAGCGACAACTGGTCCTGCAGGATGCGCGCAGCAAGGGCAACCGAGTCTTCCGGCGTAACCGAACCGTTGGTTTCAACGGTGATCGACAGTTTGTCGAAGTCGGTATCCTGGCCAACACGGGTGTTTTCAACCTTGTAGGCGACCTTGCGGATCGGGCTGAAAATCGCATCGATCGGAATCAGACCAATCGGTGCATCGGCAGAGCGGTGCGCAGTCGCAGCAACATAGCCCTTGCCGTTTTCAACGGTGAATTCGATGTTGAGCGTGGCGCCATCATCAAGGTGGCACAGCTCAAGACCCGGATTGAGGATTTCGATATCCGCACCGGTTTCAATCTGACCTGCAGTGACGGCACCAGGGCCGGTCGCCTTCAGGGTCATTTTCTTCGGACCTTCAGCATGCATACGCACGCCCAGGGTCTTGATGTTCAGGATGATGTCGGTAACATCTTCCCGGACCCCCGGAATCGACGAGAATTCGTGCAAAACGCCATCGATCTGGATTGCAGTCACTGCCGAACCCTGGAGTGACGACAGCAGAATGCGACGCAGCGCGTTGCCCAGGGTCTGACCAAAACCGCGCTCCAGCGGTTCAGCCACGATCGTACCGACGCGGCTGGCGTCCGTACCCGGGGTAACATCAAGCTTCGTCGGCTTAATCAGTTCCTGCCAGTTCTTCTGAATCACGAGACCCACCTTCGCAACTGGAGCCTAGGGTAATGTGAGGTGAAATTCACCCCAACGAGAAACGCGAACAGGCCCGGTTGCCCGGGCCTAATACGCGGGTCGTCCGCAGATCGGCGCGATTAGACGCGACGACGCTTGCGCGGACGGCAACCATTGTGCGGGATCGGCGTTACGTCTTTGATCGACGTAATGGTAAAGCCGACTGCCTGCAGTGCACGCAAAGCCGACTCACGCCCTGAACCCGGACCTTTGACTTCGACTTCAAGAGTTTTCATGCCGTGTTCAGCAGCTTTTTTGCCAGCGTCTTCAGCAGCGATCTGTGCTGCGTAAGGCGTGGATTTACGCGAACCACGGAAACCCATGCCACCAGCAGTCGACCAGGCAATGGTGTTGCCCTGAACGTCGGTGATGGTGATCATGGTGTTGTTGAACGTTGCATTCACATGCGCAATGCCGTTCGTAATATTCTTACGCTCGCGGCGACGCACACGAGTCTGAGGTGCTTTTGCCATTGTCGTTCCCCTACCTTACTTCTTCTTGCCAGCAATCGGCTTAGCCGGGCCCTTACGGGTGCGGGCATTGGTGTGGGTACGCTGACCGCGCACCGGGAGACCACGACGATGACGCAGACCGCGGTAGCAGCCCAGATCCATCAGACGCTTAATGTTCATTGCGACTTCACGGCGCAGGTCACCTTCAACGACGTAATCAGCGTCGATGACTTCGCGAACACGAAGAACCTGGTCGTCGCTCAGCTGGTGAACACGCAGGTGCGATTCGATGCCAACTTTCGAGCAAATTTCTTTAGCTTTCGCCGGACCAATACCGGTGATGTAGGTAAGCGCAATCTCGACGCGCTTCGCGGTCGGGATGTTTACGCCAGCAATACGAGCCACTGTGTGAGACTCCTGTTTCCTGATTAACAAACCCTAAGGCAGATCCTTTTGGGCCAATCGCAGATGCAAAGCGGGCCAGCATGCGCCAACCCGCAAAGCAATAAACGACCAGCCCGGGAAATTACCCCAGGATGGCTTCAATCTCGCGCGTAACTTCGTCGATTTCAGCCATGCCGTCAACTGTTTTCAGCTTACCTTCCTTTTCATAGTAAGGAATGATAGGTGCTGTCTGCCTGTGATAGGCTTCCAGTCGGGACGTGACCGTTTCGGCGTTGTCGTCTGCGCGACGTTTAAATTCGGTGCTGCCACATACGTCACAAACACCTTCGACCTTGGGTTTCTGGAATTCGTCGTGATAACCCTGGCCGCATTTGGCGCAGGTATAACGGCCAACAACACGGCGCACAAGGGCAGCATCGTCAACACGCAGTTCAATCACGTAATCCAGAACAAGGCCCTTTTGTTCCAGCATCACATCCAGGGCTTCCGCCTGGGCTGTGGTGCGTGGAAAACCGTCCAGAATAAAACCACCTTTGGTGTCATCCTGGTCAAGACGTTCGGAAATCAGACCGATCATCAGATCGTCAGATACAAGCTTGCCTGCATCCATGACTTCCTTGGCCTTTTTGCCAAGTTCGGTACCGGCGGCAGCTGCTGCACGCAGCATGTCGCCGGTCGAAAGCTGAATCATCCCGCGACCTGTTTCAAGCCGCTTGGCCTGGGTCCCTTTGCCGGCACCGGGCGGGCCAAGTAGGATAATGTTCATCGTTACCCCCTGATAGTCGCGCGGCGCCAGTCTTAGCGGCGGCGTCCGCGCAGTTTCGATTTCTTGATCAGGCCTTCATACTGGTGGGCCAGCATGTGCGACTGAATCTGTGCAACAGTATCCATGGTTACCGTGACAACGATCAGCAAGCTAGTACCACCAAAGTAGAATGGCACCGACCATTCCGCGATCAGCAATTCCGGCAGAATACACACAAAAGCCAGATACGCGGCACCCAAAACCGTCAGGCGGGTCAGAATAAAGTCAAGATGGGCAGAGGTGTTCTTGCCCGGACGGATGCCCGGAATGAAGCCACCATGCTTCTTGAGATTGTCGGCCGTGTCGTCCGGATTGAAGACAACAGCGGTATAGAAGAACGAGAAGAACACGATCAGAGCGATGTAAAGCGCGATATAAAGCGGCTGTCCACGGCCCAGAACGGCAGTCACACTGGTCAGCCATGCCGGCGCATCGGCACCTGCAGTGAACTGTGCAACCGAAAGCGGCATCAGCAGAAGCGAGCTTGCAAAGATCGGCGGGATCACACCGGCGGTGTTGATCTTGAGCGGCAGATGCGAGCTCTGGCCTTCCATGACCTTCATGCCAACCTGGCGTTTCGGATACTGAATAAGCACCCGGCGCTGTGCGCGTTCCATGAAAACGATGAAGGCGATAACGGCAACAGCCATCACGACGATTGCAACGATGACCAGCGCGGAAAGCGCACCGGTGCGGCCCAGTTCCAGGGTGCCGGCAATGGCACGCGGCAGGTTGGCAACGATCCCGGTGAAAATGATCAGCGAAATACCGTTACCGATACCACGCTGGGTCACCTGTTCGCCCAGCCACATCAGGAACATTGTACCGCCAACCAGCGTTACAACAGCAATAAGACGGAAGAACATGCCCGGATCATGAACGGCAGCGCCGGCAGAACCCGACATGCTTTCAAGACCAACAGCAATGCCCCATGCCTGAACGGTCGCAATAACAACCGTAAGATAGCGGGTATATTGATTAATCTTTTTGCGACCCTGCTCGCCCTCTTTTTTATACTGCTCAAGAGTGGGCGAAACGGTGGTCATCAACTGGATAATAATTGAAGCCGAGATGTAGGGCATGATGTTCAGAGCAAAGATCGTCATGCGGCTTAATGCGCCACCTGCGAACATGTCGAACATGCCAAGGACACCACCCGCATTCTGCCGGAAAATATCGGCCAGAATGGACGGATCCACGCCAGGAACGGGAATATAGGTTCCCAGACGGTAAACAATAAGCGCCCCCAAAGTGAACCAGATACGCTTTTTAAGCTCAGTCGCCTTGGAAAAAGACGACCAGTTCAGGTTCGCGGCAAGCTGCTCGGCGGCCGATGCCATGCACTCATCTCCCAATACACTAAAACCGGAGGGTCCGGGCCCATGCAAGATGGAACCGGACCCTCACGTCGTTACAGAGGCTTACTCTGCGGTTTCTTCTTCGGCAGCAGCCGGAGCAAGAACCGTTACCGAGCCACCAGCTTTTTCGACGGCTTCGATAGCCGACTTGGAAGCACCGGTGATTTCGATAGCGAGTTTCGCCTTAAGTTCGCCCTTACCGAGCAGACGCAGGCCGTCTTTCTGAGGACGGGCCAGGCCTTTTTCCACGAGGAGAGCGATGGTGACATTTGCACCTTCTTCGAGAACACCGTTATCAACGGCAGTCTGAAGGGTACCCAGGTTCACAACGCCATATTCCTTGCGGAACGGGTTTTTAAAGCCACGCTTCGGAAGACGGCGATAGATCGGCATCTGCCCGCCTTCAAAACCGTAAATCGCTACGCCGGAACGGGACTTCTGACCCTTCTGACCTGCGCCAGAAGTTTTGCCTTTGCCCGAACCAATGCCGCGACCAACACGGGTACGCGCTTTGCGGGCACCCGGGTTATCAGCAAGTTCGTTGAGTTTCATCAATCAACACCTTTTCGATCTGGGCCAATCAGGCCTCGTCCACACGGACGAGGTGCTTGACCTTGGCGATCATTCCGCGAACAGCCGGAGTATCTTCCAGCTCACGAGTCCGGTGCATCTTGTTGAGACCAAGACCGACCAGCGTAGCACGCTGATCGTCCGGACGGCCAATCGGCGACCCGATCTGGGTAACGCGAACGGTCGCTTTTTTATTAGCAGCCATATCGGATTACTCCTTTTCGAGGGCAGCAGCAGCAGCGTTAGCTGCAGCAGAACCGCTATCGCGACGGGCAACGATATCGCCAACCTTCAGACCGCGCTTGGCAGCTACCTGGCGCGGTGAAGCACCATTGACCAGAGCGTCGAGGGTTGCACGGATGACGTTGTGCGGGTTGTTCGAACCGGTGCACTTGGCAACCACGTCCTGAACACCCATCGTTTCGAACACTGCGCGCATTGCACCACCGGCGATGATGCCGGTACCGGCCGGAGCCGAACGAAGGAGAACGCGACCTGCACCGAAATGACCATTGATGTCATGATGCAGGGTACGGCCTTCGCGCAACGGAACGCGGATCATGTTGCGCTTGGCTGCTTCGGTAGCCTTGCGGATCGCTTCCGGAACTTCACGGGCTTTACCCGTGCCGTATCCGACGCGACCGCGCTGGTCACCAACGACAACCATTGCGGAGAAAGCAAAGCGACGACCGCCTTTGACCACTTTCGCGACGCGGTTGATACCAACCAGCTTGTCTACGAGTTCGGTCTCTTCACGGTTTTTCGGCGCCTGCTGCGGCTGATTTTGATTACGTGCCATGGTCGTGCTCCTTAGAAGTCCAGACCGCCCTCACGGGCGGCATCGGCCAGAGCTTTCACCCGGCCATGGAACAAATACCCGCCACGATCGAAAACGACCGTTTTTACACCAGCGGCAACAGCACGTTCGGCAATGGCTTTACCGACAAGCGCAGCAGCTTCGGCGTTACCGCCCTTCGCACCATTCTCAGCAGACGAAGCCGAGGCAATGGTCTTGCCAGCGAGATCGTCGATAATCTGAGCATAGATATGTGCGTTGGAACGGTGCACGCTGAGGCGCGGGCGACCGGCCGCTTTTTGGCGGATCGCAAAACGAACGCGGCGTTTGCGACGTTCGAAAAGGTTTCTCGCGTTGTTCATCGTGCCAGTCCTTACTTCTTCTTGCCTTCTTTGCGCAAGATATACTCGCCTTCGTAACGGACACCCTTGCCTTTGTAAGGCTCCGGACCGCGCCAGCCGCGGGCATTTGCCGCAAACTGACCAACGAGCTGTTTATCTGCGCCAGAAATGGCGATAAGGGTCGGCTTTTCGGCGACGACAGAAAGACCGGACGGAATGTCCATTTCTACGTCATGTGAAAAACCAAGCTGCAGAACCAGTTTGTTGCCCTGCACCTGTGCACGGTAACCAACACCGGTAATTTCCAGCTTCTTGGTGAAACCTTCCGACACGCCTGCCACCAGATTGGCGATATTGGCGCGGGTGGTACCCCAAAGCGCGCGAGCGCGCTTGCTGTCATTGTTCGGCTTTACCCAGAGCTGATTGTCTTCCTGGGTAACGGTTACGTCCGAGGTCAGGTTGAGGGAGAGCTCACCGAGCTTGCCCTTTGCGCTGATTGCTGCTTCGGTCAGGTTGATGGACACGCCGCTAGGCACGGCCACCGGATTTTTTCCTACTCGCGACATCGTTGGCCCTCTCCTTAGAATACCTTGCAGAGGATTTCGCCGCCGACATTTTGCTCGCGAGCTTCCTGGTCCGAAAGAACACCCTTCGGGGTAGAAAGAACTGCGATACCGAGGCCGTTATATACTTTGGGAAGATCTTTGATCTTCGAGTATACGCGACGACCCGGGGTCGAGACGCGGTCGATCTGCTTGATTACACCAGTGCCCTCAAAATATTTGAGTTCAATGGCAATCTCGCTGACGCCTTTGCGAATTTCACTGACAGAATAGCCACGGATAAACCCTTCGCGCTGGAGAACATCCAGAACGCCAAGGCGCAGCTTTGAAGCCGGCGAGACAACGTTGGACTTGCCAACGCGCTGACCGTTGCGGATACGCGTGAGCATATCGCCTACGGGATCAGTCATAGACATGTGATGTCCTCCTTACCAGCTCGACTTCACCATGCCCGGGATCTGGCCACGCGAAGCAAGTTCACGCAGAGCGATACGGGACAGGCGGAATTTACGATAGACACCACGCGGACGACCGGAAACCGCGCAGCGAATACGCTGACGGTTCCGTGCCGAGTTGCGCGGCAGCTGGGCAAGTTTCATCACAGCTACGACACGTTCTTCAAAAGAAGTCTCGCGATCGGCAATGATCGATTTCAGGGCAGCACGCTTGTTGGCATACTGCTTTGCCAGACGCTCACGTTTAAGTTCGCGCTGTACAGAACTTTTCTTGGCCATGGGCCAACCTCCGTTAGTTTCCGAACGGAAGATCAAAACCCTTAAGAAGGGCAAGAGCTTCGCTGTCGGACTTAGCCGTGGTACAAATGATAATGTCCATCCCGCGGACCGAATCGACTTTGTCATATTCGACTTCAGGAAAAACAAACTGCTCCTTGAGGCCCATGGCGAAGTTGCCACGACCGTCGAAGGATTTCTTGTTCAGACCGCGGAAGTCACGAACGCGCGGCAGCGCGATCGTTACCAGACGATCCAGGAATTCGAACATACGGTCGCGACGCAGGGTCACTTTACAACCGATGTTCATACCTTCACGCAGCTTGAAAGCCGCAACGGACTTTTTCGCTTTGGTGAAGATCGGTTTCTGACCGGTGATGGCTGCGAGGTCCGCAGCTGCACCTTCCAGCTTTTTGCGATCCTGGGTGGCGTCGCCGACACCCATATTGATCACGATCTTTTCGAGGCGCGGAATCTCCATCACATTCTCGTAAGAGAATTCTTTCTGGAGTGCGTCACGCACCACTGACTTATAATGTTCGCGCAGGCGCGTCATTTTTCCGTCCCTCAGTTGTCGATGACTTCGCCGCTGAGCTTCGCAACGCGAACCTTGCGACCATCATCGAGGGTCTTGAAACCGACGCGGGTCGGCTTGTTTTCTTTAGGATCAACAATCGCGACGTTGGAAACGTTGATTTTCGCTTCCTTCTCGACGATGCCACCGGTATCGGCGCCAGTTGCGCGCTGGTGACGTTTCACCAGATTCACGCCCTGGACCAGAACCTTGTCTTCGGCAGGGAAAGCGGCGATGACTTCGCCGGTTTTACCCTTGTCTTTGCCCGTCAGAACAATAACGCGATCACCCTTTTTAATTTTGGCAGCCATTACAGCACCTCCGGAGCGAGCGAAATGATCTTCATGTAACCACGCGAACGAAGTTCACGGGTTACCGGGCCAAAAATACGCGTACCGATCGGCTCACCATTGTTGTTGATCAACACGGCAGCGTTACGGTCGAAACGGATCGCAGACCCGTCAGAGCGGCGAATTTCCTTTGCGGTACGAACGATAACAGCCTTGTGGACTGCACCCTTCTTTACACGACCGCGCGGGATGGCTTCCTTGACGGAAACCACGATAACATCACCAACATTGGCGGTTTTACGCTTCGAGCCGCCCAGCACCTTGATGCACTGGACACGGCGAGCGCCGCTGTTGTCGGCGACGTCCAGATTGGACTGCATCTGGATCATGGGTTTACCCCTTGACTATAATTGGGCTGAGGACTCAATCCTCGACCACTACTTCCCAAGACTTCAGTTTCGAGATCGGCCGGCATTCGCGAATACGAACGACGTCACCCGTCTTGAAGCGGTTCTCTTCATCATGCGCGTGGAATTTCTTCGACTTGCGCACGTACTTTTTATACAGCGGGTGCATGACCTGGCGTTCCACACGGACCACCACAGTCTTGTCGTTTTTGGTCGAAACGACTGTCCCCTGCAATACACGCCTCGGCATGTGTCTTAACTCCTATGCGTGTCCTGTTAGGCCGCGCTCGCACCCTTCTCGTTACCGAGAAGGGTTTTGATGCGGGCAATATCACGACGGACCTGACGGACCCGCGCAGTATTCTCGAACTGCCCGGTCGCCTGCTGGAACCGCATATTAAACGATTCCTTCCGCAGATCGAGCAGCATTTCCTTCAGCTCATCAGCGCTTTTAGCGCGGAGATCAGCAACTTTCATCACCAATTACTCCCCTTCACCAAGACGCGTGACAAACTTGGTCTTGATCGGCAATTTTGCCGAAGCGAGCTCGAAAGCACGACGTGCAAGATCCAGCGGAACACCGTCAAGTTCAAACATAATCCGGCCGGGTTTGACGCGGGCTGCCCAATATTCGACAGAACCCTTACCTTTACCCTGACGAACTTCAGCAGGCTTTTGCGAAACCGGAAGATCCGGAAAAAC
The DNA here is from genome assembly GCF_002844375.1 of Thalassospira marina. NCBI lineage: Bacteria > Pseudomonadati > Pseudomonadota > Alphaproteobacteria > Rhodospirillales > Thalassospiraceae > Thalassospira > Thalassospira marina. The sequence continues at coordinate 1,307,557 of NZ_CP024199.1, read as the reverse complement.
GCGGATCCACACCCGGCCTTGACGGCGGATGTGACGGGTGATCGCGCGGCGAGCCGCTTCGATCTGACGCGCCGTTATACGCTCCGGTTCCAACGCTTTCAAGCCATAAGCGCCGAAATTAAGATCCGTACCGCCTTTTGCTTCGCCTTTCAGGCGTCCCTTGTGGGCTTTACGGAACTTTGTGCGTTTCGGAGAAAGCATCTTTCTATCTCCTTACTTACGGCCTGAACCAGCCGACTCGAGCGCACGGCGCTCGGAAGCCAACGGATCATGAGCCATGATTTCGCCCTTGAAGATCCAGACCTTCAGACCGCAAACACCATAGGTGGTGTGTGCTTCCGAAGTGCCATAATCGATATCCGCACGCAGAGTGTGCAGCGGAACGCGACCTTCACGATACCATTCGGTACGAGCAATTTCAGCCCCACCGAGACGCCCTGCAGCGTTGATTCGAACACCACCAGCGCCGAGACGCATGGCATTCTGAACCGACCGCTTCATGGCGCGACGGAAGGAAACGCGGCGCTCAAGCTGCTGGGCAATGTTGTCAGCGACCAGCTTGGCATCGATTTCCGGCTTGCGGATTTCGATGATGTTAACCTGCACTTCGGCATTTGCCAGCTTCTGCAGATCATTCTTGAGCTTTTCGATGTCCTGGCCCTTCTTGCCGATCACAACACCCGGACGGGCGCTGTGGATCGAAATACGGGCTTTCTTCGCAGGACGTTCGATAACCACCTTGGCAACGCCAGCTTGCTTGAGGCGCTCCATGATGAATTTGCGGATCGCCAGGTCTTCGTGAAGAAGACCGGCAAAATCAGCCTTGTTGGCGTACCAGCGGGAGTCCCAGGTACGGTTGATGCCAACGCGCAGGCCGATCGGATTAACTTTCTGACCCATTACTCGGCCCCCTCACGTTCGCAAACAACGATGCGGATGTTGGAGAACGGCTTAATGATCTTGCCAACGCGGCCACGAGCACGGGCACGCCAGCGTTTCATCACAAATGCCTTACCAACAGTCGCTTCCTTGACGTACAGACGGTCAACGTCAAGCTGGTGGTTGTTTTCGGCGTTAGCAATCGCCGATTCCAGCAGCTTCTTGACGTCGTTCGAAATACGCTTGTTGGAGAAGGTCAGTTCTGCCAAAGCAGTTTCGGCCTTCTTACCACGAATCGACTCGGCGACGAGGTTGAGCTTACGCGGGGAAATGCGTACTGCCCGGAGCGAAGCCGCAGCCTCGTTATCCGCCAGCCGACGGATGTCAGCTTTCTTACCCATCGTTACTTCCTCTTCGCCTTTTTGTCGGCCGCATGACCATAATAGGTCCGGGTCGGCGAGAATTCACCGAACTTGTGACCAATCATGTCTTCGGTCACGAGTACCGGAAGAAACTTCTGGCCATTGTAAACCCCAAAAGTGAGGCCTACGAACTGCGGCAGAATCGTCGAGCGCCGCGACCAGGTCTTAATTACCTCATTCCGGCCAGAGGCACGGACTGTATCGGCTTTCTTAAGAAGGTATCCGTCAACAAACGGACCCTTCCAAACGGAACGCGCCATTGTCTAGCCTCCTCCGTTAGCTCTTGTGACGACGGCGCATGATGAGCGCGTCAGTCTTTTTGTTCGAGCGGGTGCGTTTACCCTTGGTCGGCTTGCCCCAAGGCGTAACCGGGTGACGACCACCCGAAGTACGGCCTTCACCACCACCATGCGGGTGATCGATCGGGTTCATGGCAACACCACGAACCGACGGACGCTTGCCAAGCCAGCGATTACGGCCAGCCTTACCAAGATTCGTATTCTGCTGGTCCTGGTTGGACACGGCACCAATCGTTGCCATGCATTCACCACGAACCAAACGCACTTCACCGGAGGACAGCTTCAGCTGGGCGTAACCCTGGTCCTTACCGACAAGCTGCACATAGGCGCCTGCCGAACGTGCGACCTGACCACCTTTACCGGCTTTCAGTTCGACGTTATGGACGATGGTACCGACCGGAATATTCTTCAGCGGTGCGGCATTACCCGGCTTGATGTCTACGCGGTCGGAAGCGACAATCTGGTCGCCAACTGCGAGACGCTGCGGTGCGAGGATGTAGGCCAGTTCGTCGTCGGAATAACGAACCAGGGCGATGAACGCCGTACGGTTCGGATCGTATTCCAGACGTTCGACCGTACCGACAACATCAAACTTGTTACGTTTGAAGTCGATAATACGGTAACGACGCTTGTGACCACCACCGATACGACGGGCAGTGATACGACCTGCGTTGTTACGGCCGCCTTTCTTGCGCAGACCTTCGGTCAGCGCTTTGATCGGCTTGCCCTTGTGGAGATCGGAGCGATCGACAAGAACCAGCTGACGGCGACCAGGAGATGTTGGTTTAAACTTCTTCAAAGCCATTGTCTTAGATTCCCGTCGTCACGTCGATGGACTGACCCTCTTCGAGGGTAACCATCGCTTTCTTGAAATCACTCCGACGGCCGGCAGTACCACGAAAACGCTTGGTCTTGCCTTTCACCACTGAGGTGTTAACCGCCTTGACCTTCACCCCGAACAGACCTTCCACAGCAGCCTTGATTTCCGGCTTGGTGGCGTCGATAGCGACTTTGAACGCAACAGCGTTGTGTTCAGAAATCAGCGTCGACTTTTCAGTAATATGCGGGGCGCGGATGACTTCGTACATCCGCTCTTTGCTGATGATCGTCATTTGAGACGTGCCTCCAACGCTTCGACCGCACCCTTGGTCAGCACCAGGGTGTCACGGCGCAGGATGTCATAGACGTTGGCACCAACCTGCGGCAGAACGTCGATCTGCGGGATGTTGCGCGCTGCGCGAGCAAAACCTTCGTTGACCGATGCACCGTCGATGATGAGTGCCGATTTCCAACCGAGCTTGTTAAAAGCAACGGCCAGAGCCTTGGTTTTGGATTCCGAGAAATCCGCGCTGTCGAGGACGACAAGCTTGCCGTCTTTCGCTTTGGCCGACAGAGCGGTTTTCAGCGCGAGCTTGCGGAATTTCTTGGTCAGATCGTGCGAATGGTCACGAACGCGCGGACCATGCGCTACACCACCACCACGGAACTGAACGGCCTTGCGGGAACCGTGACGTGCACCGCCACTGCCCTTCTGGCGAACGAACTTTTTCGTGGTCGCAGAGATTTCGCTTTTTTCTTTAACCTTGTGGGTACCGGCACGGCGTTTCGCCAGCTGCCAGGTCACCATGCGGTGAAGAATGTCACGACGAACTTCCAGGCCGAAGATCTCTTCTGCAAGATCAATGTTGCCGGCGCTGGAAGCGTCCAGGTTCAATACGTCGAGCTTCATGATGCTTATTCCTTATCCTCGGCGGCAGCTTCAGCAACCGGGGCAGCACCCTTAAGCGCGGCCGGGAACGGCAGACCTTCCGGTGCAGCGCGTTTCACGGCATCCTTGACAAGGACATAGGCGCCCTGGTGACCCGGAACAGCACCGTGAACCAGAACCAGACCTTTGTCAGCGTCGGTCGAAACGACCTTCAGGCTCTGAACGGTGACGCGGGCAGCACCGAGGTGACCAGCCATCTTCTTACCTTTGAAGACGCGGCCCGGATCCTGGCACTGACCAGTGGAACCATGCGAACGGTGCGAAACAGACACACCGTGCGACGCACGCAGACCACCGAAGTTGTGACGCTTCATCGCACCGGCAAAACCTTTACCGATCGAGGTCCCGATAACGTCAACATACTGACCTTCGAGGAAGTGAGCGGCTGAAAGTTCAGCGCCAACTTCAATCAGGCCGTCTTCGCTGACGCGGAATTCGACGAGCTTGGCTTTCGGTTCGACTTTTGCTTTGGCAAAGTGACCACGCATCGGCTTCGATACGTTTTTAACTTTTGCCTTGCCGTAACCCAGCTGTACGGCGACGTAACCGTCGACATCATTGGTACGGTTTGCAACGACCTGCAGGTTATCAACCTTCAGGACGGTCACAGGAATATGCACACCCTCATCGGTGAAGATGCGGGTCATGCCGACTTTCTGGGTAATAAGTCCACTACGCATTGCGGCTTACTCCCGATTAAAGCTTGATCTCGACGTCAACACCGGCCGCAAGGTCGAGCTTCATCAGAGCATCAACGGTTTGCGGAGTCGGGTCGACAATGTCGAGAAGACGCTTGTGCGTACGGATTTCGAACTGTTCACGTGACTTTTTGTCAATGTGCGGAGACCGCAGAACAGTGTATTTCTCAATGCGGGTCGGCAGCGGAATCGGGCCGCGGACCTCTGCGCCAGTGCGCTTCGCCGTATTGACGATCTCGCGCGTGGACTGGTCCAGCACGCGATGGTCAAACGCCTTCAGGCGAATGCGAATGTTCTGACTATCCATGTAATTATGTACCGGAGCCCTCAAAAGGACACCGGCCCCTCAACTGGAGTTGACGATTGCCGCAAAAAGTATCGCGGGCGGCTTATGTAGCCGCCCGCGACACAAAGATCAAGGAAAATTATTCGATGATCTTGGCAACGACGCCCGCGCCGACGGTACGACCGCCTTCACGGATTGCGAAACGCAGACCTTCGTCCATCGCGATCGGCGCGATCAGGGTGGCGGTCATCTGAACGTTGTCGCCCGGCATCACCATTTCGGTGCCTTCCGGCAGTTCGATCGAACCGGTCACGTCAGTCGTACGGAAGTAGAACTGCGGACGGTAGTTCGAGAAGAACGGCGTGTGACGGCCACCTTCATCCTTCGTCAGGATGTAGGCTTCTGCCTGGAATTTGGTGTGCGGGTTGATCGAGCCAACATGTGCCAGAACCTGGCCACGTTCGACGTCTTCACGCTTGGTGCCACGCAGCAGCGCGCCGATGTTGTCGCCAGCTTCGCCCTGGTCGAGCAGCTTGCGGAACATTTCAACGCCGGTAACGGTGGTTTTAACGGTTGCTTTGATGCCGACGATTTCGACTTCTTCACCAACCTTGACGATACCGGTTTCAACACGGCCGGTAACAACGGTACCACGACCCGAAATCGAGAACACGTCTTCGATCGGCATCAGGAACGGACGGTCTTTCGGACGATCCGGAGCCGGGATGTAATCGTCAACGGCTTTCATCAGCTCGAGAATCGCGTTCTTGCCGATTTCGTCATCACGACCTTCAAGTGCAGCAAGAGCCGAACCCTTGACGATCGGAATATCGTCGCCCGGGAAGTCGTAGGAAGACAGAAGTTCGCGGATTTCCATTTCGACGAGTTCGAGCAGCTCTTCGTCGTCAACCTGGTCAACCTTGTTCATGAACACGACCAGTGCCGGAACGCCAACCTGGCGTGCAAGCAGGATGTGCTCACGGGTCTGCGGCATGGGGCCGTCAGCAGCCGAAACAACGAGAATGCCACCGTCCATCTGGGCAGCACCGGTGATCATGTTCTTCACATAGTCAGCGTGGCCCGGGCAATCGACGTGCGCATAGTGGCGGTTTTCGGTTTCATATTCGACGTGCGCGGTCGAGATCGTGATACCACGAGCTTTCTCTTCCGGTGCTTTGTCGATCATGCTGTAGTCCTGGAACGATGCACCGCCCTGCTCTGCAAGAACTTTGGTGATCGCTGCGGTCAGCGTGGTTTTACCGTGGTCAACGTGGCCGACGGTGCCAACGTTGACGTGCGGCTTTGTACGCGCAAATTTTTCTTTAGCCATTTTAAACTCCGTTTATTCCTAGCTTCGCCTTAACCGGCCGATTTGGCACGGACTTCGTCCGCGACAGCCTGCGGCACGTCGGCGTAATGATCGAACTGCATGACGAACTGGGCGCGGCCCTGCGACATGGAACGCAGCGTGTTGACGTAACCGAACATGTTTGCCAGCGGGACAAAAGCCGTGACGACGCGCGCGATACCGCGAGAGTCCATGTCACGAACCTGGCCACGACGGCTGTTCAGGTCGCCAATGATGTCGCCCATGTATTCTTCAGGGGTCACGACTTCAACCTTCATGATCGGCTCGAGAAGCTTCGGGCGAGCTTTTGCGAGACCTTCACGGAAGGCGGCACGTGCAGCGATTTCGAAGGCCATCACGCTGGAGTCGACGTCGTGGTATGCACCGTCGGTCAGGGTGATGGAAAGGTCGGTAACCGGGAAGCCCGCGATAACGCCATTCGGCAGCGAGCTTTCGAGACCCTTGGCAACACCGGGGATGTATTCCTTCGGAACGTTACCGCCAACGACGGTATCGGTGAAGGAGAACCCGCTGCCCGGCTCACCCGGCGTGAAGGTCAACTTGATACGGGCGAACTGACCCGAACCACCAGACTGCTTCTTGTGGGTGTAGTCGATATCGACCTGCTGCGAAATGGTTTCGCGATAGGCAACCTGCGGCGCGCCAACGTTAGCTTCGACCTTGAATTCACGCTTCATACGGTCGACGATAATGTCGAGGTGCAGTTCGCCCATGCCCGAAATCACGGTCTGGCCGGATTCGTGGTCGGTCTTGACGCGGAAAGACGGATCTTCCTGTGCCAGACGTGCGAGTGCCAGACCCATCTTTTCCTGGTCAGCCTTGGTTTTCGGCTCAACAGCAATTTCGATAACGGGATCCGGGAACTCCATGCGTTCCAGAATGATCGGCTTGGCCGGATCGCAAAGCGTATCACCGGTGGTGGTATCTTTCATACCGACCAGTGCCACGATGTCACCCGAGCAGGCGTATTTGATTTCTTCACGGTTGTTTGAATGCATAAGCAGCATACGACCGATACGTTCTTTCTTCTCCTTAACGGAGTTCAGAACGTACGAACCGGCATCAAGAACACCCGAGTAAATACGGATGAAGGTCAGAGAACCAACAAACGGGTCGCTCATGATCTTGAATGCCAGCGCCGAGAACGGTGCTTCGTCATTCAGCGGACGTGAATCGGGTTCATCTTCGGTGTTCGGCTTGACGCCGCGAACATCGGTGATGTCATCCGGAGCCGGCATGTAATCGATAACAGCATCAAGAAGCGGCTGAACGCCTTTGTTCTTGAACGCAGTACCGAGCAGAACCGGGACCAGCTTGGAAGCCAGGGTACCCTTACGGATACAGGCGATCAGCGTTTCTTCGGACGGCATGTCGCCTTCCAGATACGCTTCCATGACTTCTTCGTCGAATTCGACGGCAGCTTCGATCAGGGCTTCACGATATTCGTTCGCCTGGTCAACCAGGGATTCGCGAACATCGCGGTATTCGAACTCGGCGCCCAGGGATTCGTCTTTCCAGACGATTTCCTTGTTGCGAACCAGATCGACAACACCTTCGAATTCTGCTTCGGAACCAATCGGCAGCTGCAACACAGCCGTGTTGGCACCGAGACGTTCTTTCATCATTTCAACGCAACGGAAGAAGTCCGCGCCGGTACGGTCCATCTTGTTGACAAAGCACATCCGCGGGACGTGGTATTTGTCAGCCTGGCGCCATACGGTTTCGGTCTGCGGCTCAACGCCGGAAACTGCGTCAAACACGGCACAAGCACCGTCGAGCACGCGGAGCGAACGTTCAACTTCAATGGTGAAGTCAACGTGGCCCGGGGTGTCGATGATGTTAATGCGGTGATCTTTCCAGAAGCAGGTCGTCGCAGCAGACGTAATCGTAATGCCGCGTTCCTGTTCCTGTTCCATCCAGTCCATCGTAGCGGCGCCGTCATGGACTTCGCCGATTTTGTAGGACTTGCCGGTGTAGAATAGAATTCGCTCGGTTGTCGTGGTTTTACCGGCATCAATGTGCGCCATGATGCCGATATTGCGATACCGAGAGATCGGAGTACGTTGTACCATAATCGACTCTTGATCTTTGGGTCTGGGTTACCAGCGATAATGAGCGAAAGCCTTGTTGGCTTCGGCCATACGATGGGTGTCTTCGCGTTTCTTGACGGCGGTGCCACGGTTGTTGGCAGCATCCATCAGTTCACCAGCGAGACGACCAATCATGGTGGTTTCGGAACGCTTGCGCGCTGCGTCCACCAGCCAGCGAATGGCAAGTGCCTGACGACGTTCGGAACGAACTTCGACCGGAACCTGATAGGTCGCACCGCCAACACGACGCGAGCGAACTTCGACGTTCGGCTTCACGTTGTCCATGGCTTCATGGAACTGGGCAACGGGATCGCCGCCTTTGGATTCCATGATGTCAAATGCACCATAAACGATCTTTTCTGCAGCCGACTTTTTACCGTCGAGCATCAGACCATTCATGAATTTGGTCAGAACCTTATCGCCATATTTGGCGTCAGGAAGTACTTCGCGCTTCTCAGCAGCGTGACGACGAGACATTCAATGCGCTCCTTATTTCGGACGCTTCGCGCCGTATTTCGAACGACGCTGCTTACGGTCTTTAACACCCTGTGTATCGAGGGTACCGCGAATAATGTGATAACGAACACCCGGCAAGTCCTTCACGCGGCCGCCACGGATCATGACGACGGAGTGTTCCTGCAGGTTGTGGCCTTCACCCGGGATGTAGCTGGTTACTTCGTAGCCGTTAGTCAAACGGACACGGGCAACCTTACGAAGTGCCGAGTTCGGCTTCTTCGGGGTGGTGGTGTAAACACGGGTGCACACGCCACGCTTCTGCGGGCATGCTTCCAGTGCAGGCACCATATCGCGCTGCGAGCGCGGTGACCGCGACTTGCGGATCAGCTGGTTAATAGTAGGCATTAACTTTCCCTTTTGCCTTAACGGACGCCACTTGGGCGTACTCTATCGACGCACGACGAGCGACCGCGCTGCTTTTGCCATAAAGACAAAAACATTGCGGACGCCCAAAAAGCAGGTTTGATCCTGCCTCGACGGCCGTCAAAGTCGCTTGATGCGACGGAAGGGCGTTTCCGCCCGGAACCATTATCGGCACCGTCACAGAAACACCCCCCAAGATTCGGTGGGCGCATACTAGTGACGGGCCCATATCGCGTCAAGCAAAACCCTTGGAGCCATCGAGTTGGCGCTTCAAACGCCGAAACGAACCGGGGCGTCGATAAGAAATTCCCGGTTCGTCTCTGATTCTTTAATAACCTTGCGCGTAAATCCTTACTCGCCAGCCGGGAGGCTTGGGGACTCGGAACCGCCCTGCGGACCGAAGTTATCCCCGATTTCTTCCTCTTCAGCTTCGAGCTGGACCACACGGTCGCGTTCGCTGGCAAGAGCGCGGAAGCGATTCATTACCGCACCGGTACCTGCCGGGATCAGACGACCCACGATCACGTTTTCTTTCAGACCGATCAGCGTATCGGTTTTACCCGATACGGCAGCTTCGGTCAGAACGCGCGTGGTTTCCTGGAACGACGCGGCCGAGATGAAGGAATGCGTCTGGAGAGAAGCCTTCGTGATCCCCTGGAGGACCGGTGAGGCTTCTGCCATATCGCCGCCTTCACGGGCAGCTTTTTCGTTCTCGGCTTCGAAGTCGACGCGGTCGACAATTTCGCCAACCAGAAGCGTGGTGTCACCCGGTTTGGTGATTTCCACTTTCTGGAGCATCTGACGAACGATGACTTCGATGTGCTTGTCGTTAATCTTCACGCCCTGCAACCGGTAAACTTCCTGGATTTCATTAACCAGGTAGTCGGCCAGTGCCGGAACGCCCATAACGCGCAAGATATCGTGCGGAACCGGTGAACCATCCATCAGGAGGTCGCCACGCTCGACGAAGTCCCCTTCCTGAACGGCAAGATGCTTGCCTTTCGGGATCAGATATTCGATCGGCTCGACACCGGCATCATCATGCGGATGCAGGATGACACGACGCTTGTTCTTGTAGTCCTTACCGAATTCAACGCGACCAGCGATATCGGCGATGATCGCGTGTTCTTTCGGTTTACGGGCTTCAAACAGCTCGGCGACGCGCGGCAGACCACCAGTGATGTCACGGGTTTTCGAACCTTCACGCGGGATACGCGCAAGAACGTCACCGGCATTGACCTTCTGACCGTTTTCAACGGAGAGGATCGCGTCAACCGACAGGAAGTAACGGGCTTCAAGGCCGTTATCCAGGTTGATGACCTCGCCATTTTCGTCACGCAGGGTGACGCGCGGCTTAAGATCGGATGCTTTCGGCTGGCTCTTCCAATCGATAACCGTTTTGGCACCGATACCAGTTGCTTCGTCGTAGATTTCGCGAATGGTCGTCCCTTCGATCAGGTCGACATAGTTCACGAAACCTTCTTTCTCGGTGATGATCGGCAGGGTGTACGGATCCCACTCGGCCAGTTTCTGGCCACGGGAAATCTGTGCACCGTCTTCGGTCAGCAGCTTCGCACCGTAAGGAACACGGAATTTCGCGCGTTCACGACCATTTTTGTCGAGAAGCAGAATTTCCAGGTTACGGGCCATGACGATGTTGACGCCCTTGGAGTTCGTCACCACAGCATGGTTCTTGATCTTGACGGTCGCATCGAAGTTGGCTTCGACACCGGAAACTTCCGCACCACGCTGCGCGGCACCACCAATGTGGAACGTACGCATGGTCAGCTGGGTACCCGGTTCACCGATTGACTGTGCGGCGATAACACCAACAGCTTCACCGATATTGACAGTCGTCCCGCGAGCAAGGTCACGACCATAGCAATGGCCGCAAACGCCGGTTTCGGCATCACAGGTCAGCACCGAGCGAATACGCGCGGATTCAACACCGGCTTTTTCGATCAGATCGAGATGGTCTTCGACAACCATTTCGTTCTTGCCAACGATTTCCTCGCCGGTTGACGGATCAACGATGGCATCAGCGGTGTAACGACCAAGGATACGATCCGACAGGGTTTCGATAACTTCACCCGAGTCAACAACAGCCGCAATATCGAGGCCCCGTTCGGTGCCGCAATCATGCTGGGTGATGATCGAATCCTGGGCGACGTCAACGAGACGACGGGTCAGGTAACCGGAGTTTGCCGTTTTCAGCGCCGTATCGGCCAGCCCCTTACGGGCACCGTGGGTGGAGTTGAAGTACTCCTGCACGGTCAGGCCTTCCTTAAAGTTGGAAATGATCGGCGTTTCAATGATCGAGCCATCCGGCTTTGCCATCAGACCGCGCATGGCGGCAAGCTGACGCATCTGGGCGGCAGAACCACGGGCACCGGAGTGCGCCATCATGTAAACGGAGTTGATCTGGTTGCCTTCCTTCGTTGCCGAAATGCCCTTCATCATGGCTTCGGAAACGTCGTCAGTACATTGCGACCAGGCGTCGACCACCTTGTTGTATTTTTCACCACGGGTGATCAGGCCGTCCTGATACTGCTGTTCGTATTCCTTGACCTTTTCGTGGGTCGTGTTGACCAGCGGTTCCTTGGCATCAGGAATGACCATGTCATCCTTACCAAAGGAAATGCCCGCACGGCACGCCCAGTTAAAGCCAAGACCCATCAGGCGGTCAGCAAAAATGACCGTCTCTTTCTGGCCGCAGTGACGATAGACAATGTCGATAACGTTCGAGATGTCTTTTTTGGTCAGCAGCTTGTTGATCGTCGAGAACGGAATGCGCGGATGACGCGGCAACAGTTCCGAGAGCAACATACGGCCCGGGGTCGTCTGAACACGAATAGTGATCTTTTCGTTGTTCGCATCGACAGTATGGTAACGGGCATTGATTTTCGAATGCAGACCAACTGCACCGGAATCAAGCGCCTGTTCGATTTCGGCGATATCGACAAAGGACATGCCTTCGCCGGGTTCACCTTCACCATCCATCGAGATGTAGTACAGACCAAGCACGATGTCCTGGGACGGCACGATAATCGGACGACCCGATGCCGGCGACAGGATGTTGTTGGTCGACATCATCAGCGTACGGGCTTCGAGCTGGGCTTCGAGCGACAGCGGCACGTGAACGGCCATCTGGTCGCCGTCGAAGTCAGCGTTAAAAGCTGTACAGACGAGCGGATGAAGCTGGATTGCCTTACCTTCGATCAGGGTCGGCTCGAATGCCTGGATACCAAGACGGTGCAGCGTCGGCGCACGGTTGAGCATGACCGGGTGTTCGCGGATAACCTGCTCGAGGATATCCCAGACTTCCGGACGCTCTTTTTCGACCATGCGTTTGGCAGCCTTGATCGTGGTCGCCATACCGTACAATTCAAGCTTCGCATAAACGAACGGCTTGAACAGTTCGAGCGCCATTTTCTTCGGCAGGCCGCACTGGTGCAGCTTCAGGCTCGGACCCACGGTAATAACGGAACGACCGGAATAGTCGACGCGCTTACCGAGAAGGTTCTGACGGAAACGACCCTGTTTGCCCTTGAGCATGTCGGACATCGATTTCAGCGGGCGCTTGTTGGCACCCGTGATCGGACGGCCGCGACGGCCATTGTCAAACAGTGCGTCGACCGATTCCTGCAGCATACGCTTTTCGTTACGCACGATGATATCGGGCGCACGCAGTTCGATCAGGCGTTTCAGACGGTTGTTACGGTTGATCACGCGACGGTACAGATCGTTCAGATCCGACGTTGCGAAACGACCACCATCAAGCGGAACCAGCGGACGCAGTTCTGGCGGAATGACCGGAATGACTTCCAGAATCATCCATTCAGGACGGGCACCCGAATCACGGAAAGCTTCGATCAGCTTCAGACGCTTGACCAGCTTCTTGCGCTTGGCTTCCGAGTTGGTTTCCTTGAGGTCGAGCTTGGCGACTTCGTATTCGTCATCAAGGTCGATCGCAGCAAGCATGTCGCGGATGGCTTCTGCACCGATACCGGCACGGAAGCTGTCTTCGCCATATTCTTCCTGTGCCGTGGTGAACTGGTCTTCGCTCAGAAGTTCACCCATCTTGAGCGGGGTCAGACCCGGCTCAATAACGACATAGTTTTCGAAATAGAGAATACGCTCAAGATCCTTGAGCATCATGTCGAGCAACAGACCAAGGCGGCTCGGCAGGGATTTCATGAACCAGATATGCGCAACAGGTGCTGCCAGTTCAATATGTCCCATGCGTTCGCGACGCACTTTGGCCAGCGTGACTTCGACGCCGCATTTTTCGCAGATAATACCGCGATATTTCATGCGCTTGTACTTGCCGCACAAGCATTCGTAATCCTTAACCGGACCAAAAATGCGCGCACAGAACAGACCGTCGCGCTCCGGTTTGAAAGTCCGGTAGTTGATGGTCTCCGGCTTCTTGATTTCACCAAAAGACCAGGAACGGATACGCTCCGGGCTGGCGATCTGAATGCGGATCTGATCGAAGCTTTGGGTGCCCTGAGGCTGCCCGAAGATCTTCATCAACTCGTTCATAAAGGCTCTCCCGCTATGCCCGGCCGCGCCGGGTTTCGCCAATTTCAGGCCGAAAGATGCAATGGCGGACGAAGCAAGCTTCGCCCGCCCTGGATTTTAGTAGTCTTCCTGCTCAAGCTCGACATTGAGACCGAGCGACCGGAGTTCCTTAACGAGAACGTTAAAGGATTCCGGAATACCGGCTTCAAAGGTGTCTTCGCCACGAACAATTGCTTCATAGACCTTGGTACGGCCAGAAACGTCGTCCGATTTGACAGTAAGCATTTCCTGCAGGGTGTAAGCTGCGCCGTAAGCTTCGAGCGCCCACACTTCCATTTCCCCGAAACGCTGGCCACCGAACTGTGCCTTACCACCCAGCGGCTGCTGGGTAACAAGCGAGTACGGGCCGATCGAACGGGCGTGGATCTTGTCGTCGACAAGGTGGTGCAGCTTCAGCATGTAGATGTAGCCGACTGTAACCTTGCGATGGAACTTCTCGCCGGTACGACCGTCATAGAGGTCAACCTGGCCAGAACCGTCAAGACCTGCCTTCTCGAGCATGCGGACCACATCGGGTTCACGTGCACCGTCAAAGACCGGCGTTGCCATCGGCACACCGCGACGCAGGTTGTTACCAAGCTCGATCACTTCACCGTCGCTCAATTCCTTGATGCCGGTGACATATGATTCGTCTTCGTAAACTTCGTTCAGCTTGCCGCGCAGATCTTCCATCGAGGTGCGTTCATCAAGAACACCGTCCACCATGTTACCGATCTGCTCACCAAGACCGCGCGAAGCCCAGCCAAGATGCGTTTCAAGAATCTGACCAACGTTCATACGCGACGGGACGCCAAGCGGGTTCAGAACGATGTCGACAGGCGTACCGTCTTCAAGGTGCGGCATGTCTTCCATCGGCATGATGCGCGACACGACACCCTTGTTACCATGACGGCCGGCCATCTTGTCGCCCGGCTGCATTTTACGCTTAACGGCAACAAAGACCTTGACCATCTTCATCACGCCCGGCGGCAGTTCGTCGCCAGCCTGAAGCTTGTCAACCTTGTCGTCGAAACGGGCCTGAAGAACCTTGATGGATTCTTCGAACTGTTTCTTCAGCGCTTCAATGTCAGACATGACATTGTCGTCGGCAACGGCAATCTGGCGCCACAAGCCACGGGCAACATTCGCCAGGTTGTCTTCGGTGATCACGCCAGCCAGGCTCTTCGGACCATCAACGATGGTCTGACCCAGCAGCAGATTCTTCAGACGGCCATAGAAGTTGCGTTCCAGGATCGAGCGTTCGTCGTCGCGGTCAAGCGCCAGACGTTCGATTTCCGAACGTTCAATCGCCAGAGCACGTTCGTCCTTGTCCACGCCACGGCGCGAGAAGACACGAACTTCAACAACGGTACCGAACTGTCCCGGCGGGACACGCAGCGAGGTATCGCGAACGTCCGAAGCTTTTTCACCGAAAATGGCGCGCAGAAGTTTTTCTTCCGGCGTCATCGGGCTTTCACCCTTCGGCGTCACCTTACCAACCAGAATGTCGCCCGGTTTGATTTCCGCACCGATATAGACAATCCCTGCCTCGTCGAGGTTTTTCAGGGCTTCTTCACCGACGTTCGGAATATCACGGGTGATTTCTTCCTGACCAAGCTTGGTGTCACGGGCCATGACTTCAAATTCCTCGATATGGATCGAGGTATAGACGTCATCACGCGCAATACGTTCGGACAGAAGGATGGAGTCTTCGAAGTTGTAACCGTTCCACGGCATAAACGCGACGAGCACGTTACGGCCAAGAGCGAGTTCACCCATATCGGTACAGGGACCATCGGAGATGATGTCGCCCTTCTGGACAACGTCGCCGACCTTCACCAGCGGCTTCTGGTTGATGCAGCTGCCCTGGTTCGAACGCTGGTATTTACGAAGGGTGTAAATATCAACGCCAGATTCAGAAGCGGCAATATCGCCAGTAGCACGGATCACCATACGGGTGGCGTCAACCGATTCAACAACACCGTCACGACGGGCAATCAGGGTTGCACCTGAATCGCGCGCCACCGGAACTTCCATACCGGTACCGACATACGGGGCTTCAGAGCGGATCAGCGGAACCGCCTGACGCTGCATGTTCGAGCCCATGAGAGCGCGGTTGGCGTCGTCGTTTTCAAGGAACGGAATCAGGGCCGAAGCCACAGAAACCAGCTGTTTCGGCGAAACGTCCATCAGGTCGATTTCTTCTTCGCGCGCCATCAGATGCTCACCCGCTTTACGGGTGTTGATCAGTTCGTTGGCGAAGCGGAAATCACCGGTCAGCGGTTCGTTAGCCTGGGCGATAACGTAACGCCCTTCTTCGATCGCTGAAAGGTAGACGACCTCGGCGGTCACGGTGCCGTCAACAACCTTACGATACGGGCTTTCGATAAAGCCGTACTGGTTGACACGGGCAAAGGTCGCCAGCGAGTTGATCAGACCAATGTTCGGACCTTCCGGGGTTTCAACCGGGCAGATACGACCATAGTGGGTCGGATGCACGTCACGGACTTCAAAGCCTGCGCGTTCACGGGTCAGACCGCCCGGCCCGAGAGCCGAGAGACGACGTTTGTGCGTAATTTCGGACAGCGGGTTGGTCTGGTCCATGAACTGCGAAAGCTGCGAAGAGCCAAAGAATTCACGAACAGCAGCAGCAACCGGCTTGGCGTTGATCAGGTCATGCGGCATGACGTTGTCGATCTCGACCGAGCTCATACGCTCGCGGATCGCACGCTCCATACGCAGCAGACCAACGCGGAACTGGTTTTCCATCAGTTCGCCAACAGAACGAACACGACGGTTGCCAAGATGGTCGATATCGTCGATTTCGCCACGACCGTCTTTCAGGTCGATCAGAACACGGACGACTTCGAGGATGTCTTCGCGACGCAGAACACGAACCGTATCCGGGCATTCCAGATTAAGGCGCGCATTCATCTTCACACGACCAACAGCAGACAGGTCGTAACGCTCGGCGTCGAAGAACAGGCCCTTGAACATGGCCTCGGCACCTTCGATCGTCGGCGGCTCACCCGGACGCATGACACGGTAAATGTCAACCAGGGCTTCTTCACGATTGCTGTTTTTATCAAGCGCAACGGTGTTACGCAGATAAGCACCGACATTGTTGTGGTCGATCAGCAGCAGACGAACGGAATCAACACCCCATTCCTTAAGCTGTTCAAACACACCTTCGGTCAGTTCGTGGCCGGCTTCGGCACGGATTTCACCGGTATCACCGTCGATCAGGTCTTCGGCCATGTACCAGCCATAAAGCTGTTCTTCCGGCACCATGATCTGGGTGACGCCCTGCTCGACGATTTTCGCCGCAGAACGTTTGGTGATCTTCGTACCGGCAGCAGCAACAACTTCACCACTATCGGCATCAAGAAGGTCGTTCAGAAGTTTCTGACCGATATAACGATCGGCGTTGAAATCGGTAACCCAGCCATTATTGGTCCGGCGGTATTCAGCCGAATCATAGTAATAGTTGAGGATTTCTTCCGGGGTCAGACCTTCGATTTCCGACGGATCGACAGAGCGACCTTCTTCGGCGCGCTGCGCACGAAGCTGCTCGGACTCTTCGTTTTCAAGCGCCATCAACAGGGTGGTTGCAGGCAGCTTGCGACGACGGTCGATACGAACATAAAGCACGTCCTTGGCATCGAATTCGAAATCGAGCCAGGAACCGCGATACGGAATGACGCGTGCGGAGAAAAGATATTTACCCGAGCTGTGGGTCTTGCCCTTGTCGTGGTCGAAGAATACGCCCGGCGAGCGGTGCATCTGCGAGACGATAACACGCTCGGTGCCGTTCACGATAAAGGTGCCGTGTTCGGTCATGAGCGGCATGTCGCCCATATACACGTCCTGTTCCTTAATATCGCGGATAGAACGTGCACCGGTGTCTTCGTCGATGTCCCAAACGACCAGACGCAGGGTAACGCGCAACGGCGCGGCAAAGGTCATGCCACGCTGGCCGCATTCCTCAACGTCGTATTTCGGCTGCTCCAGCTCGAAAGAGACGAATTCAAGAGTCGCTCGTTCCGAAAAGTCTTTAATCGGAAAGACGCTTTTGAAGACTTCCTGCAAGCCGGTATCGTCCCGCTGCTCACTCGGGATTCCGGTCTGCAAAAACTTCACGTAAGAATTCTTCTGAACCTCAATAAGGTTCGGGAGCGGAGCGACTTCGCTGATCCGTCCAAAGCTCTTGCGAATGCGCTTTCGACCAGTAAAGGACTTATCCATCATCGTTCCTTTAATCGCGCCTCCCCACACCGTCCGAACCCGTCGTCGATGTTGCAGACGCAAAAAATGCGTACAGCACAACGACGCCCGAGCCCCGTACGGGGCGGGCGTTACTTAAATATGACCGCGGATGTTATTTGACATCCAACATGAATAGAGATCACTGATCCCTCGGCTGTCGACGCCGCCAAAGATAACCTTTGGCAAAAACAGTCTTGCACTATGTATGATTAGCTTTGGCAGCGTCAACCGTTAAATTTCCCTTTCGCGTCCTGCGGCGTTCAAAAAAATTTCCCGCAAAGACGGATAGGTCGGCGTCCCCGGAAGGAACGCCGACCCAAACCTTGGCAATAGCCGTCGATTATTTGAGTTCGACGGTTGCGCCAGCTTCTTCAAGCTTTTTCTTGATTTCAGCAGCTTCGTCCTTAGCCACGCCTTCTTTGACCGGCTTCGGAGCGCCTTCGACCAGGTCTTTGGCTTCTTTCAGGCCAAGACCGGTGATTGCGCGAACTTCTTTAATGACGTTGATTTTCTTGTCGCCAGCAGATGCCAGGATAACGTCAAATTCGGTTTTTTCTTCTGCAGCTTCAGCAGCCGGACCAGCAGCAGCAGCAACAGCAACCGGAGCAGCGGCGGAAACGCCCCACTCTTCTTCGAGAAGCTTGGAAAGTTCAGCAGCTTCGATAACGGTGAGCTTGGAGAGCTCTTCGACGAGTGCCTTAAGATCGGCCATTTTGATAACTCCTAGGCTTAAACTTGGTAGTAATTAGGAAAAAAAGGGTTACGCGGCTTCGCCTTTTTCGGCATATGCCTTCAGCACCTGGGCGATCTGGGCCGCCGGCTTGGAAGTCAGCGTAGCGATACGCTGTGCCGGGGTCTGGATCATGCCAACCAGTTTTGCGCGCAGTTCGTCGATCGACGGCAGTTCTGCAAGGGCTTTAACACCCTGTTCATCGAGAACCTGTTCGCCGAGACCACCAGCAACGAGAACGAGTTTCTCGTTAGCTTTGGCAAAGTTAGCAGCAACTTTAGCGGCTGCGGCCGGGTCCGCCGAATAGGCGATCGCGGTCGGGCCAGTAAAGAAATCTGCCAGGTTAGCAAATTTGGTGCCTTCCAGAGCAAGTCGCGTAAGCCGGTTTTTGGTGACCTTGAAGCCCGCACCAGCTTGACGCATCTGCGCACGAAGAGCGGTAATTTCAGCGACAGTCAACCCTTTGTACTGGGTGATGATGACGCCTTCCGCACCTTCGAACACTTCGCGCATTTCTGCTACGAACTGTTGTTTATCATCGCGGTTCACAATCAGTCTCCGACATTTTGCTTTTTGCCCTGAACCCCTAAGGGTTCACAGACGTGACCAGTTCACAGGAACCGGCCGATTACGCCCGTCCGTTTGCCAGATGTTCAAGCCTTTGGAAAACCCCGAATACGGGAAATTCTAGAACCGGAACCTCTGCCTATGCAGGACATTAAGAGCAATCAGACATTGCCCACCTGCAGTCTGGGACAGACAGGTAGAGAGGGGTTAGCCCCCTCTCCGGCAACCGGCCCACCCGAAGGCAGACCGGAAACTCGAAATTAGTTGGTCGCGATATCCGAAACCGCAACCTTGACGCCAGCGCCCATGGTGGAGCTGACAGCAGCGCGCTTCAGGTACGTACCTTTTGCACCGGTCGGCTTCGCCTTGACGATCGCAGAAACGAACGCCTTGACGTTTTCAACCAGCTGCTCTTCGCTGAAAGATGCCTTGCCCACGCCAGCGTGAACCAGACCGTTCTTTTCAGCGCGGAACTGAACCTGACCAGCCTTTGCATCGGCAACGGCTTTGGCAACGTCCATGGTCACGGTGCCGAGTTTCGGGTTCGGCATCAGGCCGCGCGGGCCGAGAACCTTACCGAGACGACCGACAACAGCCATCATGTCCGGGGTAGCAATGACGCGATCGTAGTTCAGATCGCCGCCCTGCATTGCGGTCATCAGGTCTTCGGCGCCAACAGCGTCCGCACCAGCTTTCTGGGCTTCTTCTGCTTTGGCGTCTTTTGCGAAGACAGCGACGCGCATGGTTTTGCCAGTGCCGTGCGGCAGCGAGACAACACCACGAACCATCTGGTCGGCGTGACGCGGGTCAACACCCAGGTTCATCGCGATTTCAACGGTTTCGTCGAACTTTGCTTTTGCACCGTCTTTGACAAGCTTGATAGCAGCAGCAAGTTCATACTGTTTGTTACGGTCAATGCCCTCATAGGCCTGGGCAAGGCGCTTACCAGTCTTGGCCATCGTCTTACTCCACAACCTCGAGACCCATAGCACGGGCCGAACCTTCGATCATCGCCATTGCGCCTTTGATGTCGACCGCATTGAGGTCAGCCATCTTGGCATTTGCGATTTCTTCGACCTGGGCTTTGGTCACTTTACCGACAAAACCTTTGCCAGTGGTGCCCGAACCCTTGGCAATACCAGCTGCTTTACGCAGGAAGTAGGATGCCGGCGGGGTTTTGGTGACGAAGCTGAACGAACGGTCGCCATAAACGGTGATGACGACAGGAATCGGCATGCCGGGTTCCATCTGCTGGGTCGCAGCATTGAACGCCTTACAGAATTCCATGATGTTCACACCGCGCTGACCCAGGGCCGGGCCGACGGGCGGAGACGGGTTGGCTTTACCAGCAGCAATCTGCAGCTTGATATAGCCAGTAATCTTTTTGGCCATTGCACTTACCTCTTAAAGAAGCGCGCGGTCCGGCCATGGCTGGCCTCCCGCGCTCGATAAAACCGGTTACAAATTCATGCAATCCGGAAACTTTTTGAAAGATCGATCAGATCTTTTCGACCTGGGTATATTCCAGTTCGACCGGGGTAGAACGACCGAAGATCGAAACAGACACCTTCAGGCGTGCACGTTCTTCATCGACCCCTTCAACAACACCGGTAAAGGAAGCAAACGGACCATCGGAAACCCGGACTTCTTCGCCAACTTCAAAGCTGACGGTGGATTTCGGACGTTCAACGCCTTCCTGAACCTGATGCAGGATATGCTGTGCTTCCTTTTCGGAAATCGGCATCGGTTTACCACGGCTGCCAAGGAAGTCAGTGACCTTGGCGGTGTTTTTGACCAGATGCCAGCTTTCGTCAGTCAGCTGCATTTTCAGCAATACGTAACCCGGGAAGAACT
The DNA here is from genome assembly GCF_002844375.1 of Thalassospira marina. NCBI lineage: Bacteria > Pseudomonadati > Pseudomonadota > Alphaproteobacteria > Rhodospirillales > Thalassospiraceae > Thalassospira > Thalassospira marina. The sequence continues at coordinate 1,286,887 of NZ_CP024199.1, read as the reverse complement.
TGCGCTCGGCATTGACTTTGCTGCCACGACGCATTTCCACGATTTCTTCGGTCGGGACCAGAACTTCTGCGATCTCGCCTTCCAGACCTTTTTTAATGGACTGTTCGCGGATCGACTGGGCGACCTTCTTTTCAAAACCGGAATGGACGTGCAGCACGTACCAGCGATGCTCAGCCATATCAGCCCCCGACACCAAAGATCAGCTTGACGCCCAGGGCAAGCAGCTGATCAACGACAAAGAAGAAAACAGACGCAAAAGCAACCATGATGAAAACCATCAGGGTTGATACGGTCGTTTCCTTGCGGGTCGGCCAGGAGACCTTGCGGGCTTCCTGACGAACCTGTTGTACGAATTGTGCCGGTGACGTTTTAGCCATTGTCGGGTGTGTACCGTTTCAAATGCTTATCAAATCAGGCCCGGAAAAAATGGCAGGAGCGGAGGGACTCGAACCCACGGCCCTCGGTTTTGGAGACCGATGCTCTACCAACTGAGCTACACTCCTATAATCACATCAGAAACAGTTGGTAATCAATTTTGTTTCTGACACATCCCCATCCGGGTGGTGGGGTGTGCGGGCGGCTTATATCCGCCCGCACATCAAAGATCAAGCATCTATTCGATGCAAAATCATAAATTATTCGATAATCTTGGCAACGACGCCCGCGCCGACGGTACGACCGCCTTCACGGATTGCGAAACGCAGACCTTCGTCCATCGCGATCGGCGCGATCAGGGTGGCGGTCATCTGAACGTTGTCGCCCGGCATCACCATTTCGGTGCCTTCCGGCAGCTCGATCGAACCGGTCACGTCAGTCGTACGGAAGTAGAACTGCGGACGGTAGTTCGAGAAGAACGGCGTGTGACGGCCACCTTCATCCTTCGTCAGGATGTAGGCTTCTGCCTGGAACTTGGTGTGCGGGTTGATCGAGCCAACATGTGCCAGAACCTGGCCACGTTCGACGTCTTCACGCTTCGTACCACGCAGCAGCGCGCCGATGTTGTCGCCAGCTTCGCCCTGGTCGAGCAGCTTGCGGAACATTTCAACGCCGGTAACGGTGGTTTTAACGGTTGCTTTGATGCCGACGATTTCGACTTCTTCACCAACCTTGACGATACCGGTTTCAACACGGCCGGTAACAACGGTACCACGACCCGAAATCGAGAACACGTCTTCGATCGGCATCAGGAACGGACGGTCTTTCGGACGATCCGGAGCCGGGATGTAATCGTCAACGGCTTTCATCAGCTCGAGAATCGCGTTCTTGCCGATTTCGTCATCACGACCTTCAAGTGCGGCAAGAGCCGAACCCTTGACGATCGGAATATCGTCGCCCGGGAAGTCGTAAGAAGACAGAAGTTCGCGGATTTCCATTTCGACGAGTTCGAGCAGCTCTTCGTCGTCAACCTGGTCAACCTTGTTCATGAACACGACCAGTGCCGGAACGCCAACCTGGCGTGCAAGCAGGATGTGCTCACGGGTCTGCGGCATGGGGCCGTCAGCAGCCGAAACAACGAGAATACCACCGTCCATCTGGGCAGCACCGGTGATCATGTTTTTCACATAGTCAGCGTGGCCCGGGCAGTCGACGTGCGCGTAGTGGCGGTTTTCGGTTTCATATTCGACGTGCGCGGTCGAGATCGTGATACCACGAGCTTTCTCTTCCGGTGCCTTGTCGATCATGCTGTAGTCCTGGAACGATGCACCGCCCTGCTCTGCAAGAACTTTGGTGATCGCTGCGGTCAGCGTGGTTTTACCGTGGTCAACGTGGCCGACGGTGCCAACGTTGACGTGCGGCTTTGTACGCGCAAACTTTTCCTTGGCCATTGCCCTCAGATCCTAATCCGAACCAAAAAAACACGTAAGAACCCACCGCACAAGCCGACGGGCCACTAAAATTCTGGAGCGGGTGAAGGGAATCGAACCCTCGTCGTAAGCTTGGAAGGCTTCTGCTCTACCATTGAGCTACACCCGCATATTTTTAACTGCGAGCTCTCGCGAGGGCGAGAGAAATGGTGGAGGGGGCAGGATTCGAACCTGCGTAGACTAAGTCGGCGGATTTACAGTCCGCTGCATTTGACCGCTCTGCCACCCCTCCACGGGGCTGAAACGCTGTTGGCTGTGAGGCCCGCCTCGTTTCGGCGAGGGAGGGAATACGTTGCGGGTGCCCTTCTTGTCAACAGCAAAAAAAGCACGAATTCGCATTTCCTTTCCTATATGCTGATTTCACCCGGTAAACCGGGCGAAACAAAGTGCATTCAAGTTCTTATGAGTTGGAGGTTTCCGCCACAATGGCGCGCCGCAGCAAAAACCGTTCGTTTTCCCGCCCTGCCGCTTCACCCGATGGGGCTATGCCCCCGCAGGACGCGGAAAATACCGAGGGCAATTCCCGTCGTGGTCGCGGGCGTGGCCGGGATTCAGGTGCCGGACGTGATTCGTCACGTCTGATTCTTTTTGGTCGCCACCCGGTAATGATGGCAATTGAAAACCCGCAACGTACGATTCACCGCATCTGGGCAACCGAAAATGTCCGCGATGAAATCAACTACGCCCTGCAACAGGCCGACCGCACCGATATTGCGGTTGATAATGCCGGTCGCGTCGATATCGACCAGATGTTGCCACCCGGTTCGGTGCATCAGGGCATGGCCATGCATTGCGCCCCCCTGAACCAGCCCGCTGTCGAAGACCTGGTAGCGGAATATCGCGATCAGGATTCGGCAACGGTCCTGATTCTTGACCAGGTGACCGACCCGCATAATGTGGGGGCGATTCTGCGCAGTGCTGCCGCCTTTGGCGCCAGTGCGGTGATTGTGCCCGACCGCAATGCGCCACAGGAATCGGGCGTGCTGGCAAAATCGGCCAGTGGGGCGCTTGAAGTCGTGCCCTATATCCATGCCGGTAACCTGGCCCGTGCGCTTGAGGCGCTTAAAACGGCGAATTTCTGGCTGGCCGGGATGGATGGTGAAGCCGAACAGACTCTGGCCGAAGCCAAACTGACCGGCAAAGTCGGGATTGTTATGGGTTCGGAAGGCGACGGATTACGGCGTTTGACACGGGAAAACTGTGATTTTCTGGTCAAACTGCCCATGACTGATCGCATTGAAAGCCTTAACGTTTCCAATGCCGCGGCAGTTGCCCTTTACGAGCTGTTCAGAAAGCAAGGCTGAGCCCCTACAAATTTACGGCGAATCGCTTGAAATAAAAGGATTTACCGCATCGCTGCGCGCGGGGAAAATTGGGATGAATCAGGGGCTTGCAATCCTGTTCAACCCGGACTATGTTCTCGCCGCTCGTGCCGGCATAGCTTTAATTGGTAGAGCAGCGGATTTGTAATCCGAAGGTTGGGAGTTCGAGTCTCTCTGCCGGCACCACAAAAAGAAAACCCCGCAAGCCTTATGGCTGCGGGGTTTTCTTTTGCCTGAATTTGGCAGATCGCGGTTACTTGCGACCGGCGGCTTTCAGGATCAGATCGGCAATTTCCTGCGGGTGGGACACCATCGAAAGATGACCGGCATCAAGCGTAATGGTTTGTGCGCCCATACGTTTTGCCAAAAAGGCTTCGAATTCCGGCGAGATGGTTTTGTCTTCGGCCGAGACGGCATAAAAGACCGGCTTCGACTTCCATGCGGTATCGGTTGTACGTTCGCCAAACAGGCTGGCTGCCGTGGGCTGCTGCACGGCGTAATAGACGCGGGCTTCGTCTTTATCGATGCCATTGGCGAAATATTTCAAAAAGGCATCCTCCGATACCTTGGTGAAACCATCGAATTTCTCGACTCCGGCACGCACCGGGGTATCGGGAAATGTCTTTTGCAGAGCGACGAAATCCTCACCCGCCTCAGGGGCACGGGCCGCCACATAAACCAGCGCCGAAACATTTTTGGCATTGCCAACATCGCTGATGGCCGTGCCGCTCCAGGAATGGCCGGCAAGAACGGTTGGGCCATCCTGCTGGGCCAGGGCGCGACGCACATCTTCGTCCGAATCCTTAAGCGAAGTCAGGCGGTTTTGCACCGCAGTTACATGCAGGCCGGCCTTTTGCAGAATCGGAATAACCTTTGCCCAGCTTGATCCATCGGCCCAGGCACCATGCACAAGCACCACGTTTTTCGCCTGGATGCTGGCAGGTTTGATCATATCCACCGCGGATTGCGCCAGGGCCGAACCCGAGGTGAAGGCAAGAACGGCAAGGGTTGCGGCGACTTTGACAAGGTTCGATTTCATTTTATATCCTTACGCTTATAAAATTGCCTCGCATGAGGCTTCCATAAGGTTGTTCGGACCGGCCGGTGAAAATGAAACATGGTGCCTGATCACGCCGCTTCACGAAAAAGCGAGCCCCTTGCCCGGCGACAAGCAGGAATGATCTTTTGACAGCAAGCCAGCAACAGCGTTGGGAAAGCGCAATGCGCGCAGAGAGGCAGGGCGATGCCAAAGCCTATGGGCAGATGCTGGCCGAAATTGCGCAAAGCCTGCGCACCGGTATTCCCGGCAGGTTGCGCCGGTTAGGCCTTGATCCACAGGAAACCGAGGATGTGGTGCAGGAAATTCTGATCGGGCTGCATGACAAGCGCCACACATGGGATGAAGAACGCCCGTTTAAGCCGTGGCTGTCAGGCATTGTGCATTACAAACTGGTCGACGCCGTAAGGCGCACATCGCGCGAACGCGCATACAAGGCCAATGTCAGCCTGGATGAACTGGCCGAAATTATCGGCACATCATCAGACCCCAGCCGGGCGATGGATGTTGAAAGGAAACTGGCCGATCTGCCATCGCAACAGCAAGACGTGGTAAATGCCCTTGCCATAGAAGGCGATACCGTCCGGCAGGCCGCAAAGAAGCTTAACCGCAGTGAAGCATCCATCCGGGTGACATTTAACCGCGCGCTGGCACGGCTTTTTGATACAGCACGGTCGGGCAAAGGATAGGGAAACAGGGAATGAGCACGCTTAAAACCGATGACCTTATCAACAGCCTTGCCAGCCAGGCCGGGACCGCAAATGGCCCCTCGCCGCGCAAATTGCACAGCGCGCTTGCTGGCAGTGCGCTGGCGGGTCTGATCACGGCGGTGATGATCATTCTGGTCCTTGTTGGCCCCCGGATCGATCTGATTGCGATGAATACGGCACCGGCAACCTTTTTTAAGGTGATTACCATGCTCGCAGCCGGTATTGCCGCATTCAAAACCCTGCGGGAACTGGCAATTGCCGGTGGCAATGCACCATCCTGGCTGATTTTTGTGCCAATATTGGTGATCATCGCGGTTCGGATCATCACCGATCAATCGGGTAGTTCCTGGCTGGGCGCAGCCCCCCTGGCGGCCCCCATCTGTGTTGCCACCATCATTGTGGCGTCCCTGCCCGCGCTGGGATTGGTGATGTATTTTTTACGCAAAGGTGCGACCGTTCACCCCGGTAAAACAGGCGCCTTCGCCGGTATGCTGGCTGGTGCGCTGGCTGCGATGGCCTATGCCATTGCATGTCGCAATGATGCCGGCCTGTTTTTGCTGATCTGGTATCCGATTGCGGTTGGAATCGTTACAGCCCTTGGTGCAGCCATCGGTCGGCGGATGCTGGCCTGGTAGGCAGCACTGTATCCCGTTCCCACGGCGCAACAGCAACGAATGGCTACCAAAATTGGCGAATTAGCAGGATTCGCGACTTAACCAGCCAGAAGTTTGCCGCCGAAAATAATGAACATCGCACCAAGCACGCCTTCGATGGTGCGTTGGGCACGCCGGTAAACCCGCATGACGGCGGGCGTGGAAAAAAACCAGGCCAGGGCCAGATGCCAGCAAAACGAAATTGTCGTTGTGCCCACAACAATGGCCACCGCCACCCATGCAGGCGCATCGGGACGCAAAACAATCGACATAACAGACAGCCAGAACAAAGCCGCCTTCGGATTCCCGGCCTGAACCAAAAGACCGCGGCGGATGTAACGCCAGAAGGGACGGTCAGGATTCGCGATCAGATTGGCGGGGGTTTCGGTTACCGGGCGGTTGCGCCGCAGGGCAGCCCGCAATGATTTATACCCCAGAAACACAAGATAGGCCCCACCAGCCCAGCGCAGGATCAGCGCAACATCAGCCGAAGCCGCAAGAATAGCGGTTAGACCCAGCATCGTCATGCTTGACCAGCACAGCGTGCCGCAACCGACACCCAGTGCAAGCCCCAGCCCGGCGCGGCGAGACACCGTCATTGCTGTTCCCGTCACGGCCAGAAAATTTGGCCCCGGCGATAAAACCGCCAGCATGAAAATGGCATAGGCCGTCAAAAGGTAGGGAACATATTCCATGTCGATGATCCGGGATTATGGGATGGGGAAACGCAAGTGACTTATGGGGTGGAAGAATATCGGGGTATCGGAACGCAAAAGCCAAAACAGCCCGACAACGACAATAACAGCAAACGATCACAACAGCGCTGGCACATATTCAAGGCGCGTTTTAACGGCGCCCTGTTGCGATGCCGGTTCATGTACGTTGCTCGTTCATGGCGCACGTTGCCATTTTACGACGATGGCAACCTGGCCGAACATGCCTGTCAGACTGGAATGGCTTAAAACAATTCAAAACACCGGAAGGAGTCGATGACAACAGAAATTATTTCTGCACGGCAAACCCATCGCGCGCCCAGGATTGCACACCGCCCTTGAGCGTCATCACCTTGCAATCAAGATGGGGCAATGCGGCATTGGCCGCCCCGAAGGAGCGTTGCCCGATGGCACAGACAAAGACGATGTCACAGTCCATTTCATCGGTCTGATCGATCAGGGAGGACATATCAAGATCGCCAAGCGGAATATTGATCGCCCCCGGTACGGTGCCACCAGCAAATTCTTCGGGCTGGCGAACATCGACCAGTAATGCACTTTTTTCCTGCAAAATCCGGTTCAGGGCCGCGCTGTCAATAAAATATACAGAATTTTCTGACATTGTTTCCTTTCATGACCTGCTTGCATCAGGCACACTATCTGGTGGTGGGACAGTATCGGCGATGCCGTTTTTACATGTAGGCAGCCCGTCACCAATTTGTGAACGGTTATTCCAATAAAACCGGCCGGAACACACTGAAATTTTTAAAGAAGACATTGCGCAGCCGCAATGCAGTAACCACGTTCAATAGTAGTAGCGTAGCCTTTCATCCAGTCGCCCTGCACTTGCCCGGGGGCACTTTTTCAACGGAAAATTTCATTTCCGTCGCCCAGCAAGCCGATCGCGGACTTTGCGGATGAAGATTTCGACAGACTGGCACAATTGCAGTCTGCCCTTCTGGGTCTAATCGACGCCATTTTTGCTTTTTGCCGTGCTTTGACACCCGAGGTGTCACTTTTTCACAAAGCTGTTCCGGGGACCTGTTCGCCCGACATCCCCGCATGGACCAAAAACAATTGGTGCGCACCAAAAGCCGTGCCCGAAACATCCGACCGGGAGAGTTGCCACAAGACCGGACCACCCAGCGAGAAAAGACGTGCGATAATTTTGGAAAGGAGACCGCGCCATGGCTGAAGACCAGGATATCTTCGAGCTATATGCGGAAGGCTATGACGGAAAACGGGAAACCGAACTGACCATACGCGACTATCTGAATTTATGTCGCGATGATCCATCGGCCTATTCGTCGGCGGCCGAACGCATGATCAAGGCCATCGGAGAACCGGAACTGATCGACACATCGACCGATCCCCGCCTTGGCCGAATCTTTCTGAACCGTACGATCAAGCGATATCCAGCCTTTGACGACTTTTTTGGCATGGAAGAAACCATTGAACGGATTGTCGGTTTCTTCAAATATGCCGCACAGGGGCTGGAAGAACGAAAACAGGTTCTTTACCTGTTGGGTCCGGTTGGCGGCGGTAAAAGCTCGCTTGCCGAACGGTTAAAAGAACTGATGGAACAGGAACCCATTTATGTTCTGAAGGCAGGCGATGACATAAGCCCCGTTTTTGAAAGCCCGCTTGGCCTGTTTAACCCGGCAAAAATGGGCGATGCCATCCAGGATAAATACGGCATTCCCAAACGCCGCCTGACCGGCCTGATGTCGCCCTGGGCGGTAAAACGGCTGGATGAATTTGAAGGCGATCTTTCAAAATTCTCGGTCGTCAAACTGCTGCCATCGCGCCTGCGCCAGATCGCGATTGCCAAAACCGAACCCGGTGACGAAAACAACCAGGATATTTCATCGCTTGTGGGTAAGGTTGATATCCGCAAGCTGGAATATTTCAGCCAGAATGACCCAGACGCCTATTCCTATTCCGGCGGGTTGAACCGCGCCAACCAGGGCATGCTTGAATTTGTTGAAATGTTCAAGGCCCCGATCAAGATGCTGCATCCGTTGCTGACCGCAACGCAGGAAAGTAACTATATCGGCACGGAGAACCTGGGTGCCATCCCCTTCCAGGGCATGATCCTGGCCCATTCCAACGAGGCAGAATGGCAAAGCTTCAAGGCCAATAAAAACAACGAAGCCTTTATTGACCGTATCAGCGTGATCAAGGTGCCCTATTGCCTGCGCGTCACCGAAGAAACCAGCATTTACGACAAACTGTTGCAGGGCTCGGAACTGGAACAGGGCTCGTGTGCGCCCGGCACCCTTAAAATGCTGGCACAGTTTTCCATCCTGTCGCGCCTGCAGGAGCATGAAAATTCCAACCTGTTTTCCAAAATGCGCGTTTATGACGGCGAAACGCTGAAGGATGTCGACCCGAAAGCGCGTTCGATGCAGGAATACCGCGATTCTGCCAGCGTTGATGAAGGCATGGATGGCATTTCAACACGCTTTGCCTTCAAGGTTCTTTCCGAAACGTTCAACCACGACACCCACGAGGTTGCCGCCGACCCGGTACATCTGATGTATGTGCTTGAACAGGCGATCCGACGTGAACAATACCCGGAAGAACGCGAAAAGGATTATATGGAGTTCATCAAGGCGGAACTTGCCCCCCGCTATGCCGAGTTTATCGGTGCGGAAATCCAGAAGGCGTATCTGGAAAGCTATTCCGACTATGGTCAGAACCTGTTTGACCGCTATGTCGCCTATGCCGACGCCTGGATCGAAGACCAGGATTTCAAAGACCCTGATACCGGACAGCTGCTGGACCGCAAGATTATCGACCAGGAGCTTTCCAAGGTCGAAAAACCGGCCGGCATTGCCAACCCCAAGGATTTCCGTAACGAGGTCGTTAAATTTGCCCTGCGCGCACGCGCCAACAACAAAGGCAAAAACCCCGCCTGGACATCGTATGAAAAGCTGCGTGACGTGATTGAAAAACGCATGTTCAGCCAGGTGGAAGACCTGTTGCCGGTTATTTCTTTCGGGTCGAAAAAAGATGGCGATACCGAAAAGAAGCATAACGAGTTCGTCAAACGCATGATCGAACGTGGCTATACCGAACGTCAAACCCGCCGACTGGTGGAATGGTATATGCGCGTCAACAAGGCGGGCTGATAAGCCCCATGCTGGCCCCGCCGGGTGGCGATGTTCCCCTTTCGCTGCCCGGCGCCGGGTTCAGGGGGTTAACCCTGGTTCCTGCGTTTCAAGGATAGACTGCCCATGTTCCATATCATCGATCGCCGCAAAAATCCGAAAGGCAAAAGCCTTGGCAACCGTCAGCGATTTATGCGCCGCGCAAAGGCGCAGATCAAAAAGGCGGTTGAGGATTCGATCAAAACACGCGGCATTACCGATATCGACAATGGCGACCAGATCACGATTCCCGGCAAAACCCTGCGCGAACCGGGGTTTCATCATTCCGGCCGTGGGGGTGATCGCAATTATGTTTTACCGGGCAACAAAAAATTCGTGCCCGGCGACCGCATCGCCCGGCCCAATGGCGGTGATGCCGGTGCGGGTGGTTCGCAGGCCAGCCCGGATGGCGACGGCGAAGACGAATTCCAGTTCGTACTGACACGCGATGAATTTCTCGACATTTTTTTCGAGGATCTGGAGCTTCCCGACCTTTTGAAAAAAAGCCTGAAACAAACCACCGCCTTTCGCACTGCGCGGGCAGGATATTCGGTGGAAGGCAGCCCGGCGAACCTGAACCTTGTGCGCACCATGCGCAATTCACTGGCCCGACGGATTGGTTTGCGCCGCCCCAAAACCAGCGATATCCGCGCGCTTGAGGAAAAAATTGCCGCACTGGTGGCGGAAAATGAAGGCGATATCACCCCCACCCAAAAACGGGCCAATGACGCAACCCTGAAACTGTTGCAGGCGGAGCTGGATGAAGCCAAACGGCGCAGCAAGGCCATTGCCTTTATCGACCCTATCGATACCCGCTTTAACCAGTACCGGCAAATCCCCGATCCCAATACACAGGCGGTAATGTTTTGCCTGATGGATGTTTCAGGGTCGATGTCCGAACAGATGAAAGAACTGGCGAAACGGTTTTTCATGCTGCTGCACATGTTTTTGCATCGGCGTTACGAACATGTCGAAGTAGTGTTCATCCGCCATACATCGCGCGCATCCGAGGTGGACGAAGAAACGTTTTTCTATTCGCGCGAAACCGGCGGCACCATTGTTTCCACCGCATTGGAGGAAATGAAGCGAATCCTTGCTGACCGTTACCCTGTCGATCAGTGGAACATTTATGCCGCCCAGGCATCGGATGGCGATAACTATTCCAACGATGGGGCAAAATGCACCGCCCTTCTGGCCGAAGACCTTTTGCCGAAATGCCAGTATTACGCCTATATCGAAATCACGGACGAGCGTGAAGCCGAGATATTTTCATCCGCCGAAGGGGAAACCGCACTATGGAAGGCCTATGCCCCGTTGGTTCATGGGCGCAATGGCCGCTTTGCCCTGAAACGGGTGACGAAGGCTGCCGATATTTTCCCGGTATTTCGTGAACTGTTTGCCAAAAACAAGGCGGAGGCACGGATATGACAGCGCCCAAAACAAAACCCGGCCTGCTGTTTGATGGCGCGGACTGGGATTTCAACAGCCTGAAAGCCACCTATGACGCGATTGAAGATATCGCGATCAATGAAATGGGGCTTGATGTTTATCCCAACCAGATCGAGGTGATCACATCCGAACAGATGCTTGATGCCTATTCATCAATTGGCATGCCCTTGATGTATCATCACTGGTCGTTTGGCAAACGCTTCGTGCGCGATGATGCCATGTATCGCAAGGGCTATCAGGGGCTGGCCTACGAAATTGTCATCAACTCAAACCCCTGCATTTCCTATGTGATGGAAGAAAACACCATTGGCATGCAAACGCTGGTGATGGCACATGCAGCCTTTGGGCATAACCATTTTTTTAAAAACAATTATCTGTTCAAACAATGGACCGATGCGGAAGGCATTTTGGATTATCTGCAATTTGCCAAACGCTATATCGCCAAATGCGAGGACCGGTTTGGGTTTGATGCCGTTGAACGCATTCTCGATGCCGCCCATGCCCTGATGGATCACGGCGTAAACCGATATTCCCACCCGGAAAAACCCAACCTGGCTGTCGAGCTGGAGCGTGAACGCGAGCGCGCCAAATACGAAGACGAAACCTATAACGATTTGTGGCGCACCCTGCCGCAAAGCGATGATGGCCCCGAAGACCTTGATGACCAGAACCGTCGCCAGCGCCAGGAACAGCGCCGGGCGCAATTTGGCCTGCCCGAAGAAAACCTTTTATATTTTCTGGAAAAAAACGCCCCTGCCCTGCAAGCGTGGGAACGCGAGATTTTGCGCATCGTGCGGAATATCGGCCAGTATTTTTACCCGCAAAAACAAACCAAGGTCATGAATGAGGGCTGTGCCTGCTATGTGCATTACCACATCATGAACCGCCTCTATGACAAGGGCCTGATTTCCGAAGGCGCGATCATGGAATTTATCGATTCGCATTCCAAGGTCGTTTTTCAGCCCGAATATGATGACCGGCGCTATTCCGGTTTTAACCCCTATGCGCTGGGTTTTGCCATGATGCAGGATATCCACCGCATTTGTGTACTGCCCACCGAAGAAGACAAAAAATGGTTCCCCGACATTGCCGGTAATAACGACCCGTTCGCCACACTGCGCGAAGCATGGGCGCATTACCGCGATGAAAGCTTTATCCTGCAGTTTTTATCACCCAAGGTGATGCGCGACATGCGCATGTTCATGATTGATGACCGGTCATCTTCCCCGCATCTGGAGGTTGGCGCGATCCATGATGACAATGGGTATCGCAATGTGCGCCGGGCGCTGGCACGTATGCATGACCTGTCCGTGCGTGAACCCGACCTGCAGGTGGTTGATGTTGATTTGCGCGGCAATCGCCAGCTTTACATCGCCCATACCCAGCATGATGGCATCCGCCTTGATAAGGCCGAGGCCGAACTGACCCTGGGCTATATCGGCCAGCTTTGGGGATATGGCGTTACCCTGCAGGCGATTGACAATGACACCGGCGAAATCCTGAGCGAAACGCATTACACGCCCGAAGACCTTGTTAGCGCCTGATCGTCGGCTTCGCCCTGCCTTTTATGTTCAATCCCCCAGAGGCCGCCAAGTATGTGCAAAGGCGGCCTTTGGCGTGCAAGGCAATTAAGGCCGGGCTGAATGCGAAAGGATCATCTACTTCATCGCAAAACCGAAACGAAAAGGTGGTGGCTACAGGCACGAAAACCGCCGTTTTGCAGCATCCCGCCGCTTTAATCTGCACATGCAGTTTTATTATTCCGGATGAAAAATGATCTTTTTAGACTCAATGATCTGATCCTGATTGCGGCATTTTCCAAACCCGATGTGCCCTTTTCATGCCCGCGCACCAGAAATGATCACAGCCCCCTTGTTGCAGCGTCCTGACTGATTTGCTTGCCTCTCCGCGCCCAAATTCTTGCTTTATCGCCAAAGGTTGCCCCCTGCATGAAGTAGCTGGGCGATAAAACACGCCCCCTTTTTGCAAAGGCGTCTGCCAGGTCCGCAAAATTGTTCCTGCAGGCGCACGGAACGCGAAATGCGCGCTTCATTCTTTCACGCGCGCTGCCTCAATGATTTGGGGCGCGTCGAAAAGCGCGCCGTTTTCCCTTTGACAAACTAGATACGTTATAACATAACAAAACCAAGTTATCGCCCACCCTGCCAAAATGGAAATCCGATGTCGAAATCACGTATGCTTCTTGCTGGTGCGTTTGTTGCCGCAGCCCAGTTTGCCCTTCCTGCTGCCGCATGGGCGGCAGATGCGCCCAAAGTTGTGGCTTCGATCAAACCTATTCATTCCATTGCCGCAGCCATCATGCAGGGTGTGGGTGAACCGGAATTGCTGGTAAAGGGGGCTGCATCACCGCATACCTATTCCTTGCGCCCGAGCGAGGCCAAGGCCCTGCAAAATGCCGATCTGGTGATTTATGTGTCGCCCGAACTGGAAGGTTTCCTGGAAAAGCCGCTGACATCGCTTTCGACAAACGCGAAGGTCATGGAACTGGCGGAAGCCACGGGTGTAAAAACCCTGGAAATGCGCGAAGGCGGCGCGTTTGAACCGCACCATCATGGCGATGACGATGACCATGATGACGGCGATCATGATGAAGACCATGACCACGATCATGCCGATGCGGACCACGATCACGACCACGAACATCATCACCATGATGAAGGCGACCCGCATATCTGGTTAAGCCCGGAAAACGGCAAAGCCATTGCCACCGATATTGCCGACCAGCTTGCCGAGATCGACCCCGACCATGCCGATTTTTATCGTGCAAACCTGAAAAGCCTGCTTGGCAAAATCGATGCAACGAAGGATGATCTTGCCAGCCGTGTCAGCACGGTAAAAGACAAACCCTTCATCGTGTTTCACGATGCCTACCAATATCTGGAACATAGCTTTGGCTTGCAGGCTGTCGGATCCATCACCATTTCACCAGACCGCAAACCCGGTGCAAAACGCCTGCACGACATTGAAAGCAAAATCACGTCGAGCGGTGCTGCCTGTGTCTTTGCCGAACCGCAGTTCAAGCCTGCCATTGTCCAGTCAATTGTCGCCGATACCGGCGCACGCACGGGAACACTCGACCCGTTAGGAGCCAATATTGACGCCGGACCGAATGCCTATCTCGACATTTTGTCACAGAATATCGACTCACTGGCGAGTTGCCTCAAAGGTTAAACCCCTAACCTTTTGGCAAAGGGCGTCGCACCCCGTTTCGCGGGGTGCGCGCTTTTTGCGTTCTGGCACCCGATCCATCATTGCCATGCTGGTCGGTGTCCTGTCGCTGGCCTGCTTTGCACCCGCAGCCTTTGCTCACCCCCATGTCTGGATCGACAGCCAGGCGACCATGATCTTTTCCGAACACAAAATCACATCCATCCGCATGGTCTGGATTTTCGATGACATGTTCAGCCTGACGGTGATGGACCAGTTCGATCACAACCATGACCGCCGTTTTTTCGACCAGGAAAATGACGAAGTCCGCGACAATGCCTTTGTCGCACTGGCCGATATCGGCTTTCTGACCTATCTGCGCCGTAACGAAGAAGTGGTGAAAGTCGCGGGTTTTCACGATTTTGTTGCCGATATCACCGATGACGGGCGCGTCAAATACAGCTTCACACTTGACCTTGCCGAACCGGTAGACCCGGTTGCCGACCAGATCGGCCTTTCGGTTTATGATTCCGAATTTTTTATTGATGTCGGCTTTGCCCAGAAGGACCCGATCCTGTTTTCCGGCAATGACGGCCTGACCTGCAGCTACAAGATGGGCGAAGATGACAAACACCGCATCTATTTTGACATGGTTTCACCGCAGCGGGCCGACATCACCTGCCAGTAACCCTGCCGGACCAGGTTGCAAAGGCCAAACAGGCGAATCAAGCCGAACCAGCTCTATCCGGCGTTTGGGCATGTTTGCGATGTTAACCGTTATGTTTGCCATGCTTTTTACCCTGGCAAGCCCGCAGGGCGCACATGCGCAAACGGCCGAACTTCTGGGCCGCCGCAGCGCGCCAAGCGACAGTGCAGCAACCGAACCCGCCTATAAAATGCCCGACTGGCTGGCAAATATTGTTGGCGGGGCGATGAAGGTTCAAATCCAGTTGAACCGCGAAATGACAGCAACCCTGCGCGAAGCCAAACAGGGCAATAGCTGGTGGCCAGCGCTTAGCATTATTGCCCTGTCATTTGCCTATGGCGTGTTTCACGCTGCCGGGCCTGGCCACGGCAAAATGGTGACCAGCACCTATTTCCTGTCACGCGATGCGGGCTGGAAACAGGGGGTTGCCATGGGCGCGCTGATTGCCGCGACACAGGCCGTCAGTGCAATTGCACTGGTGGGTATTCTGGGGCTTGTTTTTGACCTTGGCCCGGCCGAAATCACGCGCAATGGCCTGCTGCTGGAACTGGCATCTTACGCGCTGATTGTAGTGATGGGCGGCTATATGTGCCTGCGCATCGCCCAGGGCCGCGATGATTGCTGCGATCATGGGCCGATTGGCCACACGCACGACCATAACCACCATCATAACCACAGCCATGATCATCACGAACATGATGGGCACAGCCATGACGGACATGACCATGCAGGGCATTTGGCAGAAGCACACAGCCACGACCATGAGCATGTAGAACCCAAAGCAGCACAAACCGGCCGTTACAACGCCATTACCAGCGCGATTATTGTTGGTCTGCGGCCCTGTACCGGGTCGATATTGATGCTGCTATTTACCCTGGCAAACGGATTGTTTCTGGTGGGTATTGTTGCGGCCTTTGCCATGGCGTTTGGCGTTGCCCTTACCGTCAGTGCCATTGGTCTTGCGGCCATTGGCATTCGTTTTGGCAGCCAGAAACTGTTTTCCCTGCCGCCTGTATGGTCAGACTGGATCAGACGTATTGTCGGGTTTGGTGGTGCAGCCCTGATTACCCTGTTTGGAGTAATCCTGTTTTTATCGGCCAGCCACCAGATGGGCTGGATCTAGATGGGCAGCTTCTGACAGGGTCGTTTTGCTGGCTGAGCACATGTAACACTGCCCTGCCCTTCTCTCTTCTCCTCCTCTGCCGTCTCCTCCTCTACCGTCACAAACCCGCTGCGAAACTGCGCTAATCCGTCGACGTTGCCTTGCCTTTGCGGTGGGCGCGAAGGGTGCTGATTTGCGTGCCATATTGGGCGCGAAAAGCACGGCTAAGTGTTGCAGGCGATGAAAACCCGGTTTGCAGGGCGATTTGCGCAACAGGAAGCCCGGTTTGTGTTGCAAGGTCACGCGCACGGCCAAGGCGCAAAAGCTGATAATATTTACCCGGTGACATCGATAATTCGCGCTGAAACAGCCGGTCCAGCGACCGTAACGACAATGATGCCTGCCCTGCGATAAAATCCAGCGACACCGGGTTTTCGATATGATCCATCATCACATCGATGGCCGCCAGAAAACCCGGCACATCGGACCGATGTTTAAGGATATTTGCGCCCCTGTTGCCGCGATGCTGGCGCTCGGCGTCATAGACAAACAGGTTGGCAGCATCAAAGGCCATGGCCGGGCCGAAATTTTGCCCCAGCAGATGCAGCATCAAATCCAGAACTGTCGAGGCCCCACCACTGGTGATGTATTTGCCGGCAAAAACAAACCGGTCGCGTGAGGTTTCGACCTCGGGAAAGGTTTCGGCAAAATCGGCAAATTCCTGCCAGTGAATGGTGGCCTGCGCCCCATCGAGCAAACCAGCAGCTGCCAGCAGCCACGCCCCCGTATCCAGGCCGACAACAAACCGTGCCCGCCCGGCAAGCTGGCGTAATTGCGTGCGATTGCGCCCCGTTACGTGGCCGCGCATGTCATACCCGGCAATGACAACCAGATAATCATAACGATCCGGGTTTTCGATGGGGCAATCGGGCTGGATTTGAATATTGCTGGAACTGCGCGCGATCCGGTTTTCGGGCGTGCAAATATGCCAGCCAATATTTGGCCCCTGCGAAAGGTTGCGTACGGCACGCAATGGTTCCAGCGCGCTGGCAAGAACCATGTTGGAAAAGCCGTCAAACAGCAAAAAGCGAAAAGACATGTGGTTTGGCATGAAGTGCAAATTAACTGGCAGTTAAGGCAAATATCAATCGCATTTTCCGCGTTAGGCTGCTGGCAGGTCAAAAGAAACAGGACATGCACCATGCCGCTTACCATGAATCGCAATGTTTTCATTACCGCCGCCATTACCGGGTCTGGCGCGACACAGGATAAATCGCCCCATGTGCCACGTTCGCCCGAAGAAATAGCCAATGCCGCCATTGATGCGGCCAAGGCCGGTGCCGCGATTGTGCATTGCCATGTCCGTGACCCGGAAACCGGCGCGCCATCGCGCGATGGCCGTTATTACCGCGAAGTCACCGAACGCATCCGCGCATCCGATACCGATGTAGTTTTGAACCTGACGGCAGGCATGGGCGGCGACATTGTTTTTGGATCGACCGAATCGCCCCTGCCCCTGAATGAAGCATCAACCGACATGGTTGGTGCCAGCGAACGCATGGCCCATATCGCCGATTGCCTGCCGGAAATTTGCACCCTTGATTGCGGCACCATGAATTTTGCCGAAGCCGATTATGTCATGACCAACACACCGGGCATGTTGCGCGCCATGGGGCAGATGATGACGGATCTTGGCGTCAAACCCGAAATCGAGGCATTTGATACCGGGCATTTATGGTTTGCCAAGCAATTGGTGACGGAAGGCATTTTGACCAGCCCCGCACTGGTGCAGTTGTGCATGGGTATTCCCTGGGGTGCACCCAATGACCTGAACACATTTATGGCGATGGTCAATAATGTGCCTGCCGACTGGAACTGGTCGGCATTTTCGCTGGGCCGGGACCAAATGCCTTATGTTGCCGCATCGGTACTGGCCGGGGGCAATGTGCGTGTTGGCCTGGAAGACAACCTGTTCTTGAAAAAGGGTGTTCTGGCAACCAATGCCCAACTGGTTGAACGCGCAGCAGGCATTATTGAAGGCATGGGTGCATCGCTGATGGGGCCGGAAGATGTGCGCAAAATGCTGGGCCTGACCAAACGGGAGCCGAAATAATGACCCATACCGAAATTAACCGCCAAACAACCGCCCCCCACAGCCCGAACCGCAAAGCCGCAATTATTGGCGGCGGTGTTATTGGTGGCGGCTGGGTTGCGCGGTTTTTGTTAAATGGCTGGGATGTATCGGTTTACGACCCGGACCCGGACGCCGAACGCAAAATTGGCCTTGTCCTGGCCAATGCCCGGCGCAGCCTGCCTGCCCTTTATGACGTATCCCTGCCGCCCGAAGGCAGCCTGCAATTTTGCAGCAGCCTTGCCGATACGGTTGCCGGTGCCACCTGGATTCAGGAAAGTGCACCCGAACAGCTGGCGATCAAACATCGTATTTTAGGTGAAATTCAGCAATTCGCCCCGGATGATGCCATTATCGGGTCTTCGACATCGGGCTTCAAACCATCCGAATTGCAGGAAAATGCCACGAAGCCCGGGCAAATTGTGGTCGCACACCCGTTTAACCCGGTTTACCTGCTGCCATTGATTGAAATTGTCGCGTCCGATAAATCCGACGCGGCATTTGTTCGCAATGCGTGCGATGTTTTGCGCGATATTGGCCTGAAGCCGCTTTTGATTGGCAAGGAAATTGACGCCCATATTGCCGACCGCCTGCTGGAAGCCGTTTGGCGCGAAGGGCTATGGCTGGTTAATGATGGCATTGCCACCACCGAAGAAATTGACGATGCCATCCGGTTCGGGTTTGGCCTGCGCTGGGCGCAAATGGGCCTGTTTGAAACCTATCGCATTGCCGGTGGCGAAGCCGGTATGAGCCACTTTATTGCCCAGTTTGGCCCGGCATTGAAATGGCCCTGGACGAAATTGATGAATGTGCCGGACCTGACCCCGGAACTGATCGCAAAAATTGCCGATCAATCCGATGCGCAATCAGGCCATTTATCCATTCGCGAGCTGGAGCGCCTGCGCGATGACAACCTGGTTGGCATGATGCGCGCCCTTAAAAAATCGGGCAGTGGTGCGGGCGGCACCATCAATGACCATGAACAGGCTTTGCGCCAGTCGATTGCCAGCAATGGTGCATCGGCCACGGCACAATTACCGCAAACCGTTTCACGCCCGGTCCCGCAAAGCTGGACCGATTATAACGGCCATATGAACGAAGCCCATTATCTCGAGGCATTCGCCCAGGCCAGCGATACCTTCATGGCATTGATTGGCGCCGATGATGCCTATATCGCCGCGGGCAAAAGCTTTTTTACCGCCGAAAGCCACCTGCGCCACATTGCCGAGGCCAAAGCAGGCCAGCGCATTTCGATCACAAGCCAGGTATTAAGTGCTGCGGGCAAAAAAATGCAGCTGTTTCACTGCATGTATGGCCCGGACAATGACCTGATCGCCACCTGCGAAACCCTGCTGATCCATGTGGATTTAACCACGCGGCGCGCCTGCCCGCCCGAAGATGCCGTTGCTGGCAAACTGGCCGAATTTGCCACAAGCCACGCCAGCCTGCCCATCCCCGATGGTGCGGGAAGACATGTTGGGCAAAAACCGGCCTGATCTGCCAAACACCTGGTAAAAAGAACAGGCCCGAAACACCGGTTTCGGGCCTGTTTTATATTTCGCAATGACCACCCGTTCAAAGACAGGTGAACGCTTTAGATAGCATCAGCCAAAGCGGCCGGTGATGTAATCACGGGTGCGGGCTTCGCGCGGATTGGTGAACAATTCGCGGGTCGGGCTGATTTCCACCAGATCGCCCAGATACATGAAGGCCGTATAATCCGACGTACGGGCGGCCTGCTGCATATTATGGGTCACGATGATGATGGTGTAATCGGCGCGCAGTTCCGAAATCAGTTCTTCGATTTTCATCGTCGAAATCGGGTCCAGGGCCGATGCCGGTTCATCAAGCAGCAGAACTTCGGGATTCAGCACCACCGAACGGGCAATGCACAAACGCTGCTGCTGGCCACCTGACAGGCCATTGCCGCTGGCATGAAGTTTGTCTTTAACCTCGTCCCACAGGGCAACCTTGCGCAGGCCCCATTCAACCCGTTCATCCATTTCGGATTTGCTGAGCTTTTCATACATGCGCACGGCAAAGGCGATGTTTTCGTAAATCGACATCGGAAACGGTGTCGGTTTTTGAAACACCATGCCAACGCGGGCACGCAGATTGTTCAAATCCTTGCCAGTTGCGAGGATGTTTTCCCCATCAAGCAGAATTTCACCCGTCGCCGTCTGGTTCGGATAAAGCGAATAGATACGGTTCAAGGTGCGCAAAAGTGTTGATTTACCACAGCCTGACGGCCCGATCAGCGCGGTCACGCTGCGATCATGGAAATCCAGCGAAATTGAATTCAGCGTTTTGTTCTTGCCGTAATAAAAATCAAGATTACGAACGCTCAGCTTTACCGGGGTTGGTTCGGCAACCGGGGCGTGAGCAACGATATCATCGGGAAGAGCCTGAAACATGCTCATGATTAACCTTTCATCCGGCTTTTGGCTGCCAGCAAAGTCCGTGCGGCAATGGTAAGCCCCAGCACGGCAAGAGTAATAAGCAATGCCCCCGCCCAGGCGAGCGAGCGCCAGTCGTCATAGGGGCTCATGGCAAAGTTGAAAATCACCACCGGCAGGTTTGCCATCGGCTTATTCAGGTTTGCGCTCCAGAACTGGTTATTCAGCGAGGTAAACAGAAGCGGTGCAGTTTCACCGCTGATGCGTGCCACCGCCAGCAAAGCCCCGGTCATAAGGCCCGGACCAGCCGCACGGTAGGATACCTGCATAATGATCCGCCAGCGCGGAATACCCAGGGCAGCGGCGGCTTCGCGCAGGCTGTCGGGGACAAGAAGCAGCATGTCTTCTGAGGTACGCACAACAACCGGCAGGGCGATAACTGCCAGTGCAATGGCGCCGGCATACCCCGAAAAATGCCCCATCGGCACAACAACCAGTTCGTAAACAAACAGGCCGATCAGGATGGACGGGGCCGAAAGCAGGATGTCGTTAATGAAACGTACCACTGACGATATTTTGGAATAACGGCCATATTCCGCCAGATAGGTGCCAACGAACAAACCCACGGGAATGCCGAGGATGGTGGCAATGCCCACCATCATCAGTGACCCGACAATGGCGTTCAACAGGCCGCCGTCGGAACCGGGCGGCGGTGTCATTTCGGTAAACAGTTTGACCGAAATGGCCGAAAAACCCTCGCCGAACAACGACCACAGGATCCAGGCCAGCATGGCAACGCCCAAAAGCGTAACCAGATGGGCCATGGTCATATGGAACATCGAAACGATGCGGCGGCGCATATACATGCGGCGCTGATAGGGTGTGGAAACCTGACGTTCGGTCGTTTGCTTGACCGGTGCTTGAACTGACATTTTATGTCCTTTCCCTTTCCCGGCCTAGTGGCCTGCCTGCTTTTTCAGGCGCAGCAAAAACAGCCGCGCAACTGCCAGCACGATGAAGGTGATGACAAACAGGGTAAGACCCAGTGTTACCAGTGCCGATGTGTGCAGCTTGGAATCGGCCTCGACAAATTCATTGGCAATCGATGATGAAATGGTGGCACCCGGCCCCATGATGGACGCCGTCAAACGGTGCGAATTACCAATAACAAAGGTAACAGCCATGGTTTCACCAAGCGCACGGCCAAGACCCAGCATCACCGCGCCAACGGTCCCTGCCCGGCAATAGGGCAGAACGATGCGATAGACCACTTCCCAGCGGGTGCAGCCCAGCCCATAGGCTGATTCCTTGAGAACGGCGGGAACAGTGGTGAAAACGTCGCGCATCATGGCGGTGATGAACGGCACAATCATGATCGCCAGAATGATGCTGGCGGTAAAAATGCCAATGCCCATCGGCGGGCTGGCAAAAAGCGGCCCGATCACCGGAAGCGGTGCCAGATTGGCCATAACCCAGCGCTGGATGACGGTGCCAAATGTCGGGGCGAAAACAAACAGGCCCCACATGCCGTAAATGATACTGGGAATGGCAGCGAGCATTTCAATCGCCACACCCACCGGGCGGGCAATCCAGGCTGGGGCAAGTTCGGTCAGGAAAATGGCAATGCCAAAGCTGACGGGAACACCGATCAGAAGCGCTATAACAGCTGTGATCAGGGTCTGGATGATGGCGGGAAGCGCGCCATAAACATCCGTGACAGGGTTCCATTCGGCGCTGATGAAAAAGCCCAGCCCCTGGTTTTTGAGCACCGGAATACTGCCCACCACCAGAAAAGCAAGAATGGCCACCAGCAGGACCAGAACGAACATTGCCAGCCCGAATGTCAGGTTATGAAAACCACGATCAAATGCCGGTCTGAACTGTTTTACGGACACCGCAATAAACCTGTTTTTTAGGGAAAAATATAACGACCTTTAAAACACCAAAGCCCGCCGCCGAGATCGTTCGGCGGCGGGTTGGTCAGGTAAGTTATGCAGCAAACTTACCAGATCTTCTTGCCATCGCTGCCCTTGACGTCGGCGGTCCAGGTCTTTTCAACCATGTCGACGACGTTTTCCGGCATGGCGACATAGTCAAGCTTGTCGGCAATGTCGCTGCCATTCTTGAAGGACCAGTCAAAGAATTTCAGAACTTCTTTGGCGGTTTCGGCATTGTCCTGGGATTTGTGAACCAGGATGAAGGAAGCAGCCGTGATCGGCCAGCTTTTCGCACCCGGCTGGTTGCCGAGGATCAGGTAGTAACCCGGTGCATTTGCCCAATCGGCATTTGCAGCTGCTGCGGCAAAGGAACCGGCAGTCGGGGAAACGAATTCGCCGTCTTTGTTCTGCATCTGGGTATAGGCCAGGTCATTCTGCAGAGCGTAGGCATATTCAACATAACCGATCGAACCGTCGATCTGTTTGGTGTAGGAAGCAACACCTTCGTTGCCCTTGCCACCAACGCCGACCGGCCACTGAACCGATTTGTTAACTCCGATGCTGTCTTTCCATTCCGGGCTGACGGCAGCGAGGTAGTTGGTGAAGTTGAAGGTGGTACCTGAACCATCCGAACGTTCAACAACCGAAATGGCTTCTGACGGCAGTTTCAGATCCGGGTTCAGATCGGCAATTGCCTTGTCGTCCCATTTGGTGATTTTGCCAAGATAGATGTCGGCAAGAACCTGACCGGAAAGCTTAACGTCGCCGCCTTTGATCCCTTTGATGTTAACAACAGGAACAACGCCGCCCATGATCATCGGCCACTGAACCAGACCTGCTTCATCGAGCTCTTCTTTGGTCAGCGGTGCGTCAGATGCGCCAAAGTCAACGGTGCTGGCTTTGATCTGCTTGATGCCGCCGCCCGAGCCGATCGACTGGTAGTTCATCTTGACACCGGTTTTTGCTTCATAGGCTTCGGCCCATTTTGCATAAACCGGATAGGGGAAGGTCGCACCGGCACCAGAAATTTCGGTAGCCTGTGCCGAAGCAAATACACCGGCAGCCATCAAAAGAGCAGCACCACCCAGGATGCTCTTCTTAAACGTCGTCAGCATGTAGTTCTCCCAATCACCGTAACGGCAAAATCAAAAAATCAGGAAGATTTGACTGTCGGCCGGATGCCGAAACCAAACTTCTGGAATGAATTTTCGCCCCGGCTTGCTGTCTGCCGTTGCGATGGCGCAGAACCTACACCCGGATTTTTCGATTTTTTCCTACAGTTTTGTGAAATCGTTCACACATGAGGGAACCAGTCCGTGAAACACCAGAACCTATGGTTCAAAATTAATTCGATAACAAAAACAAAGCACAGGCTAACATTTCTGCGAAAAATTCATAAAAACAGCAACTTGCCCGACAGGCTGAAACGCCAAAACTGAAACCAAAAGAAAAGCCTGTCACTGTGAAACAGATCACAATGACAGGCTTGGGCTTCTTGTATTTTCGCGAATTTTAAGGTCCGAAACAAATCTGTTTGTCACATTTCGGGACCAAAACCGGATTATTCCGACTGGAACTGCCCCGGAATCCGGTAAAGATCGGCGCCGGGAATGGCATGCAGGAATCCATTTGCAAGGTTGATATCCCCCGCCACGGCCAGGATTTCGGCACGGGCTTCATCCGGGGAAATTCCACCAGTCAACAACCGGCGATAGAGGGTGACAATCGCCACCATGTCGCACCGATGCGGCGACAGGCGGAACAGGCTGACGCCCATTTCACGCAGATCAGCCATTTCTGCTGAAAGCTCCAGATAGCTGCCAGAAAGCGTTTGCAGGCCATTCACCGCAAGGAATGGCGCGCCATCAAGGGTATCAACATCCATGCCGTCGGGCATATTGCCGCAGACATACCGGCAACCATCCTTATGCAGGCCATTGGCACGCGCGGAATAACACCGGGCCGAAATAGCCAGCGGCACACGGCCAAAAACCTGCATTTCCATTTCGGCATCGCGCCCGGCGGCACACAAGCTGGCAATCGAGGGCTCGGGCAGCTCCCACGGCAGGGCAATGCGGGTGGCACCCCGTTCGATCATGTAACGCAGCGTGCCTTCGTTATAGATATTCACATATGGCCCAACCATATGGGGCCGCCCGCCCAGAACACCAATTGTTGACAGGTCGTTGGCCTCGATCAGGATATCGGGCAGTTCGACCAGATCGCGAATCATGCCAACTTCCCGATCCCCCATGACAAGTGCCAGGGATGAATAAACAACCTGTTTGCCTGCGCGCTGAAGCCTTTCAATAACGCCGGGCCATTCGCGGTCAAAAAACGGCATGCGTTTGGCGCAAACAACTTCACCCACATGCACAACATCAATATCGGCTTCATCGGCGATGCGGGCGTAAAAATCGCGCAGATAATCGGGCTGCCAGTGAAACAGAACCGGGCCCATCACCAGCCGCGCGGGGGCTGGCATTGCGGGTTTTAACGGGGAAATTTCGATGCTCATTGCCAGGTCCTTCGATAGGCGCCGGTGGTGTTGCTTTGGCCTTCGGTCATGTGTGAAAGCTTGCTTTCGCTGGTGGCTTGGCCTGCCGCGATCTGGTCAAGCGCGCGGCGGAAGCTGCCCACGACCTGCGCGATATAGGCCTTGCCGCGCTGGCGACCTTCAATTTTAAGCGCGGTTACACCGGCTGCGGCCAGTTCGGGCAACATGCTGGTAACATCCAGGCTGGTGGGTTCTTCAAACAGGTAGCCCGCCTTGCCCATGGCGCGAAACCGGCCCTTGCACAGGGTGGGATAACCCACCGTTTCCGATGCCCCATAAACATTGATGGTGAAATCCCCCAGCCGGGAAATGGTGGCATCGCCGCGTTCTTCGTAATGCACATGGTGGGCGGGCGAACATACCCCGTTCATATTGGGGCTTTCACCCGTGGCATAGGAGGATAGCGAACAGCGCCCCTCGGCCATCACGCACATGCCACCAAAAGCGAAAACTTCGGTTTCAACGCCGATTTGCCGGTTCAGGCTGGCAATTTCATCAAGCGATAAAACACGCGGCAACACCACGCGACGCACACCAAATTCACGGTGATAAAAACGGATCGCCTCGACATTCGATGCCGATGCCTGCACCGAAAGATGCAGTCGCGCATCGGGGTGGCGGTCACGCGCATAGCGAAGCAGGCCGATATCGGCAAGAATGACCGCATCCACACCAATGGCAACGGCATCATCCACCGCCTTGTGCCACAACGATTCGTTACCTGCCGTGGGATAGGTATTGCAGGCCAGGTAAACATGCGTTCCGCGGGAATGGGCAAATTCGGTTTCGGCGGCCAGTTCTTCGCGCGAAAAATTCAGGCCGGGGAAATTACGGGCATTGGTTTCATCGCGAAAGCCGCAATAAACCACATCCGCTCCCGCTTCGACGGCGGCGCGCAAACTGGCAGGTGTACCCGCCGGACATACAAGTTCCATTAAACTGCTCCGCCCTGGTTAAGGTGATTGTTCTGGTCCATCGCCGGCATTGAAAAATCGTCTTTGGTGGAATTGGCATAATCCGCCGCGCTAAACCCCGGTGCGGTAGTGACTCCTGCACCGGCAGCATCCACGTCCGCATCTGTCGCACTATTTAAAGGCGCGGCACGCATACGGGCGGGTTGGCGGCGGCGTATCTGGGATTCGGCGCTGGCAAGGCGCAGGGATATATCCTCGACCCGGTCCTGAAGCCCTGCTTGTTTTTTGTCAGTCGGCCCAGCAAAGGCATGGGTAAACCGCGCCATGTCGCGGTCCAGGCGATGATAGCCGCGTTCAGCAACGGCCAGGGCACGGCGGGCAACCGGGCCCAGCATGCCGAAACTTTCAATAACGGCGCGACGAATATCAATCGTTTCACCATCCAGCGCATTGCGCAGGGCAACGACAATATCGGTACGGCCTTCAATTTTCAGGGTGCGGGAAAAAAACAGGGCATCGCCATCGGACGTGCCTTCCAGCAACTGCAACAATGCAGGCAATGGACCGATGATGGTGGCCTGTGCCACCGCACGGTCCTCTGCGGTGGCACGGCGCAACACCGACTTTACCGGGTCCAGCCGCAAATAAAGATCCATCCCCAGATCAACCGGCGAAACAACAATGCCAATACCAAGACCTGCCGTTCTACCGGGCTGTTTTGCTTCATCCGCCCCCGATGGCGACGTGCCAACGGACCGGCCACCTTTCAGGTTTTCGGGACCAAAACGGTCAAACACGGCGGGATGGCGCGATTGCATGGTGGCAATCGCATGGGCAAGAACACGATCGATCAGCCAGCCGGGCAAGGCCGCCACAACCGGCCCCAGCAACAAAAACGGCGTAAAAGCCGGACGCGCAACAGGCAACGGATTTTCTCCGGTTGGAATGGAAACCGGCACATCGTAAATCCGCGCTTATCCGCTGCGTTGACTTCTATCAAATCATTGAAAAATATGATTTTTTGTTATTTTAATTAAAGGCGTATCGCCCGGATATCGCATCAAAGCTGGAATTCTTCGGCAATACCGCGCGATGCATCGATCAGGGCATTCATCACCAGGCGCACCCGTGGGGATCGGCGCATATCGGGATGCACCACCAGCCAGATGGGTTCGCGTTCCTCGCCTTTGTCATCCCCATGGATCAATGTCAGGCGGGTATCGGTATCACCCAGATAGCGCGGCAACACCCCAACCCCCAGCCCGGCGGCAATAAAGGCCTGTACCGATGCGGTATCATTGGCACGCAGGCGACATAAAATATCGCGACCCAAAAGCCGCCTTACCCAGTCCGCCTTGGACAGGCCATAGGCGGTATCGTCATAACCGCATAATTCCCACGATTCTTCATCGACATTGGCGACATAATCATGCGCGCCATAAAGGCCAACACCCAGTTCGGCCAGCTTTTGTGCAATCAGGCCCGGTTCGGTGGGGGTAACCATGCGCACCGCAATATCGGCTTCGCGCCGGGCAAGGTTGGCAACATGGGATGACCCGATCAGTTCAAATTCCAGCCCCTTATATTCTGCCAGCAAGGCAGCCAGCCGCGGGGCAAACAAAATGCGCCCTGCCACCGGCGGCACGGAAATGCGCACCACACCACTGGCAATTTCACTGCTATTTGCCATGCGTTCAAAGGCAAGGGCATCTTCCTCGACCCGTTCGGCAAGGGGTACAAGCTGTTGCCCATCGGGGGTCAGTTGCCAGCCGGCTGGCATACGGTCAAAAAGTTTGGTGCCAACAGCGCGTTCAAGGGCTTCAACCCGGCGGGCGACTGTTGTGTGCTCCTTGCGTAAACGCCGGGCCGCACCCGACAAGGTCCCTTCCTGTGCCAGCACAAGAAAAAACCTTAAATCGTCCCAGTTCACAACGCTTCCTCCTGAAATTGCGGTGTGCATTTTTGCACATGAACTATGCAAAACATACAAATTTCAGGGTGATTTTGCATATGCGAGTATGCGCCCGATTCGAGATTCGATTTCCTTGCATACGCATACGAGGCTTACAATGGCACATTTCAATACTCCGACCCTTGAGCCGGACTTTATCAACCCCGCACCGCTTCGCATCAGTGCGCGCCTGCGCGAATTTGGCACCCTGCTTTACCGTCAGGCTCAGAAACTGGCGCGCTGGTATCAGGGGCAAATTCTGATGGCTGACCTGAACGATCGCATGCTGCGCGACGGCGGCCTTGAACGCGACGTGCTTGGCATTCAGCCGCGCCTTGCGGAAACCAGCCCGTTCCTGAAACAGTCCCTGCGTGACTGATGCGCATAAAGCCGCGATCCCATCGGACTGACCATTTCATCTGATCCGCATGACATTTTCCATGTCATGCGGATTTTTCTTGCGCCTTTCATAACATCAGCCTGCCCCTTTTGCGGACGTCAGGCAACAAAGCCCCGATCGTTCGAAGACAGATAACGCAACTGATGTTGAAATAATTACCCGCTGCCTTCACCCATTCATGGGTTTTACGGTTTTAACGCCGACAAATTCGCCCCGCCCCAAACAGCAATACAGACAGAAACATCAACGCCATTTGGCCTGGCCTGTGCAGAAACACGATTGCTCGGGCAAGGGATGTGCAAAAATAAACATCAAACCTGCAAAAACAGCTAATTCCCGTGCTATTTTGCATATGGCAGCATGAAGCATATCAAAAAGGCAACCAGATGGAGGGCACTATGTCCATGCTGCCAATGACACATCTTGATCGTATCGTGATCAATACCACGCCCGTTCCGGGATCTTCGCTTAGCAAAAAGCTGATACAGGCTTTCATCACCCGGCTGGTGCGCATACGCCAGGCACGCCAGCAACGCCAATTGATGGACCAGTTGAGCGAACACCAGTTACGCGATGTCGGGCTTGAACGGGTTCATGACGGCCATGACTGGCACCTTCACCCGATCGAGCAACCCAAAACAGGCCGTCATCGTTAAGCTGTTTTGGCCTGTCGATCGTGTAAACGCGCAACTGGCGACCTGCCATTCCGGCAAAATCACCGCCATAGGCTTCATGCCATAATGCAAACGGCCCCTTCACCGTATTTGGAAGGGGCCGTTTCTTTTCGGTTTTAAAGGCATCGGGCAGAAGCCTGGCTGCTAATGCGGCATCACGCCTTGCCCTGCCCTGCCTTTATGCCTTGCCGTTCTGGCCGGGCATTATGCCTTGCGCAGGGATGCGACCTTGTCGGTTGCTTCCTGTGCCAGGCGCGTAATCGTTGCCCAGTCACCGGCTTTGACGGCATCCTTGGGTGCAACCCAGGACCCGCCAACGGTGATGATGTTGGGAAGGGCAATGTAATCAGCCAGATTGGACAGAGAAACACCACCGGTCGGGCAGAATTTAACCTGCGGCAGCGGCCCACCCAGCGCCTTAAGCATCGAAACACCACCCTGCTGTTCAGCCGGGAAGAATTTCAAAACGTCATAACCATGATCCAGCAGGTTCATGATTTCCGACGGCGTACCAGCACCGGGCAGAAGCGGAACGCCCGTGTCCCTGGCAGCAGCCAGCAAACCCGCACTGTGGCCCGGCGAAACCGCAAAGGCACAGTTGATTTCAGCCATGCGTTCCATCTGCTTGGCATTGATCACGGTGCCAGCACCGGTAATTGCCTCGGGGACTTCGGCAATAATACGCTGGATGCTTTCTTCGGCTGCTGCCGAACGCAGGGTGATTTCCAGAACCTTGAGACCACCGGCAACCAGTGCCTTTGCCAGCGGCACGGCATCATTGGCATCTTCGATGACCAGCACCGGAACAACCGGGGCCTGTGAGAGAATTTCGCGTGAAGACAAAGCCATTTTTAGTTTCTCCTGTTTGCCGGTTATGCACTTAAAATTTTGGCACAGCCCAGCAGAGCCGGATATTGCGCCGTCATCAGGCGTACCGGCACATCATTCATCAAATCACGAAAACGCCCTTTGGCGATCATGCGGTCTTTAAGGCCACTTTGTTTCATGAAATCGGCAATGCGCGGGCCAATGCCCCCGCCAATAAAGACCCCGTCAAAGGCACCCAGCGTCAAAACCAGATCACCAGCAACACTGCCCATGAACAGGCAAAAACGGTCCAACACGGCAAGACATAACGGGTCTTTGCCAACCAGTGCGCCTTCGACAACTTCGGCAGCGGTTTTGGGGGATACATCAAAACCGTTAATCGCCCCAAGGGCGCGATAAAGGTTTTCAATGCCCATACCCGACAAAATACGTTCCGCCGAAACGCGACCCAATTCCATGGTCAGGAATTTGACGATTTCATAATCAAGGTCATCCACCGCCGGAAGCGACACATGCCCACCTTCGCCCTGCACCGGTATCCAGTGCCCGGCATGGGGCAAAAGGCCCGAAACACCAAGCCCTGTTCCCGCCCCGATCACGGCCAAAGGCTGCCCCGGGCGACCAGGCCCGTCAAACAGCGTGATCAGATCATCGCTGCCCAAAAACGGGACAGACATGGCAAGACCGGTAAAGTCATTCACCACCACCAGCCGTTCCAGGCCAAATTCCGCCGTTAGGGCCGTTTTGGAAAACACCCACGGGTTATTGGTGAATTTGATCTCGTCGGCCATGGCCGGGCATGCCACCGCCACCGCAAATTCGCGGGGTGCCGGGCCATCGGTACGGGCGACAAAATCACGAATGGCGCTTCCGATATCGGGGTAATCGCGCACGGCCAATGTTAACGGCGCGTGCGGATTACCATTTTCATCCAGCCAGGCAAAACGGGCGTTTGTGCCGCCAATATCCCCGACCAGCTGCATTATTCGCTTCCTCCGGGCAGGACAGCACTGGCACCCAGTTCAGCCAGACCAACATTGTCACGGAAAACACCAAACAGTTCGCGGCCAAAACCGGTCTGATATTCGGCCTTGTTGGTGAACATGGCGAAGTCGCGTTTTGCCAGTTCCTCGTCGGAAACCAGCAATTTCAGATCACCGGTTTCGGCATCAAGACGCACGATATCGCCATCCTGAACCTTGGCGATCATACCATTCATCATGCCTTCCGGGGTAACGTGAATGGCCGCCGGGACCTTGCCCGATGCACCAGACATACGCCCATCGGTAACCAGTGCCACCTTGTACCCCAGATCCTGCAGAACCCCCAAAGGCGGGGTCAGTTTGTGCAGTTCGGGCATGCCATTGGCGCGCGGCCCCTGGAAACGCACAACACACACAACATCGCGATGCAGTTTGCCATCCTTGAAGGCCTGCATCATGTCATCCTGCGAGGTGAAGACTGCTGCCGGTGCTTCGATCACGCGGTTGGCCGCTTTCACCGCCGAAACCTTGATCACGGCACGGCCGATATTGCCCTTGAGCATACGCAGGCCACCATCGGCACTGAATGCCTTTTCCGCCGGACGCAGGATTTCCTCGTCATGGCTGTTTTTCGGGGCTTCGCGCCAGGAAAGTTTGCCATCTTCAAGGTGCGGTTCGGTGCCAAATGCCGGCATGCCACCTGAAACAATGGTTTCGACTTCGTGGTGCAGCAGGCCATGCGCCAGCAGATTGCTGATAACAAAGCCCATGCCGCCTGCGGCGTGAAAATGGTTCACATCGGCCTGGCCGTTCGGATAAACGCGGCACAGAAGCGGAATAATGCGCGACAGATCGTCAAAATCTTCCCAGCGCAGTTCGATCCCGGCTGCACGGGCCATGGCGGGCAAATGCAGGGTGTGGTTGGTTGACCCACCCGTTGCCAGCAGGCCGATAATGCCGTTCACAAATGCCTTTTCATCAAGGATTTTGCCAATCGGGCGGTAATCATTGCCAAGGCGCGTGATCTGCAAAGCGCGACGGGCTGATTCCTCGGTCAGGGCATCGCGCAGTTCCGTACCCGGATTAACAAATGCCGAGCCGGGCAAATGCAGGCCCATAATTTCCATCAGCATCTGGTTGGAATTGGCCGTACCATAAAAAGTACAGGTGCCCGGACTGTGATAGGAGGCAACTTCGGCTTCCAGCAGTTCCTTGCGGCCGACTTTGCCCTGCGCATAAAGCTGGCGGACACGGGCCTTTTCATCGTTGGGCAGGCCAGACGGCATGGGCCCAGCAGGCACAAACACCGCCGGAATATGCCCATAGGCCAACGCCCCCATCACCAGACCCGGTACGATTTTATCGCATACGCCAAGGTAAAGGGCGGCATCAAACGTATCGTGTGACAGCGAAACCGCCGTCGACATGGCAATGACATCGCGTGAAAACAGCGACAGTTCCATGCCTGGGCGTCCCTGGGTGACACCATCACACATGGCGGGTACGCCACCGGCAACCTGTGCGGTTGCACCGGCGTCAAAGGCAGCCTTTTTAATACGGTCAGGATAGGTGCCCAGCGGCTGATGGGCCGAAAGCATGTCGTTATAGGCGGTCACGATGCCAAGATTGGCGGCATTTTCGTGATTGATGCGGTCCTTTTCAACGCCAAGGCACCCGGCAGATGCATGGGCAAGGTTGCCGCAAGACAGTTTGGAGCGGTGCGGACGGTCGCTTGCTGCGGCGTCGATGCGCGCCAGATAGGCTTCGCGCGTCGGTTTCGAGCGTTCGATAATTCGCTGGGTAACGATTTCAATTTCACGTTTCATGGGGTTCAGCCTTTCGGGTTCTCGGCGCTCCACCACAGATCGACGGGAACGTCAGTCTGGTGCAAAATCCCGCGGACTGGCATCTCTTCAATCACGGTGCCATTTTTCGCGGCTTCAAAGGTCGACCATTTATCGGAACCGGTAATATGAATGCCGATATAACGGGCATTCAGCAAAGCCGGCAAAGTCATGCTGATGCGCGGAACCGGCGATACGGTGGGCCGCGCGGCGGCGACCAGTTCGCCATTTTCGGGATAAAGCCCGCGCTTCAGGTCCTCGGGCGTTGAGGACGGAAACAGCGATGCCGTGTGCCCGTCATCGCCCATGCCCAGATAGACAATATCCATCGGCCAGGACAGGTCGTTTTTCAAACGTTCCGTCACGGTGGCAATGGCGTCTTCCGGGTTTTTATCGACCGTTTTCAGCGACACGAAAGTGGCACTGGCGGCTTCGTTGATCAAAAGGTTGTCCTTGACCAGTTTTTCATTCGACTGATCATCATCAATCCCGACCCAGCGATCATCGCCAAGGGTGATGGTGACTTTGGACCAGTCCAGCTTTGCCTGTGACAAAACCTGGAAAAACGGTTTGGGAAAACGGCCACCGGCAACAGCAATGGTCGCACGGCCACGTTCGGCAATGGCAAATTCCAGCCGTTCAACCGTCTCGGCAACCATGCTGGCAAGCATATCGTCGCCACTTTTAAAGGTGCGTTCGTCTGTCATTTTATCGTCCATAGAAATGGGAAACCGGTGCAAATGAAGCAAGTGCCGGAAAGGGAAAGCCCCCTTCCCGGCATGGCTGATCAGAAGACCGCTTCTTCATTCCAGGTGCGGCCATCACGTTCAATAAGGGCGATGGCGGCCGACGGCCCCCATGTTCCCGACGTATAGCCTTTGGGCGCGATATGGTTGTTTTCCCAGGCTTCCTGAATGGCATCAACCCACTGCCAGGCAATGTCCTGCTCATCACGACGGACAAACAGGGTGTTGTTGCCATCAATGGCATCAAGCAACAGGCGTTCATAGGCATCGGGGCTGCGTGCGCCAAATGCCTCGGCAAAGGAAAGATTAAGCGCGGTCGGACGCAGGCGAACAAGGCCCGGCCCCGGGTTTTTGTTATTCAATACCAGATGGATGCCATCATCGGGCTGCAAGCGCAGCACCAGACGGTTGGCCTGGTAATTGGTCATGGATTTTGCCAGCGGGAACATCTGGTGCGGCACATCACGGAACTGGATCACAATTTCCGAATGGCGCTTGGGCAGACGTTTGCCGGTACGCAGATAAAACGGCACACCCGACCAGCGCCAATTGTTGATTTCACACCGCAGCGCGACAAAAGTTTCGGTCGTGCTGTCAACATTGGCACCTTCTTCTTCAAGGTAACCTGGCACTTCCTTACCGCCAACAGCCCCGGCGCGATACTGGCCGCGCACGGTATTCTGGTCGATATTGGTGTCATTGATCGGCTTTAGCGCCTTAAGGACCTTTACCTTCTCGTCACGAACGGCGTCCTGATCGAGCACATAGGGCGGTTCCATTGCCACAAGGCACAGAAGCTGCAACATGTGATTCTGGACCATGTCGCGCATGGCACCGGCATCGTCGTAATAGGACCAGCGCCCTTCAACACCGACTTCCTCGCCCACGGTAATCTGGACATGGTCGATATGCGCGTTGCTCCAGAGCGGTTCAAACATCGCATTGGCAAAACGCAGAATCAAAAGGTTCTGCACCGTTTCCTTGCCAAGATAGTGGTCGATACGGAAAATCTGGTCTTCCTCGAACACTTCGCCGATCTGGCCGTTAATTTCGCGGCAGCTTTCAAGATCGTGGCCCAGCGGCTTTTCCAGAACAACGCGCGAATTTGGCGTGACAAGCCCGGCCTTTTCAAGATTGAAGGCCATATCGGCAAACAGGCTGGGGCTGGTGGAAAAGTAATAGACGCGGTCACGGTCCGGCGCGTCGCTCAGGCGGTCATAAAGGTTTTTAAATCCTTCCGGGTCACCGGCAGACACCTGCAAATAGGCAACGCGGCTGGCAAATTTATCCCAGATTTTCTGATCAAATTCGCCTGCGGGAATGTATTTTTTGCCTGCTTCCTGCAATTTCGCGCGAAAATCATAGTCGCTATGCGGGCTGCGCGAGGCGCCAAAAATGCGGGTTTCGTCATCAAAACGACCCGTCCGCTCCATTTCATACAAAGCGGGAAATAATTTGCGTAGCGCCAAATCTCCGGTCCCACCGAAAATCACAATGTCGGCTATGCGATGTTTAAGCCTTTGTTTCTTCATGTTGACTTGCGCCTTCCAAGCGAACTGCTCTCACTCGTTGTCCTCCCCGCTGCCAAGGTGGGACCCGGAACCGTTTTGCGGTTCCGGTTGGCATACGGTGCACGAAAGTTTTCGTGCGCAGGGCATGTCAAATCCCTGCTAGTTAAGTGCCATCTGAGCCTTCAGCGGGGCATTATCCACCGCCAGCCGCCGTTTGGCCATATCCGCCACGTCGAATACGTAACAATCCTGTTCTGCTGCCGAAATACCGACTGTTTCGCCGGTCCGGATGGCGGTATCCCCCGCAACCCTGGCAACAAAAAGATCGTCCGATCCGGTGCGAACATAAACCAGGCCCGCTTCGCCCAGATGTTCGACCACTTCGACCGTTCCGGTAAACAGCGCCGTGTCCTGATCGGCAATGCTGCAATGTTCCGGTCGAATGCCCACTGTTACACGATCTGCCGGGGCAAGACCACTGCCATCAACGGGTAACGACACTTCTTTACCGGATTCCAGTTTAACCGTAACAGAATGTTGCGAAATCCCTGCAATTTTAGCCGAAATGAAGTTCATTTTGGGCGAACCGATGAAACCGGCGACAAAAAGATTTGCCGGATAATGATACAGTTCCAACGGTGTACCCACCTGTTCAACCCTGCCATCACGCAAGACCACGATTTTATCGGCCATGGTCATGGCTTCAACCTGATCATGCGTCACATAGATCATGGTTGTGTTCAATTTTTCATGAAGTTTTGCCAACTCGATCCGCATCTGCACACGAAGGGCGGCATCAAGATTTGACAGGGGTTCGTCAAACAGAAATACGCGCGGCTTGCGGACAATGGCCCGTCCGATGGCAACGCGCTGGCGCTGCCCGCCCGACAATTCCTTTGGTTTACGATCCAGAAGGTTTTCAAGCTGCAGGGTTTTGGCCGCAGCCATCACCCGTGTTTTCTGTTCATCCTTGCTGTGTTTTGCCAGATCAAGGCCAAAAGCCATGTTTTCAAACACGCTCATATGCGGATAAAGCGCATAGGACTGAAACACCATGGCAACGCCGCGTTCCTTGGGCGCGGTATCGTTAACGACCTCGCCCGCGATTGAAAGTTCGCCATCGCTGATGTCTTCCAGCCCGGCAATCAGCCGCAACAGGGTTGATTTGCCACAGCCCGACGGCCCGACAAAAACGCAAAATTCACCATCGCGAATTTGCAGATCAACCCCGTGAATGGTTTCGATGGGTCCGAAACGCTTGCGGACCTGCTTTAACACCACATCAGCCATTCGGTTTCCTCCCGTTTGCTTATTGTTTTTGGCGTGATCAAATCGTTCCGAAATAAAAACCCCAACCCGGCAGCGACAGGGCATCGCCCGCGACCGACCCGGTATTGAGCGAACAGTTCCCCCGCGATGGCCCCGGAAGGGTGATGGTTACGGGATCGGGCGTTACGTTAAAGGCACATACCGTTCGTACAATTCCCGCCATGCGGATAAAGGCGATGATGGCATCATCGGTATGTTCAAGCATCTCGATATCGCCCTGAACAATTTCCGGGTGGGTTTTGCGCCAGGCCAGCAGGCTTTTATAAAAATTGCGCAGGGAGTCCTGATCATCGATCTGGCTGGTAACGGAAAGCGCGCTGTGATCTTGCGGCACCGGCAGCCAGGGCTGGTCCGATGTGGTGAAACCACCATGGGCCACATTGGCATTGTGCCAGGGCATGGGGGTACGGCAACCGTCGCGGCCTTTAAATTCCGGCCACATTTCAATGCCATACGGGTCCTGCAGCATTTCATAGGGAACAATGGCTTCTTCCAGGCCCAGTTCTTCGCCCTGATAAATGCATGGCGAGCCACGAAGCGCGGTATAAAGTGCCGGGATCATACGCAGGCGGGCATCATTATCGCCGCCTTTATCCTTGCCCCAGCGTGACGCCACACGGACGAAATCATGGTTGCTGACCGCCCAGCACGGCCAGCCATCCCCCAGTTCGCGAAAAACATCGACCAGCATGCCACGGATCAAGCCAGCCTCCAGCGGGCTTTCGAGCAGATTGATGGTATAGGCCATATGCAATTTATCGCCACCGGCGGTATATTCGGCCATGGTTGCCAGCGAATTATCCGAGCCGATTTCACCAACCGTTGTGCTGCCGGGATATTTATCCAGAACGGCACGCAGCTTTTTCAAAAACGCCAGGTTTTCCGGCCGGGTTTTGTCATAGACATGCATCTGGCGGGTATAGGGGTTTTCCTTTGGCGCACCTTCGGGGCGGTGCGTGCCCAGTATCCAGGGCGGATTATCGCGCAATTGTGCGTCATGGACATAAAAATTGGCAGTATCCAGGCGAAAACCATCCACCCCGCGCCTTAGCCAGAATTCGACATCATCAAGCAATTGCTGCTGCACATCGGGG
Source organism: Thalassospira marina (assembly GCF_002844375.1). Taxonomy (NCBI): domain Bacteria; kingdom Pseudomonadati; phylum Pseudomonadota; class Alphaproteobacteria; order Rhodospirillales; family Thalassospiraceae; genus Thalassospira; species Thalassospira marina. Next base: position 1,249,695 of record NZ_CP024199.1, on the reverse strand, counting down.
TTATGGAAATTCAGGTCCGGCTGGCTGACCAGAAAGTTATGCATGTAATATTGTTGGCGGGTGGTATCGAATTTCCAGGCTGATCCGCCAAAAATGGACAGCCAGTTATTGGGTGGCGTGCCATCAGGTTTCGGGTCCGCCCAGACATACCAGTCCGATTTCGGGTTATCGCGCGACGACCGGCTTTCGCGAAACCAGGGATGCGCATCCGAACTGTGCGACAACACCTGGTCAATTGTTACCCGCAGGCCCAGCGCATGGGCCTTTTCCAGCAGATGATCAAAATCATCAAGGGTGCCAAACATCGGGTCGACGTCGCGGTAATTGGCAACGTCATAGCCAAAATCCTTCATTGGCGAGGTAAAGAACGGCGAAAGCCAGATCCCGTCCACGCCCAGATCGGCGATATAATCCAGCTTTTGGGTGATACCGGGCAAATCGCCAATACCATCGCCGTTGGAATCAAAAAAGCTGCGCGGGTAAACCTGGTAAAGAACACCGCCACGCCACCAGTCAAGATCGCCGCTTAATGCCATTTTAGAACATCCTGGAGTTTGTTTTGTCGTCGATTACCGGCCAAAGGCGGGCAGCCCCGCGTGGCTTTGGCCAGCCATGATCATCATGGGTAAAAAGGCGTATTTTTGTCTGTCCCGGCCTAACCTTTCACCGCCCCGGCCGTCAGGCCCGATACGATGCGCCGCTGAAACACCAGCACCAGCACAATGAGCGGCAGGGTCACAATCACCGATGCCGCCATGATATTGCCCCAGGGCATTTCATGCTGGCTGGCCCCGGAAATAAGGGCAATGGCAACCGGCACGGTGCGTTTGTCATCGGTCAGGGTAAAGGTCAGCGCGAATAAAAATTCGTTCCAGGCCGCGATAAAGGCCAAAAGCCCGGTTGTAACCATGGCCGGCCACATAACGGGCAAAAACACCCGGCGAATAACAATCCAGGGCGATGCCCCATCCATGACGGCGGCTTCTTCCAGTTCGCGGGGCAATTCGCGCATGAAGGCGGTCAACACCCATACCGTGAAAGGCAGGGTCAGCATCATGTAGGAAATCGCCAGGCCAAACATGTTGTTATAAAGGCCGACACCACGGATCAGTTCGAACATGCCCGAAAGAACAGCCACCTGCGGAAACATCGAAACGGAAAGAATGGTCAGCAACAACAGGCCCCGCCCGGTAAACCTGACGCGTGCCAGCGCATAGGATGCCGTAACCCCCAACAGCAGCGATAACGCCACCACCAGAAAACTGACAAAGACCGAATTGAAAATGTTGTGACCAAAGGGTTGCCCTTTGAACACCGACACATAATTGGCCAGACTGAAGGTTTCGGGCAGGTAATTGACATCGAACAGGGCCGAACCCGTTTCAAACGATGTCAGGATCGCATAATAAAACGGGAAAACCGCAAACAGGACAATCACCGCCACCAACAGCCAGAACGCTGCCTTGCGCAGGATTTTGCGTATTTTGCTGTTTTTCATATCAGTGCCCCCCTTCATCCAGGCGGACACGCCCAATCATGATATAGGCCATGATGCAAAAGGCGATCACGACAAACAGAAGCGTCGATGCCGCCGAGCCATACCCGACTTCCTGAAAATCCACCAATTGCTGTCGGGCATAAACCGACATCGTCGTGGTTTGCGGGTTATTGGGCGTTAGAACATAGATCACGTCAAAAACACGCAGGGCATCCAGGGCACGGAAAATCACCGCCACCATGACCGCAGGCTTGATCAGGGGCAATGTAACCTTGAAAAACACCCGAACCGGATGAATACCATCCACCCGTGCGGCCTCGTAACAATCACCGGGCAGCATTTGCAGCGCAGCCAAAATCAGCAAAGCCATAAAAGGCGTGGTTTTCCAAACATCCACCAGAATAACCGCGCTCATGGCCCAGTCGGGGCTTGCCGTCCAGGCGATGGGTGCGGAAAGAATGCCCAGCTTCATCAGCATATCGTTAATAATGCCGAACTGGTCATGCAGCATCCAGTTCCACATGCGTGCCGAAACAATGGTGGGAATGGCCCAGGGGATCAGCACGGCAGCCCGAACCAGCCCGCGCCCGCGAAAGTTCTGGTTTAAAACCAGTGCAACCACCATGCCCAGTGCCGTTTCCAGCGACACCGAAATCACGCTGAAAAACAGGGTGTTCCATACCGCCTGCCACCATTCGGGGTCGGTTAACAGGCCAAAGGCCTCGCCATCGTAAACGGCATAAAAGTTTTCCGTGCCGATGAAGCTGTAGGATGACAGATCGGACAGGTTGGCATCGGTAAAGCCGAAATAAAAAGTCCGCAGCAGCGGCCAGCCCGCCACCGCAACCAGAATAACCAGCATCGGGGCGAGAAAAATCCACGCGGAACGCCGTCTTGCCCGCGTCAGCGACGAAGCATGCGCCATGACAAATGCTCTTGTTTGCAGAAAAGCGCCCGTCTTCCAGGGCTGCCTTCATTGTGCTTATCCCCCATCAACCCGCAGGCAACGGGGGATAAGCCGGGATCATTTGATGAAACGAAAACGCCAGTTAGGGCAGGTCAGCCGGGCTGCGGCCATGAAACATAGCAATGCCAGCGCCAGAACCGCACCGCCCCAAAAAGCCTTACCAGCCCGAACGTTTGGTGCGTTTCAGTTTGTGTTCCAGTGCCGGAAGGGCCTGATCGGCGGTTTGCGTACCGGACAGGGTGGCATGAACAGCCTGCCAGAAATCGCTGGAAACCTTGTTGTAATTGGTGCCCGTTGCCGTTGACGGCCGCGGTACCGCATGGGTGAAGGTTTCATAAAGGTCACCAAAGAACGGATTGGCGTCCAGCACATCCTTGTCCTTGTAAAGGTCGGCCACGGTCGGGTTATAGGACCCTTTGATCGCGCGGCGTTTCTGTTCGTCATAGGATGTCAGATATTTCACCAGATCGGCGGCCAGCTCCGGGTTTTTGGAATATTTCGATACCGACAATTGCCAGCCCCCCAGGGCCGCAGCAGATTGCCCGTCGTCCCCACCGCGCGGCAGCGGGGCGACGCCAACCTTGCCCTTTACCGGGCTGTCAGCCGAATTGGCCAGCGACCAGGCATAGGGCCAGTTGCGCATGAAAACCGAATTGCCCGACTGAAAAACGCCGCGCGCGCCTTCCTCGTCATATCCCAACACACCATCGGGTGAAATCGTGCCGATCCAGCCTGCTGCTGTGGCAATTGCCTGTTTGGCCTTGTCATTGTTGATCGAAATATCGCCATTCGGCTCAACAATGGTGCCACCGCCAAAGGATGCAACCCATTCCACTGCGTTGCAGGTCAGCCCTTCGTAGGCGCGGCCCTGAAACACATACCCCCACATCTTGCTGTTACCGTCCTTGCGTTCGGCTTCTTCGATTTTCTGGGCGGTCTTGGTCATTTCATCCCAGGTTTCCGGGACTTTTTCGCCGTATTTATCCAAAAGATCCTTGCGGTAATAAAGCACCCCGGCATCGGTAAACCAGGGCATCGCCACCAGGCGACCATCGACCGTGTTGTTTTCAATGATCGGCTTGAAATGTTTCTTGGCTTCATCAGCCATGTAATCGTTCAGATCGATGAAATGATTACCCAAAATGCCTGGCCAGATCACATCGATCTGGAAAATATCCACATCCGACGACCCCGATGCCAGCATCTGCTGATAAACAGCCAGCCGTTCGGTCGAGGAATTGGGCGTGGAAATAACATCAACCTCGTTCCCGGTCTTTTTTGACCAGGCTTCGACACCTTCCTTGCACAGGGTCAATTCCTGGCCAACGGCACCGCACGAAATTGCCAGCTTGGCGGCCTGTGCCGGGCCAGCCATAACAAAAACCGCACCTGCCACACCGGCACCTGCAAGCAGCTTCTGGATCAGGGTCATTCAATCCTCCCTATGGTGATTATGGGTTTTCCCGGGCAAACGGCCTGTTTTTCAGGTCGGCCCTTTTTATTGGCCCGGATATTTTTACGTTATCCGGTTTGCAATTGTTCCCGTTTGGCGAGAAACAATCATTTGGCGAAAACAACGCCGAATGGAAAAAGGATACGCCCCTTCGCACCTTTTCAAAGTGTCATATCCTTTAAAGGATGATACTATTCTGCAAAAGACGACCAGAAATCAGGAGGGCAGGATGCGCATTATCCAGGAACGCATCACCAACCCGGACGGGTATTCGTGGGGATATTTCCACTATGTCTGGGATGATTTTCGCTGTAACTGGCACCAGCACCCCGAATATGAACTGACCCTGACGTTAAACGCCCGGGGCAGCCGCCTGATTGGCGATCACCGGCAGGCCTTTGATGGTGTGGATTTTGCCATGGTCGGCCCCAACCTGCCGCATTTGTGGGAATGCCAGCGTCTTTCGGATGATGAACCGATTGAAGTTTATGTTTTGTGGCTGTCGCAGGAATGGATTGAAAACCTGACCCGCGATTTTGTCGAATTTTCCGACCTGTATGCCCTGTTTGAACAGGCGCGGCGCGGCCTTTCCTTTACCCCGGAGGCTGTTGAAAAAATCCGTGCCATTGCGCCCAGCCTTGATGATGCCAGCCCGCGCAAACGGTTCATGCTGATTATTGAAATTCTTGAAATATTGCTCGCCGGTATTGACGGGCCGCTGGCATCGGCATCATTTGGCAATGCCACCGAAGGCACAAGCGATTCCCTGCGCATTGACCGGGCGATTGCCTTTATTCATGCCCATCACGCCGAACCATTGCGGGTGGCCGCCCTTGCCAATGTCGCCGGCGTTAGCGAAAGCAGCTTTTACCGGCTGTTTAAACGCTATACCGGGCGCAGCGTGGTGGAATATTTAAACGAATACCGCATTTCGCGCGCCTGCGTGCAATTGTCGCGCACAGATTGGCCCATCTATCGCATTGCGGAGTTTAACGGGTTTAGCAACCTGTCAAATTTCAACCGCCGTTTCCGCCAGTATCGTGGCAAATCGGCACGGGATTATCGCGACAATATTCGCATTCACGGCCAGTTTCCCGAAAATGCGCCCATGCCCGATGCCCGCATCGGTGCCGTTCCCGCCCGCCCCCTGCCCAGCGAAACAGACGGGGTTTCGGCGGGTAAATGCATTGCACTTAAGGGCGTACCTGCCGAGGTCGTTTAACCAACAGAGAAACAGTCCCAATCCAAACGGCTGATCATGCGTGGCAAGACAGACCACATAGAATTGTCGTATTTCCTGCCCTATAAGATGCCAAAATAACCGGCGCCACACAGGATGAAGCCCTTGTTGCAAAACCAGTTTCGCATTGAACCCGCCTTGGAAACAGATGCCCAATCACTGGCCGAATTACGGGTGATTGCCATGCGCCCGAGCCTCGAGGCCGTCGGCCGGTTTGACCCGGACCGCGCGCGAAACCGGTTTTTAGGCGCCTTTGTCGCTGCTGATACAAAAGTCATTTATCGCGATAATGCACTGGCGGGTTTCTTTGTCGTGCGTGACCGCGACGACCACCTGTATCTTGACCACCTTTATATTGACCCGAAATACCAGGGCACAGGCATGGGGCGTGGCATTGTGGATTTGATCATGGCGCATGCCAGGGCACGCCAGCTGCCAATCCGGTTAATGGCCCTTAATGGCAGCCCGGCAAACGGGTTCTATCAATCCTGCGGGTTTAAAATGACCGATCAGGATGATCTTGATACCCAATATATCTGGCATCCGTAATCACCGGGCATATGCGGCAAAACCCAAATATCGCACGGCCCAAAGCCGTTTCACCCTACCCCGCCGTTACATAGGGTGTACCTGCCAGGGCGGCATTAATGCCAAGGGTGGTTTGGTCAATGATGTGCAAAAATAACGCACTTGCCCTGGCATTATCCTGATCTTCGCGAAAGGCGCGGTGTGCGGTAATGAAGGCCACCGACCATCCCGCCAGCAACAGGCTTGCCGCCAGATAGGCATCTGCATCTGGTGCCGGGCGCCCCACCTTTTCTGCCATGACATGTGCCACTTCCTGTTCCAGTTCGCTGCGAATGGCGCGTGCGCGCGCCTTCAGGGTGTCGCTGCGTTCAATGGTTTCAATAAAGGGCTGGCTGCGGGCAGAAAACTGCACATAGGGCTTTTCTTCGTGAACCAGCTGATGGGCCTGCAGGCGCAAAGCCTCGATCGGTGCGATGTTGGCCGGGCAATTATCCACGGCATCGCGCAGGGCGTCGCGCGCTTCTTCATCGCGGTCAAAGAACATGTCTTCCTTGCGCGGGAAATGGTTGAACACCGTCATCCGGCCAACATCGGCGGCGGCGGCAATTTCATCCACCGTCACATTTTCAAACCCCCGTTCGCGAAACAAACGGTCCGCCACCTGTGAAATGGACCGGCGTGTTGCCAGACGTTTGCGCGAACGGCGATCCTGCGGCGGATTTGATTCTTGTGACATGGGCACTTCCAAAATGCTTAGGGCCAAAAGTGCTGATCCCACCCAAACGGGCTTTGGCAAACAGCGCGGGCAAAGATGGTGCGGCACCAGACCAGCAAAAGGCAGCAAAAAGCTGCACCGGGACAGAAACAGGAAAGAAACGACACAACAACAAAGCTGCGCCGAAATTGCAAAACCGCAGCGATCCGGCCAAGCCAATTGCGCCACGACCATACCGGCATTGATAACGCCGTTTTTGTACCGAGTACATATTCAATATTGACTCCCACCCCAATCAGGCGCAAATAAATATACTCAGTACATTTATTGATCGAATACACAAATAAAATTGACCCTCCCCTGACAGCGCAACTCATCCCCAGTCAGCGCCACCGAAAGCCCCGTCATGACGACATCCCCCCATCTGCCACCCGATCCTGCTGCCAGTTCCTCTCCCGGTTCCAAGTCAAAACCCGACATGCCCAACACCAGACGCCCCCTGATTGTCATTTATTTTGCCCTATGCCTGGATGCTGTGGGCGTCAGCCTTGTTTTCCCGATCCTGCCGCGCCTGCTGGCCGAGGTCACACAGGATGGCAATGCTGCCTTTTATATCGGCATCATGACGTCGCTTTATGCGGTTATGCAGTTCATCTTTGCGCCCGTTTTGGGCGCACTCAGCGATCATTTGGGGCGCAGGCCAATATTGCTGCTGTCGCTTGCCGGGGCGGCCATCAATTACCTGATCATGGCCTTCGCCCCGCATTTATGGATGCTGCTTTTAGGCAGGCTGATTGCCGGGCTGACCAGTGCAAATGCTGCTGTTGCATCGGCCTATATCACCGATATTTCCGCCGAAAATGACCGCGCCCGACGGTTTGGCCTGATGAATGCGATGTTTGGCGCGGGTTTTATCATCGGCCCGGTTCTGGGCGGTGTGTTGGGCGATTACTGGGTACGCCTGCCCTTTATCGCGGCAGCCATTCTGAACGGGTATAACTTCCTGCTGGCCTTTTTCATCCTGCCTGAAACACGTGCCAAAACCGGGCAGAAAATCGCCCTTGGCACCCTTAATCCGCTTTCTCCCTTACGCTGGGTGTTTTCCATGGCCGGGCTGCTGCCAGTTGTTCTGGTGTTTTTCCTGCTAAGCGGCATGGGCGAGGCCTATGGCACCTGCTGGGCGTTATGGGGAGCCGATACATTTCAGTGGAACGGGCTTTGGATTGGCCTGTCACTGGGGATGTTTGGCATTTGCCAGACACTGGTCCAGGCCTTTTTGCCTGGCCCAGCCACCCGTTTTCTGGGCGAACGCGGTGCCGTTATTGCCGGTATCTGCTGTGCCTGCCTGGCCCTTGTCGTTATGGCCTTTGCCCGGCAGGGATGGATCATTTTTGCCATCATGCCGGTTTTTGCTTTGGCCAGCATCGGCACCCCGGCCTTTCAGGCCCTTGCCACCCGCAAGGTCGATGCCGCCCGCCAGGGGCAATTGCAAGGCGTACTGACATCGGCTGTCAGCCTGGCAACCGTTATCGGACCACTGGCCTTTTCCGCATTTTATATGCTGGTGCAAAAAACCTGGCCCGGTGCCATCTGGCTTAGTGTGGTCGGGCTTTATGTCCTTGCCGTTCCGCTGGTTATTTTCAGCACCCGTAAGGCCACCACCCGGCAAACGGGCCAAACCGAAACGGCATGACCATGCCATTTGCCCGCCTTTTTGCAATGGCCGCCCCGGCAACCAAAGTTACCGGCCCTATTAGGCTGCAGCTACCACACCTGTTTGCTGGTGGTCCTTAACCGGTTCCCCCCTTCAGGATTGCAGGAACGGAATCACCGATCTCAAATATCCGCAAGACCATTCCCGGACAGCCCCACCCCGGATCTGTTCTGTTCCTGTTTTCAGGGGTGAATTTGCCGAGTCTTTTGTGAATTCCGTTCTTTTTGAGGCAGAAGAAATGAGAACAAACAAAAAACATTTCCCCATAAATTCAATAAAAACAACAACATAAATAAGAAATGGATTTTTGTTCCGATTTTGTTCTTGCTGGAACAAAATTAGAACAATACAGTGACTTCAGACAGATCAAGGAGGTCACAGCCATGATGAAATTGCTTCAGAATCCCCGTCGCCTTAACGATGTTTGCAGCACTGTCGCCGTTGTCGGCAGCACCGGATTTTTCCTTTTCGTTATTGCAATGGGCATGGCGCAGACCCTTCGTGGCCTGATTTGATCTGACCTTACGTTCTTCGAAGTTTTGAACGGGACGGCTTCCCATACCCGGCAATGGACAACCCCGCACCCATTCCCCGTCCATTGTCGTTCCGCCCGTCCCGTTCAAATCCATACAACCGCGCAACTGGCACCGCTGACCGTTCCCCACGGCAGCGGTGTTTTTTTATGTTTTGGTCGCGACACCACCAGCACGCCAACGTACCAACACACCAATGCCCCCATACCCATGCCCGCGCACCGTGATGAATGCACGAATGCACCGGCATCATGCACCTTTGCCGGTTGATGGCGTTAACATATCAGGGATTTGGAAATTCAGTGCGCAAACGGCCGAGTCATATTTTTAATGGCAAATGTCGCGGAACGGCAAAAATCGAAAAATACCGGATTGAAACTTATGTTGCATCGCAACAACTTACACTGCACCGCAAAATTTCACTCGACTTTGATGCAATACTTCGTTTGAATCAGTGACAAGGCCTGCAAATTCATCATACGTTAACAGCAATAACGTTTTGAATTACAGCAATCCAAAACAAACAATTGAATTGTGGCATGCGAAACCACAACTGACATACAGGGTTTAAACGGCCGGGATCTCCCGCAATTTTTAATAACAGCCTGGCCGGGGAGTGAGATTGAATGCTCTATAATATTTATGAATTGCAACATGCAAGCATAAGCCCCTGGCGCGTTGCCGCCGATATGGGCAAAAAATGGCTGCGCAATCCGGCCAATCCGTGGGCCTATACCCAGCCGGGCCGTGCGACTGCAGCAGCATTTGACGTCTTCACCCATATCACCAATCGCTATGGCAAGCCGGAATTTGGCCTCGACACCACCATGATCAATGGTGAAGCCGTGCCGATCACCGAAGAAGTGGTTTACAGCGAACCTTTCTGTGACCTGCTGCATTTCAAGCGTGAAACCGCGCATCTGAAAAAGCGGCCCGATGATCCCCGTGTACTGATTGTGGCACCGCTTTCAGGGCATTTTTCAACGCTTTTGCGCGGCACGGTCGAAACCATGCTGCCCGATCACGATGTTTACATCACCGACTGGATCGATGCCCGCAACGTGCCGGTCCATATGGGCCATTTCGACCTTGATAGTTACATTGACTATCTGATGCGGTTTTTGCGCCATCTTGGCCCGAACACCCATATCATTGCCGTGTGTCAGCCTTCGGTCCCGGTTATGGCCGCAGTATCGCTGATGGCAGCTGGCGATGAACCGTGCCAGCCTGCCTCCATGACGCTGATGGGCGGCCCGGTTGATACCCGCGAAAACCCGACCGAAGTGAACAATTTTGCCAAGCAGCACCAGCTTGACTGGTTTGAACGCCATGTGATTTCCCACGTGCCGCTGCCCCATGCCGGGGTGATGCGCCGGGTTTATCCGGGCTTCATGCAGCTTGCCGGTTTCATGAGCATGAACTGGGACCGCCACCTGGCCGCCCATCATGACATGTTCACCCATCTGGTTGAGGGTGATGGCGAAAGTGCCGATGCCAAGCGCAAATTCTATCAGGAATATCTTGCCGTGATGGATATGAGCGCGGAATTCTACCTTCAGACCCTGAAGGTCGTTTTCCTGGAACATCAACTGCCCGCAGGCACCATGCGCTGGCAGGGTGTGCCGGTTGATCCGTCCGCCATTACCAAAACCGCCCTTCTGACGGTTGAAGGCGAACGCGACGACATTACCGGCATGGGCCAGACCCGTGCGGCCCACAAATTGTGCAGCAACCTGCCCGATAACATGCGCATGCACCACCTGCAGCCCAGTGTTGGCCATTATGGTGTGTTTAACGGTCGGCGCTGGCGCGAACAGATCAGCCCGCGCGTCAAGGACTTCATCCGCCGTCACGACCATGAAGGCAAAGGCGCAAACAGCGCCCCGACCAAGGTCGCCATTGACGCTGCCGAATAAATTTCCCGTACCAATGCAAAAAGCCGCCCCTTCATCCGGGCGGCTTTTTTTTCATATTGGCGGCTTATGGGCCTGTCAGGGGCTGAACATTGCCCTGATTATTGCGCCCGCCATAGGTGCCATCATCGCGCGGATAAATCGCAACCGGGTGTAATGTACTGACCAGATGCTGATAGACGGTGGGCACGGAATCTTCCCAGATTTCAACCTGCCCGATGATGACGGGGTTCGCCGCCCCATCAAGCAGTGCAATCGCCTGGTCGATATTCGCGTTTGTCACCAGTTCATCCTCGGTGCCCATCAGGGTAAGGTGAACACCAATTACCTGATCATCCTTGATCCCCATGATGCCGATGCACGATGTGAACGTGGTAAACATGATCGGGTCTGCCTGCCCCCACTGGCGTTCTGCTATCTGGGTGGGGTCGTTTGCCTCGGTAAAGATATATGCCATTGTCGCAACCTTTTTTGTTCCGGGTTAAATCGCATTTCTGACCGCCAGCCATAAAGTCACTCCTGCCCAAAAGGCCAAAAAACCGATCCGGGATTTGCACCGTATGTTTTTTATCCCGATGCAACAAAAACCCGCATTGATTGGCAGGAGGCCCCATGCCCAACCCCGTGACAAAAGCCCCAAATGCCGACACCACCACGCCCGTCACACTAGGCAGTTTCGAACCAGGGGCCATTGCCGTGGTCATTGGTGCCAGCGGCGGCATTGGCCGGGCGTTTGTCCAACACCTGACCAATGCCAACCATTTCTCGCAGATTATTTCGCTATCGCGCAGCAGCACCCCGCCCCTTGATCTGAGCGATGAAACCAGCATTGAAAACTGTGCAGTTCGCCTGGCCGGGGCAAAATGCGATATTCGCCTGATCATTGATGCCACCGGCTTCCTGCATGATGACACCTTCCAGCCCGAAAAAAGCTGTCGGCAAATCGACCCGGCCCATATGGCGAAAAACTTTGCCATCAATGCCATTGGCCCGGCCCTGTTGATGAAGCATTTTCTGCCATTACTGCCCAAAACAGGCAAATCGGCCTTTGTTACCCTGTCTGCGCGGGTCGGCAGCATTGGCGACAACCATATTGGTGGCTGGTATGGCTACCGGGCGGCCAAGGCCGCCTTGAACCAGATCGTCAAAACCATGTCAGTTGAATTGGCGCGCAAACGGTGCGATGCCATTTGCATTGCCCTGCATCCCGGCACGGTTGATACCGGGCTTTCTGCCCCCTTTGCCAAAAGCGGCCTTCACGTACAAACAGCACCACAGGCCACGACAAACATGCTGCGCATGATTGACCGGCTTGATACCGGCCACACGGGCGGTTTTTATGCCTATGACGGCCGTAAAATCGAATATTGAACGCGCCGGAAATTACCTGTCTTCGGCATCAAACAGGCTATTTAACTGGGCATATTGAATAAGCAGGATGGTTTTGGCATCACGAATGCGGCCGTCCGCGACCATGGCTATCGCTTCGTCAAAGGGCGTTTCCAGAACGCTGATATCCTCGCCCTCGTCGTATTTGCCGCCACCTTCACCCTGCAAATGATCGGCGGTAATTTCGGCAACAAACAGATGCAGCCTTTCGGTCACCGAGCCCGGGCTCATGAACACGTCAAAAACTTCGCGCGGCTTGCCAATTTTATAACCGGTTTCTTCTTCGACCTCGGCAATGATTGCAGCATTTGGTGCGCGATCATCAAGAACACCGGCTGGCACCTCGATCAGCATGCCGGTTTCATTGCCATTGACAAAGGTTGGCATCCGGAACTGTCGGGTCAGGATAATGCTGCGCGTACGCCGGTTATAAAGCAGGATGCCCGCCCCATTGCCGCGTTCATAGGCCTCGCGGGTTTGTTCCTGCCATTCGCCATCACGGCGTTTAAGGGCAAACCGCACCCGATATAGATGATACCAGTTGTCCGACAGGCAATCGACGCCATCAAGGCGGATATTATCGGCGTGAAAGCGGGTCCAGGCAGCGGGAAAATCAGTCATGACAGGCCCTGTCTTGGAGATGAATGCTTTACCGGTTTAAAAACGCCGATAATGTCAGCAATACGGCCTCGGGTTTTTCGGCATGTACCCAGTGGCCGGCATTTTTAATGCTGGTAAAGGATGCCTTGGGAAACAGTGCCTTGATATCGTCCCGGCGGTTCATATCGACATAATGCGAATTGGCCCCGGCAATAAACAGGGTATCACCCGCATATTGCGCGCCATCGGCATTGCGCCAGCCGGTAATGTCATCAAGATGGCCCGCCATCGCGTCAATATTGACCTGCCAGGACATTTTACCGCTGTCTTTATCGGTGGTGACATTTTGCGCCAGAAACTGGCGAATGCCTTTTTCCGAAATCTCGCTTGCCAGGGCATCTTCAACTTCGGCTCGGCGCGAAACGGCTTCAAAATCCACTGCCCGCATGGCGCGGATATAGCCGGTATAATCATGTTTGTAAGAAAGCGGGGCGATATCGACCACCACCAGATCGGCAATCAAACCGGCATCGGCTGACAATGCCAGTGTCATCGACGCTTTGCCGCCCATGGAATGCCCAATCAGGTGCACCGGCCCGTTGTCGATATCGCGGATCAGGTCGGCAATGTCGGCCGCCATGGCATCATAGGTCATTTCCATGTCCCAGCCGGATCGCCCGTGATTGCGCAAATCAGCCGTGACGACATGGTATTTTTCGGCCAGGCGGCGGGCAATTGCCGTCCAGTTCCGGGCCTGGCCAAACAGGCCATGCAACACAACCAGCGTGCCGTTTGCACGGTTTTCTTCGCCAAAGGCGTAATGCGCCAGTTTCATCGGACCTCCCGGAATTAAAAGCATGAATTGCGCGCAGAATGGCGTGCAGTGCTGCCAAAGGCAAGAAAGGAAGTCCCAAACGCAAAACAGCCCTGCATTGCATATGCAGGGCTGTTCAAACCCGGACGACGGGCTATATCGACTATTTGGCGTGTCGCGCTTTATCAGGCGCCAGCGTGGTGACCACCATGCGGAACGCCCTTGCTGCCAAACAGGCTGGCAATCATACGCACCAGTGCCAGGAAGCCTTTGCGCATGGTCTGCGCACGGAGTTTTTCGGCTTCACGGTGCAACGCGACGAGATCAAAACCTTCGTTACGACGCATGGCTTTATCCTTTCAAAGACTGGGGCGAAAGCGCCCCGATTGCGATGTCGTTTTGTTCTGAACTCCATGTAGTTGAGAATGCGCCCGACAACGAGATCAGATTTTTCAGCCCACCCATGTATTTCATGCATAGGTTGACCTAGCTCAAACACAATTTCGCCATGCAAATCGACGTCGTTTGTCTCATGACAAATAAAGCATTCAGTTTGTTCATTATTTTCAAACGGGATTAAGGCAGCAGCCAAACCACCTGTAAGGCCATTATGGCAATGAGGCTGTATCCATTGAAACAAAAGGGACACAGAAGGTTTTTATTTGGCTGTGCATGTCGGATTTTGGGCCATCGACCGGCCTTCTTTTTCGTAATTTGCCGACAAATCGATCACGAATCGCAAGAACAGAGTCGCCGAAGCGACCCTGTTTAATTTTGCATGGCTCTAAAGACTCTGGGTAAGGGCGATATTAAGGTATTTCACCTCAAGATATTCATCCAGGCCCCAATGGCCACCTTCACGGCCATGGCCGCTTTCTTTCACACCGCCAAACGGTGCGCCTTCATGCGATGTGGTGCCATCATTGATGCCGACCACGCCGGTTTGCAATGCCTCGGCAATGCGATGAATACGGCCAATATCGCGGCTGTATAGATAGGATGACAAACCACCCTTCACACTATTGGCCAGTGCGATGGCCTCGGCCTCGGTTTCAAAACGGTAAATCGGGGCAACCGGGGCGAACAGTTCTTCCTCAAAACAATCGGCATCAAGGGGAAGATCGGTAATCACCGTGGGGCGCACAAAATAGCCCTGTGCGGGAATATCCGCCCCGTCATGGAACACGCCGCCGCGTTTACGGGCATCATTTAACAGGCGTTCCACCTTTGCCACCGCGCGGCTGTTAATCAGCGGGCCAATCTCGCTTCCGTCTTCAAACCCGTTGCCCACCCGCATGTCGCGCGTGGCGGCAATGAATTTTTCAACGAACGCATCATAAATGCCGTTTTGCACAAAAATGCGGTTGGCACATACGCAGGTCTGCCCGCTATTGCGGTATTTGGAAATCATTGCGCCCGCCACCGCATCGTCCAGATCGGCATCATCCATCACGATGAAGGGCGCATTGCCGCCCAGTTCCATGGCCGTTTTCTTAACCGTATCGGCGCATTGCACGATCAGGCGTTTCCCCACCGCAGTTGACCCGGTAAAGGACAGCATCCGAACCCGGAAATCATCGGTCAGGGCCTGGGCAATGGGGATGGGGTTGCCGGTAACCACATTAAAAACACCAGCGGGGAAACCGGCCATTTCTGCCAGTTTGGCCACCGCCAGGGCGCAAAGCGGGGTATCTTCGGCCGGTTTAACCACAACGCTGCAGCCAGCAGCCAATGCAGGCGCACATTTGCGCACCACCATTGTCAGCGGGAAATTCCAGGGCGTGATTGCAGCAACCACCCCAACGGGCTGTTTCTGGATAACAACACGCCGGTCGGGCTGGTTGCCGGGCATGGTTTGTCCATAGGCACGCCGTGCTTCCTCGCCATACCATTCGGCATAGGCAATGGCACCGATCACTTCACGGCGGGCCTGATCAAGCGGTTTTCCCTGTTCTGCCGTAATCAGGCAGGCAAGGTCTTCAAGATATTCTTCCATAAGGCCGCGCCAGCGGCGCAAAATGGTGGCACGGCTTTTGGCAAGTTCCGCGGCCCATGCCGGAAAGGCACTGGCAGCAGCATCGATGGCCCGGCGCGCTTCGCTTGTGCGCATAAAGGCCACATCCGCCAGAAGCTTGCCCGTTGCCGGGTCGAAAACTTCGATCGTTTCACCAGAATCGGCACGACGCCATTCACCATTGATATAGGCCCGGCCAAGCCCCCAGTCACGTATTAGGGCCCGGGCGCGATCAAGACCGGAAAGATGTGGGGCATTTCCCCGAACAGGCGCAGAATTTAAGCCGGTGGACGACATAAAGGGCGTTTCCTTATCGCCAAATTTAGAACAATGCGGATGTCCTCACGGTGTTGTGATTCCATTATTTGGCCCGCTGCTGGGACACTAAGCCCACAGAGGACGTTCAGGCAACACTACATAAGCAACGATTACTTTTTCCCCGTTCTTCAAGAGAGATTGAGAATAATGAAACATTTTGTCAAAACCGCCCTTCTGACCGCGACCCTTGGTCTGACTGTGGCCGCCCTGCCGGCACAGGCTGATGAAGCCAGCGACAATGCCGCTGTGCAGACGCGCGAGCACATGATGGCAGGTATCGGCGGTGCCATGGGCACGCTGGGCTGCTACATGAAAGGCCAGTGTGAACTGCCGAACGGCGTGATTCATCTGCTGGCTGAAGGCATTGCCTTCTCGGCATCGACCGGCCCGGACGTTTTCAAAACCCAGACCCCGGATGCCACCGAAAAAACCACTGCCAGTGCCGATATCTGGACCAACTGGGACGATTTCGCCGGCCATTTCCCGAAACTGGAAGAAAATGCCCTGAAACTGGCTGAAGTTGCCGGTGACAAAGCGGCAATGGGCCCGATCATGGCGGAAATGGGCAAGTCCTGCAAAGGCTGCCACGACGATTACCGCACCAAATAATTCAGCCCCCTGTTTACAGGGTTGCCGAACGATATGATGCAAGAAAGGCGGGGTGTTTGGGCACCCCGCCTTTTATATTTGCACTGGCTTTATATGTTTGCGCATCACCTGACGCTCAAAACCGGTCAGCACATCAACATGGCATGTTAACGCAGCAATGGAAGACAGGCGTCCTGCCCGCCTTTTTCCCGCCTTGCCAACGGGTGCGCGCAAATGGCGTTTTAACCTGCGCGGGCAAGGGTAATAACCCCGGCGACGATGGCACCGCACATCACCATGATCAAAAGGCCCAGCCAGGCTGGTTTGAAATTGATACTGGCAAACCGTGCCGCAATGCTGGTTGGCACCTTGCGCGAACCAGTAATCATCGCGCCAATCAGGTTTTCGTTTTTCAAAAACAGATAGCCAATAGCCGCCACAACATGCAGCGCAACTGCGATATAGATCAGATTGATATTCACATGGTGAATATAGTTCATGGTGTTGGCAAAGCCTGACGGCACATATTTGACCAGCGGCCCGTCAAAAAACAGGAAGGTATCCTCGCTGGTGAAAAGCCCTGTAAAGGCCTGCACAGCAACCAGCAGCAACAGCACAATCACCATCAGCCCACCTGCAGGGTTGTGCCCTTCATAGGCCAGTTCTTCCTCGCTGCCTTTGGGCAGCTTGCGCAGATAGGAAAGGGCGGTGAACGGCCCCTTGACGAAGGATGTGAACCGGGCGTTGGAACTGCCAACGAATCCCCAGATAATCCGGAACAGAACCAGCGTCAGCACGGTATAGCCTGCCAGTTCATGAATATTGATGATGGCTTCCTGGTTGGTCCACCATGCTGTGACAATTGCAGTTACCAGTGCCCAGTGAAACAGGCGAACCGGGAAATCCCACTGCCTGATCTTTGTCTTTTGCGCGTTATCGCCGTGCATTCGTGCCTCATCGCTTTAAATTCACAGGTTTACCGGGCCTGCCTGCTGCCGGTTTTGCCTGATGCGGTCGCTGCCATCTTGCCGCAACTGTTCTTATTGCGCTGCACACAATTTGGTTACCGGCGGCTTTTGCGGTCGATTGTGATTTTCAAACGCAATTGATTTGTTGAAAATCATTCTCACAAGCAGTATCAATATCTCGGCGAAACGCTTGATCTACAAACAGGGACGGACAGTTATTCCAATGAAATTTTCAAAAATTCTTGGCACAGCAGCCATGATGGGGGTGCTTGGGGCACCGTTGGCCCATGCGGCCCCGGACGCCGAAGCCATCATGAAAAATTACGCGGACATCGCGGAAGCGGGATATAGCGACGCTGTATCGACCGCCAAAACGCTTGAGGCCGCTGTAAATGACCTGATCGACAATCCGTCAGAAGATGCCCTGAAAAAAGCGCGCGCTGCCTGGATTGCTGCCCGTCCGTCCTATCAGCAGACCGAAGTTTTCCGTTTCGGCAATCCGATTGTCGATGACTGGGAAGGCAAGGTTAACGCCTGGCCGCTTGACGAAGGCCTGATCGATTATGTCGATGGCGACCTTTATGGCAGCGAAAGCGAGGAAAACCCCGCTTACACCGCCAATGTCATCGCCAACAAGGAACTGAAAATCGGCAGCGAAACGATCGATGCATCCACCATCGATGCCGATCTTTTGCAGAAGCTGCACGAACTTGACGGCGTTGAAGCCAACGTTGCCACCGGTTACCACGCCATTGAATTTCTGCTGTGGGGGCAGGATCTTAATGGAACAGGCCCGGGTGCTGGCGAACGCCCCTGGACCGATTATGCCAAGGGTGATGACTGCACCAATGGCAATTGCGACCGCCGCGGCGATTACCTGAAAGCGGCAACCGAACTTCTGATTTCCGACCTGAGCTGGATGGCCGAACAGTGGGACGACAGCGGCGATGCCCGCAAGAACGTTATGCTGGAAAATGGCGCAACCGGCCTGACCGCCGAAATCACCGGCATGGGTTCGCTTTCCTATGGTGAACTGGGCGGCGAGCGCACCAAGCTTGGCCTGCTGCTGCATGATCCGGAAGAAAGCCATGACTGCTTCTCGGACAACACCCACAATTCGCATTTCTATGATGCGCTGGGTATCCAGAATGTCTATCTCGGCAAATATACCCGTACCGATGGCAGCGTTGTTGAAGGCCCGTCTCTTTCCGAACTGGTTGCTGCCAACAATGCCGATCTTGACAAGGAAATCAAAACCAAGCTGGCGGCTTCGGTTGCAGCCGGTCAGGCAATGGTTGACCGCGCCAATAATGGTGAGCATTTCGACCAGATGATTGCGGCTGGCAATGACGAAGGCAATGCTGCCGTTCAGAAATTTGTCGATGCCCTGGTCGACCAGACCAAATCAATCGAACAGATTGTTGCCGCTATCGGCCTTGAAAGCATCAGCTTTGAAGGGTCCGACAGCCTTGACAATCCTGATGCGGTTAACTGATCGGGCCTATCCCCGGTTAACGCAACAGATTGTATGATCTGCCGCGCGGCGAGGGATTTTTCCTTCGCCGCGTTCTCCGTTTCCGACCTTGTGTTTTCGGGCATCGCCGCCACACTGGCCCCTGCCCGCGCCTGTGGCCGGTCTGGTCTTTGGTTGCATGAAGTTTCCCGCAATGTTCCTGCCCCACCTTTCTGCCTTTCTGCCCCGGCCTTTTCGGTTTTCCCATTTTTCCGCTGCGGCTTTGGCGCTTGGCCTTGGCATTTGTGCCAGCCAGCCATCACATGCGGCATCGCCCACCCTGCCAGATGATGCCTATCCCGGCGGGGCGACCAGCTGGGTAAAAAAAACCGGCCGATCAGCCTTTACGCACTATTCGGCGAATATGGCTTTTGACAAAAGGCTGGATTTCAAACTGGGCGAAGCGCTGTTTCAGCGCATGTGGGTAGCAGCCCCAACCAAAACCCAAACCACCGATGGTCTGGGCCCGCTTTATAATTCCCGGTCCTGCATTGGCTGCCATGTGCGCAATGGCCGTGGCCACGCCCTGGACCCTAAAAACGACCCGGACCGCGCCGCCGTTGCCATGTTGCTGCGTCTGTCCATCCCACCACAGGACGATGCCGATCGCGCCCTTCTGACAAGCGGCAAGGCAAATTCCATTCCCGACCCGGTATATGGGCATCAGTTTCAGGAACTTTCCGTTCCTGGCATTCCGGCCGAAGGACGCGTACTGGTCACCTACCAAGACCAGGTGGTCACGCTGGCGGGGGATGAAAATGTCACCCTGCGCAAACCGCATTATGAACTGGCCGGGCTTGCCTATGGCCCGACACATGACGGATTGATGGTTTCCCCGCGCATCGCCCCGCAAATGATTGGCCTGGGCCTGCTCGAAGCGATCCCGGAAGACATGATCATGGCGCAGGCCGACCCGGATGATGCCGATCAGGACGGTATTTCAGGCCGTCCCAACCGTGTCTGGAGCCTGGCTGATAACAGGGTGGAACTGGGCCGGTTTGGCTGGAAGGCGGGCATGCCCAGCCTGGATCAGCAAAACAAAAACGCCATGCAGTTTGATGTTGGGCTTTCCAACACCCTTTATCCCGACGGGGCGGGTGATTGCACAGCGGCCCAAACCCTGTGCCGCGAGGCGCCAAACGGCAACAGCCCGCAATATGAAGACCTGGAAGCCCACAGCACCATCACCGACCTGATCCTGTATTATACCCGTAATCTGGCCCCGCCGATGCGTGCCAATGCCGCCGACCCCGATGTCCTGGCTGGCAAGCAGATTTTTAACGATATCGGCTGTGCCAGTTGCCACCGCCCCAGCTATCAGTTGCCGGTCAGTGATCGCGACGCCGAACAGTCCGGGCAGTTGATCTGGCCTTATAGCGACCTTCTGCTTCATGACATGGGCGAAGGCCTTGCCGATCATCGGCCCGAAGCCCAGGCAAACGGGTTTGAATGGCGCACACCGCCCCTTTGGGGCCTGGGGCGCACAAAGGAAATTGATTCTCGCGCCGGATTCCTGCATGACGGGCGGGCGAATACCATTCTTGAAGCCGTATTGTGGCATGGTGGCGAAGCGCAAAAGGCGCGCGATGCCGTCACATTGTTGCCACGATCGGACCGCAGCAAACTGATCGCATTTTTGAAATCGCTTTAGGGGGAACCATGCCGTTGTTTGAAACCGGTGCTCGCCGGGCGCTGGCCGGGTTGATTGTGACTGTTGCCGCCGGGCTTGCGGCCGCACCACCTGCCCGCGCTGACCTGCCTGATGCGCAATATCACGATGTTATCAAACATCTGCTTGCCAATGTCATGCCCCCGCAGCTTGATGCGCTTCATACGGCGACTGCATCACTGGCCGCCGACATGCCGGGATTTTGCAAAAAGCCCGACCAGGACGGCCTTGATAAAATGCGCGATGGCTTTAACACCGCCATGGATCGCTGGCAGGAAGTGCAGCCCTGGCGCATGGGCCCGCTTATGACCGACGGGCGCGACCAGTTGATTGAATACTGGCCCGACAAACACGGCACCGCGACCCGCCAATTCCGCATGCTTCTGCGCAACAAGCCGCCGCTTTATACCGACCCGGCCAAAATCGCCGATGCCAGTGCGGCCCTGCAGGGTTTCCCCGCGCTGGAAGAAGTTTTGTTCAACCCGAAACTGGCCGGTCAGATTTTGGCCGCCGACAAGGACGGCACCTATCTGTGCCAGTATGGCGTTGCCATTACATCCAATCTTGAAAAACTGACCGGACAGATCGTTGCCGACTGGCCCGCCTTTGCTGATGGCATGATCAATGCCGGGCCAGACAGCATGGATTATCCGACATCGAAATTTGCCGCGACCGACCTTTACCGTGCCCTGCATGAAGGCATGCTGATCATCATCAGCCAGAAACTGGCCCGGCCCCTGGGTGAAGGACCGGAAGATGCCAAAGCCGAACGCGCCGAAAGCTGGCGTTCAGAACGGTCGCTTCGCAATATTTCCCATAACCTGAAATCGCTGTTTGCCATTTATGACGGCGAACTGAATGGTGCGGGCGAAAGCGGCAAAGGCATGGTTGCCCTTTTGGGTGCTGATAGCCTGCTGGATCGGTCCTTTCGCCTGAACTGGCAGAAAATTCGCGATGCCAGCGATGCCCTGCCCGATTCAATGGTCGCGGTTCTGGCCGAACCCGGCGGGTTTGACAAAATTCAGGATTTGGAAAACCAGGTCGCCTATGGAGTGATGCTGGTGGAAAATGATGTTGGTGGTCACACCGAACTTGGAGGTGGTTTCAATGCCCTCGATGGAGACTGATTTCAATTCAAAGCGCCGCGATGTTTTGCGCCTGATCGGACTGGGCGGTGCCATTACCTTCCTGCCTGCCGGTTTTGCCCGTGCCGCAACCAATGTGACCGCCCCTGAAGACCGCGCCGTTTATATCAGCGCCAGTGCTGGCAATAATGACGACTTTTATGTCAGTGCCTTTAACGCACAGGGCAAAATCCTGTATGAACAACCGCTGCCGGGCCGTGGCCACGATGTGGGCCTGCGCCCCAACCATGTGGATGTTGCCGCCGTTGAACGCCGGCCGGGCCTGTATGCCCTGATCATGAACCGCCATACCGGCGAAGTGCGCGCAACCCTGAAAAGCCCGGAAGACCGGCGTTTTTACGGCCATTCGGTTTATTCGAATGACGGGCGTTACCTTTACATCACCGAAAACGATTTTGATAACGCACGCGGTGTCATATCGGTTTGGGATGCGCAGAACGGCTATAAACGCATTGCCGAATTTGACAGCTATGGCATGGGTCCGCATGAATTGCACCTGCTGCCCGATGGCGAAAGCATGGCAATTGCCAATGGCGGCCTTAAAACCCACCCCGATTTTGACGGCAGAACACCGTTAAACATCGAAACGATGGAACCGAACCTGACGGTCATTAACCGGCATACCGGCGAAAAACTGTATCAGACCCGCCTGAAGGATGACTGGCACAAGCTTTCCATCCGCCATATTGACGTTGCCAGCGATGGCACCATCGCAACGGGCTTTCAATATCATGGCGGCCTGAATGACGAAGTCCCCCTGGTGGGCCTTTGGAAACCGGGCGGGCCGCAGCTTCTGGCCCTTGAGGCCCCGGACAATGTGCAATATCGCATGCGCCAATATTGCGGCAGTGTGCGGTTTGATGCATCAGGCTCGGTCTTTGCCATTTCCTGCCCGCGCGGCGGTGTTGTGACCTTTTGGGATGCCCATAACGGCAAATTCCTGACCAACATTGCCGCCCCGGATGGCTGCGGTATTGCCGCAACTGACCGCAAGGGTGAATTTGTTGGCACCAGCGGCCTTGGGTCAGGCTGGCGCATGGACGCCCTGAACCGTAAACGCGAAGAGCTTCCCGACGATTCGCTTAAATCGCTAAAATGGGACAACCATTTGCAGCGCGTTTCGGCCTGAATTGGCCAAAAACATATCCATCAGCAAAGGCCGCGGGAAAACTCGCGGCCTTTGTTTTTTTGCCATTAACACAACAATATCAGATAATTAAGAAGAAATGGCCTTGCATCCAAGGTCACGCCAGCGCACCAGAAAACATCGGGCGCAAATTTTTCTGCAATTGATAACGATTTTCACTTGCGCTTAAGCAAAGGCTTCCGTATAAACACTCCAGACACAGCCCGCGAATGAAACCCATTCGCATTTGTCCCCAAAAAGGCTTGTCCTGTCCTGCGGGTCCTCTCTCCCCGCAGGCCTCTCAAGGTGGAACAGTGGCGGTAACCGATGCGGGAAACGGTTGCCGCCGCTTCCGTTTTCACCCCATCCCAATGCCACCAGATTTTACCTTAAATCCTGCGGGTCAAAAAGCCGCTGACGATTGCCAGCGGCATTAGGACATACGGCATTTGATCTCACATTTAGGGGGTTCAGCTTTCTTTTCGTCCCCACAACAGGCGAAGCGAATTAAGTGTCACCAGCACGGTTGCCCCGGTATCAGCCAGCACTGCAACCCACAGGCCGGTAATGCCAAATATGCTGGTTACCAAAAATATCGCCTTCAGGCCAATCGCCAGACCGATATTCTCGCGAATCACACGCCGCGCCTGGCGGGAAAGTTTCACCAATATGGCAACGTCGGTCAGGCGGGATTTGACAATGACGGCGTCGGCGGCTTCAAGTGCAATATCGGTTCCACCGCCAATGGCAATGCCAACATCCGCCGCTTTCAGGGCCGGGGCATCATTGATGCCATCGCCAACCATGGCAACACTGGCAGGTTTGCCAGTGCCATCCCCTTCATTGCGAATTTCGGCAAGGGCGTTCAGCTTATCTTCGGGCAGTAATTCCGCCCGATAGGACATTCCCAAATCCGCCGCCAAGCGCTTTGCAACCCGGTTTGCATCACCTGTCAGCATCACAGGGTCCACACCCAGATTTTTCAGCATTTCAAGGCCTTTGCGGGCTTCTTCACGCGGGATATCGCGCAATGCCAGTGCACCGATAACCACGCCTTCGCGCACAACGGCAATGGCTGTACTGCCTTCATCCTCCTGCCGGTTCATCCAGGTGGTCACGGCATCATCGCAGGTGATATTCAGGCGTTTGGGCGCCCCCACCTGATAATGGATGCCGTCAATGCGCCCTTCAACACCGGCACCGGCGATGGTGCGGCCATCGGCAAGCTCCGGCAGGCTAAGATTGCGGCTTTTGGCAGCATCAACCACCGCACGTGCGAGCGGGTGCGAGGTCACATTTTCCAGCGCTGCGGCAATGGCCAGCACCTCGTCCTCTGTCTGCTTGCCAAAGGTTATCATATCAACCAGCGCCGGTTTACCTTCGGTCAGGGTGCCGGTTTTATCAAAGGCGATTTTGCGCACGGCACCAATCGCCTCCAACGCAGCACCACCTTTCACCAAAAGGCCGATACGCGCGGCACGGGCCAGGGCCGAAGTAACGGCAGCCGGCGTTGAAATAACCAGTGCACAGGGGCAGCCAATTAACAGCAGTGCCAACCCGCGATAGATCCATTCCTGCCAGTCCTGCCCAAAGAATAACGGCGGGATGATTACGGTCAGCAATGCCATCGCCATAATGATCGGCGTGTAAATACGGGCAAAGCGGGCAACAAAACGCTCCACCTGGGCTTTGTGCTTTTCGCTTTCCTCAACCAGTTGAATAACACGGTCCAGCATGGTCTGGCCTGCCGCGCGGGTTACTTTCACTTCAACCGGGCGGTCAGTGACAATCGCACCGGCGAACACTTCGCTACCTTCTTCACAAGCAACCGGCACCGATTCACCGGTTAAGTGGCTGTTATCAATATCGGCCTGTCCCTTGGCGATAACGCCATCAGCAGGAATACGTTCGCCCGGGCGCACTTCAACCACATCATCAATCGCCAGGCGGGATGGATGCACCTCGCGCGGGCCATTTGCCGATACCAGCCGGGCCTTTTCCGGTGCCAGTTTCAACAGGGATTTTACGCCGCTGCGCGCCTGCCCGGCGGCCACACCTTCCAGGCTTTCGCCAATGGCAAACAGCAACACCACCATGCCAGCTTCCAGCGGGTCGCCAATTGCCACCGCACCAATAACGGCAACAGTCATCAAAAGCTCGATCGAGAAAATCGCCCCATTCATCACCAGTTGCCCGGCACGGCGCATGACCGGCAACGCCGCCAAAATCGCCCCGACAGACAATGCATAAGGTTCTGCCACCGGCACCAGCGCACCAATGCCCCAGCCCAGCAACAAACAAATCGCCGCCCAGGCAATTTCGTCCCCGGCCTTGGGCCAGGGGGCAAAGCGGCGCATGATCGGCAGGCCACCACCATGAGAATGCGGTAAACCTTGCGCATGATTATGGGCATGCCCCTGATCGTGCGGATGTTCTTGATCAGCCAAAGGCTTATTGTCATGGCCGTGATCATCGCCATGATCATGACCCTGCATCGCGTGCGCATCATTATGGTCATGGCCGCCGCAGCATGTTTTCCCCGTTACGGCGTCGCCCACGCCATCCCGTTCCCGAGCCGGGTAACCCAGCTTGCCCAGGGTTTTGGAAATATCCTCGCGGGTTTGTGCGGTATCGTCCTGCAGGCCCAGCGTAACGGTTTCGCGCATCATGGACACATCAACGCAATCAATTTCCTTGCGCCGCTGCAGGGCGGTTTCAATTTTCGCAACGCATGACCCGCAATCCATGCCACTAACCGACCAGTGATGGTGGTGAATGGCGGCATTACGATCGCTCAGCGCCTGCTCAATCCGCTCACGCTCTGCATCGTCTGTTTCCCCGCCAACATACAGTTCGCGCGCACTGGCCTCGATCTCGTGACCGGCCAGGTCTTTGCGCAGCCCCGCCACAACAGTTTCCCGGCACCGGGCGCAGCCCTCAAGCTCTGCATAGTCTCGCCAATTGATGGTCAAGGACATTTCCGCCTCGCAAACATTCAAATTATCATTCATGTATAATATACAAATAACAATTCATATGTTTGAGTCAAGAGATATTCAAACGCTCATTTGAATATACTGAAATCGCACCTGAAAATCGCGTCCGCTGCCCACCTCGACGATGCCCCACCAACTTCAAAAACCGGCTTTCAAGGACTCGCCCATTGCCATGGCACAGCCACGCCTTACCGCATGCCCCCAAATTCCTTACAAAAACACAAAACCCGTGCGGGCCAGGCCAACACGGGTTGCAAACAGATTGTCAGATCAGCGGGATTTTAGCGCCAGATAGACACCGACACATCGGGGCCTAATCGTGGGTGACGTGGGCAAACACATCCTGCACGACACCGGAAATATGGGCATCATCGATGGTGTAATAAATGTGCCGCCCCCGGCGTTCGGATGCCAGAATGCGCTGGTCGCGCAAATGCCGCAAATGGTGGCTGGTCAGGGATTGTGACATGCCCGCTGCCTCGGCCAGTTCGCTAACGGTTTGCGGCCGTTCCATGCAACGTAGCACCAGTTGCAGGCGCCCGGCATCGCCCAACAGAGCAAAAAGGCGTGCTGCCGCCTCGATATCGGGCAATGACAGGTCATGTCCGATAACGCTGGATGCATCGCGCAATACGGCTTCGCCCTGCGACGGGCTTAATCCCATACGGGCAGCAACATCGGGGTTTGCTGCTGCGTCATCCTGTTCGGATGACGGGTTTTCAGGGCTATGCATATTTTGGGCGGAAGATCTGGTCACGGAATCGGATGCATGTTTGCTGTTTGCCATGGGCCTTATTTTCCACGGATATCGCGCCAAGACAAGGCATGTTGTCAAATTGCCCAATTCATGGTCGCAAGATCGTGATCAGCAATGATACCCGCCCTGCTTATAAATGCCGTATCAATAACCATCCATAACCGCCCGACAGGAGGCGTTTTTGCCCGGCAACCTTGCCCGTAACCTTGTTTTTGCCCTGCGTCTGGTGGTCCTGACCGGCTTGGTTATGCCCCTGCTTGGAGCCTGTAGCGGCATTGACTGGCAAGCCAGCATTCGCCAAAGCCTGTCCAACGCCTGCGAGGCATCGCGCCATTGCGGCAGTAATGGTATCCCCGAGGCGGACTAAAAAACCAGCCGCCATCAAAAGAAAAACCGGCAACAAATGCTGCCGGTTTAACAATATCATGGTTCCTAATCCGCCTTTGGCAGATCGAGCGGACGGATATATTCGCTAAGATAATAAAGCAAACCCAGCGCGGGAAAGACCGCACCCACCGCCGTTGACAGCATCCATCCCCCATGGGCAAAGGCCCAGCCGCCAAGGGCAGACCCCACTGCACCGGCGGCAAAAAATGTTGCCATGTAAACACCGTTGATGCGGTTGCGATACGCCGCCC
This sequence comes from Thalassospira marina, assembly GCF_002844375.1. Lineage (NCBI taxonomy): Bacteria > Pseudomonadati > Pseudomonadota > Alphaproteobacteria > Rhodospirillales > Thalassospiraceae > Thalassospira > Thalassospira marina. Next base: position 1,222,599 of record NZ_CP024199.1, on the reverse strand, counting down.
CCAGCGAGAAGATCGCCCGCTGCCCCAGCACCATATTACATGTCAGTCCGAAATCGAGCATCACGGCCCCGGCCACCAGCACCAACAGCGAAAAGCCACTGCCCATGTCGCCCAGATGGGTCAACATCAGGGCAAAGGGCACCGATGCCATGGCAATTGCCGTTGCCGGACGCATCCAGCCCCGGTCAGCCATGCGTCCGCCAATCGGGGCTGCCACCGCGCCCGCCGCCCCGGCCAGTGCAAACAGGGCAATGCCCGCCTGCGACATGTTAAAATCCGGCCCTGCCAGCAGCAACGGCACCGTCGTCCAGAACAGGCTGAAGGCCGCAAACAGCGATGCCTGATACAGGGCACGGCGGCGCAAAATGCGGCTTGTGATCATCAGGCGCGCCATGCTGCCCAATAATTCAAAATAATGCGGGCGCACATGCGGGCGGCTGACGGGCAGCACCAAACGCACCGCAATCATCAACACCACCATCATCGCGGTCGAGGCAAAAAACACCACGCGCCAGTTTGTCAGTTCCGTCAGGAAACTTGAAACCGGCCGTGACAGCATGATGCCAAACATCAAACCGCTCATGACATTGCCAACAATGCGCCCGCGCGTGGCATCACTGGCAAGGTGGGCAGCAAATGGCACCAGAATTTGCACCGCAACCGACCCGATCCCAATAAACAGTGACGCGGCCAGAAATGTGCCGGGCGTGGTTGCCAGCCCCGATGCCAGCAGGGCCAGCCCGCCCAGCGCGATTACGGTTATGATCAGGCGGCGGTTTTCAAACAGGTCGCCCAGCGGCACAATCAACAACAGGCCAATGCCATAACCGACCTGGGTCATCGTCACGATCAGGCCAGCGGCACGGGGCGACAGGCCAAGTTCCGCGCTGATCGGGCCAACCAGCGGCTGTGAATAATAAAGATTGGCGGCAATCAGCCCACAGGCGACTGCCAGAAACATGATCAACCAGCCTGAAACCGGCTTTGCTTCCATCTTCGATGTCGCAGGTGTTGAAGCTCCCTGCGCATCGCCATCACGATCAGCATCACCATTTGCTGTGCGGCTGGACATCATAAAGCTCCGGTAAACATGGCTTATCCAATCGCTGGCCCGAAACCCGGCATCACATGCGGGCAATGGCACCATGCAACTGGCATTCTGATAAAAAGGAAAATGTCGCAAACCCCAGCGAACCAGGGGGAAATAGTCTGTTCACCCCCTGCATCAAGCATGTTGCGAAACTTTTTTCAAATAATTTGCATTTTTACGGGAACCAGTTGCAAACACGCGCGTTTGCCTATCAGAACACGAGCTCAAAAATATAAAAATGGAGCCGCAACCATGATGGAACAAACCGCACTGGATCGCATGAAACTCCAGCAGGATCATGCGAAATGGGAAGACAGCCTTAAGGGTTATTGCCGTGAAAACCGGATGGAGATCGGCAATCTGCCCAGCGAAGTTATCAAGGCATGGGATGACATGACCGCATCCTATGGCGACACCCAAAACAGCGACGATGATGTTGCACATGGCGCAGCCCAAAAACATCGCAGCGCTTCCGAGCAACTGCAGAAGGCCTGGGACAAAATGACAAAAAGTTAACAAGTTCCGGATGTCCAAAAACTGATTTCCTCCCTGCGTCCCCCTACGCAGCCTTCGGCACCCTTCCCCCGGGGTGCCTTTCTTTTTTTCGGGCCAGGCTGGTTATATCCGGCAATCAATATCGCCGTGCGCACCTGCACTGCCCTGCAATCGCCTTACCTGCGCATCGTCATGCCATCTTTAAAGGCTAGCTTTCGCGCAGTGCCACGATGGCAAAGCATTTGCCAAGGAGTGTAAAATGACCCGACATATTCCCGACCATGCCAAAATCCAGCGCGAATTTCAGGATTGGGAATTTGGCCTGACCGGTTATTGCACCGATAATGCTACCGGGATCGAGGCCCTGCCCAGCGAGGTTGTCCAGGCGTGGGACGACATGAACGCCGCCTGGAACGATATCAAGGACCATCAGGGCAATATCAGTGATGAAAAGCGCGCCCGCTTTCGCAAGGCCAATGAACGCCTGCAAAAAGCCTGGGACGCGATGACATACCAGTCCCACAATTAAGCAGGCCCTGACACACGCACTGGCGCCCCAGCCCTGCTCCCCCGCACAAAGGCCGCCCATCAGGACAAACCCCATTTGAAACCACCGCCCGTCTCCCATCACGCGGCATGTAAACGGCGTTACCCCGGTGTAACGCCGTTTGCTTTTTTGTGCCTCGCCTAAAAACATATGGCTTCTTCAGGCGTTATATCATCGGAAGGATGTTTCTTTCCGTATCTCTGTCAGGTGCGCCAAAACGGGTAAACTGCCCATAGCGCGCCGGCATGTTGCCAGAAAGGAAATATCGTGACGTTTGAATTATGGATCCTTGTGATCTGCACCATCCTTGGCCTGTTTTTTCCGTTTTTCTATAACTGGCATTATGGCCAGCAGATTGGCGGAAAAGCATTAATGAGCAACCGCGAAAACCTGCCGGAACGGCGCGGGGCTGCGTTGCGCGGGTTACGCGCCCATCAAAACCATCTCGAAAATCTGCTGCCTTTTGCCATTGTTATTCTGGTGGCGCGCATTGCCGGGATTTCCAATTTCGTAACCGAATTTGGCGCGGTGCTGTTTTTAATCGCCCGTCTGGTCCATGCCATTACCTATTGCGCGGGCATTTCGGTGGCGGGTATTCGCTCGATCGCCTATTTCGCCGGGCTGTTCGCCATTCTGTGCGTCGCATCGCAGTTGCTGCATTTCGCAGCGTAAAGGCGGGGTCTTGGCACGGCCAAACGATGACAACAGGATCGCATAGCGCGGCCGGGGCACAGCCGGGCCATCGCTCAACCATGCCCGGCACCCACACGGCCGCGCGAAGCCATCCACCGCCCCTGCCCGCATCAAGAGCATCACAGTCCCACGCCAACACGCCACCACGCCACCTCGCCACCACGCCGTCGCAATAACGTGCGCTAACGTGATCGGCGAATTCCGGCCGGGGATGCATTATATGGCGATGCAGCCTATATTGCGCTCAACAGCAACCATCATCATGGCCTCGCACTTCGCCTGCCGGTTTAAGGCCCGGCCCCCAACGGCGAAGCACGACAGGAGATAACATGACGCGCTATTCCAAAAACCCCGATGCCATCGCCAGCCTCAGCCCAGAGGAATTTTACGTTACCCAGCAAAACGGCACCGAACGCCCGGGAACCGGCAAATATCTTGATCACCATGAACCGGGCATTTATGTCGATATCGTTTCGGGCGAACCGCTTTTTGCATCCAGCGACAAATTCGACAGCCATTGTGGCTGGCCCAGCTTCACCAAGCCGATTGACCCGGTCCATGTCAGCGAATTGCGCGATGCATCACACGGCATGATCCGCACCGAAGTCCGCTCCACCCACGGCGACAGCCATCTGGGCCACGTCTTCCCCGATGGCCCGCGCGACCGTGGCGGTTTGCGCTATTGCATCAATTCCGCCTCCCTCCGCTTCATCCATCGCGACGATATGGAAGCCGAAGGCTATGGCGATTATCTGGGGCAGGTTGAATAGGCACGTTTGAATGGCCCCGGTCGGGCAGTCGCCCAGCCCACGCATCACACCTAGCCCCATGATGAATTAAACCACCTACAAAGCCCCGGTCCGTGCCGGGGCTTTTATATTTCACATCCCAATTGGTCTGGTCATCTGTTTGAAAATGGCCCTTGGGCAAAGACCACTTTCCCCCTATGACAGGCGAAATATCAGCCATATTTCATCAGGGACCAGCACATGACCGAGAACACAGCCAACAGCCCGTCAGCACCCACCATCCGCCCCCTCCGCCCGGAGGATGAAAGCCAGTGGCGCGCGCTTTGGAATGGCTATCTGGAATTTTACCAATCCTCTCTCGCCCCGGAAATTTATGATACCACCTTTGCCCGCCTGTGCGACCCGGCCCGCACACACCAGCGCGCCCTTGTTGCTGAACGGGATGGCAAACTGCTTGGTCTGGTTCACATCATCTTTCATAGCCATAACTGGCGGATCGAGGATGTCTGCTACCTGCAAGACCTCTATGTTGCCCCGGACGCCCGCGGGCTGGGGCTGGGCCGCGCGCTGATCGAGGCGACCTATAAACTGGCAGATGATGCTGGCTGCCCGACGGTTTACTGGATGACCCAGGAATTCAACGAAACCGCCCGCCTGCTTTATGACCGCATCGCAACCTTAACCCCCTTCATCAAATATCAGCGCTGATACAGGGCAGTCCCGCCCCAGCCCCTGACGAACCAGTAAATCCGTAAAAACAGCAAAAGGCGGCCCCAACAGCCGCCTTTTGCACATCCTCCGCCCTACAACCGCCAAACGCCCAGGCATACAAACACGCTCACCGCACGGCGCAGCACGGCTAATGCCCGACAAATCAAAGCCAGCCCTTGCCAACAGCTCCCGCAAAATCCTTCTCGTGCCACACCGCAAATCACTGCTGTCATAAAGCTGTCAGGAGCACTCTGCGAAAAGACGGATGATTAATCACATCCCCCGGCCAGATCCCCAATATCCCCAACGGCCCAGCACGAGAAACAAACATGAAATTCGCCTCAACCCGCCTGATCGCCCAGGACATCAAAGCCATGGTCGCCTTTTATGAAATGGTGATGGGCCAGACGGCCGACTGGCTCGCCCCGCAATTCGCCGAAATCGTCACCCCGGCGGCCACCCTTGCCATTGGCAGCGTCGAAACCGTCGCCATTTTCCAGCCCGGCAGTTGCGAACCCGCCGCCAACCGCACCGCCATCATCGAACTGATGGTGGATGATGTGGATGCCCTGTTTGATCAACTCAAAGACAGTGTCACCATCGTTCACGAACCGAAAATGATGCCCTGGGGCAACCGCGCCGCCATGATCCGCGACCCGGAAGGCACGATTGTCGCGCTGTTTAAACCTGTGTCGGATGCGGCGATTGAGCGATTTGGGAAACGGTGAGCCAAGTTACGATCAGCAACGCCTGAACTTTTCCGCCCTCACAAACAGCGCGTCATCAATATGCGCTGTTTGTGACGCAGTTCCGATCAATCCCTAATGAACGACCAATGGCGCGACGCATGAACCAGCGCCAATATCCACACAGCATCACCACTGATTTCATAAACCAGATGATAGCTGTCTTACCATGCGTTCCCGGACCCAATTTGATCAGGAGGTTACGCAACCTGGACGCAAACGGGACGTCGAAATACCGTTCGCAGGCAATCTGATGAACCTGGATTTGATGAATATTATTATCGGTATGTGAAAGCTAATGGCTGGACCTCTGGTGATGAGACAGAGCTTCGACGGCACGCACTGCTGATGGTCGATGACAGACTGACGGACCACATGAAGCAAGTCTTGGTGCTCAAGCACGAGGAGCTCAATCAATCGGAAATTGCCGGTCTGCTTGGAATGACCCGGCAAGCGGTTTCCAAGATACTCAAGACAATTCCAGAGCGGTCCAGAGAACTCCCAGATTTAGATCTTCTGCCAGGGAATTACTTGGCTTCGATCCACCGATCAGAAGGCCAAAAGGAATAAACATTCTTCGCAACATGTCGAGTTACCTCTCTCGCCCCGAAAACCAAAGCGACTACGTCCCCTCTTCTCAGCCTGCTTAGGTTTATGAACGCAAAGAGCCGAAAGCGGACATTAACACTTTGCTAAGGGGCCGGAGCAGCAAAACTTAGCAGGTCCCACGGAGGGGCAAAGGCCGACAATAGAATTTAGCAAATAGAATGTGCCGAGTGTATATATTGTTTAATGGTAAGTTGTTGTGGGTTTCGCTTTTCCCTTGGTTCATAAGGCATAAAACTCTCCATTAGCGCTGCCTAAAGCCCGAATTTGAAGCTGGCCTGGAGCGCAGCGGAAAACCAGTCCGACAACATGCGCTTGTTAGGGGCAATCATACCCCGTTCCTAGCTGATTTAATATCGAGAAGATTTATTTGATTAATCTTATCTTTATGAATAACGATAGTAAGCCTTGCTGGATATTTGAATCGCATTTCGCTAATACGGAAAGTCCACAGCATGATCTTCAAGAGGTCCTCATCACTTATAGATTTGTGGCCTTTTATTCGAGTAATTCCTGAGCCGAATATTGGTGTGGACACATCTTTCTGAGCATATACATTATTTACCTTATCCCAAAAGTTAATTAAGAACTCTAAGTACTCAGGCATAGTGAGCAAGGCTTTGTTATTCTCGTCGAACTTAGAGAATGCTGTTAGTAGATATTCGCCATATATACAAATGGTTCCTATTTGGTAACGATCAACCTTGCCCAGCACTCTATCAGATTTTCTTTCAATTAACTCATCGTCTTCAAACTCATATTTTCGAATGTGGTCATCCAGAGCAGAAACTGAGACATTGAGATAATTGTTAATAAAAATTCCGTTAAGAGATTTTTCTGCAATTATTTTATTGTCCACCTGCGTATCAAAATACTCGTTAAATGCAATCGCCTTAAGTCCTTTTTGCTGAAAAATGTCACCAACCTTAATAGTTACGTCACTTCCTTCAACTTTGATATCAATCTTGCTTAATGCATTGGCCCAAATCCAAATTAAGATATAAATTACCACCAAAAACCCAAGAAAAATCCATCCATATAGAGATTTATAGTCCTTCGGAATATTAACAAAAAGGACAACAAGAGATAAGGTCAAACTTATATATGAAGTAACCTTGAGAAAGTTGTCAAAAACCCTTTTGTCAATAAAACTTACTTTTTTCATTTATTTATTATTTGCCCGTCAGATAACTAAGTTATATAAAAAAATATTTGTGGATCAACTTTCGTGGCTACCATCAAGTCTATGTCATTCAGGGCACGCTTAATGAGAATTTTTTTTAACGGCACGTGGAGTGTTGGGACTTCACCCATTGAATCTCTGAATATCGGAAGCTTATCCCATAGTTTTTTAACTCTTTCTTTAATGTCCCCGTTTGTCAGAAGACTCTCTTTTGAGTCAAATTCGGGATATATCACAATGACTGGCAGACCTTGGTCATTAATCCCATAATCCATTTCCTCCCTCAGTGCCTTTGAGCTTTTAGTATTGGAGCTAAGGAAAAGAACGATGTTCTTTGAACTTCGAAGTCGTTGTCTTAACCTTGGTTTTAACGTTAACCCCCAATTACTGTTATCACGGACGTTATATGTTTTGTCATGCGAGTCATTGAAAGGGAAAGAAGAGTCCTTACCTTTCCAGGCTCGTAGCATGTTGTAATAGCAAAAGTCTTTTGCAGCATGCGCCCCTAGTGCATCTTCGTCGAAAGGCTCTGCAACATAAAAGGCTGCGTAATTTCCATTTCTATATGCCATTTGGTCTCCAAAATTTATATTTCCGATGGCTAGGCTTGGCCCCTAACATTATAATACTGCGCATGCGTGTTTTTGCTCCCAGCCAAAGACTGGGAAAAATGATCTAGGCAATTGAAGAGAAAAGATAAATCTAGATATCACAGCTATTCTCCTCCGGTGAAAACGAGCATGCGCGTTTCTACAGCTTTGCTGTGCTCATTTTCTCACAACAGCCTTTCCATAATGTTTTGATATTGACCCAATTTTACACTAACCGCCAATGGAAAATGAGCATGAAGATGTGACAAAACGCGCATAGGTAAGGAGTGATGGTAGATAGACTATACGAAATCACATAAATATGATCTGCGTTATCCACAACGACCGCATTAGCTCGGCATCTACAGTCAGGCTTCTGTAGCAGCTAACGTCCGCTAAGTGCGTAAAGTGGTCGTCTTCGCGCATGACTACTATTTGTAGGCCCCGTTAGCGACCTGCTCGTTTGACTGGCAAGTTATAGCTTCTAACCCACCATAACGGCTAACGCTTAACTCCTGCCCCAATCCACTCATCAATCATATCCGCCCAGTCCTGCATCATTTCGGAGCGCTGTTCGCGGTATTCGGCTTTGTTGTAGACGTCGCAGACGCCGCGTTGTTCGTGGGCAAGGCTTTTTTCGATCCAATCGGAGTTATAGCCTGCCTCGTGCAGCACGGTGCAGGCAGTGCGGCGCAGGTCGTGGAGGCCGAACTTGGCCAATGTTTTGCCATCCTTCTGCGCGGCCTTTTAGGCCAGCGTCAGGACCTGATTGAGCGTTGCGGCACTCATTGGAGCATCTATGTCATAGCGTGACTGCAGGACATAGCCAGAGCCTCCGGCGGAGGCCCTCAAGGCAAAGAATGCCATTTTTGGTGCCATGAAAAAAATGCTACTTTCCGCTGCAAGACGATACCAGACCTTGCAACCCTAAAACACAAAAAAGCCCGCATTTCTGCGGGCTTAGTCGTGTTCCGATTCTCAAAATTCCGGGCAGTGCCGAAAGCGGGTTATTCCCACTCAATCGTTCCCGGTGGTTTTGAGGTGTAGTCGTAGGTGACGCGGTTGATACCATTGACCTCGTTAATGATCCGGTTGGCGATACGGCCAAGGATTTCCGGCGGGAAGGCGAAATAGTCTGCCGTCATGCCGTCGGTGGAGGTGACAGCGCGCAGCGCACAGGCATAGTCATAGGTGCGGCCATCGCCCATCACACCGACGGTACGGACCGGCAGCAGCACGGCGAAGGCCTGCCAGATGGCGTCATAAAGCCCGGCATTGCGGATTTCTTCGAGATAGATCGCATCGGCCTTGCGCAGGATATCTAGCTTTTCGCGCGTGATCGGCTGGCCAGGGATGCGGATGGCGAGGCCCGGTCCGGGGAACGGGTGGCGGCCGACAAAGCTGTCGGGCAGGCCCAGTTCGCGGCCAAGATCGCGGACTTCGTCCTTGAACAGTTCGCGCAGCGGTTCGACCAGTTGCATATTCATGCGTTCGGGCAGCCCCCCCACATTGTGGTGCGATTTAATGGTGACAGACGGGCCGCCGGTAAAGGAAACGCTTTCAATCACGTCGGGATACAGCGTGCCCTGTGCCAGGAAGTCTGCGCCACCGATTTTCTTGGCTTCTTCCTCGAATACTTCGATGAAAAGACGGCCAATGGTTTTGCGTTTTACTTCCGGGTCGGTTTCGCCTTCGATCGCGCCAATAAAGGTCGCCGAGGCATCCACATGGACCAGCGGAATATTGTAGTGGTCGCGGAACAGGTTCACCACCTGGTCGGCCTCGCCCGAGCGCATGAAGCCATGGTCAACAAACACGCAGGTCAGCTGGTCGCCAATCGCTTCATGGATCAGAACCGCCGTCACAGAGCTGTCAACGCCGCCGGAAAGGCCACAAATGACCTTGCCATCGCCCACCTGTTTGCGGATTTTGGCAATGGCATCGTCCTTATAGGCATCCATCGTCCAGTCGCCGGTGCAACCGGCCACGTCATGGGTGAAGTTGCGCAAAAGCTGCGCGCCATGCGGGGTATGCACCACTTCGGGGTGGAACTGCACGGCATAGAATTTCTTTTCGTCATTGGCAATCGCGGCACAGGGTGCGCCATCGGACTTGCCAACAACCCGGAAACCTTCGGGCAGGGAATCAACACGGTCGCCGTGGCTCATCCAGACCTGTTCGCGCGCGCCAACGGCCCAAACACCGGTAAACAGGGCGCAATCTTCGACCACATCCACAAAGGCGCGGCCAAATTCGCGATGTTCCGAGGCTTCGACCTTGCCACCAAGCTGGTTGACCATGGTCTGCTGGCCATAACAGATGCCCAGAACCGGAATGCCCATGTCAAATACACGCACCGGAGCTGCCGGCGATTTTTCCCAATGCACGGAAGCCGGGCCGCCCGACAGAATGATCGCCTTGGGGGCAAATTCATCCAGGAACGCATCCGAAATGTTATTAAAAGGGTGAATTTCGCAGTAAACGCCGCTTTCGCGCACACGTCGCGCAATAAGCTGTGTTACCTGCGATCCGAAATCAATAATCAGCACGCGATCTGTCATCGGGCCGTTTCTCCATCGCTCAAGGGGATGCGCCGTACATACGCGAAACCAGCCGTTTCGGCAACCCGGCGCAGTGGCTGCCCAACGGTCAAAATGCTGCGCTTTGAACATTGCGTGATCAAACCGCCCAGCCCGACCAGGGCCGGGAAAACAGCTTGATCACGCAATGCCCGCAGGGGCGCAGCAGCCCCATCAAGGTCGCAAACCGGCCAATTTGGCCGTATTTGACCGCCAAATTCGCACATTTGGTCCCTTTTTTGTGCGCAATGGGCGCGTAGCTTAACATTTGACGGAGCGCAGAACCAACCGCGCCCGGCGAGCAAACGAAAAAGGGACCAAGAGCTATGACAGACAATAAAGGCAGTAAAATCGCACTTGCCGTTGCGGGCCTTCTGTTGATTGCCGGCGCAGCAACTGCCATTGCCATGACCCAGGACAATGCCGACAGCATGACGCCGCTGACCAACAGTTCGGCCGAACAAAGCCCGACCGGCACCACGGATGAAAACCCGTCGGCCGAAATTGGCGAAGCCCCGGCACCCGGCGCGCCTGATGCCAATGGCACAATGTCGAACGATAACACCACCACGCCGATGGGCAGCGAGAACGAGCGCACCGATGATGGCAGCGCCCCGGTTCAGCTGACCCCGCCTGCCGGTGGCAACACCGAAGACGACAGCACATTGATGAAACAGGAATAACAATAAAAACAACAGGCAGGTGAAAACACCGCCAGAGCAAACTGCGGGGTAAAAACCACCCCGGCGGGACATCAAAGAGCCCGAAAAACTGCGCCCTGCCCCCAACCGGGACAGGGCGTTTTCATTTTTGCGATCTGGCAAAGGCCGTGCGCAGGCAAAAAGGCAGGCGGCATCAGGCCTGGTTGCATAAACCACAAGCCCGCCTGCCGCCACCATCAGCCCTTGTTCCCTTTGGCGGTACGTTCAAATACCGCAACAAAGAAGCCGTCCGTGCCATGCATGTTGGGCGACAGGCGCAGCCAGGGTTTATCCTTGCCACCGGGAACCGGAACCGAAGCAGGTGCATCGGGCCAGATTTCCCTGATCGGCACAGCCTTGAAATCCTTGCGATCACGCATGAAGGTTTCAATCAAACGTTCGTTTTCTTCCGGCAGAATCGAACAGGTCGCATAAATCAGGCGGCCACCCTTGGTCACACGGGCCGCACCGGCCTTAAGGATTTTGCTTTGCTGTAGCGTAAGCGCACGGATATCGCGCTGCCCGATACGCCAGCGAAGGGCCGGGTTCCGGCGCAACGTGCCAAGGCCCGAACAGGGCACATCAAGCAACACACGGTCAAAAAAGCCCGATTTGTTGCGAAGCCAGCTATCGCGCTCATCGGCAATGCTGCGAAGCTGGATACAATCACCAGCCCCGGCACGCTTGGCACGCTTGCGCGCGTTATCCAGGCGGGCACCATGCGTATCACAGGCGAGAATTCGGCCACGACCACGCATATCAGCCGCCAGACCCAGCGTTTTGCCACCACCGCCTGCACACATATCCAAAATCTTCATGCCCGGCTGGGCATCAACCAGCTTCACGCAAATCTGCGAGGCTTCGTCCTGAATTTCGATCAGGCCATCCTTATAGGCTGCTGTTACCAGCATATTGAGGCCCAGCGGCAGACGCAGGCCATTGGGCGCATAGGTTGCGCGTTCAATGCCTTTGATACCGTCTTTTTCAAGCGAACGAATGGCGCTGTCCACACTGCCACGCAGCGTATTGACGCGCAGATCAAGCTTGGCAGGCTGGTTATAGGCCGCCATCTCGGCAGGCAGATGTTCGTGATGCAGCTTTAAAAGTTCGGCATAAAGCCATTTCGGCAATTCGGTTTTAACCGCACCGGACTGGGCATCGTGGTCCAGTTCCTGGCCGGTCAGCTTGTTGATCAGGTGCCTTTCTGCCGGATGCAGGGGGTCCGGGCAGAACTGGTCACCATTGAACATGTCATTGATGTCATCAAGCGAGCGGCCATCTTTAAGGACGAGTGCCGCAATCATGCGTGCGCGGCCATCCTGGTTTTCATAACCGGCCTCTGCCAGCCACCAGCCCAAACGGGCCTGATAGCGGATCAGGTCATAGAACCGTTCGCCAATTTCCCGCCGGTCACCACCGCCGATATAACGACGGGTGCCGAAATAGCCCGAAATAACGCGGTCAGCATCATCGCGGGTATGTGTCCAGCCGTCATAAATCTCAATAACGGCAGCTAAGCGTGCACCGGGTTTCAAAACGCAATTCCAGACCTGGTTAAATTGGCAGTCCGCTTGTCCCGACCGGGTCAGATGCCGCCAATGTCGATAAAAAGACGATGACGGCAGAATATATCTCCGCCGTCATCCACAATTTGCGCTGCTGATATCACGCTGGCCGGTTAACGCCAACCGTTTCACACGCAGGGCAGGCCAGCACTTCTATCAGAACTCGCGATATAACGCCTTGGCGTTACTTATGCACCGGGACGATAGTTCGGTGCTTCGCGGGTGATGGTCACATCATGGGCGTGGCTTTCGCGCAGGCCGGCATTGGTGATGCGAACAAAGGTCGCGCGTTCCTTGAAATCATTCAGGGTTGCCGAACCGGTATAACCCATCGCCGCCTTCAAACCACCAACAAGCTGGTGAATGATCTGGCTTGCCGGGCCTTTGTAAGGAACACGGCCTTCGATGCCTTCGGGAACCAGCTTCAGGTTGTCCTTGACGTCTTCCTGGAAGTAACGGTCCGCCGAACCACGTGCCATTGCACCGACCGAGCCCATCCCGCGATAGGATTTATAGGAACGGCCCTGATAAAGAATGACTTCACCTGGGGCTTCGTCCGTACCGGCCAGAAGCGAGCCAACCATGCAGGTGCTGGCACCGGCCGCCATTGCCTTGGCAATATCGCCCGAGAATTTGATGCCGCCATCGGCAATGATCGGAACATTGTATTTGTCGCCTTCGGCCGCACATTCCAGAATTGCGGTCAATTGCGGCACACCGACACCGGCAACAATACGGGTGGTGCAGATCGAACCCGGGCCGATACCAACCTTGACGGCATCCGCACCAGCTTCGATCAGGGCGCGAACGGCCTCGGGGGTGGCAACGTTACCCGCAACAATCTGGGTTTTGCCAGCACGTGCCTTGATCTGTTCAACAGCCGAAATAACACCGGCGCTGTGGCCGTGTGCCGTATCAATCACCAGCACGTCTACTTCGGCTTCGATCAATGCCATCGAACGGCGGAAACCTTCTTCGCCAACGCCGGTTGCAGCAGCAACGCGCAGGCGGCCACTGGCATCCTTGCAGGCATTGGGGTGCAGTTTCGCTTTTTCGATATCCTTCACCGTGATCAGGCCGGTGCAACGATAGGCATCGTCAACCACCAGCAGCTTTTCAATGCGGTGCTGGTGCAAAAGCTTCTTGGCTTCGTCGGTATTGACGTTTTCCGTAACCGTGACAAGATTTTCATAGGTCATCAGTTCGGAAACCGGCTGGGCGCGGTTGGACGCAAAACGAACGTCACGGTTGGTCAGGATACCGACCAGCTTGTGGCTGTCGCGTTCAACAACGGGAATACCGGAAATATGGTTGGCATCCATCAGGCCTAGGGCATCGGCCAGGGTCTGGTCCGGGTGGATGGTGATCGGGTTGACGACCATACCGGATTCAAACTTTTTCACCCGGCGCACTTCTTCGGCCTGCTGGGCAATATCAAGGTTCTTGTGGATAACGCCCATACCGCCGTTCTGCGCCATGACAATAGCCATCGGGCTTTCGGTTACGGTATCCATTGCCGAAGACAGCAGCGGTACACGCAATTCAATTTCACGGGTAAGACGGGTGTTGGTCTGGACCTGTGCCGGCAGGACCGAACTGGCCGCGGGCTTAATCAGGACGTCGTCGAAAGTCAGGGCTTCTTCGATACGGGTCATCTACACCACCTCGTTAATCTGAGTTGGCGCGGAACTTATACATGTTATGGCGCCCGTGCCAAGGATAAGCCACACAATGCAGCCCTGAAATTTTATTGCTGCATTGTTTCGCCGTTTCCGTTAGATACTGGTCGATGGGGCTGCTGTCTGGCGAAGCCCCTTTTTTATGCGCGTTTTCCAGCATCTTCCTGATCGGGAAATGGGGCGTCATCACCCAAAGCACAAGCCCGCAGCACAGCCTGGCAAAAGAATACCGGGCAAAGAAACCTCCCTGCCCGGCATCAAAATTCCCATATCAATCAAAATCCACCGCAAGTTCTGAAGACGCCTGCGGCACGCAATTGCCTAGGCCGCATTCATGATTTTGCCGATAAACTGGCGCACATCGCCATCAAGCACGCACGACTGGCGCTGTAAATCCTCGGCGGCGTCATTGATCTGCAAGACCTCGCCCCCGGCATGCTGGGTGCCACTGGCAACATCAGCAACGATATCGGCAATACGGCGCATCTGGCCAACCGCCCCTTCCACGCGCTGGCCGATATCGGCAATCATCTGATATTGCTGGTTTAAGGTATCTGAAACATGGCGGGCATTTTCATCAATTTCAGCAATGCTGGCATTAATGCCATGTACGGATTGCACCACTGCCCGGGTAACATTTTGCATATCGGCAATTTCGCGCGCCACGTCCTCGGCGGCACGGGCGGTTTGCCGGGCCAGGTTTTTAACCTCGGTCGCGACAACGGAAAATCCCTTGCCGGCTTCACCGGCGCGCGCAGCTTCGATGGTTGCATTCAGGGCCAGAAGGTTGGTTTGCTCGGCAATGTCCGTGATCAGTTCAATCACATTGGCAATGCGTCCTGCCATGGTATCAAGGTCGCTGACATGGTGGCTGGCTTCGTTTGCATTGCCAACCGCATGCCCCGCCAGGCTGACAGCCCCGGTCATCTGGGTGCCAATATCACGGATGGAGGTTATGAAATCCTCGGTTGCTTCGGCAATGCCATCCAGGGAAGCGGCACTTTGCGTGGCAACGGCATCCACTTCGCGGGCCTGGGCAGCAATATCATCCACCCGGCGCGACAGCGCACCCGAATTTTGCGAAAGCTGCCCTGCCGCCACCGACACCGACGTAACAACACACTGGATGTTATCGCCAATGGCCCCGGCGCTATAGGTAAAGGTCCGGGTTTTATCATCCATCGCGTTTAGTGCCTGATTGACCTTTGCGGCATATTCAATCAGGTCACCCTGCAAACCCTTGGGCAGGATTTTACGATAATAAGCACCTGCGGCGGCATGGGTCATGGCACCTGCGGCTTCCTTGGTGAAGGCTTCGGTCAAATCCAGCAGGTTGTTGATTGCCGTCATTAACGGGCGCAAATGCCCGGTTGATGCCCGGTGATTGATGCGCACATCCATTTTACCACTGGCCGCAGCATTGATGGTTTCAAGCGCACGGCGCAAAAGCCTTTCATGGCGCGAAACCATAAAATAGCCCGCCGCAAATGTTACCGCACCAAAGCCCGCAGCGCCGACCTCAAGCCAGGTCACAGCCCCCTGCCCGCCAGCGACCAGCACGGTTGCCAGCAGGGCAAGCTGCACGATAGCCCCCAGTGCAAGGGCAATGCAGATTTTACAAAGCGAAAACGAACTGGTCATAATCCACCCCCTGGGATTTCAAAAGGTCCATCAGGGTGGCGGTGCCCCGCGCCATGCCATCACGACGGTTTTGCAATGCATCTTCTTCGGTGCGCAATTGCCGGTAAAGGCCTGCAGCAGCCGTTATCGCCTCGCGCCTTGGTTTGCGACGGTTGGAATGATATCCACGAATGGTGCCATCGGGATTGAAGGTGGGTGTCACATTGGCCAGCACCCAGTAATGGTCCCCATTGGCTGCGCGGTTAATGACATAGGCAAAAATCTCGCGACCCTTGGCGATGGTGTCCCACATCAGTGCAAAAACGCATCGGGGCATGTCGGGGTGGCGAATAATGCTGTGCGGCTGCCCTAAAAGGCCTGCTTCGCTGTAGCCCGAAATGCGCAAAAACACATCATTGGCATATGTGATCCGACCTTTCGGGTCGGTCTTGCTGACGATGATTTCATCCTCGTCAAAATGGCGCTCGACACCGGTCAGGCGCAAATTTTCCTGCTTCATCAGAAACCCCCAAATTTCTGACATGCAGGGCTCTTTCGGCCCGGATCCATGTCAGCCATGCGGACATTTCCCTGCGCAGTCAGGGGCGCCCGCCCACGCATGGGCTTCTTTTGCGAAACCTCATACGATCGTCTAGGAAATCTATATCCCTGCTTGCGCCCGGCTTGTTTGACCTAGCGCAAAAAAACAAACGCCCTTTTGAATTTTGCCAACCCCAAAACCTGCGCCAAACAAAAACGCGCCGGGCTTATCGCCTGGCGCGCTGTGTTTTTTCCAATTCCGGGGTAACCAGCAAAGGATATTAAATTTTAAGGTCGGGCCTTATACCACCCTGGCCTTTAAACCGGTGACCAATCCTGATCTTCGGGCAATTCGGCCGATGCAATATCGGTTTCGGCATTGTTCTGCCCGCGAAAACCCGTTGCAATCAAATAGGTTTCCGGGCTTTCCGCACGCGATGCCGGCGGCTTGGCGTGTTTGGAAACGCGGAAATGCAGCTTGATGCGATTAAGAAGTTCGGTTTCCGTACCGCCCTTGAACACCTTGGCGATAAAAATGCCATTCGGCGCCAAAACTTCCTCGGCAAACAGCAGGGCATGTTCGACCAGGTCAATAATGCGGATATGATCAGTCTGGCGATGGCCGGTGGTTTCGGGCGACATATCGGAAATAACCGCATCAACCGGGCCCTGCAGGGCATGCTTGATCATGGCCGGTGCGGCCGGGTCAAGAAAGTCCGCCTGCAAACAGGTGGCACCAGGCACACCTTCCCATTCCAGAATATCCAGGCCAACAACCTGTCCGCGCCCCTGTTTGGAACCGACCATATCAACGGCAACCTGCGTCCAGCCGCCCGGGGCTGCGCCAAGGTCCACCACCCGCATGCCGGGTTTGAGGATGTCGAACTGGTTGTTGATTTCAATCAGCTTGAAGGCCGCGCGGGAACGATAACCAAGGCGGCGGGCTTCCTGCACATAGGGGTCGTTCAATTGGCGATCGAGCCAGCGCGTCGAGGAAAGCTTGCGCCCCTTGGCACTTTTCACGCGCGTCCGCAGCCCGCGACGCGCGCCCGTATCGATTGCGGCAATGGCAGAGCCCTTGCGGCGGCGTCCGCCACCATTTCCGCTGCGTTGATCGGTCATAAGAAAATCCTGAAATTAAAATGCATAAATGAACAGGGTAGCCAGCAGGCCGGCCAATTGCCGGTTAGACAGATGCCGGTATCTGGGCCCCTGTATGACGGCGTGCTTCGCACGGGTCAATAGCGTGCCCGTCGGCGCGCATCAAATCGACCAAAATGCCCTCGCGCAGGCCACGGTCCGCAACCTTCAGGGTTGCCAGCGGCCAGATATCGCGAATGGCGGCAAAAATGGCGGCCCCGGCATCCATCAATTCGGCACGCTGATTGCCAATGCAGGGATGCCCCTTGCGCTTGTCTGCTTCCATGCGCAACAGAAGCTCGGTGACGCGTTCGGCATCGTCAAACCGCAAATCCGACCCATCCACCTTGTGGCGTTCATAGCGTTCAAGGCCAAGGGCAATGCCACAAAATGTGGTCACGGTGCCCGACGTACCAATCATTTGGACTTTATTGTCATCCAGAATATCCGAGCAGCAATTGCGCTGGGCGAAGTCTTCCAGACGTTCGCGAATTTCGCTGCGCATGGCTTCAAACCGGTCACGGCGATTTTCAACACCCGCATAGCGTTCCGTCAGGCACAATACACCGCACGGCATCGAAAGCGTTTCGATGCAGCGTGTTTCGCCGGTCTTCGCAACCTTGATCCAGCAGATTTCCGTGCTGCCACCGCCAATGTCAAAAACAATGGCATAGGGGCGCTCGTCAAGCAGGGCCGAACAGGCCTGAAGCGCCAGGCGGCTTTCTTCCTCAGGATTGATGATATCAAGGGCAATGCCGGTTTCTTCACGCACCTGGCGCACAAATTCGTCCCGGTTATCGGCAGAACGGCATGCTTCGGTCGCAACCGCGCGTAATTTTACGCCAGGATGTTTGCGCAGTTTCTTCGCGCAAATCCGCAATGCCTCGATCGCGCGGTCCATCGCACCCTGGCACAGATAGCCCTTTTCGCGCACGCCTTCGCCCAGGCGCACGACACGCGAAAACGCATCAACAACCTTAAAGCCGCTATTACACGGCCGGGCGACGAGAAGGCGACAGTTGGAACTGCCCAGATCAATCGCACCATAAAGCGGGGGATGGCTGCTCAAACAGCGGGAATTTCCCGGCTCGGACGCGGCATTGGTGTGTCCCGGTGTCGTCAACACGGAATCCCTGGACACAACATTCCCGGAATCGAGCCGTACCGACCCGCCGGATGTGTTATGGGGAAAACTGTGAGTCACCGTTACATTGTCCTTTGCCAGTTAAATGGTTGCCTTAAAGTCTACCTGCGCGAACCGGCTGTTTTCTGCGATAACATTACCCTTGCCACAAAACAACATGGCGAATTGGAAACAGTGTGACCACGAAAACGCCGAATCTGTCACATAAGTGTACCGAGAATGCAAAATAACGCAAATCCCCCATTCACTTTGTGGTTAAATCAGAGGGCAAGTTGGCCGAACCTTCGTCGCGCCTGATAATGCCCATATATGGTGTCTTAACCATTTTCGCATCTGAAAATGACAAATTCGCAAAAAAATGCTTGCCAAAGCCAAGGCGTTTTTATAAACACCGCTCCACGCCAGACGGCGTGACATAAAAGTTCTGCTGGGGGATAGTTTAACGGTAGAACTACGGACTCTGACTCCGTCAGTCCTGGTTCGAATCCAGGTCCCCCAGCCAATTTTTCCCAATTTCCCAAAATTTCAGGATTTCTGCTTGCTGCCGGCAGCATCAACGCATCTGTTTGTCGATTTTCAATGCATCGACACGGGCGGGAAAATTGCGTGTGCTCGCTCCCACCAAAAACAGCCTTATTCCAGCCAATCATGCCTGCTTGCATGATCGTACAGCGCCTAGGCAAATAAGTGCAGATGCGCCTTACGGGCCAAATTTCCCCGCATAGAACACATATTGTTCCCTGCACCGGCACCCGCCCTGCATCCCATAAAAAATGCAGGGAAACGCACCGCACTGGCACATTTCCCTGCATAAAAATCAGGCCTGAAAACGGTACGGGATAAACCCGCAGCGCGTTACCCTAAAATGCCTGGCGCAACATCAGCATTCCGCTATGCGACACGTAATCACTGCGGAAGTCGCCATCATATTGCAGGCGTGCCGATAAGCCGCCATCGGCAAACAGGGTGCTTCCCAGCCCCAGACGCACACCATTTTCCGCTGGCTTGTCGGAGCTTGAGACAAAACCAACCCCACCCAGCGAGGCCGAGACAGAAACCGGGCTATTGGTGAAGTCGTGAACAAAGGCCGCTTTCGCATCAAATGTCATCGCGCCGAAAGAGGTGTCGATATCCTGCGAGATGCGTGCGCCGATCTCGCCTTCGAGCGAGTCAAAATTGTTGCTGTCGACATGCAGGTTGGCAACACCCGCACCGGTTTCATCATAGCTTTCACTGCGAACATAGGAATAGCGCAGCGTTGAAATCGGCGTCAGTGTTGTTCCTTCGGAAAGGGGAATATCGTAACCTGCACCCAGTCGCGCATTGTAATGCTGGCCGCTATATTCCGCACTGGCAACATCACCGGACACATCGATATTGCGGCTTTGATCAAACCGGTCATAGGCTGCGCCAAGTTCGCTATCAAAATACAGCGACTGACCATCCGGCCGCCATTTGCCATAAAATGTCAGGGCATAGGAATTAAGATCCGTCGATTGCCCTGACGATGCGTCCGATCCCTTGGATTTTCCGTTCAGCCAGCTGATTGCAACACCCGCAGATGTATTTGACGTTGGTCTATGATCAATACCGATCAGGAAACCGCCATAGTTTGCGGCATAACCGCCATCGGTTGCCGAACCATCCAGTCGTGAATGCCCACCAAGCACCTGCCCCCACAAACCATTGGTGGCGACTGGCGATCCGGCGGCTACACCTTTTGACGCGCCAAAATCATGCTGTGCGACCTGGCGTGCTTCAATCGCCTTGGTCACCGGGCCAGACAAAGCCAGCGTGTTGCTCATCTTGCCTGCCGTAATATTGGGGGCCAGTTGCTGCAAGGCATGGCTTTGCCCTTCGCTGGACAACACACGGATACGGGTTAAAAGGTTGCCATACTCGCTTTGGGTCGAAAGCGTATCAAGCGCCTGCCCCAACGATCCCTGCCCGGCCTGATTACCTGCAGTTTCCCATATCGGTGTTGATCCCGAAGAACCAGACGTGATGCTGACGGTATATTGGGTTCCGGAAACAATTGTTGTGAAACTGTTGCCCGTAATCGAAACCGATGAA
The DNA here is from genome assembly GCF_002844375.1 of Thalassospira marina. Taxonomy (NCBI): domain Bacteria; kingdom Pseudomonadati; phylum Pseudomonadota; class Alphaproteobacteria; order Rhodospirillales; family Thalassospiraceae; genus Thalassospira; species Thalassospira marina. The sequence continues at coordinate 1,202,148 of NZ_CP024199.1, read as the reverse complement.
AAACTTCCGCTAATGCTGCCCGTCGCATCGACAATCGTGTAGCTATCACCCACACTGATGGCACCGGTGCTGATTTCCACAATGGTCACAGTACCGTTAAGGGCTGCAGTCCCGGAAATGACCAGTTTGCCATAATCAGACGCCGAACTGACACCGATCACAAGCGAACCCGCAGATTTCTGAATATAATTACCGGTAATGTTCACACCGGAATTCACATGTAATTCCGCGCTATTGATCACACTGCCTGAACCAGAACTGGCGGTAACGTTATCATTAAGCAGGATTGCCCCGGACAGGAATGCGACGTTGCCTGCATTAATGTTGCCAGTCGCCCCTGAATTGTAACCGGTCAATGTACCAATGGTGCCGCCAGAACCACCGGTGAACACAATGTTATCGCCGGTTACGATGTTAATATCGCCCTGAACGGTGCCGGTATTAGCAATTGTACCAATCGCGCCACTATCTACGCGGATTGCCGCATTCGCTCCACTTATCAGTCCGCTATTGTCAAACGCCGAAATCGTCGAGCTATTACCCGATTTATAAATCCCATACTTTGAACCGGTAATTGTACCGCTATTAACCAGCGCACCAATGGTGCCATTGGTATAAATCCCCGTTCTACCAGATATCAAGCCGCTATTATCAAGCTTGCTGATGGTACCGTACCCAAATACCCCATAGTATCTGGAGCCAGAAATAGTTCCCGCATTGGTCAATGTCCCAATGCTGGCATTATTCATCTGCAAACCAGAACTGTCACCAGTGATAAGGCCTGTCGATAAATTTTCCAGGTTGTCAATTGATGTGCCAGAAGCAAGATCAAGCCCAGCATTGCCAAGCGCCTTGATTGTGCCTGCATTGACAAAAGACGAAACAGTTCCGGACTTAAGCTCCGCGCCATTCGAAGACCCCTGAATCAGGCCATTGTTCGAAATGGTCCCCATTGTCCCGCTATTGAGGACAAAACCAACGCCGGACGTATTATCAATCGTTCCATCATTAAGCAGATTGGATGAAATAACACTGGTGGCCTGAACCTGGGGTGCACTGCCGGTCGAAGTGACTGTCAGATTATCATTTGATAAAATCGTATATGGCGCTAACTCGGGGGATGTAATGGTGTAATCATCCGCCTGTGCCGGAACAATCGGAACAAAGGTCGTAACAAGGCTTGCTGTTAATGCAACAGCGGAAGCCTGGCATGCCAAACGGCGACGTATATTCATGTGTGGGTGCCCCATAACCATCCATCATTCGGCCCGTTTCATCCCCCGGAGAATTCCCCGAACAAACGTGGCGCGCGCTTTTGTAAGCGAGATGTTTTTTCTGAAAAATCTGACAAATCAGATCAAACTAATCTGATGAATGCGAATGGGTGTCAACTTTTAACTGGCTAAAATGCCAGACTTATCACATTTATCTAAAATTCCATCCTGTTGATTTTAAACATGAAGTTAATAAAACCCTGTCCAATAAGGCATATCGACTGACCAGATAAACCCTGCATTATTAATCTTACATATAATGCGATTACTGGGCGATTTTTTGCAATTTAACGCAATTTAAAGATGACTCCATCTCAACGCTTGCACACCGCCCCAAACGTGCATTTGCACGTCAGGCCGACACCGCGATATGCTGCCCTTAAAAATTCGCCCAAAGGGACAGAGGACAGGAGGATTAAAATGTCAGGGGTAATTGGTGGCTGCCAGTGCGGCGCGGTGCGCATCATTGCGGTGGGCCACCCCTATCGGGTTGGTTTGTGCCATTGCCTTGATTGCCGCAAACATCACGGTGCCCTGTTTCATGCCTCGGCGATTTTCCCCGCAGATGCCATAACAGTCAGCGGCGAAACCCGCGCTTACAAAGGCCGGCATTTCTGCCCCAATTGCGGTTCACCGGTTTTCGGCCAAAGTGGCGATGAAATCGAGGTCAATATCGGCATATTGGATGACATCAACCAGTTTCAGCCGACTTACGAGCTATGGACCATTCGCCGTGAAAGCTGGTTACCTGATTTCACCCTGAAACATTCCTATGACCGTGACCGGGAAACGGATAGACGGCACGAAGACTGAGCCTAAAAATGGGCGACGGCAGACTTATAAATCCGCCGGAGACAGCAAAAACACTTCGGCACCATCAAGACCGCGCACCGGCGTTCCATACGCGGTTTTACCCAAATAGCTGTGATGCATATGCCCGTGAACAAACAGGCGTGCGCCCATTTTCAGCCCCAGCCGGTCAATTTCCAGCGTGCCATATTCATGGCAGGACGGGGCTTCGTGACTGACCAGCACATCGCAGGATTGTCCCGCCAGAATTTCATGATCCTCGGGAAAAATAGTATCACGCTGGCGAAGCGGAATACCCTTGCGCCAACGAACATGAGGGCGCGTTAGGGCAACCATATCCTCACGGGTTTTAAACACCGGGCTTTTATGGCCAATCGGGTACCAGACCCGCCCGCGATAAATCCCCCCCAGTCCGGCAACGGTTATGCTGCCATCCCGGCATACCATTTCCACAGCACGGTTGCCCAAATTACCCTCGGGGTAATCCTCGAACAGAAAATCATATTGCGCGGCATCCGTGCAGTCATGATTGCCCAGAATCCACCAGCACGCGATACCCTGTGCCAGCACCCGGGCCAATACCTCGCGAAAGGGACGCTGCAAATCCAGATCCCCCAGGATCACCACATGTTCCGGCTGATGCCGTGACACGGCCTCAAACAGGGGATCAAAATTCCGGTGCGGGTCACCATAAAACAGCACAGGCATTATCGGCTCTTGTCTTTTGCAATATCTGGAAGCAATCAAAATACACTGTCAAAATGGCAAAACCATTACACAACAGTTGCCTCCCATAAGTATCACTGCCCGGCCAAAGCCCAAGGCGGAATTTTCACAAACATCCAAAAGACACGTTTTTTGCCCCGCATCTATTGACAAGCGCGACTGCCTCGTTTAACCACTCCGTCGCGCAGCAGCACAGGCTGCGATCTTGGTTCCGGTGGGGAATAGGTTAACGGTAGACCCACGGACTCTGACTCCGTTAGTCCTGGTTCGAATCCAGGTTCCCCAGCCAAGATCCTTATGCCGCCCTTTCAGACAATGCCATATCGGCACCTCGCAGGCAGGCAAAATACAAACACCCTTTCATCCGTGATTGTTTCGCAGGCAACACCCTTGTCTTGTTGGGTTAAATCCGTACCCACAACCAAAACTTGTGACCTTTTAAGAAAACAACCCCAAAAACATATGGAACACATGGCTGACACCCCCGTTAGGTGAAAGCGACATGAATTGACAACGCAACGCATGCAGAGAGTGCGCAAGCAAAGGAGCATACGATGCCAAATGACATCTCAGGTGACTTCCCAACTGACATCTATCGATCCCGCAAAGACAGCATCCCCCATATCATTGATCGCGCCGACCCTGTGATCTGGTCAGACTCCGGCAACAGCCGCGTGTTAAGCCACGAACAGCAGGATTTTTATGAACAAAATGGATATCTGTTCATTGAAAATGTCTTTAGCGCCGATGAAATTGCCACCCTTCGCCGGGAGGCCGAAGCCCTGCGCAAAGCGGGCGAAACCGAAGAAGACGTGATTCGTGAAGCATCCAGCAACGCGGTGCGGAGCGTCTTTCGAATTCACGAAAAGAACCAGACCTATCTGAACCTGATGGCCGACGACAGGCTTGCCGCGATTGCCGAACATTTATTGGCTGATGATGTTTATATCCATCAATCGCGCGTGAATTTTAAGCCGGCTTTCAAAGGCAAGGAATTTTACTGGCATTCGGATTTTGAAACCTGGCACACCGAAGATGGTATGCCGCGCATGCGTGCGCTTTCCATGTCCATCACCCTGTCTGAAAACACGCCCTATAACGGACCACTGATGCTGGTGCCCGGTTCGCACAAGAAATTCATTTCCTGTGTCGGCGAAACACCGGACGACAATTACAAAAATTCGCTGAAGGCCCAGGAATATGGCACGCCCGATCAGGAAAGCCTGACAGCCATGATCCGCAAACACGGCCTTGCCGCACCTACCGGCCCTGCTGGTTCTGTGCTGATTTTTGATTGCAACACATTGCACGGGTCGGGCAACAACATCACACCCTTCCCGCGGTCAAATGCGTTTTTCGTTTATAACAGCATGAAAAACCGCGTTGTTGCGCCCTTTGCTGCCAAATCCCCACGGCCGGATTTCCTGGCAACGCGCGATAATATCCGCCCCATCCGCAGCAGGCCAAACATCGCGACTGCACGTTTGCATGCGGCGGAATGATCCCGAAAAAACATATCGTGCATATTAGAGGCAGGCACAGTATCGATCATTTGTGAGACAAACTGTGCCCGCCCCGTTACCCGCCTGGCCCTGCTGCAAGGAAATTTCCGCCAGCAAGAGGCCTTTTGCATTCTGTCCATCGCGTGCACCTTGCCTGTTGGCAAACGAAAAACGCCAACAACAAGCATAACGGCGCAAATTAAAGTCAAAGGACTTTAGCGCCCAAAATACTCGACACCCTGCTCCGTGATCAGAATATCCACCGGCACATCATATTGATGGGGGAAAATCGTGTTTAACCGGGCATGGGCAAAACCAATACCGATAACAACAGGCTTGAAACCCAGTGCTTCCAAAGTCCGGTCAAAAAAGCCCCCACCATATCCCAGCCGGTAACCCTGCTGATCAAAACCAACAAGCGGGGCAAAGATAACATCCGGGACCACCGGCTCCTGGTCCGCTTGAGTGGCGGGAATCGCAATATTGGCAAAGCCCGTCACCATGGTCGTATCAGGCGTCCAGCGATGAAACACCATGGGCTGATGGCGCGCGGTCACCACCGGCAGGGCCGCCTGCCCGCCCTTCGCAATATGCGCACCAATCACGTTGGTCACATCAATTTCGCCCTGCACGGGCCAGTAAAATCCAACGCGGGCTTTTGCAGGCAAATCAGTCGATGCCAAAACATCCTTCAGCAACCGGCAAATAGCGGCCACGGCCGGAATACGCATCTCACCCGGCATATCGGTGCGCGCCGCCAGCAGCGCCTTACGCACCTGTTTGCGCCAGTCGGCAATGGTGTCGGCATCATTCGGGTTGTGGGGCGGCTTGGGCAGGTTTGGCATATAAACCGGGGAATGTTGCGGGTTCATAAAACGTGTTTTCCATCCTGTCCGGGTCAGGCCGCATTAAAACACCCCATAAACGACTAACGCGCCGGTGACCGGCGCGTTAACGGTTTGTCAGCAATGCTGCAATCCAAATCGATATTAGAGGAGAGCAAGATCTTCCGCCGACATGCGGCCGTTGCGACCTTCAATCAGCTCGAACTGAATCTTCTGGCCTTCATCAAGACCCTGGAGTCCAGCGCGCTGAACTGCGGTGATATGCACAAATGCATCTTTTCCGCCTTCGTCCGGGGTAATAAAGCCATAACCCTTGGTCGCGTTGAACCACTTAACCGTTCCGGTAGCCATATCAGTAGTCGTCCTTAAGTTTGATATGCATGCCCTTCGCCCAGGAAGGACACTAGTGCAAGTCCTGCGGCCCCTCAGCGGCCGATTCCGACTCTCCCTCAACCAGAAGGCAAGCAGATCAACCTCTGAAACACTGCATTGTTTCAATAATTACGCGAAAAACAGCTGTTGCGCAACGAAATCATATATTAAGGATTCTTTTCTTCACGATGTTCTTTAGAACAGGTCTGATCCTCGCCCCTACCCATTTATGCAGACTTTTCTATACTTTATGATACTCGCAAGGATCAGAATGACTATAAACAAGTATAGAACTTTGCCCACCCGGCGGCCAAAACCCCTGCCCATATTGCTGATAGGCAATTGCATTGGGCTCAATAAGAGTGCATTAAGTTCAGGTGGACAGAAATTTATAAGTCTGGCGGCTGGCTTTTGCGACATGCAAACAATGTGCCCTGCGCTGCAAACAGACACCAAACGCGGATAAAGCGAGCCCTGCGGGATTTAGAGCCAACCTGGATTTATGGGATACCGGATCGGATAATTATCAAGTGACCGCAGCGACGAAGATAGCCAACCCGCGTGACATCGCCCAGAACGTCATGGCCATGATTACGGATTTGAACCTGCAACCAACGCCGCAGGTTTATCACGTTTTCTATGCCTATCTTGCGGATGAAATTTCGGAACTCAGCCAGATTATCCGTGTGCTTGTGCGTAACACCCAGGACCTGAACGAAGAAACCGTTTACCGGCTTTATCACAAATATCTGGGTGTTGGTGCTGTCGACAAACAGCTTACCGCCGGGGTTGCCGGTTTGCAGGCCGCCGTTGAACGGGTGGAAGACGCCGTTGACGAGGTTTTGCGCGAAACCGAAGGATTCTGTTCGCATCTTGGCGATGCTGCCAGCCGCTTTGAAGATGAAAACATCACCATCGAAGAAGTGCGCGGCATTACGACCGGCCTGGTCGATACCACCAATCACACCCGCCAGCGCTGCGTTGATTTCCAGGGGTCTCTTGAACAATATCATGGCGAAGTACGCCGGGTTAGAAACGAGCTGGAACTGGTCCGCCGGGACGCTCTGACCGACACATTGACCGGCATTGCCAACCGTAAAATGTTCGATGCCTCCCTGCGCGAAGCCGTAACCAACAGCATGGAAACCGGAAGTCCGTTAACCCTGCTGATGATCGATATCGACCGCTTCAAGCATTTCAACGATACATACGGCCACCGTGCTGGTGATGGCGTGCTTAAGGAAGTGGCGCGTGTTCTCGTCAATTCGACCAAGGGGGCCGATACCGTTGCCCGCTATGGCGGCGAGGAATTTGCAATCATCCTGCCCGAAACAACACCGGAAAATGCCGAAAAACTGGCTGAAAAGCTGCGGCAGAACGTATCCTCACGGCGCATTCGTAACAAAAAAACCGGCAAGGATTTCGGCCAATTGACGGTTTCGATCGGGCTTAGTGGCTTGAAACTGGGCGAAAACATCCTTGAATTCATCGACCGCGCCGACGAAGCCCTGTATCGCGCCAAGCAGGCAGGCCGCAATACCTGCATCCGGCTGGATTAAACAGCCATCTACGTAAAGCATTGACGCCAGGCGGCATTATACTACCGGCAAAATTCGCGGACCTGCCATTTCGCGATGAAAATGCGCACCGCATTTAAACTGCACCGATTGCCAGCTTCCCTTGCCTACCCCCGGATCGCACCAATTCCTTTGGAATTTCACAAAAAAGCGTCTCGGTTGCCAGGGCGGCCTTCCTGCCCGCTTTGACCTTTCAAAACCGGCGATTTGCAAATATGTCGATTGCAAAAGGCTGCGGGAACAAGGTATTTTTGATGCTGTATGGCGTTAAGTGCGATTTGGCGACAGAACAAAAACATGCCCCTACTGGCAAAGACATCAAAAGAAGCGTCTGCGAAGACAGGCCTTAATCGGGCGGAAAAAGCGATATGAGCAAGCAGATACGCGAACGCAAACTTGACCTTCAGCACAAGATTTTCCGGACGTTCGAGGAATGCCATTTCCAGAAATCGGACATTTCCCGGGAGTCGCTTTTTGTCCTGAAAATGAGCGAAGGTTCAACCGTTTCGCTGCCGCTGCGTGCTGTCTGCCGTGAATTTGGCATTGATGAAGAATCCAATGATGGCGAACTGATCGGCCTGGTCGACAAGGCGCTGGATTTTATCAATGTGCTGCGCCCCGGCGATGATCTGCCGCTTGAAGTTCTGACCGGTGAAGCATCGTGGAAGGTTGATACCAACCACCAGCAGATCGCCTATAACCGCGTCACCATGCAGTTGGTTACCTGGATGTCGGGCAGTGAAGAACTGATCACGGATCCCGACAAGCTGATGCAGATCGCCGAAGACCCGGCGACCAAACGCAAAATCAACGAAGCCTTTGACGAAGTCGCCGAAAAGCTGGGCATGGGCCGCGAAAACCGCGAGGAAGTGATCAATCTGGTTCATCAGGTTGCCGATGAACTGGCCTATATTGAAACCCTGCGCGAAAAATACCGCCTGGTGCAGATGGTGAATGTGAAGCTACAGGAACTGCGCCGCATTTACGCCCATGAAAAAGGCGTGCTTGAAACCGTTACCCAGGTTATCCGCCTTATTGATGATGCCATGAAGCAGTTCGAGGCATCCTTTGATGAAATTGACGCCAATACCGGTGAAATCATGTCGGTACTGCGCAATTTCACCACCCAGCGCCAATATATCCGCACCAAACGCGATGACCTGTTCCGTCGCCTGCGCGCCTGGGAACCGCTTTTTCAGCAATGGGTCGAACTTACCCCCGAACGCTCTACCGAAACCGTGCGTCTGGTGCGCGATACCTACCAATTCCTTGCCCCGCGCTTCATGAAGGTCAAGGAATGGCTGATGATGACCAAGGTGCAGGATGGCGTGGCCGCCAACCAGCATTTCAAGGACGAAAAAGAACGCATGAATGCCCTGAAAGGCAAAATGATGCAGTGGTAAGCCACGGCAATGCTGCGCGCTCGTAACTCAGCCCAACGTTACGCCATAGCCCCAACCGTTCTGGCGGCCTGCAAAGCCTTAATGATGCAGACCATCGCATTCATGACGGCACCGCCCCTAAAGCCAGAAAATCTAGTTTTTGGTGATTTTTAGCGCGATGTGACCATCAAGAACCGTCAGCGCCTTTTTGGCTGACACGGGCATGGGCACGCGCAGTTCAATGCAATAACCGATCAAAGCCGCCGCCAGTTCCGCCCCCGACGACGGAATAAACAGGGAATGACCATCATCGGGGATCAGTTCCAGGGTGACGACAATATCGGGGCTGGTGCTGATTTTCAATTTGCCAATCTGGCCCGGCGGCAAGGGTTTACCGGTGCGGCGGCGATGCCCGGTAATGGCTTTGATGATCTCAAGGTTTTCAAAAATAATGCAGCGTAATTCACGCATCTGATGCTCTTTCCGGGCTATTGGGCGCGGGGAAATTTTCCGCACCAGTCACAATCTGCACCCCGGCCAGGCCCATCATCACGACACTGCATGAACCCCAAAAAGAACGCCTGCCTGAATATGACAATCGCGACAAGGCCAGAGCAAAAACTCAATTGTTGCGAAAGTCTATTCCATTTTAAGGGCCTAGCAATAGCCTAAAGACGTTTTTCGCCGGTCAAATCCGCCATCCCTACCCTTAAAAACAGCAAAGCCGGGCAGTTCCTACCCGGCTTTTATCCCCATATCCCCACCTTCAGATACAAAGCAGAGATCGCAAAGAACGTGATGCTATTTCAGCTTGATGCCAGCCAGATGCCAACACCAATCATAAGCGTGCCGGCAATACGGTTAAGAATGCGTACATTGCCGCTTTTTTCCAGAAAATGACGCAGCGATTTACCGCCTGCTGCATACATGATCAAACAGCCCAGTTCGATCACCAGTAGAATGGTTACAAGGGCTGAAAGCTGCGGCATTACCGGCTGATCAATATGGATAAAGGGCGGCAGCAGCGAAATCATGAAGGCCCAGCCCTTGGGATTGGCAATTGCAGTAAGAAAACCCTGACCTGCCAGTGCTGCGGGCCGGGCAGCTTTACCATCGGTCATGCCGGCAGCCGTATCAAACGACAGCGCCATGCGCCCGCGCGAGCGCCACATCTGTATGCCCAGATAGGCCAGATACGCCCCACCGACATATTTGAACACAGCAAAAACCGCCGGATATTCCAGCATCACGGCCGCAACACCCAATGCCGCCGACAGGGCAACAATCGCAACGCCAACCAGTTCGCCCGCCATCATCCAGAAGGTGCGGCGCACCCCGATGGTCATGCCCATGGTCAGTGCAAGTGTCATGCACATGCCCGGCGTGATCGAGACGAAAAATGCAGTCGGTATAAAAGCTGCGACCAGCGACAGATTCATTTTTTTATCCATTTTAAAAATCAGCCTGCCCCACGGCATATACCATGTCGCCCCTTTCGCCAATTGCGCGCAGCACAGGGCAAGATGAACTTTTTCACATATCAGCATTTCGGGGTTAAAAAGTAACATGGCGAACTGGCCATAAGCAGCACACACCCCGGCAAAAACCGTTGCGAATACCGCCAATTTTTGGTGGGATAAGGAATGCGCATTGCAAGATTGGCAAAAACGGTCAAAAAATACGCAAGACGGGTACAAAAATTACTTGACCTATCCGCCCATGCCGTCGACATTAGCGCCACAGACAAACTGTGCTTTCACCTGATCGAAGACCCATGTTCGCAGACCAGACCATTCAAATTAATCGCGCTAAAGGTGCTGTGGCCGTTTCGGCACATGGCCGTGCGATTATGTCTGATGCGCTTCTACTATCGGGTCTTCTAGGTTGTGCCGCTCGCGGGTCGCTACGACTTACCCGCCCCTGAGCGTTCCACCCGAGGCCCCCGCACCCTGATACAGGTTTGTGCCGCCGCCTCGCAGCTCAGGGGAACCCGTCGCGCCGCATTTCCGGCCCGCATTGAATTTCCGAACATTTTTATATGATTGAAGGGCGTTCAGGCCCGACCAAGACAGGAAACGAAGCCATGGTAAGTTCACAAGACAACCACGTCGTAATCTTTGACACCACCTTGCGTGATGGCGAACAGTCGCCCGGCGCATCGATGTCGCTCGATGAAAAACTGCGTGTTGCCCAGGCACTGGCCGAATTGAAAGTCGACATCATCGAAGCCGGTTTTGCCATCGCTTCAAACGGTGACTTCCGTTCTGTCAATGAAATCGCCAAACAAATCAAAGGCCCGACAATCTGTTCGCTGGCCCGCGCCACCAAAGGCGACATTGAACGCGCTGGCGAAGCCCTGGTCCCGGCAGAAAAGAAACGTATTCACACCTTCATTTCCACCAGCCCCCTGCATATGAAATACAAATTGCAGATGGAGCCGGAACGCGTATTGGAAAAAGTAAGCGAAAGCGTCGCGTTTGCCCGTCGTTTTACCGATGATGTTGAATGGTCCGCCGAAGACGGTTCGCGCACCGAGCACGATTTCCTGTGCCGCTGCGTTGAAGCCGCCATCGATGCCGGTGCCACAACCATCAACATTCCCGACACCGTTGGTTACACCACCCCGGCCGAATATGCCGCGATCATGACCATGCTGTTTAACCGCGTGCCGAATATCGACAAGGCGATCCTCTCGGTTCACTGCCATAACGATCTGGGTCTGGCGGTTGCCAACTCGCTGGCCGCGGTTCAGGCTGGTGCGCGCCAGATTGAATGTACCATTAACGGTCTGGGCGAACGCGCAGGTAACGCCGCACTGGAAGAAATCCTGATGGCGCTGCAAACCCGCAATGACGTTATGCCGTATTCAACCGGGCTGGATTCCACCAAAATCATGAATGCATCGCGTCTGGTGTCGGCGGTTTCGGGCTTTGTCGTGCAGCCGAACAAGGCCATTGTCGGCGCCAACGCCTTTGCCCATGAAAGCGGTATTCATCAGGACGGCTATCTGAAACATGCCGAAACCTATGAAATCATGAAGCCCGAAAGCGTTGGTCTGAACAAGTCCAGCCTGGTGATGGGCAAGCATTCCGGCCGTCATGCCTTCAAAGAAAAGCTCAAGGAACTGGGCTTTGGCGAAATGGGTGACAATGCCATCCAGGATGCGTTTGACCGTTTCAAGGAACTGGCCGACAAGAAAAAAGAAGTCTATGACGACGATATCGTCGCCCTGGTCGATGATGGCCTGCGTGATAACGAACATATCAAATTCGTTTCGCTGGGCGTTGTTTGTGGCTCCAAGGGCCCGCAGGTTGCCGAACTGGAACTGAATGTGAATGGCGAAATCAAAACCGCCAAAACCACTGGTGACGGCCCGATTGATGCGACCTTCAATGCCATCCAGGAAATCTATCCGCATCAGGAATGGCAGTTGAAGCTCTATCAGGTGCATGCTGTTACCGAAGGCACCGATGCCCAGGCACAGGTGACCGTCAAACTCGAGGGCGATGGCCGCACCGTGATTGGCAATTCATCAAGCACCGATACCGTTGTTGCATCCTGCATGGCCTACGTTACTGCCGTGAACAAGCTGATCCTCAAAAGCCAGAAAACAGCACCGGATGCCATGGCATCCTAAGTCCACGACACACCATATTATCTGAAAACGGGTGGCCTTCGGGTCGCCCGTTTTTTTATGGCTGTAAACTGTGCCTGATACTGGCCCTGCATCAAAACCCGAACTTGCGAGTCGCAATCAACGCGGCGATCCAGGTTATAATGTGACGTCAAAATTCAACTCGGTGGAAAACATCGGCAAATTTGCCCACAAATTCGCACCGGGATTTTAATTTTTATCAGCCCCCAAGGGCTGCAAATGCCCTGCATGATCCTGCAAACTGGCATGAATTTTCGCGCCTGCCCGCATCCCCCATTTTAGCAGATCAAACCTTATCCCAAAGTGTATCCCCCGATAAACAGGGTGAACGATGCCGACAAGCCCGTGAGAACACAGAAAAAGTTAACGTCACTTCATATTCACCAACATAACACGGACAAATTTCGACTGTTTTTGCCCAACAGCCAATCCAGCGACCATAAGTTGAAAATTTTCATAAGGGGAATGGAATGTTCCGCGTCAGATCAGCCCTCTTTTGATGGCAAACCATCACCTTTTTCGCTGCGATGACTGGCGGATCATGCTTCACCACCCAAACTGCATTATCGAAGCTTACAGGCATGATGCCCCAGCCAGACGCATTCAGTCACAATGACTTCAAATTCCCGGATTTCAGCTATTTTTCACGACAATAACGGCGGACAAATCCGAAAAGGCCGGGCATCCCACTTCTCCAGAAATCGCGGCCCCGTGCCCCTTAACTTATTTCAAAATTCGCGTTTATCGAGTCCTTTGGTGCTTTGCAAATAAGGCAGCCTAAGGCGCCCCAAAATACACAATTATAAATTGAATATCCAAATCGCCATGATCTGATCTTAACCTTTCTGCTGGTCAAGAAGGGCAAATTCACGTTAAGCACGTCAAAGGCAGGGGCGGCCTTAACTATTCCGCAATTCGTTGCAGTTTATTCGTGCATAGGCGCTCTCGCTGCGCTATCTAGAGCGATGCATTCGCAGCATTCGCATTTAAGAGTTTTCTATTACCGGGGCATAGGGCAGGAATGTTTTCCAAACTGCTTGGGATATTATCCTCCGACATGGCGGTCGATCTTGGCACCGCCAACACGTTGGTTTACGTAAAAGGACGCGGCATTGTCCTTAACGAACCTTCGGTCGTTGCAATCACCGACGAGAAAGGCAAAAAACAGGTTCTCGCGGTTGGTGAAGAAGCCAAGCTGATGTTGGGCCGTACCCCTGGATATATTCAGGCAATTCGCCCGTTGCGCGATGGCGTTATCGCCGAATTCCACATTGCAGAAGAAATGATCAAGCATTTCATTCGCAAGGTGCATAACCGCCGCAACTTTGCCAGCCCGGAAGTCATCATCTGCGTTCCGTCCGGTTCGACCGCCGTTGAACGCCGTGCCATTCAGGAAAGTGCCGAAAGTGCCGGCGCCCGCAAAGTCTGGCTTATCGACGAACCGATGGCCGCCGCAATTGGTGCAGGCCTTCCGGTGACCGAACCGACCGGTTCCATGGTTGTTGATATTGGCGGCGGCACCACCGAGGTCGCTGTTCTGTCTTTGGGCGGTATCGTTTATGCCCGCTCCGTTCGTGTTGGCGGCGACAAAATGGACGAGGCGATCATCGCCTATATCCGTCGCACTCATAACCTGCTGGTTGGTGAAAGCACTGCCGAACGGGTTAAAAAGGAAATCGGTTCTGCCTGCGCGCCTGACGATGGCGACGGTGCAACCATGGAAATTCGCGGTCGCGACCTGATGAATGGCGTACCGAAGGAACTTCTGATTTCCGAACGCCAGATTGCCGAAAGCCTTGCCGAACCGGTTTCTGCGATTATTGAAGCCGTCAAGGTCGCCCTCGAACAGACCCCGCCGGAACTGGCTGCCGATATCGTTGATAAAGGCATCGTTCTGACCGGTGGTGGCGCCATGCTGGGCAACCTTGATTATGTTCTGCGCCACGCAACCGGCCTGCCGGTTTCGATTGCAGACGATCCGCTTTCCTGTGTTGCGCTGGGTACCGGCCGCGCCCTGGAAGAAAAGAAAATGCTGCGGAACGTGCTGCACACCGCCTATTAAGGTTTGTGTGAGAAAATCTACGCCGGGCCGCATCCTTGACTGGACGCGACTCGGCGTTTTTATTATCATTGGTTGCGACGAAGACTTTTTCGACGACACGCGGGGAATACGGGGAAAAACGTGGCTCAACATACTGGTCCACAACAGCGCATTTTTTCGCCGATCCGTACGGCACTCCACAGGTTTGCGTTCATTCTGCTGATTGTTTCGTGTTTTGCCCTGATGTTGCTGGGCAAGGCCGACACGGTTTTGATCGAACGTATCCGCGGGGCTGCCGTTGATCTGGTTTCACCGATCATGAGCCTGGCCTCCCGCCCGGCTGCCAGTATCGATGACGTGACCAGCCGCATCGAAAGTTTTGCCAGCCTTTATGAAGAAAACCTGCGTCTGCGCGAAGAAAACCGCGAATTGCTGGCATGGCAGCAGGTGGCACGTAACCTGACCTACGAAAACAACCGCCTGCGCGAGCTGAGCCATTACGCCAACCCGCCGTCACAGCACGAAGTCAGCGCGCGTGTTATCGCCGACATGGGCGGTGCCTTTGCCCATAGCATGATGATCAGTGCTGGCACCCGTGATGGTGTGCTGAAAGGCCAGGCTGTTCTTTCCGACGAAGGACTGATCGGGCGCATTGCCGATGCCGGTTATCAGGCATCGCGCGTTCTTTTGATCACCGATATCAATTCGCGCATCCCCGTCATGATCGAAAACAGCCGCGACCGCGCTTTTCTTTCGGGCGATAATACCGACCGGCCCCTTCTGACCTTTCTGACTGCCGATGCCACTGTCGCACCGGGTGACCGTGTTTTGACATCCGGCCATGGTGGTGCTTTCCCGCCGGGTATTCCCGTTGGCATCGTTTCATCGGTGTCGGAAAATGCCGTGCGCGTTGCGCCGCTGTTCCGCCGCCATCAGGTTGAATATCTGCGTGTTGTCAATTACGGGCTGGCAGGCATCCTTAAGGACCCGGACGCATTGCATTCCATGCCGCATCTTGACCAGGGCCGCCAGACCATTCGCGGGATCGAACTTCCAACCGGTGTGGGTGTTGGTCCTGTCCCCTCGGGCGAGGACGGCACAGACCAGCCTGACCAGCCCGTTTTCAATGCTCCGCCATCAGGTAGCGCAGGCAGCCGACCGTGAAACCCGGCGTATGGCAACGCCTTGACGTCATCGCAAGATCGACGGTTCCGGCATTTAGCGTGTTTGTCCTGCTTTTGATCGGGCTTTTGCCCTATAGCATCCCCAAGCTGGCCGATGTTACCCCGGCTCTGACGCTGATGGCCGTGTTTTACTGGGCCGTTAACCGCCCCGATTTAATGACAGGCCTTGCCGCCTTCATGCTGGGGTTGTTGCAGGATCTGTTAACGGGGCTGCCGCTTGGTGTCAGTTCACTGGTTTTCCTGCTGGTCCAATCAGCCAGTGCCAATCAGGGCCGCTTCTTTCATAACAAGGCCTTCACCGTCATGTGGTGGGGTTTTGCCATTGTTTCCGGCCCGGCATTTTTATTGCAATGGCTGTTCAGTTCGGCTTTGACCGGCGCGCTATTGCCATTCCAGCCGCTGGTGATTAGTTACCTGATCACCGCAGGCATGTTTCCGCTGGTGGCCTGGGTTCTGGTGCGCATTCAAAACGGGCTTCTGCGCAACCTTTAACCGGCTACACCACCCTGCCTGCCGGCAACCGCACATCTGGCAGTTAACCACGCCTTTTTACAGGTGCGATAACCTGCCAGCGACCAGACATATTGTTTTGTTGCGCCCCGCACATTTCGCGGTAAAACCGGCGTGAAAGCTGACAAGATGGTTTTAATATCCATCGCGCAGCGATAAAATGATACCGCCTTTCCTGGCTGCCATTGGCGCAGCTGCCGAACACGGATATTGACCTATCAATGTGGCATCGAGATTCAGACAGATATCGCATGTTTACCCGTCGCGCCATCATGCTTGGCGCTGGACAGGGCGTATTGCTGACCGGCCTTGCAGCGCGCATGTATTATCTTCAGGTAATGGAAAGCGACCGGTATTCAACACTGGCCGATGAAAACCGCATTTCGCACCGCCTGCTGCCACCGCCACGCGGCATCATCACCGACCGGTTTGGTGCGCCTCTCGCGGTGAACCGGCAGAATTACCATATCCTGATCGTGCGCGAACAAACCCCCGATGTCCGCAAGACATTGACCGTTCTGTCGCAAATCATTGAAATTGAACCGGAAACCATCGACCGCGTTGAAAATGACGTGCAGCGTCGCCGGTCCTTTGTGCCCGTCACCGTGCGCGACAACCTGACATGGGATGAAGTCGCCCGTGTGGGTGTAAATGCGCCTGATCTTCCCGGCATTATCATTGATGCCGGTCGTTCGCGCGACTACCCCGAAGGCCCGCATCTGGCCCATACCCTTGGCTATGTTGCCGCCGTTGCCGAAAAGGAACTGACCGGCGACCCGCTGCTCGAACTGCCCGGTTTTCGCATTGGCAAAAGCGGCATTGAAAAAACCTACGACATGTCGCTGCGCGGGCGTGCAGGCACCAGCCAGGTCGAGGTCAATGCCCTTGGCCGCGTTATTCGCGAACTCGACCGTGAAGAAGGCCAAAGCGGCGAAACCGTTGTTCTGACCCTTGATATAGAATTGCAGCGCTTTGCCAACCAGCGCCTGTCCGAATATGAAAGTGCCGCGGCCGTTGTGATGGATGTCTATAATGGCGACGTGCTTGCCATGTCATCACACCCCACTTACGACCCGAACAGTTTTACCAACGGCATTTCGCACAAGCTGTGGGAAAGCCTGATCAATAACGAATATTCGCCCCTGTCCAACAAGGCGATCAACGGCACCTATTCGCCAGGTTCGACCTTCAAGACATGTGTGGCGCTGGCCGCCCTTGAAGCCGGCGTTGTCACCCCGGAACAGCGTTTCTTCTGCCCCGGCCATCTTGACCTTGGCAATGCCCGTTTCCACTGCTGGAAACGCGGCGGTCATGGCTGGGTCAATATGCATGATTCGATGAAGCATTCCTGCGACGTTTATTATTACGAAGTCTCGCAGAAGCTGGGCATTGATAAAATCGCCGCCATGGCAAAGCGCCTGGGCCTTGGCGACCCGACCGGGGTTGACCTGCCATCTGAACGCAGCGGGCTGATCCCGACGCGCGAATGGAAGGAAACCCAGCTTGGCAAACGCTGGCAGGGGGGTGAAACCCTTATCTGCTCCATCGGCCAGGGGTATGTGCTGACCACGCCTTTGCAACTGGCAACGATGGTGGCCCGCCTGGCGTCGGGCAAGGCCGTAACGCCGCACCTGACCCGCGACCATGTCGTCCCCGAAGACATTTCAGCCCGCAGTGATTCCGAATTCCCCGATCTGGGCATTTCGCGCCAGCACCTGAATTACATTCGCGATGGCATGAATGGTGTAACCAACGAAGTACGCGGCACGGCCTATCGCTCGCGTATCAAAATCAAGGGGTTGGAAATGGCGGGTAAAACCGGTACCAGCCAGGTGCGCCGCATTTCCATGCATGAACGCCAGACTGGCGTTATCGGCAACGACGAACTGCCATGGAAATACCGTGACCACGCCCTTTTCATCGCCTTTGCCCCGGTTGAAAACCCGCGTTATGCCTGTGCTGTTGTGGTCGAACACGGGGGTTCTGGTTCCGGTGTGGCTGCGCCAATCGCGCGTGACCTATTAACCCGCGCCCAGGAACTCAAATCCAGCCGCCCCGGTGTTTCGGCTGTCAATATCCAGTCGGCCTCACAGATTTTGCGCACGACCACGAAAAAACAGGAAAGCTAAATGGCAGCCCGCTACCGTATCGGCCAGGACCCCGATTATGTGCCATTGGGGCGCCGTCTGTTATTGATGAACTGGACGCTGGTTCTGCTGCTGGCCATTCTATCCTGCATCGGTTTTGCCATGCTTTATTCGGCTGCCAATGGGTCGCTGCAGCCCTGGGCCGAACGGCAGATGATGCGTTTTGCTGCCGGTATGGTCCTTATGATCCTGATCGCGCTAACCGATGTGCGGGTATGGCTGCGTATGTCCTATGCCGCCTATGTGATATCGCTGATCCTGCTGGTGGGTGTGGAAATCAAAGGCGATATCGGCATGGGGGCGCAACGCTGGATCAATCTGGGTTTTTTTCAGCTTCAGCCCTCTGAACTTATGAAAATCTCGCTGGTGCTGGCACTTGCACGCTATTTTCATGGCCTGACGATCGAGGAAACGGGCCGTATTCCCCTGCTGATCCCGCCCCTGTTAATGGTGCTGGCCCCGGCGGCTCTGGTTTTGCGCCAGCCGGACCTGGGCACGGCCCTGCTGCTGGTTGCGGGTGGTGGTGTCATCTTCTGGCTATCAGGCGTGCGGATGTGGAAATTTGCCATCATTCTGGGCGGGGCGCTGGCCGCCATTCCCATTGGCTGGCAATTCCTGCGCGATTACCAGAAAAACCGTGTCCTTACATTCCTCAACCCGGAAAATGACCCCTTAGGCGCCGGTTACCACATTACCCAGTCCAAAATCGCGCTGGGTTCTGGCGGGTTGTTTGGCAAGGGCTTCATGCTGGGTTCGCAAAGCCATCTTAACTTCCTGCCCGAAAAACAAACCGACTTTATCTTCACCATGCTGGGCGAAGAATTTGGTCTGGTGGGTGGTATTGCCCTGCTTTTGCTCTACACGCTGGTCATTGTTTATGGCTATGTCATTGCCCTGCGCTGTGCCAACCAGTTTGGCCGGCTTGTGGCAATTGGCGTAACAACCACCTTCTTCTTATATGTCTTCATCAATATCGCCATGGTGATGGGGCTTATCCCCGTGGTGGGCGTGCCGCTGCCACTGGTATCCTATGGCGGCACAGTGATGATGACGATCCTTGTCAGCTTTGGCCTGCTCATGAGCATCAGCATCCACCGCGATGTGCGTATCTCGCGGCAGGGCAATGATGACGGGCGGCATTAACAAAAATGCAAAAAATCGGCAGCGGGTTAAAATTGGTCTGGACAAGATCACTGCCAGAAGGCTATAACCCGCTCCGCACTTGATCGATACACCAAATGGTCACGTGTTACCATCTTACGATGGGCGCATAGCTCAGTTGGTAGAGCAGCTGACTCTTAATCAGCGGGTCCTGGGTTCGAGTCCCCGTGCGCCCACCAATCAAACCCCTGAAAACGTTCGCGTTTTCCGGGGTTTTGTTTTTTCCGGATTTGATGTTTTACACTACTGCCTGATGATCGCATCATTCATGCACAGCGGTAGAAACAATCTCCTATCACCCCCATTGATGGTTCATAAAAATATGGACTCAACCAATAGGCGCGTTCTATTTATCGGGAGCAAAGCCTGTCCGGGCTTATAAAAAAGGGGATTCCGAGAAATGCGTAAGATGTCCAGGATCGTTCGCCATGTGGCTGCGGCAGCCCTGCTTGTCGGCCTTGCCGCTTGTGGTGGTCCGTCTGAAAGTGATGTTGAAAACGCCATCAGAACCGTTCTTGACCAACAGAACGCCGCGCTGGGCAAACTGGCAAAGACCGAGCTTTCCAATGTTGAAATCGGCGATATCAAGTCGGTTGGCGATGACCTTTATGAAGCCGATGTCAGCGCTGATGTCACGACAACCATGCTGGGCGTTAAAAACACCCGCCATGTTGATGAAGTCGTCCGCATCCGGGAAATCAATGACAAATGGGTCGCTGTGAATTCGTAAAATTCACGGCGGGCAACTTGGCCCTGCATCACAGCCTGTCATTCGTACTTCAAGCCCCACAAACCCCGAACATGCCCGTTCGGGGTTTGTCTGTTTCGGCATCAAGGCCCAGCGCCATTTGCAAAACAAAAGGGGCAAGTCGATGCCTGCCCCAATGACGTATTACAAGCTGCTTTTTTTTGCGTTATTCCGCCTTATCGGCACGCGCGCGGATTTCGGCAAAAGTCCAGTCCCGCAGCAATTTACCATTGCAGAAAACCGGTTCCAGCAGGGTGTTTTCACCGGCTTCGTCTTCCGAAACGGTTTGATAGACACCATCACGCAGAACAAGCCCCAAACGCCCGCGTTTACTAAGTTTGCCATGATCCGTGACCGGGTCTTTGTAGACATCGATCCAGTTGCCGCCAACCTTGGCGGCCGAGCATTTCATGGCGAATTTCAGGGTATCGCGGTTAAGCTGCTGAAGCAGGCCACCGCCCATGCCAAAGGCAATATTATCCGCTGCCCAGCCCTGATCGGCGAGGTTTTTCAAAATCGCACCGATAGTATCAATATTAATGCCATCACCCTGGATAACCCGAACACAGGGGGCCAGCACCCTGTAGCCTTTGGCATTGGTGCTATAGCCAAATTTTTCGCCCAGACGAATAACGCAATCCACCGGGACCGTCGCGGGGTCGCCTGAATCCGGGCGCACAACAATGGTCGCCCCGCTATCAATCACTTCCTGGCGCAGTTCCTCGCCCCAGATATGATCAACCGCATGATACAGGTCATAGCTGTCAGAAACGACCGCCACCAGCTTCCCTGCCCCGCCAAACTGGCGGATCATATTGCGATAGGCATCAGCCTCGTGGTCACGCCCCCAGGATGTCATGGTTGAATGTTCGGCCGCAGGAATGGAAAAACCGGCCATTTCCTCGCCGTAATATTTGCGCGCGGCCAGAACACCGCTAACCGTATCGGTGCCCATGAAATTAACCAGATGGGCAACACCGCCAATGGCGGCACTTTCCAGGCTGGAAACACCGCGTGCGCCAAAATCATGCAGCTTGAATGCGATCTGCCCAACATCATCCGATGTCTGATCCAGATATTTGGCGATCACCTGTTTGCACTGCCACGAATTGGTGGCAACCGTTGTCGGATACCAGACCGCACGCAACAAAGCCGTTTCCAGCGCCGATGTCAGCCAGAAACATTTGGGGTCAGTGTTAATCACGCTAAGCATGACATTCCCGGTCGGGATGATGCTGCCTTCGGGCACCGCGCAAATCTTTACCGGCAAATATCCCTGATGCGCATCAAGGATATGTTGCCAGCCTTCCCGGTAAAAGGGCTCGCCATGCGCCTGCCAGAAGCTTTCGGCGTCATCGATCATCGCCTGGGTAATGGGTTTGATCAGATATTCTTTCAGAAACATCTGCAAACCAAAAAACACCGCACGATCCCACTTGCCACCCCGGCTTTCGATATAGCTGTAAATATGGGTGGTTTCTGGCGGGTATTGATAGGGATGGCTGGCTTTGTAGCTATCCACATTTAGCAGGATATTGCACAGCGGATCCGTCGTTACGGCGGCAGATAGGGCGATCGAAGTCATGGCCTAGCCTCTTTGCTGCGAAACGCAGTCTTAAAACCGATATGCACACAAATGATATTGCGTTGCAAAACCACCACCGTTTTGAACCATGCCAGCCCATTTCGCAAACATGAACTGCCCCATACCGGCAATTAAGCCATGTATGGGGTAATAATGCGCTCGCCTTGAAAAACAGAAAGATTGGCAAAAGATTACGGGTTTATTCGCCAGCCAGCGGGAAATTCGCAGGTGGGTCCCCAAGCTCCCAGCGATTACGGCCTTTTTCCTTGGCGGCATAAAGGGCTTTGTCGGCAAGGGAATAAAGCTGGTCAATAATGCTTTCGACTTCGCGCGCCTGGCGCAGAAGCCCTTCAATGCCATCGCCATCGCCCATATCAAGGTCCGACTTCACCGGCAGGCAGGCAATACCAAGGCTGGCGGTATAATGAATGGTGGTGCCATTCGCATTGATCACGTCTTCGGAAATCGCCTTGCGCAAACGTTCGGCAACGGTGGAAAGGCCGTTTTCATCTTCATCACTGATCAGAACGGCAAATTCTTCACCGCCAACCCGGGCAGGAAGGTCCGTTTCGCGCAGCACACGGCCAAACACCGCAGCCAGCGATTTAAGCACCATATCCCCCGTCTGATGCCCATAGGTATCATTCAGGGTTTTGAAATGATCAAGATCGAGGATGATGATCCCCACCCGCGTCCCGCGCCGTTTCCAAACGGCAATAGCATTTTTCAACCGGCCCATCAGGGCACGGCGGTTGGCCAGGCCGGTCAGCGGGTCGGTCGCGGCCAGTAATTCCAGCTTTTCAACAGCCTGGTTAAGCTCGTGGGTACGCTGTTCGACCCGCGTTTCCAGGCTGAGATTGGTTGATTTCAGTTCTTCGGTAACATTGGCAAGCTTTTCAACCTTGCTGCGGATCAGGGCGAACAGCCCGATCATGGACGATCCCAGCAACTGGATTTCATCGTCATGCCGGTAAGGCGGCGGCAAAGGCAGGGACTTTTTCGTATCCGTCGGGTTGACCTTGACCATATAGCCAATCAGTTCCAGCAACGGTTTGGTAACGATAAAATAGGTCACACCAACGGCGGCAAAGGTCATTGCCAGCGCAAACACAAACACCCCGATAAACGAAATCTCAACCCGGCCATAGAGGGCCGCAATATAGACATGCGGGGAAAATGTAATTTCAAGCTCGCCCACCGCAATACGGTCCAAAAGGTCGGTCGAGGGTGCATAAAGCGGAATATTCTGCGTTACCGTGCCGCCAAACAGGCTATCGGTCCACATGCTTTGCGGTAATGCCGACAGGTCACGGTGCTGTTCGGCCAGAACCTTGCCATCGAGCGTGATAAGACGAACCGATGCCACAGAACGCTGCACCATCGCGCTATAGGTCACGGCATTTGCCAGTTCCATATCGCGTTCCTGCACGGCCGTACCGGCAACTGCAAGCGTGGAATTGATGACACGTTCGTTGGTCTGGTCATAAACATTTAACAGGGAACGATAATCAGATATCCCCTGATAAAGCATAATCAGGATACCAAGGCACAAAGCGATCAAAAGGCCCCAGCGAAGCTGACGCGCAAAAAGCGAACTGCCAGGTCTGAGCTTACCCAAATCTTCCTTTTTCGCTGCGCCGGATGGTGCTTGCACCACTTCTTATCCTTGTTTCTTTTTCATCGGTCAGGTTTTATCGCGGCAAACAGGTGTTTCAGATCAAACTGGTAAGTCGCGCCGTCCTTTTCCCTGCCAGACAGGGAAAAAGTCGTGAAGTCCACAATATTCCAGTCGCGCTTGCCAAACTTCTCCTGAAACAGGTCTACGTTATCACGGGTAATTGCCTGCATGGGAAATGAATAATTTGGCCCCTTGCCTTGCAGATCAACCCCGTTGTGAAAGTCATTCAACATAACCATAATCCACGCCCCGGCCAGAAAGTGGCCACCATGGGTCATGGTCATTTTTCCCTCTTTCACCAATTTCAGACCTTGGGCCGACCAATTCAAGCCCCCCACCACAACATCTTTGCCTGCGACCTTGCCTGTATCCTCAATTGCGGCAATTGCACCACGTGCAATATCGTCATTTGCGGCCCAAACGGCATCCAGGCACCCTTCGGGCAGCCAGCCTGCCGTGCGTTTATAGGCCTCGTCATAGGACCAGTTGGCAACCAGCCGGCGCTTTTCATCAAGCACGGGGAAATCCGCCAATGCAAGGTCCAGCCCGGCAATGCGGTCCAGCGATGCTGGCGTGTTCCAGTCCCCGGTCAATGACAGCAGGCAAATATCGCGATCTGTTTCATCAGGATGCAGTTTTTCATCCGCCACCACCAGCGACCGGGCAATATCATAACCCGCCTTTTTATTATCGGGTGTCAGGGTGGCAATCCAGTAAGGCAGCTTTTTACCACCCGCATGGCCCAGGCGGGCCTTTTGCTCGTCCGTCAGGTCATTTAGCAGCATGAAAATCGGGATGTGGCGGGTATTGGCCTCGATGATGATGCGGCCACCCTGCTGATGCTCGTTCGAGGCGATGATGTAATCTGGCGGCGGGTCCATGGCAAAAACGCGATTGGCATTTTGCGCCATCAGGGGCCACTGGCGATCGCTGTCAAATTCGACAATTTCAAAACCGAACTGCTTTGCCGCAGCATGCATGGTTTCGCTGACGTCTTTCCAGAAGCCTTTGCTGCCAAATCCTGGGTTGATAAAGGCAACGCGCGGCATATGCGCTGTTTCAGCCAGCGCCTGTCCGCAACCAGCCGACAGAATGACCCCTGTCAGCAGCGCGCCAATTGTTCGCAGTACCATCACCCGGCTTGCCCCGCCCCTTTGATGTTCCTGTATTTCCAGGAAATTACGCCGCCCTAATAAACGGCATTCAAGGCCATAATCAATTACAGGGCCGGGGTCAAATGCGCTTAGGCCCTTCTTTAGAATAGCCCGCCATAGACCAAGCCCGGGTCCCCTATGGCATTTCCCCCATTTCACGACCTGTGGCTACATTTGGCACATACCAATATAAACCAGAATAACCTTATTTTTAGCCAATATTTTTGAATTAATCCAAACTGGGCATAACGCGCTGATACAAAATACCGTGCTCAGACAGGCGCATAGTCTGAATTGGCGGTTGCAGAAAAAAAAGCACCTCAACTTTATTTTCCCGCTCAAATCCACAACCTGACCGATATTCCTGCTGTGGTTTTTAAATTCTGCCTATATGGTTCGCGAATATTCCGGGCTTTTGCCAACATGTCTCAAAGCCCGATCCCGCCAAAATCCACGATTCACCCCTCTCCATTCGCCCGAAAGATGATCCATCCGGGCAGGTTTGAGCAGCCATACGGATAAAAGGCCTGGGGTGCTGTGCTAGATGTATTCGCGGGACATGGAAAGGGAAGGAAACATCGGGCAGGCAATGCAAACGATGGTCACACCTGATTGCCTGCCCCGCAAGATTGTCGCCTGCGCATCCTGCTGCAGGCTTGGGAGTGTTTTCACACCTGTCATATGCGGGAAAGTCAAATCCTTAACTCTGACGGCGCAGAGCCTGGATCAGTTCTTCGTTGCTCATACGCGCACGTTCTTCGATGCCGCGTACCTTCGCCAGATGATAAAGGTCGTCGCGATTCCATTTTTCATATCGCGGACCAGCCATTTTCGTATCGTTTGGGGACGCCGAATGACGTTTAAGGTCGCTGTAGCTTGCCATTTTTTGCTCCTTTCACTAGCAGTTGGTGTAACAAAGGCAATAACAGACCGCCTTGTGATCCCCGTGTCACAAGTCCGAAACCATGATGTGGTAACAAATCTGCAAGATTCCAACCCGCCTGCGCAAATTCATCGCAGCACAAGGCCCGCCGCGGCTTTGCCGCAGACGCAAACGGGAAACCGGCATTAAAACAGAGTTATATTTGCCCGCCCTAATGAGTGCGCAGCGCCCTGATCAGTTGGTCCTTGGTCATATCCGAGCGGCCATCAATGCCAACCTTTCTGGCCTGCGCATACAAATCATCGCGGGTCCATTCTTCGTAAGGCGGGTGTTTGCCACCCTTTTTGCTGGCTTGCGTACCGGCATTGGCAATACGGGCTGCCTTTTCCTTGCTGGCACCCTCGTCTCGCAGGCGTTGATAGGTTTCATCATCCTTTATCGACGGCCCATGATCCTTAACCAAGATTGCCTCCGTCAATTGTTACGATACCAGTTTAACGAATATGCGGCGTGACTGTTCCATGACAGGCGGGCAACCCTACGCTGTTTGCGCGCGCCCTACGTATAATTTGCCGGTCCCGCAAGGTGCTAAAACCAAAATAGGATGTGCGTCATTTTCGGAAAATTGATAGCGTCCTTGGCGACTTAGCCTATTTGCGTTCCATCGCCACAGACCGATAACAGGAAATCCACGATGCCCCTGCATTTTGAACGCAGCGAACTGGCACAACGCCGGGCTGCAACCATTGCCAAACTGGAAGACGCCGGCCTTGATGGCCTTTTGATGTTCCGCCAGGAAAGCATGTTTTACCTGACCGGCTATGACACGTTTGGATATGTATTTTTCCAGTGCCTGTATCTGGGCACCGATGGCCGTGTCGCCCTGATCACCCGCGCCCCTGATTTGCGTCAGGCCCGCCATACATCCGATATCGAGGATATCCGCATCTGGGTAGATGGGCCCGACGTTAACCCGGCCCTGCAATTGCGCGATATGCTGGCCGAATTTGGTGTGGCCAACAAAAAGCTGGGCGTTGAATATGATGCCTATGGCCTGACCGCCGCCAATGGCAAAAAGCTGGAATCAGCCCTGGATGGCTTTTGCACATTAAGCGATGCATCACGCCTGGTTTCCGAACTGCGCGTGGTGAAAAGCCCGGCTGAACTGGCCTATATCCGTCGTGCGGGCGAACTGGCCGACGATGCCTGGGACGCCGCCCTTGATACCGTTCATGCCGGTGCATTTGAAGGCGACGTTCTTGCTGCCATGCAGGGCGCAATTTTTGCCGGTGGCGGCGATTATCCCGGCAATGAATTTATCATCGGCGCCGGGCGTGATGCCCTGTTGTGCCGGTATTTTTCCGGCCGCAAACATCTGGCGGAAACTGACCAGATCACGCTGGAATGGGCCGGTGCCTATCGCCACTATCATGCGGCAATGATGCGCACCATCCCGGTTGGAGCCGCAAATGCCCGCCATGTTGAAATGCACAAGGTCGCCTGCGAGGCGATGGATGCCTGCCGCACCGCCCTGAAACCGGGCGAACCGATTGGCAATGTGTTTGATGCCTATGCCCGCGTTTGCGATGCAAATGGCATGAATGCGCATCGCCTTAATGCCTGTGGTTATTCCATGGGAACAACCTTTGCCCCGAACTGGATGGACTGGCCCATGTTCTATCATGCCAATCCGGTCATCGCCGAACCGGGCATGGTATTTTTCCTGCATATGATTTTGATGGACAGCGAAAGTGGCTTTGCCATGTGCCCCGGCCATTCCGTGATTGTGACGGAAACCGGCAATGACGCCGTATCGCGCCACGCGCTTGACCTGATCACGCGCTAAACACACACCGATCTTTGCCCGGCGGCAATGCGCTATCGCCTGCCGCCGGGATCGTTCTTTCTGGCATCACATCACGGTGTTACTGACGCGGCCGATCACTCAAAATCGGTGACATTGCACTGGTTACCCTGCGCAATATGGCGTCCGCTTGGCATTTGCGCGACCAGCACTTCCTGGCATTTCGCCGAAATCGCAACATTGCCGGGGCTGTTTTTATCGAAATATTCCAGCTCTGCCTCGCCCAATGGATGTTCAAGGCGCATTGCGATCATGATGGGGCGGCTTTCAAGGTCGGTTGTTTCCATCACCACCGCCGTTTCCTTCATGCCGGTATCGGGGTTGGACAAATTGGCAAGCTGGCCCTTTTTACCGGTAATTTCGACATTCTGTTTGGTATCAAGGATTTGCACCTGCTTGCGTGCAGGCTGCGATGCGCCATCAGCCGGGCCGGATGTTTTGGACGGGGCATCGGCCAATGCCGACCCGCATAACAGTGCCGTTGCCGGAATGGCCCAAAGGATCAATTTGGAAAGAACGCGTTTCATGTGTCTTTTCTCCTGTGTCGCCCCTCAATCCCCCTCACCTAACACGGGAAAAACTTTGCAATCAACCTTGCGATAATTGAACAAAACCGCCGCTAATTTGCCCGAAAAACCGGGCTTTTACCCACACCGTGCTGTGACGCGGCTGGTTTTAACCTGCCGTATCCTCCAGCAACTTTTGCATGGTTTGCTGTAAAACACCGTTCAAATCCTCGATCAGAACCAGCGTCTGATCCAGCGGTCCGTCAAAATATTCCAGCTCGCGCGCCTTGCGTGAAATCCTGTCAGCCGCAAGGTTGGCTGCCATGCCCTTCAGGGAATGGGCCGCACGGCGAAACGCGACGGCATCATTATCGGCAACGGCATTGGTCATACGTTCGCGTTCCTCGCGAAAGGCATCAGGCAGCATGCGCACCAGTGTCGTCATCTGCTCATTACCCAATGCATCCAGCATTTCCTGCAGGCGCACCTCGTTAACCAGCGGGGTTTCAAACTCGCTTACACTGCTTTCAACGGCGGCTTGCGGCGGTGCTGCGGGCTTATCCGTGGTTTGGGCCGCGCCATCAGCCGTTATGGCCTGTTGCTGTGCCTGTTCGCTTCCGGCTGCCTTTGTGGATTTTGCGGATGTGTTGGCTGTTGTTTTTGCACTGTCATCACGGCCGCTCTGGCTGGAAAAACGCCGTTTCAGCTTTGCACCAATGCCCTGACGCACCCGCAAAGGCCGCTGGTCACCCGTTTTTTCCCGCGCAATTTCGGGTTTCGCACCATTGGCATTCACTTCTTCGGCTGATGATGCGACGGGTGTTGCCTGTGCAAGCGGCGCAGTAGGATCAACAGGTGCCGGGCGATCCTTTGGCGCAACGGCACTGGCAGCAACAGTGCCGTTCGCAACGTTGCGCTGCACCTCTTTACGATCTGCCACTTGTGCCACTTGTGCCATTTGTGCCGCTTCTGCCGCTTCTGCCACATCTGCCGGTTTGCGCTGCATGGTGCGGATTGCATGTTGTTGGGCGGGGGCTGGCAGGTCCTGTTTTTTGGGGGATGCAACATCAATCGCATTATCGGCCCAGCGTGCGGCACGGGCGTTTTCGCCCATCACATCGCCATTTTCCAGGGCCAGGTCGGCCTTGGGCATGCCCGCTGTTCTGATTTCGGCCAGTGTTTGCCAGGGGATATCGGCCAGACGCACCGGGTTGGTTTCAATCGCATCGGATGCAGGTGAAAATCCCATGCCCGATGGATCAACCATATCGCCCCTGCCCCGCAAATGATGGATCAGGCTGGCATGCAGGCGGCGTTCCTCGACCGGTTTGGTTAAAACCTCGTCCATGCCCGCAGCCAGAAAATCACGTTGCCGGTCGGCAAAGGCGTCGGCAGTAACACCAATAATGGGAATGCGCCCGCCGCTGGCTTCGCGTTCAATTTCCCGGATATGGCGGGTTGCCCCCTCGCCATCAAGAACCGGCATATGCGCATCCATCAGGATGGCGTCATATTCATCATTCTGAAAGGCCTGCACGGCCAGGCGCCCATTACCAACGATATCAACCTTCAACCCCATCCGTTCCAGAAAGGATGCCATCACATTGGCGTTGATTTCGTTATCCTCGACCACCAGCACCTTTTTATCGGCAAGGATGCTCAGCGCATTTTCTTCGCGCTGGGCCAGGCTGTTTTCGGGCTGGTTTACCTCGACACTGCGCACATCAAACGGCAGCCAGCAATCAAACCGGGTTCCCTGACCGGGCACGCTATGCAGGCCAATATGCCCGCCCATCATCGTGATCAGGTTTTGCGAAATCGACAGGCCCAGCCCCGTTCCGCCAAACTGGCGCATGGTCGAATTATCGCCCTGGGTAAAGGCCTGGAAAATGCGTGCCTGGCGTTCCGGCGCAATGCCGATGCCGGTATCGCTAACAGAAAAACGGTAAACCTCGTTCGGGCGGCTGCCCGGTATGCGCCCGCCTGCGCGGCTGGGGTCATGTTCGACCACAAGCTGCACGGATCCCTTGCGGGTAAACTTCACCGCATTTGACAAAAGGTTCCACAAAACCTGGCGAAACCGCACTTCGTCGCCAATAAAGATGCGATTACGCAGGATTTTATCATCCCATACCAGTTTCAGGTTCTTTTCCTGGGTCAGGGCCAAAATCGCATTGGATAAATCACATGTCACGTCATAGGGGCGAAAGGGCCGTGCTTCAACGTCGGCATGGCCGGCTTCGATCTTGCTCATATCCAGGATATCGTTCAGCAGGGTCATCAAGGCCCGGCCGGACGATAAAATGGCATCCACCCGTTCACGCTGAACCTGGTTCAGGCTGGTCTGGCGCAATAATTGCGCCATGCCCAGAACCCCGTTTAATGGCGTGCGGATTTCGTGGCTCATGGTTGCCAAAAATGCACTTTTGGCCGAACTGGATTGCGATGCACTGCGATAAAGATCGCGCAGGGCTGCCACCATCGCCACCAGCACACAGCCATAACTAAACAGCCGCGATGGCATTAAAAATTCGGCTGTTATGGCGCGCCCGGCATCATCAAACAGCACAAACGCCATATGGTGATATAGCGAATTTAACAAAAACACGGTGAACAGCACTTCAAAGGCAGTTGGCCGACGCACCACCCGCATCAGATAGCCCGACAGAACCATCACCGCCAAAACGGTGCTGACCAAAAGCGGCAGCATCATCATATGCGCAAAAATATGGGAAATATCGTAGGCAAAGGTCGTGGAAAACAGCGACAGCGCCAGTTGCACGGCAATCGCACAAATCAGAATAACCGGGATCGCCACCCAAAGCTGGTCATTACGGCAGGTATTATCGCGCGCATTGGCCCGCAAAACACTGATCAGGAAAAAGACATTGGCGACAACGCGGCTAAACAGGGAAAACCACGAAACATCCGATAACAATGCCCATAACCAGCCCGGCTGCAAATGCGGTAAAATAACCGGCGCGGCAAGGCCAACCCCATCCCCCACCGATAATGAAACCATCCCCAGCGCAACATATAAAAGCTGGCGTCGCCGGGTCGTGTCGTAAATGACAAGGCCAATGGCCACCGAAAACAGCGCCATGAATTCAACCACAAAGGCGATGGCAAAGGACAGTTCCCTGTCCAGTGACCCGATCAGAAGGGGAACAGTCGAATAGACACCAGCGATAAAAGCAAACGCCACCACACAAATGGCCGTCAATCGAAGCATCTATCCCCCAGTTCCCAATCACGTCACACTGTTTTTATCCGGCGGAAATGCCGTTTTTCTGCCGGTTCCGTCATTTTTGCCTGTCTGTGGCGAAAACCCCGGTCAGCCCTTCAATATCGCCTGGCACCAGGCCAGGGTTTCGTCATCCATATTTTGCATATGCCGGTATTTTTCAAACTGCCCGGCAATCAGCAAAAGCCGTTCGTCAAAGGATGGCGGTGTCTCAAGATCCAGAAGCGGGTCGCCCAACGGGTCAAATGCCGCATTCTGAAATTCAAGCGAAAGACTGATCCGCGGGGAAGATGCGTGCCGCGATGCCCGGCTGCCCCAGTGATACACGTCCTGACGCCAGCCCATAACCGCCCCCGGCCCGGCTGGCAATGCCCTTACATCCTGTAACACAACGTCCTGAGGTTTAGTAACAGGGGAATCATACCACCTCTCGAAACTGCGCGGCAATACATACATACAGCCATTCTCGGGTGTTGCATCCGAAAGCGGCACCCACAGCGACAGGCTGATCAGCATGTCATCGCCAATCGCACTTTCGCCCTGATAATCCCGGTGTGGTGGCCAGCCCCGGCCCCCGTCGCGCGGGTCCACATGCCAGGCCCAGAAATGCGGTAACAGGGCAATCTTTTCGCCCAGAAAATGGGTCAAAAGCGGGCGCAGGGCGCTAAAAACCTGCCAGGCTTCGTCATACAGGTAAATCATTGCCGGCGGCAGGCCACTGGCAATAAGCTGTTCTATCGCTGCGCGCAAGCGGGCCAGAAGTTCCGCTGGCAAAATATCATGTAACAGGAAATAGCCTTCGTCCCAAAACCGGTCGGAAAGGGCCGAAAAATCCGTTGTCGCAAACAGGTCCGTAGCCGCATTTGCTGCATCCGTATTTGCATCTGCCAATTGAGGAGACGAAGCACTCACCCCGCATATTTGCAAACCGGGATTTAACCCACGCCAGAAATCGGCGTTTTTGGCCTGTTCAACCGTCATCATATGCGAAAATCCTGTATTGCTGCCGCCTTCGTAACCACTGGTACCGGCACTGACACGGCCACGCACATTACCAGCAAACACCAAGGCCCCGAACCGCGGCGGACGATATGGCTGATTGGGGGATGGCGCAAGCCCTGCCCGCGCATATCATCCGTTCAGATATGCCGTCTATGCCCGTCATTCTTCACCATTTTCCCGCACGCCACTTGCCAGCTTTGCCAAGGCGCGCTAGGCAATAACCCCCACCAACCGCCAAAGGACGGAGCAGCCGATAAAATGAAGGATGACCTTTTCCATCATGGTGGCGCGATCGATCTGGCGGCAAAACGTTATGGCATCGCCCTTGATCAATGGCTGGACCTTTCGACCGGCATTAATCCCCTGCCCTACGACATTGGCGATATCCCCGTTGAATATTGGCAAAGGCTGCCACTTGCGCGCGATCTGGAACAGGTTCTCGGCGCTGCCGAACAATATTACGGCATTCCGGTTTCCGGGCATATTGTCTGCGCGCCCGGGACACAGGCGCTGATTCAGCTTTTGCCCTTTGTGCTGGCGGCAAAAACGCCGATCAAAAAGGTTGCGGTTTTGGGCCCCACTTACGGCGAACATGCCCCGGCCTGGCAGCGTGCTGGCATGACCACCACCGAAATCCAGACAACCCCACAAACCCGCCAGCACCTGATTGCGCACCCGCAAATGGTGCCGACCAATGCGAATGCCGATGCCAAAACATCCCTTGAGACTTCAGGCTGGCAAAGTCCGCATGATAACCCTGCATTGGCAGCGGTGATTGATGACCACGATGTTTTCGTCATTGTGAACCCCAACAACCCCGATGGCGGTGTGACGGATGCCCAAACCCTGCGCAATTTTGCCAATCACCTGCAGGATCGCGGCAAATACCTGATCCTTGACGAAGCCTTTGCCGATACCTGCCCGGAAAACACCCTGTGCGGGCACATTGCCGAACTGGAAAACACCGTTATTTTACGGTCCTTCGGTAAATTCTTTGGGCTGGCAGGGATGCGTGTTGGGTTTGCTGTCGGGGCACCTGCCCTGATTGCCGATCTGGCCGACAGGCTTGGACCCTGGTCGGTCCCCGGCCCGGCCCTGCATATTGCAACACAGGCACTGGCCGACAAAAACTGGCAGCAGCAAACCCGCGAAAATTTGCACCACCAGGCAAACTGGCTGGATGAACAGGTGCTTCGCGCCACGGGTACGGGTGCCAAACTGCTTGGCGGTACGGACCTGTTACGCCTTTATGCCGGGCCCAGCCTGCCTGCTTTGCAACAACATCTGGCGCAACGCGGCATTTGGGTACGCGGCTTTGTCCATGCGCCAAACTGGTTACGTTTTGGCCTGCCCGGCACGCAGGCAAATATGGACCGTCTTGCAACGGCGCTGGCTGATTTTCAAATGTTGGGCTGATAGCGCCCAGACGGTCCCGGCACCACAAAGCAGAACAACGCCAGCCCCAAAAGCCCGCCGATGCAAGCAAAGCCTAACCGATTTCTTCCCAGGACTGCTTTTTGCGATAGATGGTTGATGGGCTGACCCCCAGTGCCTCGGCTGCGCGGGGGATGGAGCCATCACAGCGATCAATGGCGTCTTCAATCGCGTCTTTTTCCACCATCCATAACGGCCGAATGGCTTCGATACCGCGGCCCGCACCGTTATTTTTATCGCGGGCACGCGCCGGCCTTGCGGCAAAAATGCCCAAACCGGCCCCACTTGGAGGCTGCTGCATCTGCTTGCCCGATAAAAAGGCCAGCGCTTCGGGGTCATCCATCCACAACCGGTCCCCATCGGCCATATCAACCGACACAACCGGGTGCGGCGGCGGTGCCTCGATCGAGCCATTAACCAGCGACCCTTCAAGGCCAAAATTGCTGACCGGGCGTGGCACCATCGACATCACCACTTCCGGCCCGTTATTCAGCACCACAATATTACGGATGATATTTTGTAACTGACGAATATTGCCCGGCCAGGAATAACGCGAAAACAGGTCCGCAACATCGGGCGAAAACCGTTTGAAATCGCGGCCTTCTTCGCTGGAAAACCGTTGCAGGTAAAAATTCGCGATCTGCAAAACGTCATGCCCGCGATCGCGCAAAGGCGGCATATGCAGCGGAATTACATGCAGGCGATAATATAAATCCTCGCGAAAACGCCCGGCGCGCACTTCTTCCAGCGGGTCGCGGTTGGTCGCACAGACAAAACGCACATCAACTGTTTCAAGCGAACTGCCACCCACCTTTTGAAAGGTGCCCGTCTGGATAAATCGCAACAGCTTGGTTTGCAGCTCCAGATCCATTTCGCAGATTTCATCAAGAAACAGGGTGCCATTGGCCGCCCGGTGCGCGGCCCCTTCGCGGTCCACCACCGCACCGGTAAAGGCCCCTTTGACGTGACCGAAAATTTCGCTTTCCATCAAATCCTTGGGGATCGCACCACAGTTTAGCGGAATAAACGGCGCATTGGCCCGCTCGCTTCGGCGGTGAATGGCCTCTGCGGCCAGTTCCTTGCCCGTGCCGCTTTCACCGGTAATAAAAACCGTGGCCCGGCTGGGGGCGGCAGAATCAATGATGCGGTAAATACCGCGCATCGTGTCGGACGCGCCAATAAAATCAAAATATTTGCGGGCTTCCTCGCCGTTTATGCCGTCGCCAAAAACAGCCCGGCGCGGGTTTTCATCCCCGCCATCATTCACGCCCGGTTCTGCCCGGTTTTTTGCGCCATCACGCTGGTTTTTCAGGGCATCCAGCACGGTGAATCGCAACTTTTCCGCCGTAAAGGGCTTTAACAAAAAGTCATAGGCACCATCGCGCATTGCCTCAACCGCAACATTAACCGACCCGTGCGCCGTAATCACAATGATCTGGGTATGGGGGGAAACATCATGCGCCATGCGCAACACATCGCGCCCATCCATGTCGGGCAACAGCAAATCAAGGATCGCCACATCAAAGCTGTTCTGCCGCAAAAGGTTGATGGCATCACGCCCGGTGCCAACATGTTCAATCCTGTGCCCGTCAACGCGCAAATAATCCTGATAAACCCGTGCCAGTGACAGGGTATCTTCAACAATCAGAATGCGGGCATTGGGGGCTGCCATGCTGGTGACTACATCCTTGAGTGGCGACGCGCGCAACGACAATATCAAACGCCAGGATCACGGGGGAAGTTTTTAGCGCAAACAGTCTTAAAAATCATATATCTGGATATTATCTTTTCTGGCAGTCTAGGGCTTTGGGTTGCTGCGATGTGTGCACAAAACTTCATATGACCGAATATAGGCGAAGACAGAAATTTCGGCTAAAATATAACCCGGCAATTGAAAGATTTTCGAAATATTTTTGTGGCGGCACGTCCGATCAGGAGGAAGACAGCGTGAATTATAAGACGCAGCAGAACGACACCACCATTACGACCGAAATGACCGGCCGCTTTACATTTAGCGATCACGCGGTTTTTCGCAAACTGATCGATGAACTTTCGGCGCAATCCTCCGCGACCCAGGTGTTTGATCTTTCCGGCATTGAATTTATTGATTCCGCCGGTTTGGGCATGTTGTTGCTTGCACGCGATGAAGGCGAAAAGAACCGCGCCACCGTTATCCTGCGCGGTGCCAAAGGCCAGGTGAAACGGATGCTGGAAGTCGCCCGTTTCGATACGCTTTTCCAGATGGAAGACTAAGCAATGTCTGCCAATACCGCCCTGCCGACTTCAGCACCGATGACCCATCGCGTCGCCGTTGCCGGCAATGCCAGCCTTGAAACCGCCAAGCGCATCACCTTCGGCCCCGATCTTTTCATCCCCGAAGATGTATCCGACACCCGTTTCGTTCATGGCACCGGTATTGAAGATTTCCCGCGCGAAACACGGTTTCAGGCCTGTTTTTTGCCCAATCTTGTGACACCCGACTGGCTTGGCGCCCTGCCCCGGCTTAATTGCAATTATTTCATCGAGGCCTTTGACGGGCTTGATCTGGGCGATTTAAGCCCGCTGCGCCGCCCGTTTCCCGGCCCGCAATGGGACCTTCTGGCCTGTCTTTCCACCCAAAGCGCCTATCACCTGCCCATTGCCCGCAAATTTGTTACCGCCTTGCGCCGGCGCGGTGTCCTGCATGACAAAATTGCCCCCACCCTTGAAATCGCGGTGCAGGAGGCTTTTTCCAATTCGCTGTTACACGGCAATATGGAAATTGACACCACCGGCCATCTATCAATGGAAAAGTTCAACGCCCTCGAACAAACCACCCGCGAACGTCTGGCCGATCCCACCTTTGGCAATCGCGCGATTATTCTGGCAGCGCGCCAGCTTGAAACCGGCGGGGTTGAAATTTTCATCCATGATCAGGGGCGCGGCTTTACCCCGCCGCAACATACCGATCTGCGCGCCATGCCAGGCAGTGATTCCACCTTTGGCCGTGGCTTGTCCCTTATCAAAACCCTGTGCCACGACCTGCAATTTGAACGCGGCGGCCGCACCATCCGCATGCGTTTTTCCGGTGTTTCGGCCAATGCCGAACCCACAATGGGCAGCGCAGATAACCTGCACAGCACATCAAGCATCCTGTCCCCGCCACCGATAACGGCATCAACCGGCAGCCAAACCCAGCATGTGGCAACACCCACCCCGGCAAATATGCAAACCAACATATCAGCCGGAGCCAGCCAGCGGCCACGCCCCTCGGCAACGGGTGTATCAACCAGGCCCTTTGCCGGTGAAAACACCGATCTGTCCGAACTGCATCAGGCACGCATCCTGATTGCCGATGACACCATGATTTCGCGTGAAATTGTCGCGTCCTATTTACGCGCTGATGGTTTCACCAACCTTATTTTCGCACGTGATGGCAATGATGCCATCGAACAGGTACGCCAAAAACAGCCCGATCTGATCATTCTCGACATCATCATGCCTGGCATGGATGGTTATGGTGTGTGCAAGGAAATCCGCGCTGATCCCGAATTTTTCGATATCCCCATCATCGCGCAAACAGCGCTGGAGGAAAATGAAGGCCGCACCCGCATCTTCCAGGATGGCGCGACGGACCTGATCTTAAAACCTCTCAATAAATCGGAATTGCTGGCGCGTGTGCGCATCCATCTGGAACATCGCATTCTGGTCAAACAGTTGCGTGCCTATCGCGACAGAACCCAGTCTGAACTGGTGCTGGCGCACGATATGCAGGCCATGCTGGTTCCCCGCCCGGATTATTACCGTACTGTGGGCCGCGATTATGGCCTGTCGATCAGCGCAACCTTCCAGATGTCATCGGAACTGGGCGGCGATATCTGGGGCCTTGCCCCGCTTGATAAGGACAGACTGGCGATTTATCTGGTCGATTTCGCCGGGCATGGCATTGGCGCGGCCCTTAATACCTTCCGTCTTCATTCACTGATGTGGTCGGAAGATGAAGACCTTCACGATCCCGGCAGCTATCTTGAATCGCTAAATGTGCAGCTAAAACGCCTGCTGCCGGTCGGGCAATATGCCACCATGCTGTATGGTATTATCGACCGCAAAAAGGCGCTGTTTCAATATGCCTGTGCCGCTTCAACATCACCGATTATCGGCAAAAATAACGGCCAGGATTTTGAATTTCTCAACGGGTCGGGTGTGCCTCTGGGCATTACCAACGATGCCCGTTATGAAACCCGCGAAACCCCCTTTTGCGATGACTGTTTCCTGATGCTTTATAGCGACGCGCTGATCGAAACGCCGCTAAACGATGGCAACATGCTGGAACCCGAACGCCTGCGCGATGTGTTGCACAATATCATGATCCGTCCCGGTGGCAGCGGCGATCTGGCATCGCAGGTGACCGATTATTTCTATGACCACACCCCGCGCGAACTTAACGACGATTTCACGCTGATCACACTGCAACCCCAAACGGTACAGGGGCGATAACAGGCTGCATTTGCTAACGGGGCCAGGATCGTTCGGTATGGTCGCCCCAACAGCTTTGCGACCACATCGCTGAAACGATCGCCAATTTACGGGCGGGTGGCCGGATGGGTTGGCTCGCACCAATACCAGGCCTGTGCCGGGCCATTGTGCCGTTTCACTTCAATCTGGCTGGCGGCCTGTTCCTGCCAAACCATGACACCACCGGAAATAACCGGCTTCTTTGCCACCATGCTGCCCATCGCCATTGGCGCGGCGAGTGAGGGCAAGGTTTTAACATCATCGTGACGTGCCGTTTTATCCGCCCCGGCTGCAAAAGCATGCAGGATATTGGCAAGGCCGCGGCGCGCCCCCGCATGGCCGGGTTCATCGGCCAAAACCTGTGCCAGTTGGTCCAGCGCACGGCGCAAATGCAGGCTGTTACACAAAAGGTCGGCCAGAATAACCCGCAAATCGCGCATTTCAGGGCGCAAGCTGATGGCAATTTCCAGATGCGCCACTGCCTGATCACGATTACCTTTTAACAGATAGGTCCGCACCAGCCCCAGATGCGTGGCATCGTCCAGATCATCGGCCAGAAGCGCACGTCCGAAACATTCCAGCGCCAGATCCACCAAACCCATATCCAGAAGGCCATGCCCCATCACCCGCAAGCGGGCAGGAATATCAGGTAAATCATCGATCATTTGACGCAGGCGCGAACGCGTTTCAGGCGCCAGGTCCATGACCTGCCCGTTTCGCGACAATGCGGTGTGAAATACCGGCTGCGGTTGCGCCATTTGCCAAGCACCCTGCGTGCACATAAAGTTGGGTGATGGTAGCGACTCGGCAGGAATCAGGCAACGATGAAAAATTTTACGAGTCGCTTCAATGACTTACGGCACCCGAAAACATCCGATGCAGCCCGAAAGCAAAACGACGCGGGAAATCAGGCCCACTTAAACCGGCATGATTAAAATTTACTTTTAAATTCAATAAATTACCAACAACCACCAGATCAACACACCATCGACGGGCAAATGATGTGAAATACGGTGTCACATACTCCGTAATACCCGTGCCAAGCCGATGGGGCGTCGTGATCAATTCCTAGTCATCCCCCGGCCCGAACCGATGCAGCGAGCACTGACACCAGCGGATCAAACGAGAATTTTGCAGCCGGGCGGGCAAACAGATAACCCTGGGCATAACGCGCGCCAAAATGGCGCAGCACATCGCACTGTTCGGCAGTTTCAACGCCTTCCACCACGCAATCAATGCCAAAGTTTTCGCACATGTCGAAAACGGTTTTAACAATGCTTTGGCTGCGCGGGTTGGTCACAATCGGGGTGATAAAACTGCGATCGATTTTAAGACAGTCGATATCAAGTTCATGGATATAGCGCAGGCTGGAAAAACCGATCCCGAAATCATCAAGCGCAACACGCGCACCACATTGGCGCAGCCGGTCAATATGGTGACGGGCGGCGTCAAAATCGCGCAAAATGGCGGTTTCGGTGACTTCAAAGGTAATGCGTTTTGGCGCAATACCCGATTGTTCGATCCGCGCAATCAGCCAGTTCATCATGTCTGAAATGGCCAGGTCATGCGCAGAAAGGTTAAATGAAAAACCGATATGTTCGGGCCAGGTTGCGACCTCGGCCAACAGGCGGTTAAACAGGGTTCGGGTCAAATCATTAACCCGGCCAGTTTTTTCCGCCATGGGGAAAAACACATCAGGCGGAACAAATCCCAGTTCCGGGTTGTTCCAGCGCGCCAAGGCCTCGACCGAATAAATATCGCCGGTGGCAAGGTTATAAACCGGCTGAAAAACCAGCGATAATTCCGTTTCCAGATCAGCCTGGCGCAAGCCCTGTTCGATCCGGGATTCCTGGCGAATGATGGTTTCATGGCGCGCGGCAAACAAAACGGCCGTGCCCCGGTCATTGCGCTTGGCATGATAAAGGGCAAAATCAGCCCGTTCAAACAGGCCAATGGCACTGCGCGCCGCGGCTGGGAATGTTGCAATACCCACCGTTGCCGAAAGTTGCACCGACCCACCGGCACAATCAAACGGGCGATGCAGGCTGACACAAATTTGCGAAGACAGCTTTTCCAGCGTGGCTTCGTTTTCGTAATCATCGAGGATGACACCAAATTCATCGCCGCCAAGACGGGCGACATAGCCCCCTGCCCCTAGGGCCTCGCATATGCGTTTACCGGCACTGATCAAAATTTCATCGCCAACCAGATGGCCATGCACATCATTAACCGGCTTGAAACCATCCAGATCAATCAGGAACACCGCAAATTTGCCATCCCCGGCCTTATGGTCCTTTAGGGCCATGCATTTTTCGGCATCGGCAATTTTCGCATTGAGGAAATTGAAATAATCACGGCGATTGGCAAGGCCGGTCAGGGCATCACAATGGGCCAGTTTTTCGTTTTGCTGGCTTAATTCCAGGGTCTGGCGATGCTGTTCTTCCAGCACGATCCGCGACTGCAACAATGCGGAAAAGGACGAATAGTAATTGCGGATGAAATAAATGATCACGGCAAGAACCGTCGCCATATTCAGCGATATCGCCACATAAATCGCCGACCCGTTAAAGGCAAAAAAGCCGACATAGGTGCCCAGCACAACGATCACAACCGACATTGCCGCCGCAGGAAACTGAAACAGGCAAAAGATACAGCCAACTGCCGTGATCGAGGCAAAATACGCCACATGCCCCCGGTGCAAATCATCACCGTAATAATAAAGCGCCAGGCCCCACAGGGTGAACATGATACTGACAACAACCGACATGATGCGAATGCGCTGCAGCACGCCAATAATCGCATCAGGGTCATCAAGCACCGCCTTCGCCCGGATCCAGCTTACCGAACGCATCAGGCAGACAATCGACAGGAATGCAGGAAAAACAACCGTTAGAAAAAACGGCGCCTGCCCATAATGGGTATAACTAAGGGCAATGGAATTGGTCACCAGCAGCAGATACATCATGGGTATCTGCCGCGTCAGGCCCTTTACCTGCGCGCGCAAAAGTTCCGGGCGGTCGCGGTGCAGCCGGAACAGATCAACAAAGCTTGCAAACTGCTTCGTCAGTTGCACAAATTGGCTCTCAGTCAGGTGGCAGTAAACCCGACCCGAAAAATGGTCGGCCTGCCTGTTTCCCCTAAATCGACCTGTCGATATCCCGAACGCAGCCGACGCTTGCATCAAAATATTGGATATATTCGCAAATATAAAGATTACAGGGGGCCACGGCAAAGAATTATCCAATAGGAGAAGAATATTACCCTATCTGCATAGGAAACCTCGCCTGTCAGACAGGATTTCACCGCCCACAGGCAACTTTCCAGCCCCTTGGGGAACGGTTGACCAGCGCAGTCCTCAAAGACTCAGGAAAACCCATTAAGGCAGCAACAGGGATACCAGCGACAGGTTTATGCTCCGGCCCCGGCAGACTTTGACTTGGTTTTGGCTTTAACCTTCACCCCGCCCTTCGCCCCATCCTTGGTTTGCCCGGCGCGCTTTTTGGGTTTTGGTTTTTTATTCAGTGCGGCACGCAAACCAGCATCCAGGGCAATGCGGGCATAAGGCAGGATGTCGTCCTCATCCTCCAGCCATTCGCCGGGAATTTCATAATAGGAAATGCAAACACCATCCGGCCCGTGCGGATAAAACATATCAAGCTGCCGGTCTTCAAAGGCCGCGCGGCATTCATCATCGGCCTTTAAAAACAGCACATCATGCGCCACCAGCCCGAAAACAGTGCCATCACAATATACACCCCAGCCGCCAAACATGCGCCGGGCGGTGATATGCCCCAATGGCGCAAACAGGTCGGTCAGCATGGCGACAAATTCATTCCGGGCCTTTGCCCGCAGGGCCATTTCCATCACGGATATCCATATTATTCAGTGGCAATGCATTTTGCACGAAAGGGGCGGTTAAAACGGCAACTAACGCGCCTCTACCCCAACCCTAACGGCCCAGACCATTTAAAACCTCGCCCTCGACCCCTTCGGAAATAAGGTAATCGCGCAATGACCGCCCCGGTGTGGGCCGGTAACGTTCGCCCAGCACATCCATCGATACAATCCGGTCCGCACGAAAAACGCGAAAGGCATTACGCAATTCGCACCAGCCCGCCAGCAACCAGACAGACCCGAAAAACAGCATCCCCAGCGGCCATACCCGGCGCTGCGTCTGTGCGCCTTTCACATCGGTATAATCCATATTGATGATGTTGCGTTCACGAATGGCCCGGCGCAAAACCGGCATTGAAACAGCAATCGGTTCCTGCGGGATATCGGCAACGGCAATGGGAATGCCACCAATCAGGCCGCGCAGGCGTTCTGGCACCACCGCCTCGATTTTCGATAAGGCATCACTGGCCGCGCGCGCCATTTGCGGGTCAGTCCAGCTTTGCACCATGCGCGCCCCCACCACCAGCGCCTCGATCTCTTCGGCATCAAACATCAATGGCGGCAGGTCATACCCATCGCGCAGGATATAGCCAACACCGGCTTCGCCTTCCACCGGCACACCAGATGCCGCCAGGTCGCGAATGTCGCGATAGATCGTCCGTTCGGAAACTTCCAGTTCCTCGGCCAGTTCACGCGCCCGGCTCAGTTTGCGTCGTCGCAAAATCTGCACAAGGCGAAACAGTCTGTCAGCACGTCTCATATCGCTTTTCCGGTTCTTTTCAATTCCTGGTCACGCTACCATACCCCTCCTGACAGGCTCCTGTCAGGAGGGGTATGGTAGATCGGCATTTCAAGCAACAACAGGACAGGACGTCTCACATGATTGACCATCTCGGAATCGCGGTTACCGACCACGCAAAAGCCCGTGGTTTTTACCTGTCTGTACTGGCACCGCTGGAAATTTCGATTGTCATGGAAGTCAGTGCCGAACAAACCGGCGATCAGGCCCATACAGGCTTTGGCAACCAGGGCAAGCCGTTCTTCTGGATTACGGGTGGCAAAAAAGAGGCCGCACCGGGCACCCATATCGCCTTTGGCGCCCAGTCACGCGGTGCGGTTGATGCCTTTTATCATGCCGCCCTTTCGGCCGGGGCAAAGGATAACGGCGCGCCGGGCCTGCGCCCGCATTACCATGAAAACTATTATGGGGCCTTTATCATTGATGCCGATGGCAACAATATCGAGGCCGTCTGTCACGCCCCGGCAGCATAAACCCGAAATCCCCGTTGCCCGGCACAGCATTGCCGGGCAATCAGGGTTTTGAAATCGCAAAGATGCGCAAAAGGGGCGCGCGAATTGCGCGACTTTTGCCCCGTAACAGGCGGCTAGTTTTTTACCCGGTCCGTAGCAAGGGCCGCCAAAACAACGCCCGCCATCACCAAAATCACAGCACTAATTGCCAGGATGGATAAATCCTCGCCCAGCACCCATTTACCGCCAAGGGCGGCAAAGGCCGGTGCCAGGGCCGCAAAGGCCGATGCCCGGGTGGACCCAATGCGCCGCACAGCAATGCCGTAACAGATAATCGCAACAAACCCCGATAACACACCCTGTGTCAGCAATTGCAAACCGGCATCCGCCAGCGGCACATCCAACAGGGCCGTACCGCGAATAGCCGCCACCACGGCTAACACCACAAACGACCACAGCCCGATAAAACCCGCCGCATGCAAAGGTCCCATGCCGCTTTTATGATAGGCATGGGTATAACCCGCCCACAAACAGGCCGCCGATAAGAACATCGCATAACCCCGCCACATGCCGGGTTGCCCGTGGCCGGTAAACAGCCCCGCCACCATCAGCAAAATGCCAATGGCGATGGTCGCATATCCCGCCCAGCGCAGGGCAGAAAACCGTTCGCCGAAAAACAGCACGCCCAAAATCGCCGCCCATAACGGCATGGCACCGGGCAGCAGCGCCCCGACATGGGCGGCGGGCGCATATTGCATCCCCGTTGATGCCACCAGAAAAAACAGCACACCCGACCCGCAAATCATGGCAAGCCCGGTAAGGGGCGAAAGCCCGCGTGGCCATATCCCGTGTTTCAGCCAGACAGGGGATAATACAATAGCCGGCACAGCAAAGCGCAAAAGACCGATATCAACCGGGCCCAGATTGTTTGTCACCGAATAGCGGGTTGAAACAATCCATGCCGCCCAGATCGTTACCGTTGTCATTGCCGCAGCCATCCCCACCAGGCGATAGGCAAAGCTGCCTTTGGTATCCAGGCTGCCCTTTTGCGGTTGCGGCCCCGCCTTCGTCCCGCCGGTTTGCGGGGTTTGTGACGCTACATTATGGTCAAACCCGGCATCTACCGGGGCATTTTGCACAGTCATGGCACCTATCATCCTGCCAGATTTCACTGCCAGAAGAATAGCGCCCCAATCCGGGGAGAATCCTTGCTATCTTTCCCCATTTTTCGCAATACTGAGGCATAACAACCCCAATTAT
Organism: Thalassospira marina; assembly: GCF_002844375.1. Classification (NCBI taxonomy): domain Bacteria; kingdom Pseudomonadati; phylum Pseudomonadota; class Alphaproteobacteria; order Rhodospirillales; family Thalassospiraceae; genus Thalassospira; species Thalassospira marina. The sequence continues at coordinate 1,157,965 of NZ_CP024199.1, read as the reverse complement.
ATCACATACGGGATCAAACATGCCCCAAATCGAAATTGATACCAAAGACCGCATGATCATTGACCTGCTGCAACAGGATGGCCGGCTAAGCAATGTTGATCTGGCCGAAAGGATCAACCTGTCGCCATCGCCCTGTTATCGCCGGGTCAAACGGCTGGAGGATGCCGGGGTCATTGAAAATTATGGCGCACGGATCAACCGTCATCGCGCGGGCCTTGGGCTGACCGTTTTTACCGAGGTGAAAGTCGAACGGCATAACCGCACCAATGCCGATGCCCTGGGCGAAGCCCTGTGCGCCCTACCTGAGGTTGTTTCCTGTTTCATGGTTTCGGGCACGGCCGATTTTATGGCTGAAATCGTCGTTGCCGATCTGGCCGCCTATGAAAGGCTGTTATCGGAAAAACTGCTGACCCTGCCGATGGTGGCGGATATCCGATCAAACTTTGCGTTGCGATCGCTTAAAATCGACGGGCCGCTTTCTGTTAGCCAGACCTTGGAAAAACGCGAATAACCGGGTTTTGCTTCGACACAGCTTTATCTTATAATAATTTTGCATTGCGAAACCGAAATCGGCAATGCCCCCCTCTTGGAATGGCAAAGCTCGCACTTGGCGCATTTCCGTTATAGTGGGGTCAAACCCGCAAGGACGCGGGCCCACCCTTTGGCCCGTTATCAATTTTCGGCATTCGTGCCAACGCCACCTGCCCGATACACGCCAACAATATTCTGGATCGCTTCGCCCAAAACAAAAAGTGCGGTTACGCCACAACGCACCAAAACGGAAAATGACTTTGCCCCACGACATGTCAAAACCGCCCCATACCCCATCCCCCGACGACAGTGACAGCCCTCATGCCAGCCCCGCAAGTGACGTGGCACCGTCCGGCATCACTGCCCCACCGACCCCGGATAACGATAAATCGACTGTCCGCCGCCTTGGCAATATTCCCGAGCTGGCCCAATGGGCGCTATTGCTGGGCAGTTCGCTGCTGATGGGGATTGTGCTGCATCATTTTCATGTGCCCGCGGCCCTGCTGCTGGGCCCGATGATTGTTGGCATCGTCATGGGCACCAACAGCGCAACGATCCGCATCCCGCGTACAAGCTTCCTTGCCGCCCAGTCTGTTTTGGGGGCAATGATCGGCGGTTCAATGACGGCCGCGATCATTACATCCTTTGTCGATGACTGGGTGCTGGTCATTGGCATTACCTTCATCACCCTGCTGGCCAGCAGCTTTTTGGGCTGGATCCTCTGCATCCGCCGTGTGCTGCCGGGAACAGTCGGTATTTGGGGGTCATCCCCCGGTGCGGCATCCGCCATGGTCATCATGGCCGAGGCCTTTGGCGCCGATGCCAGGCTTGTTGCCTTCATGCAATATGTGCGCGTGGTGTGCGTGGTCACGGTGGCATCAATGGTGGCAAATTTCTGGGTATCAAGCAGCCTGCCGCCGGGTGCGGAAATGCCCGTGCATGAATGGTTCCCGGCCTTTGATATCGGCAATTTCGGCCTGACCCTGCTTGTCGCGGGCATATCGGCCACGCTGGGTGTTATCCTGCGTGTGCCATCGGGGGCACTTCTGTTTCCCATCATCACCGTAATGGTCATGCATATTAATGGCTGGCTGAATGTGGAACTGCCCGAATGGTTCCTGGGCCTGACCTATGCCATTATCGGCTGGAGCATCGGCCTTAAATTCACCCCGGCGGTTTTGCATCATGCGGCCAGCGCGCTTCCCAAAATCCTGCTATCCATCGTGGTGCTGATCGGCTTTTGCGCCGGTATTTCGGTTTTGCTGGTGCAGTTTCTTGGCGTGGACCCGTTAACCGCCTATCTGGCAACCAGCCCGGGCGGGCTTGATTCCGTTGCCATTATCGCGGCCAGCACCCATGTCGATCTGCCTTTTATTCTGGTCATGCAATCGGCGCGGTTTTTCATGGTGCTACTGATCGGCCCGCCTTTGGCAAAGGCCGTGGCACGCTTTACCCCGCAAAGCCAGACCTGACCCAAACCGGCCCCAAAACCGGCACTTCCCAATTGCACAAACGAAAACGGCTGGCGCATTTGCCAGCCGTTTTGCGTAAATCAATGCCGTGCCTTCAAGGCCGCATCAGATGCCAAATTCGGCAAAGAAGTCATTGCCCTTGTCATCGATCACGATGAAAGCCGGGAAGTCTTCAACTTCGATCTGCCAGACGGCTTCCATGCCCAGTTCGGGATATTCCAGAACCTCGACCTTTTTGATGCAATCAAGCGCCAGACGCGCAGCCGGACCCCCGATGGAACCAAGATAGAAACCACCATATTTATGGCAGGCATCCTTGACCTGTTTGGAACGGTTGCCCTTTGCCAGCATCACAAACGAACCACCGGCGGCCTGGAACTGCTCGACATAGGCATCCATACGCCCGGCCGTGGTCGGCCCAAACGAACCCGATGCCATGCCATCCGGCGTCTTGGCCGGGCCAGCATAATAAACCGGGTGGTTTTTCATGTATTCGGGCATGCCTTCGCCAGCATCAAGGCGTTCCTTGATTTTGGCATGTGCAATGTCACGGGCCACAATCACCTTGCCGGTCAGGGCCAGGCGGGTTTTCACCGGATATTGCGACAGCTGCTTGCGGATGTCATCCATCGGCTGGTTCAGGTCAACCTTGACGACTTCATCATCAAGATGTTCATCGGAAACCTCCGGCAGGTATTTCGCCGGATTATGTTCCAGATCCTCGATAAAGATGCCGTCCTTGGTGATTTTACCCAGAACCTGACGGTCCGCCGAGCACGAAACGCCAATCCCGACCGGGCAGCTTGCCCCGTGGCGCGGCAGGCGGATGACGCGCACATCATGGCAGAAATATTTGCCGCCAAACTGCGCGCCAATGCCCATTTCGCGGGTCATTTCCAGAATCTTCTGTTCCCATTCAAGGTCACGATAGGCCTGGCCATGTGCACCGCCTTCGGTCGGCAGGTTATCGTAATAACGTGCCGATGCCATTTTAACGGTTTTCAGCGTGGCTTCTGCCGATGTGCCGCCAATAACAATGGCAAGGTGGTAGGGCGGGCAGGCCGAAGTACCGAGCGTGCGGATTTTCTCATCCAGAAACTTGCGCAGGCTTTCGGGGTTCAACAGTGCCTTGGTCTGCTGGAACAGGAAGGTTTTATTGGCCGACCCACCGCCCTTTGCCATGAACATGAATTTATATTCGGCACCGGGTGTTGCATACAGGTCGATCTGGGCTGGCAGGTTGGAACCGGTGTTTTTTTCTTCAAACATATTCACCGGGGATACCTGCGAATAACGCAGGTTATATTCCTGATAGGCGCGCCAGATGCCCTTGGAAACGGCTTCTTCGTCGCTGCCATCGGTAATCACGCGGCCACCGCGCTTGCCCATAACAATCGCCGTGCCCGTATCCTGGCACATCGGCAGCACACCACCCGAGGCGATATTGGCGTTTTTCAGAAGGTCCATGGCGACAAATTTGTCATTCGCCGTTGCTTCCGGGTCATCGAGGATTTTGCGCAACTGTTCCAGATGGCCGGGACGCAAAAGATGCGAGCAGTCAAAAAACGCCTGAAGGGTCAGTTTTTCAATCGCTTCGGGCGCAACCTTCAAAAAGGTTTCACCGTTAACCTCGATGGTTTCGATACCTTCATCACCAATCTTGCGATATGGCGTGGCATCCTTGCCCTGCTCGAACATGGCTTTATAGACAAAATCACTCATGGAAGGCTTCCGTCTCTCAAAACAAGGTGGGACTGTTTCTAATTCTGTTCTGGTTAACCAGATGGGTATTGGAACTGGCTGCGACCATAGGGACTTTCATCAACAAAATGAAGCATAACCGCGTGTCATGCGACTTTTGGCCGATGGGGCCACAACCAGCCTGAAACCGACCGGTTTCAAACTGAAAAAACGGATGGCGGGAACCCATCCGTTCATTCGGCAAAATTCAGGGGCGAAGCCATTGGCCCGCCCCTTTCATTTCGGTCTGTTATTTCTTGCGGAAGGCATCAAGGGCGATCACTTCGCCGCCTTCCCCGGACTCGGCTGCCGGTTTGGACCGCGACGCGGGATCCGCCGTCAGTTTTGCCGGTTCTTCGTCATCATCCTCGAAATCGTCATCGTCCATTTCTTCTTCTACGCTGAAAGTCAGCATGAAATTGGCCGACGGATCAACAAAGGCGAGCATGGCATCAAAGGGCACAACAACAACAGTCGGCATGCCGTCAAAGCTCATTCCGACCGAGAAATACTCGTCCGTAACCTTCATGTCCCAGAAGCGATGCTGCACCACAACCGTGATATTGTCCGGATGTGCCTTGCGCTGCGCGTCTGGCAGTTCAACGCCGGGATGGTTGGTCTGAAACGTGACATAATAGTGATGCTCGCCGAAAAGGCCTTCTTTGGCCACGCGAGTCAGAATCTGTTTTACTACGCCGCGCAGCGCCTGATCGACCATCAGATCGTATCGGAATTCTTCCGGTTCGTGCATCGAAAATCCTGTTTCTGGCGGGCATGGCCCGTCACTCCTATACGCCACTATCCCCAATGGCGCATTTGTCAGGTTCTATTCATAAACAAGCGTGAGAGAATTACAAGAGTGCCGCAATCACTTCGCGCATTCTGCAACAGGGCGGCACTTGGCATTGGGGGAAATAATGAGGCGTTCTGTTGCTAGGTGCCTCACCCCCCACCGACTACCGCTCCCGGCAACCGGAATTTCGCTTTGGTGCTAGTACCGCTTACGCAGCAACAGCAACCGGAGCATTGTTGTCGTTTGCATTTACAAACATTGGCCCGATATCGGTGGTACCATGCCGAGCACCCACATTGGCTTTTACTACTCACGTCGATCCTATTTCGGCCCCACGAACATCGCTCGAGTAAAACGACGTATGGTTATGGTGGAGCCGCCGGGTACCGCCCCCGGGTCCGTAAAGCTTATTCTGCCACGCAGTTTAGTGCCATAACCGGGTTGCCCCGGTAGCCCCTATATAGGGGAAACGCACATGCTTTGGCAAGCGCAATACGGAAACTTTCTATTCATCTCAGCGAAAATCAACTTACAGAAAGATCAGATTATGCTTTAATAAAAGAACATCTCAAAACATAGAAATAAATCAAAAAATTTTAACTCCAAAAACAGAAAAATGACCCAAAAATCAATTTCACTAATCATCACCCGCCCGTTAGAAGACGAAGACTTAATGAGACATTTCTCAAATGGCGAGATCAATCTTCACTCTCTAGTAATTGATATAGATAAAAACCTCATCGAAAGTGGATACCAACCGTTCCAACGCCCACTGCAAGCATGCTCAGAAATAGCAAAAAAATTAGGAATTTCCTTTTCCATCGGACAGAAAGAAGACGATTTCGTATGTGCAATTCAAGATATATACAAGAACTTATATCGCCCCAAAGATCTACACTGCCCCCCTCTTCATATCGGTACATTCATGTTCCTAGACACGTTCTTACCAATTCAAATTCCTTTGATTTATGGAACCCCAAAAATAGACCCAGTCAAATGCTTACGCGAAGTACCTGAAAATATTCTCAGGTGGATATTTAGCGACAAAGCATCAGCTAATACTTTTTTCGATCAATGGATTGACTTATCTGACTTCACATATGGACTTCATGACGTAGAAAGCACGCAGAAAATTCATTCCCAAGCAATAGAATACTGGCATCTTGCGAAACAACAACTTGAGGGGTCTTCCGCCACACTGCATGGTTCAATCGACAAATATACCGTTATTCAAAATTCAGCTATTGCAACAGAACTTCTTATGAAAGGCGCGATGCTAGCTCAGGGAGAACCAGAAAAAAAAGTTCGAAAATACCAGCATAATTTACCTGAGCTCTCAATGGATTTATGTAAGACTTTTCCAAATTTAGATCACCACAGAATTAAGGGGGTAGTAAAGGGAATACCTTCACTTGTCGAACGTCGATACGAAGCAAAAAAGTACACTCGGACTGAAATCGGCACACTATTAATGAACACTCAATTTATTGCGGGCGAAATACTTCGACAATTCTCAGGGCGAAATGTTCGCAATAGTTTAACTACACAATCAGACCAAAATGCAGAAATCCAGCACCGGTACTATCCAATAATCACCTGAATTCAACTTCATCGGGTATCTTGCTACACTATTCATTGGCGACTATGCTCCCGGAAAATACGATTCCGAACAACAGGATTCAGCATGCAGCAATATCTTGATCTGATGCGTCATGTGCGCGACACCGGCACCCGCAAGGAAGACCGGACCGGAACAGGAACCATTTCCGTTTTCGGCCATCAGATGCGCTTTGACCTGGCCGAAGGTTTCCCGATGGTCACGACCAAGAAACTGCACCTGAAATCCATCATCCATGAATTGCTGTGGTTTCTGGCGGGCGATACCAATGTCAAATATCTGCAGGATAATGGCGTTCGCATCTGGAACGAATGGGCCGATGAAAATGGCGATCTTGGCCCGGTTTATGGCGGCCAATGGCGGTCCTGGCGCGGGGCGAATGGCGAAACCATCGACCAGATCAGCACCGTGATCAACCAGATCAAAACCACACCCGATTCCCGCCGCCTGATGGTGTCGGCCTGGAACGTGGCCGATGTGCCCAACATGGCCCTGCCGCCCTGCCACTGCCTGTTCCAGTTTTATGTCGCCGATGGCAAACTTTCCTGCCAGCTTTACCAGCGCAGCGCTGACATTTTTCTGGGTGTGCCGTTCAATATCGCATCCTACGCCCTGCTGACCATGATGGTCGCACAGGTTTGCGAGCTAAAACCCGGCGATTTTGTCCATACACTGGGTGATGCCCATCTTTACACCAACCATCTTGACCAGGTGGAAACGCAGTTGGCACGCGATCCGCGTCCGCTGCCAAAAATGCTGATCAATCCCGATGTGAAATCGATCTTTGATTTCAAATATGATGATTTCACACTTACGGGGTATGATCCGCACCCGCATATTGCAGGCAAGGTGGCTGTCTGATGGCAAGCACGCCTGTTTCGCGCACGGCCGTTGTTGCCGTTTCGCAAAACCATGCCATTGGCAGCGATGGCTGGATGCCGTGGGATATCCCCGAGGACCTGAAACGTTTCAAGGAACTGACCAGGGGCAAACCCATGATCATGGGGCGCGTCACCTTTGAATCCATCGGCAAACCGCTGCCGGGCCGGACATCAATTGTCATAACGCGCGATAAAAACTGGTCGTTTGACCATGAACGCGTAATTGTCTGCCACGATATCGAAACCGCCATCAAGCTAGCCGATAACATTGCCCTTCGTGATGGTGTGAACGATGTCATCATTGCTGGCGGTGCGCAAATCTATCGCCTTGCCCTGCCCTATACGACGCGTTACGAAATCACCGAAGTCCATGAAACCTTCGATGCCGATACGTTTTTGCCGCCGTTACCCGCCGCCGATTGGCAGGAAATTAACCGCGAAGATCGTAAAAACACCGAAAATGGTCCAGACTTCAGCTTTGTAACCTTGGACAAAATCGCGTGAACCGGCCCAAATGCCGGGCATGAAGGCTTGATCCCTGCCTATGCCCTATTTAAGGTAGGTTTACTGTCCTAATAACAGCATCTGTGAGCATTGCGACATGGCCCGCCCCCGCGCCTTTGACGAAGAAAGCGTTCTTGATAACGCCATGAACGTATTCTGGCACAAGGGGTTCGAAGGGACCTCGGTTCAGGATCTTGTCGATGAAACCGGCCTGAACCGGGCCAGCATGTATGCCAGTTTTGGCGATAAAAAAGCCCTGTTCCTGCGCGTGCTTGACCATTATGTGCAAACCATTTCCGCCGCCCGTTTTGCCAAACTGGTGGAAATGACCGATGGTCGCCAGGCGATTTGCGAAACCTTCCGCGATGTGATGCGCAATGGCCTGTCCGAAGGGCGCAATAAAGGCTGCCTGATGGTCAATTCCGGCATGGAACTGGCCCCGCACGATGCCGAAACCGCCGCCATTGCCCGCCAGTCCTTCAAGCGTACCGAACTTTTATTTGTCGATGCGCTGGTGCGTGCCCAGGCGCAAAAAACCATTGCAGAGGGTAAAAACATCCGCGCCCTTGCCCGCTTCCTTGCCGGTTCCGTTCAGGGCCTGCAATTAATGGCCCGCCGTGCTGCCGACGAGGAAACCATGCGCGACTATGTCGAGATGGTCCTGACCGCGCTGGACTAAGCCAGGTACCTTCGATTGGCACCCCAGCCGTCGGCAGACGTAACGCTTGGCTGTTTTCGGTATCCATCCGCACCACCAAAATAGGTTTGCAGCTTCCCCCACCCCCGGATCATTAACCGCCCGGCCTTGCCTTGCGTGCGGCTTTGATCCCCTTTTACGCTCCTTCCTGAACGCCTGCGCGATGCAATACGGCCTTTATGCCGTTAGCGAGCACATGCCCATATCAGGCAAGCTGCGCTTTGCGCTTGCTGAATGAAGCGCCTCTCGATACTGTTATGTTATAACATATCAATATCGAGAGGGTAATTCTGCCATGCAAAAGCTTCCTGTAACGGTTTTGTCCGGCTTTCTCGGCGCGGGGAAAACCACGGTTTTGAACCATGTCCTGAACAATCGTGATGGCCTGCGCGTCGCCGTGATCGTCAACGACATGAGCGAGGTCAATATCGATGCGGACCTGGTGCGCAATGGTGGGGCTGATCTGTCCCGGCTTGATGAAAAGCTGGTTGAAATGAGCAATGGCTGCATTTGCTGCACGCTGCGCGATGACCTGCTGGCTGAAGTTCGCAAGCTGGCCGATGAAAACCGCTTTGATTACCTGCTGATTGAATCAACCGGCATTGCCGAACCCCTGCCCGTTGCCGCGACCTTTGATTTCCGCGATGTGTATGGCGAATCCCTAAGCGATGTGGCCCGCCTTGATACCATGGCAACCGTGGTGGATGCCGCCCGCCTGATCAGCGATTACAGCTCGCAGGATTTTCTGCGTGATCGCGGGGAATCGCTGGGCGAAGAAGATGAACGCACCATCGTAAACCTGCTGGTCGATCAGATCGAATTTGCCGATATCATCATCCTGAACAAAACCGACCTTGTCAGCACACAGGAACTTGAAACCGTACGCCACATCATTCGCGCCCTGAATGTGGATGCCGAAATCGTCGAAACCACGCGTGGCCGCGTTTCACCGCAAAAAATCCTTGCGACCGGCCTTTTCAATTTTGAACGTGCACACGAACATCCCCTATGGGCCAAGGAACTGTACGGCTTTACCGACCATGTTCCCGAAACCGAGGAATATGGCATTTCCAGTTTCACCTATCGCTGTGCCCTGCCATTTCATCCGCAGCGCTTTTATGAATTCATCAATTCCGAATGGCCCGGCGTTATTCGGGCCAAGGGCCATTTCTGGATTGCGACCCGCCCGAACTGGGTGGGTGAATTAAGCCAGGCTGGTGCCGCCGTCCAGCACGAGGCATTGGGCAACTGGTGGGTTACCGTCCCGCAGGATCGCTGGCCCAGCGGCCCGGAATGGGAAAGCATGCTGCGTAAAATCTGGCATCCCGTTTTTGGTGACCGCCGCCAGGAAATCGTCTTTATTGGCACCGGCATGGATGAGGCCGCCCTGCGTGCCCGCCTGGATGCCTGCCTGATCGACGATGCCGACCTGGGCCTGGCGGTACGCGCCGCAAATGACCCCGCCGATGATTATGGCGACCGTTTCAATGCCCGCCCCTTTGCCTCCCTGCCGGATCCGTTTCCGAAATGGGGCAATGCGGCATGATGATGCCATTCAAAACGGCCTGATTGTTCTTCGGGCGTCATTTGCCACACACAGACACACACATAAAATGCCCACAAAACCGCCATTGCCAACGATGGCGGTTTTGTTTTGCGTGATTTTGGACAATCGTTCCAATTCGACGCCCCACCAGGCCGCGCCGCATCATTTCAGCGTTCCGCGTCCGGAACGCATTGTCACGATATTGCCGGCTATCACCATCATTTTTCCATTATTATGATGCAAAGAAACAGTGATACCAATTTTGATGCGCCAAGGGGCCGCCATGTTGAACGCCAAGCAAATTGCCGAAACATTTTTTGACCGGCTTGCTGCCCATGATAATTCGGTTGCCGATCTTTTCGCGACCGACATGCAATGGAACCTGCCCGGTGATAACAGCTATGACCATGCCGAACCTGTCGATAATATCGCAGGCCGTTCGGCACTGTTTGACCGCCTGTGGCCAGCCCACGTCCCGGCCGAAAGCCGCGCCATGGGCACCCGCCTTATGATCAGCGACCGCCATGTCGCCCTTTTTGGTCAGATCGGCGAAAAAAGCACCGCAACATCCAAACGCAAAATCCGCGACGTTGCCTTTCATCTTGTCATTGAAAATGGCGTCATCCGCCATCTGCACATGTATGAAGATGTCATGGCCGCCATCGTTGCCTTTGACCTGATGGAAGATGTTTCATCAACGGCGGCTGCCTGAAAAGACCGGTCTTCCGGGGCTGACGCGGCCCAAACGCCTGCAAAAAATTCCCGGATTTAAATGATCTGGCAAGCCAATATGGCATTATAATACACGGCGACCGGGCTTTCCCGGTCGCCGTTTGTATTTTGACTTGTTGCCAAACCCACCTTTGCCCCCCGTTTGCAAGGCGACAGCACCATGACATTTCAATCTTCCGGGTCTGAAAATTCCAGCCCCGTCTTTCGCCCCAACCACCGCACAAAGGTCTTTGCGCTGATTGCATTTCTTGTTTTATGCGCCATCATTTCGTCCGTCTCGGCCACGGTTACGGCCACCAGTGTTTCGGACTGGTATCCGACTTTATCCAAACCATTCTTCACCCCGCCCGACTGGCTTTTTGGCCCGGTCTGGACCGTGATTTATGCCCTGATTGCTATTTCCGGCTGGCGGGTCTGGTGCAAAACCGGTTTTCTGGCGCCAACTGGCGGGCGGCAGGTTTTTATCATTTATGGTGCACAACTGGTATTGAACCTGTTCTGGTCATTTCTGTTTTTCGGGGCGCAATCGCCTTTGGCGGGTATGGTTGATATCGTTCCATTATTGGTACTGATCATCGCCAATATTTTGCTGTTTGCCCCCATAGACCGCATCGCGGCATGGATGCTGGCCCCTTATGCATTCTGGGTTGGATATGCCACGCTGTTAAATAGCGCCATCTGGTGGATGAACCGATAAATCCCGTTTCGGGCGGGAAAACGGTTGCACATGGGGACCAAATTTCCTAGGTCCGGGGCAGACCGGATGGCGGTTCACATCCGGTCAAAGATGAAATGCCAACCTGCCGAGGCCCCATGACCGACACGCCCTCTTTTGCGAAAATCCCCGACAAAGCCCAGGAAATCCATCTGCTGCGTTACCCTGATGGCATCCCCAGTCCCGATGATTTTTCCGTGGTCGATGTCCCGGTGTTAAAACCGCTGGATGGCGAAGTCTTGGTCGAAAACATATGGATGTCGGTTGATCCCTATATGCGTGGCCGCATGACCCCACGCAAAAGCTATATCCCGCCATTTTCGTTAAATGCCCCGCTGGAAGGCCATGCTGTTGGCCGGGTCATTGCCTCGCGCGACAGCCGTTTTGTTGAAGGCGACCTTGTTACATCCATGACCGGCTGGCGCAGCCACGCCCTGCTCGAACGCGATTATCTGCACCCCATTCCCGATGCGCCCGATATCCCCGAACAGGTTTTTCTGGGTCCGCTGGGCATGCCCGGCCTGACGGCATGGGTTGGCCTTGATAAGATTGCCGAATGCCAGCCCGGCGAAACCGTTTTTGTATCCGCTGCGGCCGGGGCCGTTGGCTCCATGGTGTGCCAGTTGGCAAAGGCCAAAAATTGCCGCGTCATTGGCAGCACCGGCAACCCTGAAAAAGCAAAATGGCTACGCGATGTTATCGGGGTGGACGCCGTCATCAATTACCGCGAAGCCGATAATCTTTCCGATGCGCTGGGCGAAGCGGCCCCCGAAGGCATTGATGTTTATTTTGAAAATGTTGGCGGTGCCCATCTCGAAGCAGCGCTTGACCATATCAACCTGCATGCCCGCATTGCCGTTTGCGGCATGATTTCGGTTTATAACAACCGCGCAAATGCCAGCGGACCTGCCAATCTTTTCCGCCTGACCGCGCAGCGCGCCCGCATGGAAGGCTTCATTGTGTCCGACCACCTTGCCGCCTACCCCGAATTTGTCCGCGAAGGCATCGACCTTGTGCGTGCAGGTGCCCTACGGTGGGAAGAAACCGTTTTCGAAGGCCTGGAAAACGCCCCCAATGCCTTTATCGGCCTGTTTGATGGCAAAAATACCGGCAAAATGCTTGTAAAACTCGCCGCCTGATCCCCTGCCCGCACACATAAAAACAGCCGAAACATCAGTGTTTCGGCTGTTTTCGCGCTAAAGCATGACTAAGGGTTAATCACGTTAACCCGTTACGGTTTTTCGCTGGCATCTGCTGCGGCAAGCGAACCACTATTGGGCAGGCCCAGCCGCCCGATGGATGGCAGGCGAATGGCCGGGCGGTTAAAGTCGATGCCGAAATTAAGCCCCAGGATATTAAGTTCCAGCCCTTCTTCCAGGCCAGCAGTGAAGCCCAGCACGCCAAACAGGTTTGCCTGCACCCCGGTCCCCGAAGGCGACATGCCAACCGGGTTGGTGATATCGCGGTAATCCTTGCCAATCGCATTGGCGGGCATATCAAGGTCAAGTGCTGGCACTTCACGCCCGATATGGGCAATGAAGGTGTTGCTGTTTGGCCCCGGATAACTGCGATATTCCTGCGGATAGGGGTAAGTTTGAACCGCTTTTTCGACATCATCAATGATGTCATCAACGCCTTCCCCGCGCAGATCAACCAGCACTTCCGGTTCCGACCCAAACCATAAACCATCGGGGATCGCATAATTGGTGCGAATAACATTACCGCCCCCCCAGCCGACCACGTCATACCGGGTAAAGGTCTTGGCCCCGCTATGCTTGACGATGATCCAGGTGTGAACGGCAAAATAGCCCCGCCAGCTATAGGTCGAGGCAGCATAAACCTGAACAATGGCCGTATCGGCATTGGCAACCGGGTCAGGCGCAAGGCCCGCTGAATGGCGCGGGGCATTGCGCCAGGTTTCATTGGGGTTGTCGTTACCGGGCGGGTTTTGCGCCAGGCTGATGCCAAATGGCAAAACCAGCACCATGACCAGCCCCAATAATACAGTCGTTCTGCGTTTCAAATGATCCATCCATTTTTGCGATTGCTTAACAGAGTACCCCGACCACCCTGTGCTGCCATTTCACTTTTATGTCAGAAAAATTGAAGTAGTCCGCCGCAGGCAATAATCAACCGCACATCGTCACGGCCAGGCCGCAAAACTTGTATCATTTTGTATCAGCCCGGCCCGTTTCCGCCGCCGCCAGGCCCCCGGTGCCATGGCCATATACCGTTTAAAGAAGCGGTTGAAATAGGCAGGATCACGAAAACCAAGGCCATAGGCCACCTGCGCAACCGCCAGTGGCGATTGTTCCAGGCGCAGGCAGGCTTCGTGCAAAACCCGGTCATGGATCAATTGCAAGGGTGGCTTGCCCGTCGCCCGCACTGTTGCCAGCGCCAAACGCCTTTCACTGGTGCCAAGGGCATGGGCGTAATCCGCCACGTTCCAGTGTTCGCGAAAATGAATTTCCAGTACCTGCAAAAAGCGGTGCAATGTGACGGAGCCATGCGCTGGTGTTGGGGCCCCCGCCGCCTGTGCATTCCCCTGCGTCATCCAGCCATCGGCAAGCCGGGTTATCATCGCCAGCAGGGCAATGATCTGTGCGCCCATAATCAGGCTGCTTCCCTGCCCGTTCGCGCGGATTTCCCCCAATATCAGCGCAAAAATCAGGCGCGCCTGTTCACCATCATGCGCCTGCCGGGTCAGATCAATGTTATGGACGGTATCGGCCATAAACCGCAATGCCGCCCCGTCGCCGCCGGGTCGGGGCTTGCGCGTTGATATGCTGTCACTTCGCCCCGATGCACCGGCAACCTCCCCGTTGGCAATTGCCTGCTCCGCATCATCATCGCACTGCCCGCTTTCAGATGCCGGGTGGTCAACAGGCGACGCTGCATTTTCCGCCCCTTGCGGCTTCAATAACGCCTCACGTTCAGGCGCATCAGAACCGGGCTGGAAATACTGGTTCAGGCTGCGCGCAATCATGTCATCAGGCAGGGACAGGAAATAGCCCCGCCCGCCCGCATCAATGTCAAGCAAACGCCCCTCGCCCACCGGCAGCCAGATCAGGGCTGGCCCCTGCATATTGATTGCACCGTGACGCAGGCTGATGCGCGCCTGCCCGGTTTCCAGCAACACGGCATGGCAATGATCGCTTTGCCCTTCCCTGTCGCCCTTCGTACCATCCAGGCGCCAGTTGCGTGTTGCCAGTGCCGGTTCAAAACGGTCCATCCGGGGGTGGCGTTTGGCATCGTCAGCATGCTGCATTTCGGCCGCAGTGCACCTCGCATCATCGCCAGCACGGCCACTGCCTTTTCGCCCGTCTTTTTCGCCATATCCCGCAGGAAACATTACTTTTTCACCCTCAAACATAACAGTTTGGAATGGGTAAAATTATGCAATTTTTTGTCGAAAAAGGTCAATCTGGTTATCTTTACATTGCTGCCAATCACCGGCTTACTAACAACAGAACAACCAACATCGCCCGGATCAAGTTGGGGAAACAGCCTGCCACATCAACATTACCCTGTGTGCGGGTCGTTCCCCGACAAGGGGCGCAGCCCCATGGCATAAAACGCAACAAAAGATTGCGGCACCGAAAACAGCCAGGCCCCTGCCTGCAACAGCGAGGAACGCGTTTCCATGTATGACATCAACCTATTGATCAATAATACCGACAGTCCCGCCAGCCAGAACCGCACCTTTGAACGCAAAAACCCGGTGACAGGCGAAGTCGCAACCCGTGCCGCCGCCGCCACCAGGGAAGACGCCATTCGCGCTGCCGATGCCGCCGCCAGCGCCTTTCCGGCATGGTCCAAAACCGGGCCGGGTGCGCGCCGGGCGATTTTACAAAAAGCCGCCGAAATTATGGAAAGCAAGGGCGAGGAATTTGGCCGCCGCGTGCTGGCCGAAACCGGCAGCACCGCCATGTGGGGCGGCTTTAATGCCCATCTGGCTGCCAATATGCTGCGTGAAGCCGCCGCCATGACCACGCAAATCACCGGCGATGTTATTCCATCCGATGTGCCGGGCAGCTTTGCCATGGGCATTCGCCAGCCTGCCGGTGTGGTATTAGGCATTGCACCCTGGAACGCCCCGGTCATTTTGGGTACACGGGCCATTGCCATGCCGCTTGCCTGCGGCAACACGGTGATTTTAAAGGCATCCGAACTTTGCCCCGCCATCCATCATTTGATTGGCGATTGCCTGCGCGAAGCCGGTGCGCCCGAAGGTGTGGTCAATGTCATTACCAATGCCCCCGAAGATGCCCCGGAAATTGTCGAAGCCCTGATTGCGCATCCCGCCATTCGCCGCATCAATTTCACCGGCTCTACCCGTGTGGGTCGCATCATTGCCGAACTGGCCGCCCGGCACCTGAAACCGGTTTTGCTGGAACTGGGGGGCAAGGCCCCGTTTTTGGTGCTAGATGATGCCGACCTTGACGAAGCCGTTAATGCCGCGGCCTTTGGTGCCTATATGAACCAGGGGCAGATTTGCATGTCGACCGAACGCTTGATCGTTGACAATGAAGTGGGCGATGATTTTGCCGCCAAACTGGCCGCCAAGGCCAAAACCCTGACGGCAGGTGACCCTGCCGCAGGCAAACACGTGCTGGGCGGTGTGGTAACGGTCGAGGCAACGCACCGCATTGAAGAACTGGTCGAGGATGCCATTGCCAAGGGGGCAAAGCTTATCGCCGGGTCCGGCAAGGCCAATGGGGCGTTGATGGATGCTACCCTGCTGGACCATGTCACATCATCCATGCGCATTTACCGCGAGGAAAGCTTCGGCCCTGTCGTGTGCATCATGCGTGCAAATGGCGATGATGAAGCCATCCGTATCGCCAATGACAGCGAATATGGCCTGTCATCGGCCGTTTTTTCGCAAAACATCACACGCGCCATGGATGTCGCCCGGCAAATTGAAAGCGGCATTTGCCATATCAATGGCCCAACCGTGCATGACGAAGCGCAAATGCCGTTTGGCGGGGTAAAATCCAGTGGCTATGGCCGGTTTGGTGGCAAAGCCGCGATTGATGAATTCACCGAGACCCGCTGGATGACCATCCAGCACGGCAAACGCCATTATCCATTTTAGAAATCATATTTCACATACAGAAATATGAAGATGGCCCGCAGAAACATTCCTGCGGGCCATTACTTTTTTGCCGTGTCATCCTGCCGTTATCGGGCAACCTTTTCAGCCCGGCATGGTCGAAACGGCAAAATATCCATCAAAGGCGGGCCGATGCCTATGTCCTATGCCTAAGCCCGGCGGGCGGTTTGCACCATTACTTCCAGCGCGCTTGAAAAACGCGATCTGTCCTGCTGGGTGAAACCGGCATTGCGGCCCTGCTCGCCGGTAACTTCACGCATATGGGCAGCAATTTCGCGACCCGCCAGCGCATTGGCGATATTGGCTTCGGTAAAGGCTTTGCCGGTTGGGCCCAAAACATGCGCCCCAATTTCCAGCCCACGTGATGCCAGCGGGATATCGGCGGTAATGATAATGTCGTTGGCCTGCGCGTTTTCGGCAATCCAGTTATCGGCGGCATCGGGTTCTGGCGGAACAAAGATGCATTTGATCAACGGATTGCGCGACGGGCGAATGCCGCCATTTGATACCAGAAACATCTGCATCTGGTGGCGTTCAGCCACGCGTTCGCATTCGGCCTTTACCGGGCAGGCATCGGCATCGACAAACAGGCGTGGCATCTGTTTTTGCGGATTTGATTCTATGTCTGACATGGCGTGATCATCGCGCCAGACACGCCAAAGTCAAGCAGATGATACAGGGCTTGCAACCGCATTGTCTTCTTCAGGTGGGGCATCGCCAATTAACAACAGGGCAAGGCCGCCAATGGCAACAATCACACCCGATACCACCACCGTCGCATGATAGGAATAATAGTTTGCCACCAGCCCCATCAGCAAATTGCCACTAAGCCCGCCAACAAAAAGCGTGCTGATATAATAACTGGTCGCCATGCCGGGCCGGTTGCGGGCGAAATTTTGCACAAAGGTCATGCCAATGGCCGCAAACAGGCCGTAATAAAGCCCGTCAAGCGCACCTAATACCAGCACATGCCATAAATCCTGCGCCTGATAGACCAGCACAAAGAAAACAACCGCACACAGAGCCGCAATCATCAGTCCTTTGCGTTCGCCCACCCGCGAGATGATCCCGACAGAGGCATAGATGGCGATCACTTCGACAAAGCATTTTACCGTTAGCTCGAACCCGGCCGCCGAGGGGGGCAAGCCCAGTGACGCGGTAAAATAAAGCGGCATCGCGGTCAGGAACACGACATGCCCGGTCGAAATTAAAAAGATGGGAATGCACGCCACCAGCAAACCGGTATTCATTTTGGTAACCGCACTGGCACCAAGAGTACCGGCATGGTGGGTTTTAAACCCGGCAGGCACCACACACAGGCAAAAAACCAGCCAGACAACCCCCAAAGCAGCAATGGCAAAATAAATGAAGGTAAAACCAAATGCCCCATAAACCGATAGCGACACCGCCGGGCCAACCATCCAGCCCAGTGATGTTTGCATGCGTAACAGGGAATTGAATTTTTTGACGTTGCGCCCGGTCTGTTCGGCAAAAAGGCGACCAAACGAATACACCACCGATAACGCCCCGGACCCCACCCCGATCAGCACCGAGGCAATAAAGGCATAAACCCAGTAAACCTGAAAAGTGCCGATTACAACCATGCCCGCAACAAAACAGATCACACTCGATAGCAAAAGCCAGCGCACCGGAACGCCGCGATCAATGGCACGGCCGTAATACCGGTTGGTAAACAGGGTCACCACCACCTTGATGATGGCTGCAAGGCTGATTTTCCAGGGGTCCTGCCCCAAACCATCCACCACGAACAACCCGCCAAGCGGCGCGGATGTTGACGATGAAAAGGCCCCCAGCAACACCACGCCCAGCACCAGAAACGGATAACGGTCCAGAAAGGCAATAGGGCCGGAAAGAACCGGTTTGTCGTTTGTTTCCATTGCCATCTTAACCTGCACCCGTCCCTGCCCGATCTATTTCAGCAAGCAGTTTTAGGCACAAAGCATCGCCCGGAAAACAGGTAAGGCGGCAATGGAATGAATTGTCATATTTCAGCAACGTTGCCGATAGCACGCAGATGCCGACATAGTTGCCAGTGCAGGTTAACCGGCCAGCCCGCCAACAAAATTTGCCAGTTCCGGGGTTTTGGGGCTGGCAAAGACATGTTCGGGATTGCCACTTTCATGAATGCGGCCCTGATGCATGAAAACCAGGGTATCGCACACTTCACGGGCAAAGCGCATTTCGTGTGTCACCATTACCAGCGTCATGCCTTCTTCGGCCAATTGGCGCACAACGGCCAGAACCTCATTGACCAGTTCGGGGTCAAGGGCGGATGTGACCTCGTCACACAGCAGAACACGCGGCTTCATGGCCAGCGCACGGGCAATCGCAACACGCTGTTGCTGCCCACCTGAAAGCTGGTCGGGATAATGCATCATTTTGTCCGACAGGCCGACCTTTGCCAGCATTTCTTCGGCAATTTCGCGGGCTTCGGCCTTAGATTGCTTTTTCACCACCTGGGGCGACAGCATCACATTTTCGAGCGCGGTATAATGGGGAAACAGATTGAACTGCTGAAACACCATGCCGACATTCAGGCGCAACTGCAAAAGGTCGGTGTCATGGTCGCCCACCTTTTTGCCCGCCACCATGATGGTGCCGTCATCAATGGTTTCAAGGCCGTTGATGGTGCGCAACAGCGTGCTTTTGCCCGACCCGCTTTTGCCGATCAGGGCAATAACCTGCCCCTCATCGATTTTAAGATCAATGCCCTTGAGGACCTGTAACGCGCCAAAGCTTTTATGAATGGCATGAAGCTCAACGAGTGACATGGCGGAACTTTCCTTCCAGGTAGCGGGCATAAAGCGACAGGGGATAACAGATCAGGAAATATAAAACGGCAACGCAGCCATAAACCGTGAAGGGCGCATAGGTGGCGTTGGTGATCATGGTGCCGGCCTTAGTCAGCTCGATAAACCCAATGATCGAGGTCACCGCCGTACCTTTTACCACCTGCACGGAAAAACCAACTGTGGGCGGCACGGCAATGCGCAGTGCCTGGGGTAAAATCACGTATCGCATTTGCTGGGTAAAATTCATGCCCAGCGCGGTTGAGGCCTCCCACTGGCCTTTGGCAACCGATTCAACGCAGCCCCGCCAGATTTCGGTCAGAAACGCACTGGTAAACAGCGTTAACCCGAAGGTTGCCGCCACCCAGGGCGACACATCAATCCCGATCAGCGGCAAACCGAAAAAGACGATGAAAAGCTGCATCAAAAGCGGTGTGCCCTGAAACAGTTCGACATAGCCCCGCACAACCCGCACCGCCCAGCGATTGCCCGCCGTGCGCACCAGAAGCAATGCCAGGCCAACAATACTGCCCAGCACAAAGGCCACCAGTGATAACAGCACCGTCCAGCGCGCAGCCAAAAGCAGGTTATGGACAATGTCCCATAGGGTAAATTCAGGCATGGTGCCGCCGTTCAAACAGGAAGTTGCCGAAAACTTTGAGGATCTGGCGCAGCAGGATCGACATCACGAGATAAAGGCCCGTGGTGACGAAATAGACCTCGAATGCGCGGAAATTCATGCCCTGGATATAATTGGCAGCAAAGGTCAGTTCCTCGGCCGCGATCTGCGAGCAGACCGATGATCCCAGCATGACAATCACCACCTGGCTTGAAAGCGCAGGCCAGATTTTTTTCAAAGCCGGACGAATAATAATGTAACGGAAAATCTGCACCCGGTTCATGGCCAGGCTTTGGGCGGCCTCGATCTGACCGGCGGGAATGGCCTGGATGCCCGCACGCACGATTTCCGTGGAATAGGCGCCAAGATTAACAATCATTGCCAATGCGGCGGCCTGAAATTCGGTCAGCTTCAGGCCCAGGGCCGGCAAACCGAAAAAAATGAAAAACAACTGCACCAGAAAGGGGGTATTGCGGATCAGTTCCACATAAATCGCCACAAGCTGGCTGATAACCGGGGGGCGGGCTGTTCGTGCCCACGCCCCCAAAATGCCCAGTCCAACGCCGGCCACTGCGCCAATGGCTGCCAGTTCGGTGGTCAGAACCACCCCGTCCAGCAGCAATTTCCAGTGCGGAAGAATTGCGCCAAAATCAAATTGATAAGCCATTGAAACGCAGTCACCTGGTTGTCGGTATCAGATCAGAACTTTTCCGGAAGCGGGTTGCCCAGCCATTTTTCGGAAATGGCGTTCAGGCGGCCATCCTTCAGGGAAGCAGCGATGATTTCATTCACCTTGGCTTTAAGTTCCGGCTCTTCCTTGTTCAGGCCGACATAGCAGGGTGAATTTTTAATCAGGAATTTCGGTTCCGGTTTGCGCGGCGGGTTACGCGCGATAATCGCCGCTGCCGTTACGTTACCGGTGGCAACAACTTCAACCTGGCCCGAAAGGAAGGCGGAAATGGTGGCGTTGTTGTCTTCATAACGTTTGATATCAACGTCTTTGGGGGCAATTTTCTGCAGTTCCATGTCTTCGATGGTTGCGCGCGTTACACCCAGGGTATGGCCGCTCAGATCTTCGGGGCCTTTGATGTTAATGTCGGCCGGGCCGAAAACACCGTTAAAGAACGGCGCATAGGGATCGGTAAAATCAATAACCTTTTCGCGGTCCGGGTTTTTGCCCAGCGTTGAAATCACCAGATCAACCTTGCCCGTCGTCAGGTAAGGAATGCGGTTATTGGTGGTGACCGGCACCATTTCCAGCTTAACGCCCAGATCATCGGCAATCAGCTTTGCCATGTCGATGTCATAGCCCTGCGGCTGCATGTCTGTGCCAACGGTGCCAAACGGCGGAAAATCCTGCGGCACCGCAATTTTAATGACACCGGCATCCTTGATCGCATCAAGTGCGCCTGCTGCCGATGCACCGGCCAGCGGGGCCGCCATCATTGCCATTGCGGCAATGGTTACCTTCAGGAAGTTCTTCATCTGCCTCTCCGATTTTTTATATCTGGTGAAAAGTTTATTTTTTAACCATGCCTAAGTGGTGCATAATTTTTATGCTATTGTCCATGTCAAATTTTGAAGCATTGAGAATTTTGCGTTCAATTTTTCAAAAAATGTTGAAAAACAAGGAAAAATTATTTCTGATGAATCCTATCAACTGGTCAGACCAGATAACGGAAAAATGATGACGCAAAACGAAAGCGCCCCCGAACGCGCCGCCCGGGACATAAGAAAACTGATCAAAACCAAGGGATTGCAAAGCGGAGACTCGCTGCCTTCGCAGCGTATGCTGGCGGGCGAGCTTAATGTCAGCCGGGCCAGCCTGCGCGAAGCCCTGGCAACGCTGGAGGCATTCGGACTGGTCAGAATTCTGGCAGGCAAGGGGGTGTTTGTCGCCGACCCGCAGGATGGCACCCCACGCGATGCCCAATCGACGCGGCATGCAGCACAGGTCTACCAGTTTCGTCTGGCGATCGAACCCTATGTCGCCGGGCTGGCCGCACAGGCCCGCACCAACCTGCATTTAACGGCCTTACAAAACAGCATTGAAGAAATGCGACAGGCCCTGCTCGATGATAACCTGTTTTACGCTGCCAAGGCTGATACGGAATTTCACAATATTCTGCTACAGGCGGCGGATAACCCACTTTTTGCCAAGGCCATGCATCCAACCGCGCAAAGCATTCACGAAAACCAGATGCTGCCTTTCGCCAATGCAGCGGCGATTCAGGCCCCATTGCAGGAACATGAACAGGTTTTACGCTTTGTGCGCGAACGCAACCCATCGCGCGCCCGCGATGCCATGCATTTCCACGTCCTGAGTGCAGCAACCCGCGCCAATATCGCGTTTCTGCGCCCGTAAAGACCCGCCACTCGCCGTCATCATGGTAGCACGCGAACATTCAGGAAAAGACTTTGGGCACCAAATAGCAACAGCATGAATCGCCAGCACGCCGACAATGCATATTCAGCACACCACAACAGATGCGCGAGCACCAGCCAGAAGCAATAAGGGGCTTTTACCGGCCTGCCCTGCCATACCCGACGCCAGCGCCAGACGGACAGGCCTGTAAAAGGCCCAAAATAAAACAATCCCCGCGCGGTTTCCCGGGCGGGGATTGTAATTTCAGTGCCACCCCACAGGATGACGAACCGAATTAGGCAGCGGACAGATCGTCAGCCGAAACGCGACCCGAACGGGAGTCGGTGCGCAGTTCGTAGTTGATCTTGTCGCCTTCCTGCGGGTGACGCAGGCCAGCGCGTTCAACAGCGCTGATGTGCAGGAATACGTCGTTTCCGCCTTCATCCGGCTGAATGAAACCATAACCTTTGGTTGCGTTGAACCATTTAACGATACCAGTTGCCATTTTAGTCTCTCCTATGAGTATATGTTGGCACAAACTGTTAGACAGAACCCTTCATAGGTCCGGTCCATTCCTTTGGAAGACCGATTACGCCGAATGGCGCGACCGGTTTCCGTTTTTCACCCGTGCCTGACCGGAAGCATCCCGCGCTCCCCGGCCCTGCCCGGAATTTCGTGTATTGCGATTACCGCGCGAGGCATCGGCAGTTGCCGTACGCCCTGCACCCACACCGTTGCCGGAATTTCCAGCCGGCGCCTTGCCCAGAAACGCAACATTCGATGCGATCCGGTTCTGGCTGCCATCATCGGCGCTGCGGCGATCATTACGCTCGTTACGTTGATTGTTGCGCGGCGCATTGCCACGGGCATCGCTGCCCTCGCGGCTATCGCGCGCACCATTACGACCACGCGCCGGGGCACCATCGCGGTTACGCGGGGTAAAACCGGTTTTGCGGCCTGCACGTGCTGGCGCATTGGCAGATGCCCCGTCATTCTGACCGGCATCATTGCGCGAATTTTCAACCGGGCGCTGCCCTTCGGCTGCGTTCGCAGGCTTGCGCCCGCCCTTATAACGGCCCTGCCCGGCTTTGCCTTCGGCTGTGGTGGATGCGGCAGATGCACCCTGGCTGCGGCGGGCATTGGCATTGTTGCCACGGCCACCGTTGCCATTGCCACCATTGCGCGACCGGCCAGCATTTTCGCCGCCCGCTGCACCACGGCCACCCCGTGCGGGGCGACGCCCGCCTGCACCCTGGCCTTCGCGCTGTCCGCGCAGGGTCGCATTTTCAGCTTCCTGCAAGGCAGCTGCCTCGGGATCACGACGGTCAATTACCGGAATCGACTGGCGGGTGGTACGCTCAATATCGCGCAGAAGCGAACGTTCATCATCGGCACAAAACGCAATCGCCTGACCAGCGGCACCGCCACGGGCGGTACGGCCAATACGGTGCACATAGCTTTCAGGAACGTTGGGCAATTCGTAATTGACGACATGGGTAACACCATCAACGTCAATACCGCGCGCGGCGATATCAGTTGCGACCAGCACCTGCACCTGCCCGTCCTTGAAGGCGGCAAGGGCACGTTCGCGCTGATTCTGGCTTTTATTGCCATGAATCGCCGATGCGCTGATTTTATTGGCTTCCAGATGCTTTGCCACCCGGTCGGCACCCCGTTTGGTACGGGTAAAAACCAGGGTACGGACAAAGGCCGGATTATCCAGCAATTCAGCCAGCAGTGCGCGCTTGCGCGATGCTTCGATCAGGTAAACCGACTGCTCAACCCGCTCTGCCGTGGTGGCAACAGGGGTGACGGAAACCTTGACCGGTTCGCGCAGCATATCGCCCGCAAGCTGACCAATCTGGGTCGGCATGGTAGCCGAGAAAAACAGGTTCTGCCGGGATTTGGGCAGCAACTTGATAATGCGGCGGATCGGTGGCAAGAAGCCCAGATCAAGCATGTGATCGGCTTCGTCAAGCACAACGACCTCAACCTGAGCAAGGCTGAGCTTGCCGGCATCAATATGGTCAAGCAGACGGCCCGGCGTTGCGACAAGCACATCGACACCCGGTGCCAATGCCTTGATCTGCGGGCCATGGGCCACACCACCAACAACAACGGCCACACTGGTTTTGGTGAAACGGCCATAGGCACGGAAGCTGTCGCCAATCTGGGCGGCAAGTTCACGCGTGGGCGCGAGCACCAGCACGCGGCAATGGCGTGGCGCAGTCCGTTTGTCGGATTTTGAAAGACGGTCAAGAGTCGGCAATGCAAAGGCAGCAGTCTTGCCGGTGCCGGTCTGGGCGATGCCCAGAAGATCCTTGCCTTCCAACAGGGAAGGAATCGCCTGTGCCTGGATCGGCGTCGGCGTAGCGTACCCTTCGTGCGATAATGCTCGAAGTACGGGCTCGGCCAAGCCGAGATCCGAAAACTGGGTCAAATAAATAGTTCTCTTAGGTTTGCGGCAGCAGACAAAGGGAATCGGCCCTTGATATGTTTCGTATACAGGTCTGCGCCTTGCATCTCTTCCGAATTACCCGCGTAGCAGGGCAGTTCCATGCTGTTCTTCCGTAACCGCTCGACAGGCTGGAACAGGTTAACGTTCCCTCTACGCTACTGGAGCAATCAAATGACGCCCGTAAAATGCGCAGAGTTTCCCCGGATTGTCAAACGGGATATTTTTGTGCATCCCCAAGGCCTTCGCCTTCAAGTCGCCAAACTCAGAGTTTTGCATCCAAAAAAACATTGTTCCGGTGCCATTCTATAAATTCAGCTTTTGGCACAAACCGATCCGGCAAAATCAACCCTGCCCCGTCAAATTTGCCGAATCTGGACGGCATGTTCTCACTGCCCCATCGCACCACAAGGGTTATAGGCAGCACACGGATTGCCCGCAGCACAAGGGTTGCTTGCCGCGCACGGGTTTTCGGCCGGGGCGCAGGGGTTGCCTGCACCACACGGATTATAGGCACCGCAAGGATTGGCCCCTGCTGCGCATGGGTTTAAAGCGGCACAGGGATTGGTCGCAGCACATGGGTTTGCCGCCCCACAGGGGTTATAAGCAGCACAGGGATTTTCGGCCGCGCAGGGGTTAAAACCGGCGCACGGGTTGCCATCAACGCCCGCCGCACCGCAAGGGTTGGCCATGCAGGGGCTGGCAGCGGCACACGGGTTACCGGCTGCACACGGGTTTGATGTCGCGCAAGGGTTCCCGGCCGCGCACGGATTGCCGCCCGATGACGGTGCCTGTGCAGGTGCAGGCGATGCGGCCGGACGGGCGATAGCGGGCGGGTTGGCACCGGCATGGCTGAAATGGTCGGCGGCAATTGCGCCGGTGGCTGCCAGAAAAACCGCGCCATAAAGCAGATAATTACGATCGGTCATTTCTTTTTAAATCCATCGAGACCAAAAACCGGACGAACGGCAATGCCAAGCGCACTACCGGCAAAGGCAGCCGCAAACCACAGCCAGCCATGCAGGCTGCCCGAGGCAATGCCGCTAAACAGCGCGCCGATATTGCAACCAAATGCAAGCCGCGCCCCATAGCCCATCAGCACACCACCAATGGCCGCCGCAATCAGGGATGCCAGCGGCACCCGCACCTTCGGGGCAAATTTGCCCGCAAGGGCCGATGCCAAAGCAGCCCCGATAAGAATGCCGAAATTCATGACCGAGGTATCATCGGCCAGCACCGAATTATGCAAGGCGCGCGCCGGACCAGGCCAGTTCCAGAAGGCCCAGTTTTCAACACCAACACCCATCGCCTGGGCGATCTTTGCCCCCCAAACACCAAAACCGAAAGTAATGGACCAGGGATGCCCGGTGACCAGAAGCGTCACCACATTCATCAATGCCAGCAAAAGCCCGGTGCCGACCAGCGGCCACGGACCATGAAGGAACCGCACCATGCCCTGACGGGACGGGGCAGAAACCGTTTCAAGCGAACCATGCGCAGCGCGTTCAACAAAAATGGTGACCAGTGCCACCAGTGCCAGCGCTACCAGGGTGACAACAACCCCGCCCAGCGGACCAAAAACCGACCCAAGGCCCACCGTAGGAAGCGATGGCAGGGTTAACCACATGGGCAGATGGGCAGTGCCAAGCAGCGCACCAATTACAAAAAATGCCAGCGTCACCAGCATGCGGGCCGAACCGCCCCCGGCGGTAAACAGGGTGCCGGAACCACACCCACCGCCAAGCTGCATGCCAAAACCAAAGATCAGCGCGCCAACAAGCACCGACACACCAACCGGCGCCAACGCCCCGACCAGCGACCCGCCAAAGGGCGAGCCAAAGCCAAGCAGCGGAATGAAGGCAATGGCAGCAACAGCGACCATCAAAAGCTGGGCGCGCATGGCACGCCCGCGCCGTTCAACCACCATGCGGCGCCAGCCACCAGTAAAACCAAAGGATGCGTGATATAATGCCAGGCCCAATACCCCGCCAATCAGATAGACCACCATCTGATGCAGGCTGACCGCCTGCGCAATGACCATAGCCACCGCAGCAAAGATGACCGCGCAAATGGCAGCCGGTCCACGATCGAAGGTAAAGGGAGGCAGAGGTGCAGCCTGTGCACGGGCGCTTGCCCCACTTGTATCAGCCATGATTGATCCTGAAATTTTATCTTTTTAACCGGCCCGGGGCCGTTTTCGCCTGCCCGGTAAAAGCCCCGCGTTGGCGCATCAAATACGTCATGCAGGCAAGGCGCATACAGCAACCGGGCAGCGGGATTGTCCGAAATGACAAATCGCGATCATCGCCTGTTTTGGGCGATGGCCCCGGTCAGGCCCGCATTCGGCCTGACCGGGAAAAGTGCAAACCTGTCGATAACAGGATGTTACTGGGCTTTCACCACATCGCGCGACGGATCAGCGGCCCATTCGGTCATGGAGCCGTCATACATTTTGGTGTTTTTGTTGCCCATCACTTCGGACAGGCCAAACCACGCAACCGATGCCCAGTGGCCGGTATTGCAATAGGTGATTTCCTTGCTGTTGTCCGAAACACCTGCCTTGCCAGCAAGCTGTTCGATCACATCCGCCGCAACGAATTTGCCTTCCTTGTCGTCATAGAATTTCGACTGGGAAATATTCACAGCACCAGGAATGGCACCATAACGGGCCACAACCGGGCTTTTGCTTTGACCGGCAAACTGGGCTTCGGGGCGGGCATCAATCAGGGCAACACCCTGGGATTTTGCCTCAGCCACTTCATCAGCGCTGGCGACCAGTTCGGGGCGGAAATGCGCGGTGAAGGCAACCTGTTCGGGCTTCACGGCATCGGTCGAAATATCGCCATTGGCAGCAGCCCAGGCGCGCTGGCCACCATCAAGGATGGTTACCGCATCATGGCCCAGCACCTTGAAGGTCCAATAAACGCGGGTGGCAGCGCCAAAATCGCTGGAATTTTCACCAGCCGGAACAATGACAACCTGTTTGTCATTATCAATACCCAGGCTGCCGACACGCTGTGAAATCACATCGACGGGCGGCAACATGCCAACAACATCGCCAACCTTGGAACGCCAGCCAAATTTGCCATAGGGCGCATCAACCGCACCTGGGATATGCCCGGCATCATAGGGATTACCCGATTTGCCCGGCGAACGGATATCAACCACAACCAGGGACTTGTTACCCAGATTGTCAGCAAGCCAGCCTGCATCAACCAGCGGCTTTTCGGTCAGTCGTTCGGCCTGGGCCGCGGTTGCGCCAACCATAAGGGCGACGGCAGTAATCCCTGCCAGAATGTGGGAACGCATGGTATGCAACCTCCAAAAAATATGCGAATTTGTGATTCTTATATATTTTCCACCATCATTTAGTCAAATTTTTTTAATAAACACAAAATTAAGTGTTATATTAACGTCACACCAGAAACATCATGGCCGAACGCAAAAAAGGCCGGGTGCGATGACCCCGGCCTTTTGACGTTTTTTAAAGTGAAGTATCGCCGAGCGCCTAGTTACCGACGGCAGGCACCTGCACACCAAGGGATGCGAATGCCGTTGCGATCCGGTCTATCTTGCGCTGTTCGGCGGGCTGCAGGCCGGTATCGTCGTTGCCTTTATAATAGGAACAGAAATCCGGGATGATCAGCGTTTTTTCGATCAGGCGCAGGTCGTAATAATCGCCAATCGTGCTGCGTTCGATGATCAGGCGCAAATCCTTGTAGGAATGGCTGTTACTGCCCATGATAACGCCGCTTTCGCGCAGCACGCAGTCATCATAGCCCGATGTCCAGGGCTGGAAATTGTCATTCAGGTATTTCAGGGCGATGTCCGGCGGCATCAGATCAACAACCGAAGTATCAACCACCGCATCCTTATATTCGCACCCTGCCAGCATGATCAGCGCAGCCAAACCCGCGAGATATTTTTTCATTTTATGTCCCCTTGATGGGCGCAATCGCCCTGCTGTGCCTGTTTATCCGTTCAATCAAACAATTAAATGCCCGCAAGCCCTAGTTGCTTTTTGATCCTTGTGAAATGGCATCATAGGCCATTTGTGCCCGGGTCACGGCGGCCTGTTCGACATTGCAAACCGGCGGCGGCGTTGTGCCCGATGCCGCCACCACCATGCCCGATGCCAAACCATCAAGCTTGCCGCTCATCGGCGTTGCCGACAAAAGTGTGCCCCCTGAAAGCTTGCCCGCCTTCAGCGGGATTTCCCGCCCGTCACTGGTAAGTGCCACCAGCTTGCCCGCCGTTGATTTTTGCGGATCAAGGGTCACAACCAGATAACCCCAGTCACTATTGATATCGCGGATCGTGCCAATACGTGCCGGTGCGGCCCCCTTGGCCCGGCAGGCTTTCAGCTTGGTGCTGGCATCATTGATATTTGCCATTGCCTGACGTTTCAGGGCAGCGATTTCCTCAAGCGAGGGAAGCTTTGCCACGGGGGCGGATGGCACCCCGGCCAAGCCCGGCTGACCGGGGGCATCCGGGCTTTGGGCAACAGGGGGTTCCGCGCCGAAATCGCGTTTATGAATAAAAAACGCCTCGTTTTCCTTGCCATATCCAAGGCCGGTCAGCACCCCGTCGTTTAAAACGGTCATGCCCGCCATCCGAACGGCATTTGCACCGGGTTCAGCATAGGCATAACGCCCGGTCATGGTGCCGTTTTGCGGGTCATAGCGCCGCACACTGAAACTTGCAGCCTTCGCATTATCGGCATGGGGTTCAAGGGCTGCGAAATAAAGGCTTCCCTGCCCGTATTGCAGGTTTGGCGAATGAAATGTTAACGGGGAATTCTTACCATATTCATTGACCCACAGGACATTGCCCGTCGCCGTATCGATGGCGTAAACGGCGGTATCGCCAATACTGTTGGCCGATTTGTCATGAATGGCATACAAAAACATCACCCGGCCATCGGAACTGACGGTACCAACGGTGACGTCATCATTAACGCTACGTTTGATGATGTAATCGTCATAGCGCGGGTTCAGGCGATGGCGGATCAGCATGCTTCGCAAAACCTTCCCCTGCGGTGACAACACCACAAGCTTCGGCTTTTTGGCAAAATAATGCAGATACAGATTGCCAGCATCATCCTGTGCAGCAACGCTTAGGCCTTCAAGCAACGCAACCTTGTCTGGCAGGGTGTAGCTCCAGATCGCCTCGCCGCGCGCATTTAAACCCAGAATAATATTCCCGTCATGGTCCTGGCGATATTCCGAATACTGGAAAATCACGCCGCCATCCGGCCCGCGAAAAATGTTAATACCGTAGGAACCGCTACTAAGGGGCCGTGTAAAGGACCATTTCAAATTACCCTGCGCGTCATAGGCCGCCGCACGCGCCGCAGTCGGATAAGCCTGCTTCACCAGCGTCGGACCATAGGCCGTAGAAGCCACGGCAAGCCCGCCATCTGCCATAATGGCAGATGCCCTGTAACCTTCACCCGATGTTCCGCCGGAAATGGTGCGCCATTCGCCCTGCCCGCGGGCATTGACAAATTCCAGCCCCAGATTGTTGCCCGCCATATCACCCAGCGTTCCCGCCCAGATATAGGAACCATCGGCAAAGGCCGTGTCACCGGGCAATAAAGATGTCTTTCTCCGCCAGGTTTTCCCAAGCAGCGTTTTGCGCGCGGCAATTTCGGCCAGCATATCCTTGGCCTTTTTGCCAAATTTGCCCTTGCCAGCCACGTAACGCTTCAAAAGCTTTTCCGCGGCATCATTGTTGTGCAGGCGCAATTGGGCGGCACCCTCGGCAAAGTCGATCTCCCGGCCAACGGCCAGTTTCCCGGCACGAAGCTGCCCGGCCAGTGCCACCACCTGCACATCCTGGCCTTTGCGAATGGCATCACCCAGTTGTTCGCTTAGTTCGATAAATCTGGCATCGGGTGCTGCGGCCAAAACCGGCTGTGAAAGCGGCATCAATAACAGCAACAAAACCGCTGCCCGCAAAACCAGACCACGCAAAATGGAACGCAAGCCCAGCGACCGTTTGGTGTTTCGGCCCATGACAGGGAACATTTCACATCCCTGCATGTCAGCCCCCATTTACCTGGCCGGTTGCGCGCGTGTCGCAATAGTTGGCCTTGTCCCGGCATTGATAGGTATGGCGCTGCGCCAGGATTTTACCGGGCATGGACAGGATGCTGGCCACATCGCGGTCATAGGACAGAATGCCGTTTTCACAGTAAAAGACATAGCCCTTGCGCCAGCCATAGCGCCGATGATCCACATCGGCCTTGTCACAGCCCACACGTTGCAGGGCAACAGCCAGCGTTTCCTTGACCACGGTTTTCTGAACCGGCCCGTCACACCGCCATTCGACTTCGCCAAAGCCCGGAACCATATCCATATTGGTGTAACAATGCGCGACAGATTCCTTGCGCATTATCAGCTCCGCCGCAGCCACCTTCTTTTGCGTGCCGGACGTACCAGATGATGCCACCACACTGGTCGATGATTTTGCCTTGCCAGTGTTATTTTGCGTCGATGCCACCCCGGAAGAGGATGAAGCAACAGTAGAAGATGATGACGAAGAAGCCCCTGCCGACGGCACGGATTGTTTGGCAAGGGCAGCAATGCGCTGTTCCGCCTCGCGCGCGGCATCGGTAACACGGTTCTGGCTGGAAACGCGCTGATTGGCAGCAAGTGCCTCCTGCTGCTGGCGCGCGGCGGCAACTTTGGCGTCGGCTTCGGCCCGGCGGGCAGCATTGATGGCATTGGCCTGGGCATAGGCATTGTTTACGGCCGTCTGCCCCTGGATTTGGGCACTGGCAATATTATTGGCCGCACGGTTAATCGCCTCCATAATGGTGGCATTGGTTGCGGCACGGCTGGCTTCGCGGTCGCGCGCACGCTGGGCCTCGGCGGCGGCAATACGTTCTTCACGCTCGGCTTCCTTGCGCAACTGCTTAAGGCGCTCTTCCTCACGTTCGCGCGCATATTCATCGCGCTTGGCGGCTTCATAATTCCGCCAACTGGCATAGAATTCATCATTGCGCAGCTTTGCAATCTTTTTGCCCTCTTCTGCGCGGGCATCGCGGGTGGCCCTTTCCACGGCAACACGTTCGTCAAATTCGCCAATACTTTCGCCCAGCGCTTTTGACAGCACCCCATCCAGATAGGTGCCGCTTTCAGCCGCAAATACAACAGATGAACCCATCGCCAACCCAAGGGCGGCATAAATCATGCTTCGCAACATGGTGTCCCTTTACCCATGCCTTAACCCCAACATCATGAACCAAACCTGATCCATGCAACCCTTTGCTGGCAGGCGGGATTTATGAATATCCCTGCCCTTTCCGGCACGCGCCATGCGCAATTTTTTGTCCGCCCCGATGCGCGCAAATTCCGCATACCGGGCGTGGCCATAACCCCATACCAAAAGATAAGCCCGTCCCAACTACAGAGCAAGATGGATATGACAGATGTTCGCCAAATTCGCGGGCAAGACATAGCCCTGAAAACGGCGCAACGCTGGCCCGGGCACACGGCCAACCCGGTGGATCAGCCTGCACAACCAGCACATATCAGAAGGAAATCAGTGATAACTCAGCGGGAAATCACGGGCGCAGTCCGCTAAGATAGCGGGCATATTCCCCGGCAAAGGCCGCATGCACATCGGCCCCGCGAAGTACCGGCGGGCGGCTAAGATAGCCATGCAGGGTGGCAATGATAAATTCAGCCACCGATGATGCCTGGATATCGGTGCGCACATATTTGCCAAATTGCGACCGGCTGATATGCCCGGCCAACCCGCGCCGCCAGTACCGATAAACGCTGTCGATACGTTTGCGCGTGGCATCATCCATATCATCCGCGCCCGATGCCAGGCGCGCCAGCGGGCAACCATGTGCCAGAATTTCCGGGGCATCGCGGGTGCCCAGCATATCGACCTGCGCCATCAGGGCAGGCAATACATCTTCCTCAAATGCCAGGCCATCCAGCCAGATTTCATCAACATAGGCAGGCAGGCATTCCTCGATCACGGCATTGGCAAGCTGGGATTTGCTGCGAAAATGGTGATACAGCGCGCCTTTGGTAACACCGGCAAGGTCGATGATATTGGCAATCGATGCCGCCTCAACCCCGGCACGGCGGATTTCGGCAAAGCCCGCATCCAGCAGCTTTTGCCGTGTACCGTTGGGGTCACGCGGCATGCGCACGCGCAATTGCCGGCTTTCGCCATTTTTCACACCACGACGCCAGCCGTCATTGGTATCATCATCTTCGCCCAGAACCAGCGGTGCGAGGTGTTTGCTATCGCTCATTTCGTTCGATGTGCCACAAGTTAACCACAGCTAGCCAAAGGGTTACCTCTTTTACACCTCACGTCAATAATAGCTGTGCCTGATGGTGCGACAAAATGGCCCCTTTTGCGCCTGTAATGACTGGTGTTTTTTCGCCAGCCCCTTGCAATTCAATGTCAATCGGGCTCTATTTGCAGGCGCATTGCGCGGGCCTGCTTTTCGATCCATATCGTGTGTCGTAAAGGGCCAGTGTGGCCATCCTCGCCTCGACGGATAAAAAATGTACATTCATTCAATTGCCTTTGTCGCCGCCGAAACAAAAATCGCCCAGGATGCCATGTACCGGCTCAAGCATCGCTATGGCCATGTTTCGCCTGACAAGGCCGAAGTCATTGTCGCCCTGGGTGGTGATGGTTTCATGCTGGAAACCCTGCATCGCTATATCGGCCGCAAGGTGCCGATCTATGGCATGAATCGCGGTACTGTCGGCTTTTTGATGAAT
This sequence comes from Thalassospira marina, assembly GCF_002844375.1. Classification (NCBI taxonomy): domain Bacteria; kingdom Pseudomonadati; phylum Pseudomonadota; class Alphaproteobacteria; order Rhodospirillales; family Thalassospiraceae; genus Thalassospira; species Thalassospira marina. Next base: position 1,124,612 of record NZ_CP024199.1, on the reverse strand, counting down.
GAATTTCGCGAAATAGACCTGCCCGAACGCATCCATGATGCCCAAACGGTCAAACTTCATCCGCTGCAAATGGAGGCCCACACCAAGGATGGTGGCTCCATGTGTGCGCTGGCGATTAACGAAGTATCGCTTCTGCGTGAAACCCGCCAGGCGGCCAAACTGCGCATTAAAATTGATGGTGTGGAGCGCCTGCCCGAACTGGTCTGCGATGGCGCGCTGGTGTGCACGCCAGCAGGCAGCACCGCCTATAACCTTTCGGCCCACGGGCCGATCCTGCCGATGGGAAGCGGCCTTCTGGCTTTAACCCCGATCAGCCCGTTTCGCCCGCGTCGCTGGCGCGGCGCACTTCTGCCCGAACGGGCACAGGTGATATTTGAAATTCTCGAACCCGAAAAACGCCCGGTTTCCGCCGTGGCCGACTATACCGAGGTTCGCGATGTGTCCAAGGTCATCATCCGCGAAGATCCCAGCATGGATATCCGCCTGTTATTTGACCCGGAACACAATCTTGAAGAACGCATCCTGAAGGAACAGTTTGTCGAATGAGCACCCAACCAAGCGAAAAGACCCTGGACTGGCTGGCGAAACTGGTTTCGCATAAAACCACCAGCATGGATTCCAACCTTGCCCTGATCAACCAGGCGCAGGATTTCCTCAAAGGTCTGGGTTATCGGTGCCATACCGTATTTGACGATAACCACGGCAAAGCCAACCTTTATGCCTCCATCGGGCCGGATGTGCCCGGCGGCGTGATCCTTTCAGGGCATAGCGATGTGGTGCCGGTGGAAGGCCAGGTCTGGCAAAGCGACCCTTTCACCACCGAAATCCGCGGTGACAAACTGTATGGTCGTGGATCATGCGACATGAAGGGTTTTCTGGCCTGCCTGATGGGCCGGGCGGAGGATTTCGCCAAAGCAAATCTGCGCGTTCCCATCCATATCGCTTTTACCTATGACGAGGAAATTGGCTGCATCGGTGCGCCGCGCCTTGTTGAAATGATCAACGACCTCAATTGCAAACCGGCCATGTGCATTGTTGGCGAGCCGACCAGCATGCAGGTGATTACCCAGCATAAAGGCAAGTTTTCCGGCCGCGCCCATGTGACGGGCCGTTCAGGCCATTCGTCCCTGCCGGGCGAAGGGGTGAATGCGGTTGAATTTGCCGCCGAACTGATTGTGTTTTTAAAACAGCTTGGCAAAAAATTCCGCACCGAAGGCCCGCACGACAATGATTTTGTGCCCAACCACACCACGGTTCATACCGGGCTGATCCAGGGTGGCACGCAGCTTAATATCATTCCGCAAAACTGCTGGTTCGATTTTGAATATCGCAACCTGCCCCTGCATGACCGCGCGGAAATCCGCAAAACCATTCAGGACTATATCGACACCGTCCTGCATCCGCAAATGCGCGAAACCTACCCCGAAGCCGGCATTGAAATTGAAACCATGTCGGACGTGGCAGGCCTTGCCACCGGCGATGACGATGACGTCACCCGCCTCGTCATGGAACTGACCGGGGCCAACACCACCGGCAAAGTCAGCTTCGGCACCGAAGCAGGCATCTTCGCCGAACTGGGCGACATCCCCACCGTCGTCTGCGGCCCCGGCAATATCGAGCAGGCACATAAACCGGATGAGTTTATCGCGCTCGATCAGTTGGTAAGGTGTGAGGTGTTTTTGGATAAGTTGGTGAGGGTTATTTCGATTTAGACCACCATAGCGAATACTGCGAGACACTTCTTCCAAACACGGAAAAATATAAAAAGGAACGAAATGGAAAAATCATTCCTCCTATTCCTAACACTCGCAGCGTTCACTACCGGAGGAGTTATTGGTGCTTCATTAGATGAAGGATTACTAAAAAACCTCCTACATCAAACTAAAATAACTGAAATAACTGAAATAATCAGTAGTCTATCAACCTTTTTAGGAGTAATTTTTGCCTTTTACACTTATCATCGCTGGATGGAAGGAAAGAAGAAAGATGATGCTTACCTAGCAGCAAAGAAATATTTATCATGCTTCGATGAAATAGAAGACATCCTGCATGAGATGACTTTCCAATATAATCATATGTGCCCTGCACCGGGCGTCCCAGAAGAGAGTAGAGATTGCTCGGAACAACGTATAAATAAATTAACAATATCGTGGGACTTTTTATATCACTCCATGATGAACCTAAGAAAGTCCAATCGATATTTAAATTTTTGGAGCGTCACTCTCAAAGAAAAATTCAAAAAAGATCACACAGAAATATGCGACTTGACTTCCGATATATTAAGCATAACAAAAATCCTAAACAGCCAAATAATTAACCTCATAAACAACAGAGAAAACGTCAAAGAAATAACACTCAGCAAAAGAATATATGACGAAAAATGCAGAAAAATTCACAAAATAAATGAAATTCATAAAAATTCCAAATTTAACGATTTTTTCGAATTCAAAAAATGAAATACCTCCGAAAATTATAAAAAAATCATTCCACCGATAAAATAATCCATCTAAATTTTTACTCCTTATACTCCCATCGACTTAGCCTTATGCTCATCCCCCACCTGTTTGGCGACATTAAAGCTGTCGGCGGAGGCGGCTTTCCACCAAAGATCATACGGTGTGTCTTCCGGAGCATCGACCAACTGGTTTTCGGCGACGAACGGGTAAATCTGATCCGCCGTGCGGGCTTCGGTGGGGCTGATGCGGTGGAAGAGGTGGTGGGGTTCGAGGTCGTGGATGTGTTTGAGGCCCGCCGCGCAGGAGATTTGCAAGGCGGCGCGTACGGTTTTGCGGTGGAAGCGTTCGACCTGTTCGGCTTTGTCTTCGACCACAAGGCCGCGCTGGCGGCGCGGGTCCTGGGTGGCAACGCCGACGGGGCAATTGCCCTTATGGCAATTCATCGACTGGATACAGCCAATTGAAAACATAAAGGCGCGAGCGGCATTGACCCAGTCCGCACCCAGCGCGATGGCGTGGGCAATGCCGGTGCCGGAATGGACCTTGCCGCTCGCCCCCAGGCGCACATGCTGTTTCAGGCCCGTTCCCACCAGCGCATTGCGCATAATCACCAGCCCGTCATAAAGCGGCAGGCCGACATGGTTTGAAAGTTCTATCGGCGCGGCACCAGTGCCGCCCTCAGCCCCATCCACGACGATGAAATCAAGATAAATCCCGGTTTCCAGCATCGCCTTGGCAATGGCAAAGGGTTCGTGCGGATGCCCCACACACAGCTTGATGCCAACAGGTTTGCCGCCGGAAAGGTCGCGCAGGCGGGCAGCGAATTGCAGCATTTGGCGCGGGGTGGAAAAGGCCCGGTGCGAGGCGGGTGAAATGCAATCTTTGCCTTCCGGCACCTTGCGGGTTTCGGCAATTTCCGGCGATACCTTGGCCGCAGGCAGCACCCCGCCATGGCCGGGTTTTGCGCCCTGGCTAAGTTTTATTTCGATCATTTTAACCTGATCGGTGCAGGCGGCTTTGACAAACAGGTCTTCATCAAAATTGCCATCTTCCGTCCGGCAGCCAAAATAGCCCGAACCGATCTCCCATATCAAATCACCACCCCCCTTGCGGTGATAGGGGCTGATGGAGCCTTCGCCGGTATCATGGGCGAAATTGCCCATTTTTGCGCCGGTATTGAGTGCCTCAATCGCGCGGGCGGACAGGGAGCCGAAGCTCATGGCCGAGATATTGAGGATCGACGCCTCATAAGGCTGTTTGCATTGCGGGCCGCCGATGGTGATGCGCGGGTCGATATCGGGCACTTCGGTCGCGGCGATGGAATGGCTGATCCATTTATATTCATGGGCGTAAACATCAAGCTCGGTGCCAAAGGGGTGGTTATCTTCCTCGTCCCGTGCGCGTTCATAAACCAGACGGCGCTGATCCTGGCTGAAAGGACGGCCTTCAAGGTCGCCTTCAACGATGTAGGATCGCAGATAAGGCCGTAAATCCTGAAACAGATAGCGCGCCCAACCCAGCACCGGGTAATTGCGCAAAATGGCATAATCGCGCTGAAAAACATCATGCAAAGCCAGCAGCAAAACAGGCACACAGACCACAAGCCCCCATAACCACGCCCCATTTCGCCCCGCCAGAACCACACAGGCAATGGTGCCCGCCACAGCCAGAAACGGCAAAAAGGCCCGCGCGGGGCCATTGCCCCCCATGAAAGCACCAAACAGGGTTTCTTTGAATTTCATTGGCTGTTCCATTCCTGATCATCAAACGGGGCCGGAGGACGGCAGGGAGAATTGAGGTAAAGGCGCGGGGTAAGGTGGTGGTGTGATGGCGCAAAAGAGAGGACAGGCGAGACGCGAAAACGCAGTGATACGTAACGAAGATATGCGGCGCGTGCTGAAGAACAGGGCGGATCGCATTGGCCTGACATGCGTTGCACTGCTCTGCCCCGCCACGTCCCTGCCCGGTCCCGCCATTCATCGGGCTTTCACATTTATAAATCGCGCAGATATTTGAAATTGGTGGTGATCTGGTCGATCACTTCGGCACCCCGGCCATTCAAGACCATTTTGGCTTCGCTAAGCGCGTATTTGCCCAATTGCCCGGCGGATGTATGGGGCGGCATGGCAACGGCATAACGGTCTGTTTGCACATCCAGCAATACCGGGCCGTTATGGTTCATTGCCATGTGCAGGGCATCGTCAAGTTTTTCCGGGTCTTCCACCCGCAGGCCACGAATGCCGCAGGCCTCGGCAATGCGGGCGAAGTCGGGGTTGGTCATTTCGGTTTGATAATTGGGCAGACCGGCAAGCTGCATTTCAATTTCAACCATGCCAAGGCTGGAATTGTTATAGACCACCATTTTAACCGGCAACTGATATTGCCCGATGGTGGCAAGATCACCCATCAGCATCGACAAACCACCATCGCCGCACAACGCAATGGTTTGGCGGCCATTACCGGCCAGTGCCGCCCCCATCGCCTGGGGCATCGCATTGGCCATGGAGCCATGCGAGAATGACCCCATAAAACTGCGCTTGCCGGTGCTGGCGATATAACGCGCGGCCCACACCGTGGTCATGCCGGTATCGGCGGTGAAAATGGCATCGTCATCGGCAAGGTTGCTGATCGCTGTTGTCAGATATTCCGGACTGATTTCGCCGGTTTTTCCCGGTTTTTGTGCATGATGTACCAGATTATCGCGATCGGACTGCGCAGCCTTTAGCCTGTCTTGCAGGAAGCTGTCATCATCGCGGTTTTCAAGGCGGGGCAACAGGGCATCCAGCGTTGCACGCACATCGCCCACCAACCCCATTTCAACATGGGTGCGCCGCCCCAGCCGTTCGCCATGGGTTAAAACCTGGGCAATGCGGGCATCGGTTTGCAGGAAATCCTTCCACGGGAAGTCGGTTCCCAACAGCAAGACGACATCGGCCTTGGCAATGGCATCGGCACAGGCCTTGCCCCCGATAAAGCCGGTCATGCCAATGCCGTTTGGATTGTCATGTTCCAGCGCCATTTTACCCTTGAGCGTCCAACCCACCGGCGCATTGAGGCGGCGGGCAAGTTCACGAACCTGGGCACGGGCATCATCACAGCCCATACCGCCATAAATTAACGGGCGTTTGGCCCCGGCCAGCATTTTTGCCAGATCATCCAGTGCGCCATCATCAGGGCGCAACACGGTTTGCGGGCGATAAACCGGCGACGCAATAGCGGTTTCAGGCAGATCCAGCGGCAAAATATCGCCGCTATAGCCAAAAACACCAACGCCCTTGCGGGTGATGGCATTTTGCAGCGCCTGCTGGAGCATGCGGGGGGCCTGTTCGGGGATTTGGGCAAGCTCGTTATACCAGCTGCAGCCATCAAACATGGCAAGGTCGGTTTCCTGAAACGATTCCATGCCGTAATCGGCACGATCAATGGTGGATGGCAGGGCAATAACCGGCGCACCCCAACGATGCGCATCGTAAAGACCATTGATCAGATGGACATGACCGGGGCCGGAACTGCCCGCACAACAGCCAAGCCCACCCAAAACGCCCTCGGCCATGGCGGCATAGGCACCGGCTTCTTCGTGGCGAACATGGATCCAGTCGATCCGGCCATCACGGCGCACGGCATCATTTAACAGATTAAGGCTGTCGCCGGTGACCGCATAAAGGCGTTTCACCCCGGCATCGGCCAGCATGTCAACGATGGTTTCAGCAATGGTGCGCGACATGATGTCTCCTTTGAAACAGGAAATGAACAGTCAGGATCGCGGTTTCGGCACAGGTCGCCAAAGAACAGAATCTGTCGGAAATTGTCACCCCGCCAGGACGGCAAAGCACAATAAAAGGAAGAAAGTGGCCTGCAATCGCACAAATTTGCGTGCGCAACCCGAAACCGGGTATGTCCTTTAACAACGCGGGAAAAGGCCGGTGGTTCCACCTATCCGATGGCACTAAAACGTTTCTATACAGTCGTTCAGGTTATATCGGACCTTGACGACCCCCGCACATTTGGCCAAAACAAAAGAGCCGGTGCGTTTGCACCGGCTCCTTGCCACGCGCATCCGACGGCGGGGTCGGGGGACTAGCAGATTATTCTGCAGACCGTCGAGAGCGCGGGAACAAAGCCGGTCCGGTATCAACGGACCGGCTTTTGTATGTCGGGGACTGGCAGGAAAAACCGCCAGTCCCGCAAAGTCAGTTACAGGGCCGGGCTGTCATCAGCGACCGGTTTGTCCTTTTTCTGGCGATCCTTGCGGCTGAAGGTGCCGACAATCACCATAAAGAACAGCGGCACGAAAAAGATCGCCAGAACCGTTGCCGCGATCATACCGCCCATCACGCCAGTACCCACGGCCACACGGGCCGCCGCCCCTGCACCCGTGCTGATCGCAAGGGGCAGAACGCCAAGGGTAAAGGCCATCGAGGTCATGATGATCGGACGCAGACGCTGACGGGCAGCTTCGACGGTTGCCTCAAGCAGCCCCATCCCGTCTTCGTAAAGATCGCGGGCGAACTCGACAATCAGAATGGCGTTTTTCGCCGACAAACCAATGGTCGTAAGCAGGGCCACCTGGAAGTAAACGTCGTCCGGCAGGCCACGCAGCATGGCGGCACCCACGGCACCCAAAACACCCAGCGGCACCACCAGCATCACGGAAACCGGGATTGACCAGCTTTCGTAAAGGGCAGCAAGACACAGGAACACGACAATGACCGACAGGGCATAAAGGGCCGGTGCCTGGTCACCCGCGGCACGTTCTTCGTAGGAAAGGCCCGTCCATTCCAGCCCGATACCATCGGGCAGCTTGGACACCATATCGGCCATGGCATTCATCGCATCACCCGAGCTGACACCCGGTGCCGCCTGCCCCTGAATATTGACAGAGGGCAAACCGCTGAAACGTTCAAGACGCGGCGAACCATACCCCCAGGAGGTGGAGGCAAATGCCGAAATCGGCACCATTTCGTCCTGGTTGTTACGCACATACCAGTTGTCCATGTCCTTGGGCATCATGCGGAATTTCGCATCAGCCTGGATATAGACCTTTTTAACGCGGCCTTTTTCCATGAAGTCGTTGACATAGCTCGACCCCCAGGCAGCCGACAGCGTATCGTTGATATCGCCAATCGATACACCCAGTGCCTTTGCCTTTTCCTGGTCGATATTGACCTGGAATTCGGGCATGTCATTCAGGCCGTTCGGGCGCACACCCTGCACTGCCGGGTTTTGTGCGGCCATGCCCAGCAACTGGTTACGTGCTGCAATCAGGGCATCGTGGCCCACGGCACCACGGTCAACAAGCTGCATGTCAAAGCCGTTTGCCGTCCCCAGTTCGACAATTGCCGGCGGGGTAAAGGCAAAGACCATGCCTTCCTTGATCTGGGCAAAGAAACCATAGGCACGCCCGATGATCGCCTTGACCGCCTGTTGCGGTTCGGTACGCTGCGACCAGTCCTTGAGGCTGACGAAGGCAATACCGGCATTCTGACCGCTACCGGCGAAGCTGAAGCCCGCCACGGTAAAGATGCCGTTCACATTGTCCTTTTCGTCATTCATGAAATGGCCTTCGACCTTTTTCAGAACGCCAAGGGTCCGTTCCTGCGAAGCACCGGCAGGCAACTGCACCATCGAGAACATGATGCCCTGGTCTTCATCAGGCAGGAACGAGGTCGGAAGCTGGGTAAAGAGATAGCCAAGAGCTCCAACAAGCAGGACATAAACCGTGAGGTAACGCCATTTGCGCTGCACCACATGGCCGACACTGCCCTGATAGAAGGTATTGGTTTTGTCAAATCCGCGGTTAAACAGGCCAAAGAAGCCCTTGCGCGAATAGGGATCGTGATGGGCATTTTTAAGCAGCGTTGCGCACAATGCCGGTGTCAACACGATTGCAACGACCACCGAAAGAACCATCGCCGAAACAATGGTGATCGAGAACTGGCGGTAAATCGCCCCGGTCGAACCGGAGAAAAAGGCCATCGGAATAAACACAGCCGACAGCACAAGGGCGATACCGATCAAAGCCCCCGTGATCTGTTCCATTGATTTGCGTGTTGCATCACGCGGGGACAGACCATCTTCAAACATCACACGTTCGACGTTTTCCACAACAACGATGGCATCGTCCACCAGAAGACCGATGGCAAGCACCAGACCAAACATGGTCAGCGTGTTGATGGAATAGCCAAACGCTGCCAGCACACCAAATGTACCAAGCAACACCACCGGAACGGCGATGGTCGGGATAAGGGTGGCGCGCCAGTTTTGCAGGAACAGGAACATCACAAGGAAAACGAGAACCACCGCTTCAACAAGGGTGTGGACCACTTCCTCGATCGAGATCTTCACGAAAGGCGTGGTGTCATAAGGATAAACAATTTCGACACCGGCAGGCATATAGGCTTGGAGTTCCGCAACGCGGCTTTTGACGGCCTCGGCGGTATCAAGGGCGTTTGCCCCGGTTGCCAGGTTGATACCAATACCCACCGCATCCTTGCCGTTATAACGGGCAACGATGTTGTAGCTTTCAGCACCAATTTCAACGCGGGCAACATCACCCAGGCGCACCTGCGAACCATCGGTATTCACGCGCAAAAGAATGTTGGAAAATTCTTCCGGCGTTTGCAGGCGGCTTTGTGCGGTGATGGTGGCGTTGATCTGCTGGCCTTCAACCGACGGGGCACCGCCGATCTGACCGGCGGAAACTTCGGTATTCTGGTCCTCAATCGCTGTGCGCACATCGGAAACCGACAGGCCATAGCTGATCAGCTTGTACGGGTCCAGCCAGACGCGCATGGCGTGCTGCGCACCAAAAACCTGCACACTGCCAACGCCGTTCACACGCGAAACCGGGTCCTTGATGGTATTGGCAACGAAGTCGGCCAGGTCGTGCGAACCGATATTGCCATCGGAAGACACGAAACCAACCACCATCAGGAACGACCCGCTGGATTTGGTAACGTTAATGCCCTGCTGCTGCACCTGGCTTGGCAGAACAGACATTGCAGCCTGCAATTTGTTCTGCACCTGGACCTGGGCAATGTCAGGATCGGCTTCGGAATTGAAGGTCAGCGTGATTTGCGCGCGGCCGGTGGAATCACTGGTCGAGGACATATAACGCAGGTTATCAAGCCCGTTCATCTGCTGTTCGATGACCTGGGTAACCGTGTTTTCCACGGTTTGGGCCGACGCCCCCGGATAGGTCGCCGTCACCTGGACCGATGGCGGCGCAATGGACGGGTACTGTTCGATCGGCAATTGCAGAATCGACAGCCCCCCCGCCAACATGATCACAAGGGCAATCACCCAGGCAAATACCGGGCGATCAATGAAAAACTTTGCCATCAGATACTATCCTTATCGGGATGCCGGCTGTGCGTTTTCGTCGTCCTTTGCGGCAACCGGGGAAACCGGTGCGCCAGGGCCGACACGCTGCAGGCCGTCGACAATGATATGGTCGCCAGGATTAAGGCCCTTGGTCACGACCCAGTCATTCCCTTTTGACTGTTCAATCGTCAGTGCCTTTGCCTCGACGGTATTGTCGGACTTGATGGTGAAAACATAGGCCGATCCATCCGGGCGGCGCATCACGGCGCGCTGCGGCACCAGATAGGCGTTTTCAACTTCGCCCTGGTCAACAAAGGCACGCACGAACATACCGGGCAGCAACACCTGGTCGGGGTTGTCAAACACAGCACGCAGGCGAACGGTGCCGGTGGTTTCGTTCACGGTCACGTCCGAAAACTGCAACTTGCCGACATGGGCATATTCATCACCCGTTGAATCCAGAATCAGGCGGACATCAACGCCATCGCCATTGGCAGCACCCTTGATACGGCCGGAATCAATGCCCTGCTGAATGCGCATCAGGCGGCCACCGGCCTGGGTCACGTCAACATAGATCGGGTCAAGCTGGGTGATGGTCGCCAGTGCCATTTCCTGGTTGGCAGTAACAAGCGCACCTTCGGTAACCGAGGACGCCCCGATTTTACCGGGGATCGGCGCGGTAACGGTGGTGTATTCCAGATTGATGCGCGCCTGGTCGATCTGGGCGCGGGCGGCAGCAACACTGGCTTTGCCCTGGGCTTCGGCGGCAACCGCGTCATCACGCGCCTGTTCGCTGACAGCCTGGGTTTTGATCAGTTTGTCATAACGGGTACGGGTTTTGGTTGCCTGGTCCAGCGTTGCCTGCGAACGGGCCAGTTCGGCCTTTGCGGCATCCAGGTTCGCCAGATAGACGCTCTGGTCGATCTGATAAAGCTGCTGACCAGCCTTGACCGTCGCGCCTTCGGTGAAGTTGCGTTCCTTGATAATACCATCCACCTGCGGACGGACATCAGCTTTGCGCGATGCAACAGTACGGCCCGGCAGCTCTGCGACAAGGCCAACCGTTTGCGGCTGAACCTCGACAAAGGTTACCTGGGTTGCTGGTGCCTGCTGTTGCTGGGCAGCGGCTTCACCGCCCCCTTTCTGCTCGTCGCAACCGGCAACAAAAATCACCAATGCCGCCAGACTGGCAGCTTTTAGACAAGAACGAACGGACAAAGTTTTCTTCCTTCCAGTCCCGAAAAAGCAAGGCCATCACATCAGCCTTGCCATTGCTTTTAATAATACTGTACTGTACAGTACATTTTGTGCAGCGCAGAAGCAAGACCCAAAAACACAAGGCCTTGGAAAAACATGAACGACACTTTACAGCCTGTCTTAAAACAGAATTCCCGTGGCGAGGCCCGTCGTCGGGCAATGCTCGATGCCACCTGGCAGATCCTGTCGGAAAAGGGTTTTGCGGCTGTAACGCTTAACGATGTTATCTCCCGGTCCGGCGGGTCGCGCACGACCCTGTACGAAGCCTTTGGCGGCAAGGATGGTCTTATCGCATCCGTCCTGACAGAAAAGTGTCAGGAGTTTTCAGAAATTCTGCAAACCTCGCTTGGCTCTGATCTGCCCCCGCGCGAAGCCCTGCTGAATTTCACCATCATCATGACAGAAAAATGCATGGATGAAGAATCCATTCGGATCATGAGCTTCCTGCAGCTTGAAATGGACCAGTTCCCCGGCATCCGCGAAACCTTTATGAAAAATGGCCCCGAACCAGTCACGGCCCGTATCACCGCCTTTTTCCAGCATCAGCACGATATGGGCACCATGAATGTTCCCGATCCGGAATTTACCGCCCGCATGTTTTTAACCATGATCCAGGGCCAGTGGCGCGACATTGTTATTGAAACCGCACCGCCACGTATTCCATCAAAGGAAGAAATGATCGCCAAGGCACACCAGCTGATTGATTTGCTGTTTAATGGCATTTCAAACCGGAAATCCTGATCGTCTTACGCAACAATCATGTCATTCGGACGAAAGGGTCTACCACCCCGCCGCGTTTTGCAACGCAAAATTAAATTACATTTATTCGTAACAACCCATCCCGTATCCATTCAATTCACCCATTTCGCGCCTCACCTGCAATAGATTGCAGCGCAAAGCCCATCCTTCAATGCCAGCAGGCATCATCGCGCCAAACTATAACAACCGTGCCGCAGCTGCTTTCGCCAGCACGACAAAATCTACCGCGCAAAGGCCATTATCGTTTTCACGAAGTGACGACAAGGTAACCAACCGGGCAGTCTGTGGCGTCCAATCGGGTAAATCCGGCCTTCCAGAAGGGTTTGAATGCGCATTCATACATGCCCGCACCAGCATCGCCGCGCCTGACCGGCACAATATCGCCCTATCCATCACCCTATACCCGGTTATGTTTTCGGGTTTTCGTGCCTTGCATCCTCACGGCATCGTGATAGGCAAAGCCCGACCGGGCCAAAAAATTTGCCCCATCTTCACCAAAATCATGCGCCAGATTGGCAGCCTGAATTCACGACCAGCGAGACCGATTAAATGAGCTTGGCCGCCCTTTTCCCCCGTTTTGGTGCCACAAAAACCCGTTTGGGCCTGTTTGCATGGCTGGGTGCGGGCCTTGTTGCCCTGCCCGGTGCTGCATCGGCGATGGATGTGGCGCAGGCGCGCGCGATTGTGCAAAAAATCATGGCGCAACACGACATCACCGCAACGGAAAAAACGGCCACCACCCACGATGGCACCGCCAGTTTCCGGTTTGATGACGTGCACCTGCCGCTTGGCGGATATGAGGGCAACCGCGACCTCGTCATGAGCAATGTGCAGATTGACGTAAAGGAAGATGGCAAAAACCCGCAACTGGCCACCATCGGCTTTGCCCTGCCTGAACAGGGCCGGATCGAGGCCGACGAAACCATCAATCAGCGTAACCTGACCCTGCATGACGCGCGTGGCACCATCAACTGGAACACCAAAACATCCAGCCCCGAAGGCTTTACCGGCCTTGCCGATTTTCTGGGGGCGGATGAACCGGTTTCGCGCCAGCACTGGTTGCTTAGCGACCTGCAAATTTCCTGGCTGAAGCAAAAAATCGACCTTGCCTGGCGCGATGCCGAATGGACCGGCCCCAATCGCGAAAAAATGGGCGCGATGAAGGCGGCGGACCTGTCGCTTTATCCCGATAGTGACGGCACCACACGCATGGATTATTCCCATGATGGCATGTGGATGCCCGGCCTGTTTCAGCCCCGTACCGTGCGCCTGAAGGGCCATGCCACCGGCGTACAATGGTCACGCACCCGGCCGATCCTGCAACGCGGCCTGACCGACCTTCTGGCTGGTGAAAACCCGGCGCAGGTGCGCAACAATATCGGCAATGACCTGTGGCACGAGGCCCTTAAAACCGGCAAACCAATTGATATCGAAGACCTGTATGTGGAAAGCCGCAACCTTGAAGCAGCTGGCACTGGCGAATTCGTCCCGCAGGAAAAGGCTGCCTATGGCTTCCAGGGGCTGCTTGATCTTGACCTTGTTGGCCGCGACCAGCTTGAATATCTGTTGGGTACGCCGAAAAACCCCACAATCCTGGGCGCGCTGTTTCCGCCTGCGGTTGATGGCCTGGCTGCCGGTAAACCCGGCAAGCAGGGCATTAATAAATACAAGGTGCAATTGCTGGCCGATGGCCGCATCACGGTAAATGGCCGCACCGTTATGTCAGGCCCGGGCAGCTAATTCCCCACCCTGCCCCGCGCAGCAACATGAATATACAAACCGCAAGCTGGCCCCGCCGGTTTGCGGTTTTTCATTTTTCGGCCCGCGTCACACAACTTGCACCCGGCGCAATGACCAGCGGATTCGCAATTTCACCCGTGAATGCCAGCACATTCGCGCTGATCACCTTATAACCTTCGTTACCACGAATTTTAAGCAAAACACTGCGCCAGCCAGCAGGTTGCAAAAGATACCGGCTGATTAACGCGCCCGGCAGGCAGGCGGCTGCTTTGTAATTTTATTTCGCAAAACCACCAAAAACAGTCGTTCCATTGCATAAAACTTGACAAGGCAGCCTTCCATTTGGAAATTGGTCTGACGTCTGATGTCAGACGGCATACCAGAATGTGCCTGACAAGCACACGCAAACACAAATCAGGGATCGAAGTGTGGCAAACACAACGGGGACCGGCTTCACGCCAATTGCATCATCGGGACGCCGCGATGCCATTTTGGAAGCATTGACCAGTTTTATTGTCGAAGCGGGCTTAAAACCCGGCGACCGCCTGCCGCCGGAACGCGAATTGATGGCAGGCTTACAGGTTGGCCGGTCCAGCATCCGCGAGGCCATTGGCCATATGCAGGCGCTGGGTATTGTCGAAATTCGCCGTGGGTCGGGCACCTATCTGAAACGATCGGTAACGGAAAAAACCGTTTACATGCCCCTGGCCATTGCCACCCAGCGCGACGGGCTGTTGCAAACCCTGGAAGTACGCCGCGGGCTGGAATGCGAAGCCAGTGTTCTGGCCGCCAAACGCGCCACCCCCGAAGATATCGAGGAAATGCGCACCGCCCTTGAGATCATGGAAGCCGAACATCTGCGCGAGGGAACAGCCGGCCAGGCCGACCTTGTTTTCCACCTGTCGATCTATAAGGCCGCAGGAAACCCCCTGTTCGAGCAATTGCTCAGCCAGATGCGCGAAGCCTTTGAATCCTTCTTCTCCATCCCGTTTAACCGCCCCGATTTTGCAAAAGATTCCTTTGAATTTCACCGCATGCTGTTTGAAGCCATCGAACGGCGCGACCAAGAAAGCGCGCGCAAGCATACCCTCGCCATCCTTGAAGTCGTCGAGAACGACATCGTGAGAATGTCCAATGAACACCAATAAGCCCCGCGTTACCCCCGCATCGCCATCCACCACCGTTGCCTATGACGAACGCCATTTCGCCAATGCCGTGGTGCCGCCGATCTTTCAGAACTCGTTGTTCACCTTTGAATCCTTTGCCGACATGGAAGAAACCTATGCTGGCAAAAAGGTGCGCCCGGTTTACAGCCGTGGCCTGAACCCCACCGTGCGCGCCTTTGAAGAAAAGATCGCCAAGCTGGAAAAAACCGACGATGCCCTTGGCTTTGCCAGCGGCATGGCAGCAATTTCGTCATCGGTTTTATCGGTGGTCAAACCCGGTGATCGCATTGTCGCGGTCGAGCATCTTTACCCCGATGCCTACCGGTTTTTCGAAATGATGTTAAAAGACCTGAATGTCAGCGTGGATTACGTTGATGGCCGCGATACCGATGCCGTGGCAAAGGCCATGCCGGGCGCAAAGCTGCTGTATCTCGAAAGCCCGACATCCTGGACATTCCAGGTCCATGACATTGCCAAGCTGTGTGACATTGCCCGCCAGCATGGCGCGGTTTCCATGATCGACAATAGCTGGGCATCACCGATTTTCCAGCAACCCGCAACACTGGGCTGCGATGTTGTCATTCATTCCGCCTCCAAATATCTGGGCGGACATAGCGATGTGGTTGCCGGGGTTGTTGCGGGCAGCAGCGAATTTATCGGCCGTTTGCGCGGCCAGATTTTGCCCTATCTGGGCAGCAAGCTTTCGGCGTTTGATGCCTGGCTTTTGCTGCGCGGCCTGCGCACCCTGCCCGCACGCATGCGCGAACATCAGCGTTCAGGCCTGTTCATTGCGCAAAAACTTGCCGAACATCCCGAAGTAGAAGCCGTACTTCACCCGACACTGGGCCGCAACCTGCCTGACGGACTTACCGGGGCATCCGGCCTGTTTTCCCTGCAGTTTTCATCCCGCGTCAAGATTCCGCTGTTTTGTGATGCGCTAAGCATTTTCAAAATCGGCGTGAGCTGGGGCGGACACGAAAGTCTGGTTGTGCCCGCACTGGTTTCGCGGGCCCAGGTTGGCGGACCCAATTCGGCACTGCGCTTTGGCGTGCCGGAAAATCTGGTTCGCCTGCATGTCGGCCTCGAGGATGCAGAAGACCTTTGGTCGGATCTGTCTGCTGCCATCGATGCCGCACTTCAATAACAAAACGTCCATTAACAGGGGACTTCAAATGAACTGGAAGACCACAATTCTGGCAGGTGCAGCGTCGCTGGCACTGGCCAGCCATGCCTATGCCGACACGACCCTGAAGCTGGTTGAAGTTATTACCAGCCCGGAACGCACTGAAACGCTTAAGACCCTGGTCAAGGAATATGAAGATGCCAATCCCGGCGTGAATGTGGAAATCACATCGCTGCCCTGGGGCCAGGCATTTGAAAAATTCGCCACCATGGTTTCGGCCGGTCAGACCCCCGATGTGGTTGAAATGCCCGATACCTGGCTGACGCTCTATGCCAATAACGGCGCGCTTGAAAGCCTGGAACCGTATCTGAAGGACTGGGATGCCACCGCAAACCTGAATTCGCGCGCCCTGGAATTTGCCCGTTCGGCCGGTGACGAAGCCTATATGCTGCCCTATGGTTTTTACCTGCGCGCGATGTTCTATAACAAAAAGCTGTTCAAGGAAGCCGGTGTTACCGAAGTTCCGAAAACGCTTGATGATTTCCGCAATGCCGCCAAAAAGGTTTCGGCACTGCCGGGCAAATATGGTTATTGCCTGCGCGGTGGCCCGGGCGGCCTGAATGGCTGGGTGATGTTTGGGGCGGCTGCCGCCGGTTCCAACGAATTTTTCACCGAAGACGGCAAAAGCACGTTTGATTCCGAAGGCTGGGTCAAGGGCCTTAAATACCTGACCGACCTTTACAAGGATGGCCTGGCACCCAAGGACAGCCTGAACTGGGGCTTTAACGAAATTGTTGCCGGTTTCTATTCGGGCACCTGTGCGATGCTTGACCAGGACCCCGACGCCCTGATCGCCATTTCCAGCCGCATGAATGCCGAAGATTTCGGCATCACCACCATGCCCAAAGGCCCGTCTGGCAAGGCATTCCCGACCATTGGCTATGCCGGTTGGTCGATGTTCAAATCCAGCGAGCACAAAGACGAAGCCTGGAAACTGATTTCGCATCTCGAAAGCAAGGATTCCAACCTGGCCTGGAACAAGCGCATCGGCGCATTGCCGATTTACAAGGGCGCTGAATCCGATCCGTTCTTTGCATCGGACCAGTTCAAAGGCTGGTTTGCCGAACTGTCCGACCCGGATGTATCGCCGACCGTGATGCCCAGCCATCTTGAAGAATTCGCCTTCTTCAAGGATTCCCTGGTTATCCGCACCAGCCAGGAAGCCCTTCTGGGCCGCATCACCCCCGAAGAGCTGGGCAAACAGTGGGCAGATTACCTGACCCCGGCCCAGCAGAAATGGATGGCAAGCAAGCCGTGACCAGCATGACTGATGTCGGAAATCGTCCCGCCGCAAGGCGGGGCGTATTTTCCCACAAGCTTTCCGGCATTCTCGAACCCTATTATTATGTCTCACCGGCGCTGGTGCTGATTATTGCCGTTATGCTGATGCCGCTTATTCTGGGCCTTAGCTATGCGTTTCGCGATATCCGCATCCTTAACCCGTTTAGCGGCGGGTTTGTCGGCATGGCCCATTTCCAGACACTGATGACCGATGGTGCCTTTTTGGGTGCGCTGGTCAATACTGCCTGGTGGACTTTTGGCTCGCTGTTTTTCCAGTTCACGCTGGGGCTGGTCCTGGCCCTGTTGTTAAACCGGCAATTCCTGGGTCGCAGGCTTGTGCAGGCGCTGGTATTTTTGCCCTGGGCGGTGCCCACATTTCTGTCGGGTCTGAACTGGGCCTGGATGTTCAACCCGGTGGTAGGCCCCCTTCCGCACTGGATGGTCAGCCTTGGTATCATGGATACGCCCTTTAACATCCTGTCGGACCCCGACCTTGCCATGTGGGGGCCGATCATTGCCAATATCTGGTTTGGCATTCCGTTTTTTGCCATCACCCTGCTTGCTGCCCTGCAATCCATCCCCGGCGAACTTTACGAAGCCGCATCGATTGACGGGGCCAATACCCGCCAGCAGTTTTTAAGCATCACCATTCCCTTCCTCGCGCCCACCATCGCGATCACGCTGATGCTTCGAACCATCTGGATTGCCAATTTCGCCGATCTGATTGTGGTCATGACCAAGGGTGGCCCGGCTGATTCAACGCAAATCGTTGCCAGCTATATTTTCACCCAGGCCTTCCGCCGGCTTGATTTTGGTTATGCATCGGCCATTGCGGCTGTGTTGCTTGTGCTGTTGCTGGCCTATGCGCTGGGCGTTATTGCGCTGCGCCGTGCCATGACCCACGCCGATAGTTAACCCCAAAGGAATTCGGACATGTCAACGCCGGGAAATTCCCCGCTTCGCAAAACGGTTTACTGGGGCACCCATTACCTGCTGATTGCTGCCTTTGTCGTTTTTGCGCTGTTTCCGCTTTACTGGCTTTTGAAAGTTTCGGTAACGCCCAATGACATTCTTTACACCGAAGGTGTCCGGATGTGGCCGTCCCGCACGACGTGGGACAATTACACCTTCGTCATGACCCAAAGCAATTTCCCGCATTACTTCATGAATTCGGTAATTGTTTCGGGCAGCACGGCGTTCTTTACCTGCATTGTTGCGGCGGTAACGGGCTATGCGTTTTCGCGGTTTCGCTTTCGGGGCAAAATCGTGATTGTCGCATTGATGCTGATTACGCAAATGTTCCCGCTGGTCATGCTGATTGCGCCCATTTTCCGCATCCTGGCCCCGCTCGGCCTGACCGACAGCCTGACAGGCCTGATTGTTGTTTACACCGCCTTTAACGTGCCCTTCGCCACCTTCCTGATGCAGTCCTTCTTTGACGGGATCCCCAAGGACCTGGAAGAAGCCGCCATGATTGATGGCAACACACGTTTCCAGGCATTTCGCAGCATCATCCTGCCCCTGACCCTGCCGGGCATTGCCGCAACCCTTGGCTTTGTCTTTACCGCAGCCTGGTCGGAACTGCTGTTTGCGCTGATGCTGGTCAGCAGTGAATCCGCATCGACCTTCCCGGTCGGATTGCTCAGCTTTGTTTCCAAATTCGGTGTCGATTTCGGGCAGATGATGGCCGCTGGCGTGCTGGCCCTGATCCCTGCCTGTGTGTTCTTCCTGTTGATCCAGCGCTATCTGGTACAGGGGCTTACGGCCGGTGCCGTCAAAGGATAAACGAGGATAAAATGGCTTCTATCGAAATTACCAACGCCCGCAAAAGCTATGGTGCTGTTGATGTGCTTCACGGCATCAATCTCGATATCCGGGATGGCGAATTTATCGTGCTGGTCGGGCCGTCGGGCTGTGGCAAATCAACGCTTCTGCGCATGATTGCCGGGCTTGAGGAAATCACATCGGGCGATATCAGCATTGGCGGCACGGTTGTAAACGACCTGCAACCCAAGGACCGCGACATTGCAATGGTGTTCCAGTCCTATGCGCTTTACCCGCATATGTCGGTTGCCGAAAATATGAGCTACGCGCTTAATCTGCGCAAAACCGCCAAGGAAAAAGTCGCCAGCGCCATTGAAAACGTTGCCGGCATTCTCGGCCTTAATGCCCTGCTCGAACGCCGGCCCAAGGCCCTTTCGGGCGGGCAGCGCCAGCGCGTTGCCATGGGGCGTGCCATTGTGCGCCAGCCACAGGCATTTCTGTTTGATGAACCATTATCAAACCTGGATGCCCGCCTGCGCGAACAGATGCGCACCGAAATTCGCAAACTTCACCGCCGCCTTGGCGCGACATCGGTTTATGTCACCCACGACCAGATCGAAGCCATGACCATGGCAGATCGCATTGTTGCCATGTATGACGGCATCGTGCAGCAGGTTGGCAGCCCGCTTGAAATTTATGACCGGCCGGCCAACATTTTTGTCGCATCCTTCATTGGCTCACCCGCGATGAATTTCCTCGAAGGCATCTATCAAACCGATGCAACAAATGCGGCCATAACCCTTGAAGACGGCACAATCATTCCGGTTCTGCCGTCCGCTCAGGCAATGTCAGGCCAAAAAATCACCCTTGGCGCACGGCCCGAACATATCGACATTGTCGAAGATGGTTCCAGCCCGTCCGTTACAGCCACGGTGGAACTGATTGAACCGATGGGCCTTTCAACGCTGGTGCATGTCACACTGGCGGGAAAACCGGTGAAAATATTTACCCTGGCCCGGCCGGACCTTGCGATTGGCGGCACGGTGCAGATCGCCTTTAATATGGATAAAGCCCATATTTTTGATCGCGAAAGCGAATTGCGCCTGCCCCCGGCCAGTGAACCGGTTTCAGTGCAAAAGGCATAATTACCACATCGTTTTCAAAGGGCCGCAGCCACAATGTTGCGGCCCTTTGTGTTGCGTCCCCCTAAAAAGTCCATCACTGCAACCCCATATGCAAACCGGTAACTCCACCGGGACAAACCCGTTCCGGCTGGTTCTTTGCATTGCCGGGATAACGCGATGAAGCTTCTGGGCAAAATCCTGTTATATGCCGTTTTCTGCGCGCTGTTTGCGGCCCCCGCCCGGGCGCAACAAACCCTGGTCATTGCCACCAACCATTACCCGCCCTATGTCACCGCCAATGATGAAAACAGCTTTCTGATCGATCTGTTTGATGAAATCGGCCCAAAAATGGATGTTCGGTTTGAATTCCGGTTTTATCCGTGGAAACGCTGCGAACAGGAAGTCAGCAATACCACCGCGTGGGGGGCAATCCCGTATCGCAAAACGCCGGAACGCCAAAAGGCCTTTCTGTTTTCCGATGCGCTGTATCTGGCTGATTCCCATTTTTTTGCCTATCGCGCCGATGGGCAAAAACCCGACATCACGTTTGATAGCCTGGCTGATTTGCGCCCCTATCGCATTGGCGGCATTCAGGGTTATTATTACGAACCCTGGTTCAAGGATGCCGGGCTGGATGTGGAATATGCCCATTCGGAAGAACAGAATTTCCGCCGCTTGCAACTGGGCCGCATCGATCTGTTTTCAACCGCCACCACCCTTGGCTGGTACATGATCGAAAAGCTTTTCCCGCCCGAAGAAGTCGCCAAATTCTATACCCTGAAAAAACCGCTGGTGCAGGGCGATGGGCTGTTTTTGATGACCTCAAAGGATTATCCGCAAACCCATATCCTGCTTGAAAAATTCAACAAAGCCCTCGCAACCATCAAGGCCGATGGCACCTATGCCAGGCTGGTTCACAAACATGGTCTGGTGCTGACCTTTTAACCGGCCCCGGCGCTGACTCCGCCGTTTGATATGTGCAATATCATCCCCCTTCATCATCCCCCCTCCGCATTCCGCCATACCAATCCAAATGCCCCACCCGAAAGCTTGGAATTTTCTGCGATAATATTGCTCAATCACCTGCCTTTATATCGCACATGCGGGCAAGCGCGGCCCACCCAAACAACAATCCACCTTTTTAACGCAACAATCACGGCGTTCCGCGACAACAGTGCCAGCGGTGTGCTATCTGATAATCAACGTTGCAATGCCTGCATAAAAACAGAATTGCCAGGCACAAATTGCGGGAAACGCCCCTATTGCTTTACGGGATCGGCAGCCGATCTGAACCGACAGGAAATTCAAATGCGTACTGTGTATGTGAACGGCAAATATGTGCCGGAAAACGAAGCATCCGTTTCTATCTTTGACCGCGCCTTTCTGTTTGCCGACGCCGTCTATGAAGTGACCTCCGTTCTTGAAGGCAAGCTGATCGACTTTCACGGTCACATGACCCGCCTTGAACGTTCGATCCGCGAACTTGGCATCAACTTCACCGTCGATAGCGATGCCCTGCTGGCAATTCACCGCGAACTGATCAGCAAAAACAACATCACCGAAGGCCTGGTTTATCTGCAGGTTTCACGCGGTGCCGCGTCTGACCGCGATTTCATGTTCCCCGCAAGTGATGTGGAACCGGGCCTTGTCCTGTTTACCCAGGCCAAATCGCTGATCAAAAGCGCTGCTGCGGACCGTGGCTTGAAAGTCGCAAGCTTCCCGGATCAGCGCTGGCGTCGTTGTGATATCAAAACCGTGCAGTTGCTCTATTCGTCGCTGGTTAAAAACGAAGCGGCAAAAAAAGGCGCGGATGATGCCTGGCTGGTGCTGGATGGCAAAGTGACCGAAGGGTCATCAAACAACGCCTATATCGTTGATGAAAACAACACCATCATCACCCGCGAACTGTCCAACGACATTCTGCACGGCATTACCCGCAAGGCAATTTTGCAATGTGCGGCAGAACTGGACCTGAAGGTCGAAGAACGCGCCTTTACCATCGCCGAAGCCCAAAAGGCCAAAGAAGCCTTCATTACCTCGGCTTCTTCCTTTGTCTATCCGGTTGTCGAAATTGACGATGTTAAAATCGGCGAAGGCACACCGGGCCCGATCGCCAAACGCCTGCGCGAAATCTATATCGAGGCAAACCTGGCTGCCGCGATCTAACCTGGCCTTACGACAAAAAACGCCGCCCGATGCATGTTCGGGCGGCGTTTTTTAATTCTGTTCAATGTTTTCTTGCTGTTACCAGCAAAAATCGCCCATCGCATAGGTCACATGGCGCCCGGTTACTTCCAAAAGCTGGTCCAACTTTGCCTTTTCCGGCAGGGTGCCGCGCGGGGCATCCAGTTCCTCGGCATGGATACCGCCGGTGACAAAGGCAATATCAAGCCCGGCTGCATTGGAACCGGCCACATCGGTTGAAAGCGAATCCCCAACCACCAGCAGGCGCGCATCAGGCCCCATATCAAAGGCCTGCAGGCAGAAATCATAGGCACTGGCAAGCGGCTTGCCTTCCCAGCGCACATTCCCACCCAGTTCTTCATAGCGGCCAGCAATGGCACCGGCACAGATAATGCGTTCACCACCCCGGATCACTTCGCGGTCCGGGTTCGGGCACAGCATGGGCAGGTTATGCGACAATGCCAGATGCAACATATCTTCATAATGCGATACCGGGTCATGGTCGTCATCCGGGCCGGTTACCAGCATCCAGTCAGCATCTTCAAGGGTATCGACAACCTCGACATCCTGTTCTTCAAACATGGAATGGTCACGTACCGGGCCAACACGAAACACCTTGCGCCCCAGTTTGCCGTACCAGGCATCCACCCGGTCACGCAGCTGGTGATAGGCAATTTCACCCGATGCCACCGCCGGGCCATAAAGGGCACGGTCAATGCCCATATCTTCCATGCGGGCAATCACCACGCTGGAACGGCGCGGCGCGTTGGATAAAAGCGCAACCGGGATGCTCGCATCCTTCAGGGCCTTCATCGCCGTGATCGAATTGGGATAGGGCGTTACCCCGTCATGCACCACACCCCACAAATCCAGGATCACGGCATCATAATTTCCGATCACTTCGGACAGGCCGTTAATCATCTGATAGGGCGTTTGCGGCATCGGGTTTCTCCTGCGAGGATCACGCACCGCACAGGCATCACCTGCGCAGTAATTTCACTTCATTACCGGCAGATCAATCCTGCTTCGGTGCTTCCGGTTTTACGGTTTCGGCTTTGGCTGAACCATCCGTGTCGGCTTTCTCTGCCGCATCAGTGGCTGGCTCTGGTGCATCAACCTTGGCATCGGCCGTTGCTGCGGCGGCGGTTGCGCTTGCAACTTCGGCCGCAGGGGCATCCGCAATCACGGCATCATTCGCAGGTGCTGCTTGCGTCGCACGGGCAACTTCGTCAATCGCGGCATGTTTGCCACTGATTTCCGGGAATGCCGCGCCAACGGCATCGGCCACCGATGCAAAACCATCCTGACGCAGGCGTTTTTCAAGGTCCTCCTTGATTTCCTGTGCCATGCCCGGCCCGTGATAAACCAGTGCTGAATAAAGCTGCACCAGTGAGGCGCCATTCAAAATCTTTTCATAGGCATCTTTGCCCGATGCAATCCCGCCAACACCAATCAGCGGCACCTGGCCTTTGGTCAGGCGGTAAAAATCGGCCAGAACCTTGGTAGAAGGTGCCATCAAAGGCGGCCCGGAAAGACCACCGGTTTCCGACTGGTCATAGCTGTTCAGGCCAACCGGGCGGTCGATTGTGGTGTTGGAAACGATCATGCCATCAATTTTCAGATCCAGCACAACGCTTGCAATATCGGCCTTGTCATCTTCCGTCAGGTCCGGCGCAACCTTCAACAATACCGGCACACCCGGTGCGGCATCATCGCGCGCGGCCAGAACAGCCGATAAAAGCTGCGCCAGCGGTTCGCGGCCCTGAAGCGCGCGCAGGCCCGGGGTATTGGGCGATGAAACATTTACCACCAGATAATCGGCAAAGGGGCCAAGGGCGCGAACACCTTTTGCGTAATCGTCGGCGGCATCGGCGGCATATTTGTTTTTACCAAGATTGGCACCCAGAATGCCCCGGCGCGCGCGTTTGCGCAAACGGGTGGCAACAATGGCCGAACCATCATTGTTAAATCCCATGCGGTTGATCACCGCACGGTCGGAATACAGGCGAAACAGGCGTGGTTTGCGGTTGCCCGGTTGCGGTTCCGGCGTTACCGACCCGATTTCGACAAAACCAAAACCCTGATCAAGCATACGGTTGGGAACTTCGGCATTTTTGTCAAACCCGGCAGCAAGGCCAACCGGATTGGCAAATTTGCGGCCAAAAACCTCGCATTCCAGAAGCGGGCTGCGATCAAGTGCGCCTTCGGGTTTTGGCACCAGATTATGCTTTAACGCCCACAGGGCCAGCCCGTGTGAACATTCCGGGTCAATCCAGCGAACTACCGGCAAAACAAAAGTTTTATACCACCCCACCCGATATGCTCCGTTCATCTGTTGGTTCCTGTCCCTGTTCTTAGCCGTGCGAACAGGCCGGGGCAAGACATGTCTGATACAAACTGCCCTGCCCGCACGTTTTGCCACCCATTTTCACGATCAATGGCCGTTTTGACAGCCCACCAGCCCATCAGGCGCGCAGGCGTTCTTCTTCTTCCTCGATACGCTGGTCAAAGGCGGCACGCGCCCTTTCAACCTCGTCAAGGTTATCAACAGTCCATTTATAAAGCGCCTTGAACGGCCCTTTTAACTGGCACCCCAGTTCCGTCACGCTGTATTGCACGGCAACAGGGGATGTCGCGATCACTTCGCGCTCGACCAGGCCATTACGTTCCAGGCGGCGCAGCGTCTGGGTCAGGGCCTTTTGGGTGATGCCTTCAAGCTGGCGGCGAATGGCGTTAAAGCGCATCGGTCCGCTATCAAGAACCGTCAGAATCATCATCGACCATTTATCGGCTATCTGGTCAAACAGCTTCCGGCTGGGGCAATCAACATGGAACCGCTGCGGATTACACATCCCGTTATAGTCGTCCATAAGGTTTCCTTAAATATACCTGGTTGGTTTCGGGTGCCTGATTGACAGTAAGTATATTTTTTATATCTAAACAGCAAATCACTTTTCCAAAGGAAATCCGCATGAGCTCGACCGATATTCTGTTCAAACCCTTCAAAATCAAATCGCTGGAACTTGCCAACCGCATCGTGATGGCACCAATGACCCGTTCCATGGCACCGGCGGGTATTCCCGGTGCGGCCAATGCCGCCTATTACAAACGCCGCGCTGAAGGCCAGGTTGGCCTGATCCTGTCCGAAGGCACCGTGATTGACCGCCCGGCATCACGCAATGATTTCAACATTCCCTTATTCCATGGCGAAGAAGCCCTTGCCGGCTGGAAAGGCGTGATTGATGCCGTGCATGAAGCCGGTGGCAAAATGGGCCCGCAAATCTGGCATACCGGCTCGGTCACCAGCTTCATGACCGACTGGGTGCCCGATGTTGCCGTTGAAAGCCCCTCAGCCCTTGAAGGCCCGGACAAACCGCGTGGCAAAGCCATGAGCGACGAAGACATCGCCGATACCATTGCCGCCTTTGCCAAGGCCGCTGCCGATGCCAAACGCCTGGGCTTTGACGTTGCCGAAATCCATGGCGCGCACGGCTATCTGATTGACCAGTTCTTCTGGGATGGCACCAACCACCGTGATGATAATTACGGCGGCAAAACCATTGCCGAACGCTCGCGTTTTGCTGTTGAAATCATTGCCGCCGTGCGCAAGGCCGTTGGCCCCGATTTCCCGATCATCATTCGTCTGTCGCAGTGGAAACAGCAGGATTACGCCGCCCGCCTTGCCACCAGCCCCGCCGAAATGGAAAGCTGGCTGGCACCGATGGCCGATGCTGGCGTGGATATTTTCCATTGCTCGCAGCGCCGTTTCTGGGAACCGGAATTCCCCGAAATTGACGGCGAAGACGGCCTTAACTTTGCGGGATGGGCCAAGAAAATTACCGGTGCGGCCACCATCAGCGTTGGTTCGGTTGGCCTTTCGGGCGACTTTATCGGTTCATTCTCGGGCGAAGAAGTCAGCAATGCTGGCATCGACAAACTTTTGACCCGCATGGAACGTGATGAATTTGACCTGGTGGCTGTGGGCCGCGCCCTGCTGAGCGATCCGAACTGGGTCGCAAAAGTCCAGAACGGCAATGGCGACAAGGTTGAAACCTTCACCCCGGCATCCCTGGGCGAACTCGTCTAAGCTGGTGGTAATCCCACAGCAATCGCCGTTTGCATGATATATGCGGTAACAGGGCTTTTGGTTCTGTTACCGCTTTTTTTGCGGGCTGTTCCCGTCCGGCAAACCTGCTTGCTAACCCACCCTGTAATTTGCCACACTTGATGCCCGGCCCTCGCGCACAAGGAACGGCCATGACAGAAGATGATATTCGCAGGCTCAGGCAAAACATCGCCCGCCACCCTGACGGCACGTTTCACTTTCCCGAAATTTATGGCGCGGGCTGGGATGATCTTTATATCGGGGACCGGGTAAAGCTGGGGCATGCCTTTTTAAACGCCGTGCGCGCCGGGCATTTCCCCGGCGTTAGCGATAGCGGCATGAAAAAGAAAGGCGGCCGGATTTACATAAAATCCGGCACTTCAGATACGGGTGATGAACCCGGGCGTTAAGGATTAACGCAAATCTTCGGGCAGAATGTGAACACCGTTTTCATCAAGGTTCACATCATCCACCCGAAACACATCTGCCACTTTCAGCTTGGCATATAGATGCGGAAACAGCGTGCCACCTCGTGCAGGCTCCCATTTAATATAGGCTTCAATCGGGGCGACAGGCACATGCAGCAGCTTCAAATGATCGCGCCCGGCATAATGCAAGGCCAGCGTCGCAGCCAGGGTTTCACCGGTTGAAAAATGAATGAAGCCATCCGCAATGTCATGCGGTGCGCCCTGATACTCACCCAGCGCAACGGCTTTCGCCCATTCATCACTGCCAAGTACACGATATATGGTTTGTTCGTTCATGCCCGGAATTTAGGGTATCACCCGCACCACCGCAAGCACCCCACACACAATTCATCACGCCGTTTGTTCCACCGGCTGAATCAGGATATCGGCGGGAATATTCCAGTTGGCATGCAAAATGCGAATTTGCTTAAGCGATAGCCCGGCCTTGCGATTGATAAATTCTGACGCGCGGGAACGACTGCCCAGAACCCTCCCCAACTCTGCCCGTTCAAGACCGTTCTGCTCCATATAAAACAATACAGCCGCCACCGGGTCCGGTGCTGCTATCGGGAAACGCTGTTCTTCATATTTATCAACAAGAATACCCAGCAATTCCAATTGATCATGGGCTTCCGTACCTTCTTTGGCGTCCCACAATTCGCCCATCAATTCCAGGGCATCTTCATAATCGGCTTCGGTATGGATCGGCTTGATATTTGGCATCTGTTGCTCCTGCAACCATGTACCCAACTAGAACTGGTCAATCGTGGTGGCGTCAATCTTGTCGTAGTCTTCGTGCGTGCCGATAAATTTGATCCAGGCAATTCCGGCACTCATCTTGAAACTGACAATCAGGCGATAGTCATTGCCGTGAATTTTAAAACGAACCCGTTCGCCTTTAATCACTTTCGCGGTTGAAAAATCGTTCAGCACATCCTGGGTCGTTAACCAGTTCGCTTTCTTTGTGCGGTCAAACCACGCCCGAAGGGATTGTTCCGTTTCAGGGTGTTTCTCCCAAAAAGCAATCAGGCTGCTTCGCTTGATGATGCGCAATCCGTTTCCCCGGCAAACAACCTGCTTACGTCATGTCTCGCTTGATCATCAGTAAAAGATATCACCTCGAACACCAAACAACAAGGCTGTGTTCCATTTTTTGGAACACAGCCTTGTTTATAGCATAAAACGCGGATTACGCCTGCGCCGAACTATTTCGGGAAGTTTGACGGAAACAGCGCGCGTTTGGCGACATCGTCCATTTCGGTCTTGAACGCGTGTGATGCCAGCAGTTTGCGCGCACGTTCCACAGCCTGGCGGGAATTGACGAAATCAAACCAGCGCGCCAGATGCGGGAAGCTTTCAAGCGGGATGCTTTCGCCCTTCATCACCACCGGTGCGCGGTCGATCCAGCCCCAAAGCGATATATCGGCAATGGTGTAGCTATCGCCAACGACATGGTCGCGCCCGGCAAGATGCGTGTTAAGCACGCCATAATGGCGTTCAATTTCACGGCGATAACGATTGACGGCATAGTCAAGCGGCTGGGGGGCGGCATGCTGGAAATGCACCGCCTGTCCGGAAAACGGCCCAACGCCACTGGCAATGAAAAACAGCCAGGACAGCAATTCACCCCGGTCGGCATCATCGCCCAGGAACTGCCCGGTTTTTTCCGCCAGATACAGCAAAATCGCCGAACTGTCGAAAACGCGCACCTCTTTGCCACCGGCACCGTCGGTGTCAACAATGGCTGGTACTTTGCCATTGGGGTTAATCTTTAAAAAGGCGTCGCTGTACTGTTCACCTTTTTTTGTATCAACCGGCAGGGCTTCATATTCAATGCCTGCTTCTTCAAGGAAAAGTGCGACTTTGGCCGGGTTCGGCGTAGGGTGAAAATAGAAACGGATCATCGAAGAAGTCTCCTTTCACCAGCAGGGCGCTGGCGAATAGCTTGAGTTTTAAAACGATCGTTCTACAATGGCGTCATTGATGATCAAACGCAAGCCTTGCCGATAAATTATAAATCTGTCAGGGAAATGACAGTGCCTGTTTCACGCAGGCGTCGGCATGGCAATTCAAAAGGATGTCCGATGATTGAACTTTATTACTGGCCCACACCAAATGGCCACAAGATCACGCTGTTTCTTGAAGAGGCAGGACTGGATTACGAAATCCACCCGGTGAATATCAGCGCCGGTGACCAGTTCCAACCCGACTTCCTCGCCTTCTCGCCCAATAACCGTATGCCCGCGATCATTGACCGCGCCCCGGCCGATGGCGGCGATGCCATTACGGTTTTTGAATCCGGTGCGATTTTGCAATATCTGGCCGAAAAAACCGGCAAATTCCTGCCAACCGATGTGCGCGGTCGCAAAACCGTAATGGAATGGCTGTTCTGGCAGATGGGTGGTCTTGGGCCGATGCTGGGCCAAAATCACCATTTTGGCACCTATGCGCCCGAAAAAATCCCCTATGCCATCAATCGCTATGTCAATGAAACCAACCGTCTTTACGGCGTGCTGAACAAGCGCCTTGAAGGCCGCGATTTCATTGCCGATACCGGCTATTCGATTGCCGATATGGCCTGCTATCCCTGGATCGTTCCCCATGAACGCCAGCAGCAGAACCTGGATGATTTCCCCAACCTAAAGCGCTGGTTTACCGCCATTGGCGAACGCAAAGGCACGATTGATGCCTATGCCAAAGGCAAGGCCGAGCATTTCACGCCGACCGTGACCGAAGAAAGCAAGAAAATCCTGTTTGGCCAGACCGCCAAATCAGGCAAGCAGGATTAATCCTGCCCAAACGCAAAAACAAGCCGCCCTGCCAAATCGGCAGGGCGGCTTTCAAAATCAGGCAATCAGACCATCAAAACCAAACAGGCAATCAGGGCTGCAATCACCAATATACCTGCCGCAATCATGACCACGCCATCACGTAAAATCATTGCCAGCCCGAAACCGCTCACCGCTATCATTGGCATTCCAGCGGCAAGGGGGATAACCTCCAGCAATGGCATAGGCAGCACCAAAAGCAGGCATATGATGGCCGCAATCTGCATGGTTCGTGGCGTAAACAGCCCTTGCAACCGTTCATGGAAATGCCGGTCCAGCCACCTTGCAACGGGATAGATTTTTTTCATCGCCGTTTCAAGCCGGGCCCCCGAAACAGCAATGTTTTCAAGAAAATCGGGTAACCAAATATGGCGCCGCCCCAAAACAATCTGCCCGGCAAACAGCACCACAATCAGCGCCAGTAATGTTGGCATACCGGGAATAGCCCCCAACGGCGATATCCCCGCCAGGCCAGGCACCAACAAAAACGGGCCATAACTGCGATAACGCAGCGCATGGGTAATTTCACCCAATGTTACCTTGCCCTTTTGGCGGCCAATACCCCGCAGCCGGTCGATAATACCGGTCAAAGGACGGGAATTGCGACTGTAATTCGATGTATCCGTTGGGGTATTTTCAGGTTTTGTCGTTTGATCACGCATATCCTGCCAACGCCAAAAACCATGTATGGTTCCAACGCTGGCCTAGCCCTCAAACCGTTTGTCGCTGCTGCGTTTCACCACCGAAATCCCCAATACCGCCAGCGCCACACCCCAGATCGGGCTGGTATTGACCAATGCGGCAATAATCGCCGGGGCCTCTGCCGGGGTCAGCACAATGGCGGCCGCAATTGCGCCCATCATCATGATCCAGGTCAGCGCCACGGCATATCCAAAACTGGGCCGCCAGCGCCGGACATACGCATCCCCCGATGATATTTCGGCGCGAATGGTTTTGTTCACGGCCCTGATCACGGCACTGTCATGTTTCAATTCGGCGCGCATCAGGGCTTCGGCATGGCGGTTGGCCTCGGCCAGGGCCGTTGCATCCACCGCCCCCTGCCCAACCAGATTTTCCATATCACGCAGGCCCTTTGCTGCCGTTTTGGCAACCGGGTTATCCAGGGCATCCAACCCTGCCCCAACCGCCTTGATCAATAAAGGCAAACCAATTTGCGCCAGAATTGCCGGTATCATCCATCATCCCCCTAAAGCGAAAAAAGGCGCTATCGCATCACCGATACCGCCCTGCCCCCGGTAACTGCTCCAATTGCTCCAATTGCTCCAATTGCTCCTGCTTACCGCCCTAACCAATACCCGCATAAAAAACATGATTGCCAATTTCACAAAGCGGCACATGCCCCCGCGCCCACCACGGGTCAATTTGCACAACATGATAATGGGTTGCGCCCTGCACCGGGTCTGGCAACAGGCCATCGATCGCGCGTTTGGCAACACGCCGACACAGGCGAAAGGCCGGGTCGCGATCATTGACCCGCAACAGTTTTTCGCGGTTGGGGTCCCCTTCATTCCAGCACGAAAACTGCCCCTTTTTCAGGCAAACAGCCACAATGTCATTGCCCCACCAATACCCGCCCCGCGCCTTTGAAAACGCAACACGGTTTAAAACCACAGCGGCAATCGCTTCCATACCGGCAAGGTCTTCGCCGCGGGCTTCGCCATAAATGGTACGCGCCAGAATATCCATGGGGGTTAACGAAGCCAGGGCATCAATCGTGCCTTTTCGTTCGCCCATCGCTTTTGCCGTCGCGATATGTGGCGGTTTTCTATTCGTTATCGTCATGCTGCTTTGCCTTTATGGTTTCGGGGTCATGATGAACAATCAGGGCTTGCGGGCGGGTTCGATATCGCGGCTTTCCAGCTTTGCCTCGATGCGCAGCAAATGGCCGGTTAACCGGCGTTCGACATCCTTCAGATAGGGGATGGAAACGTAATTTCGCGCGACATCAAGCTTGAAGGCCGCCAGCGCATCGCGGTTTTCCTGGGCATCCCGCTGGCTGATGCGCGAATGCTGGTCCAGATTGCGCTGAAATTCCGCCCGGCTGCGCCAGATCAGCCAAAACAGCCCCGCCAGGGCGGGAACCTCCACCACTGTCAGCCACCAGCCCAGATCCACCGGTTCCGTGATCATGATTTTCCCCATAAAAAAGACCCGCCGGAAAAATCCGGCGGGCCAGTTCAGGAGTTTCTCATCATTAAGAAACGTCCCCCTAATCGTAAGCTCGCTTGTCAAACACCCGCTTTATGTCGCTTTTCAGCCTGTTTTGGCACTTTGGATACTGTGCCGCTCTGTCGGGTGCGACGGGTGTTTTGTCAGGCCTTCGGTCCATTCAGGGTATAGGCAATTTCCTGCCATGCCTCGCCTGTCGCAATCAGGCAGCTTGGCCCGTCAGGATAGGTAAACAGGATCGACCATGTTTTCCCGTCCGGTCCCTTCAAAATTTCGATAACACCCCCGTTGGACGCCACCCCGGCGGCAACGGGCTGTTCTGAATATTTGGTGCTCAGGCTTTTCAGCACCGTGCTGCGGTCGCCACAAACGGGCGGGGCCGCGCCCGCCGGGGTTGTCAACATCACAGCGCCCAGCAACAGGGCAAGCAACACACCGACACGTAACATCTTCATGACCTCCCTTCTCCGGGCAGCATCAGGGAATGTTTCGTCCCGGCTACCATCACATCAAACCACTTCCTTTGGATAGTTAAAGCCCCACAACAACCTATCCTTTAATATAGATTAGAATTGCTACAGGCGAAAACAATAGCCATCGCAACTTTTAGGCGATGTTTTTTGATAATTTTCGCAACACCTTGAATACAGGCCATATTCAGGGGGAAAATTCCTGATCGGCATGGATGATATTGCCCGCAGGCCGCCAATCGCGCCCCAAAGCCGGGCGGGTGACCCTGGGCAGGCGCACCGGTTCAGCCAGGATGCAACCTGCAACAGCATCAAGCCCGTCATCACGGTTACCCCCACCGGGCCGCCATTCGCGCATTTCACGAATAAACGGCCCCTGCCAGATGCCGCGCTGCGCATGCAAAAGCCCCGCAGCCAGCACCGCACCGAACGCATCCGTGATGCGGGCTTCCTTGTTGCGTGTTTCGTGAAATTCGACCACCGCGCTAACACAGCCCGCCTGTTTCAGGCAGCGGCGCAAAATATTGGGCAAAAACCGGCCAATGCCATTGGTTTCCACCCGCACCACCGGCAACTGGTGACGCTTTACAAATTCGGCCACCTGCCGGCAAAGCTGGCTTGCTTCATCCTCACAGTCCAAAAGGGCGGCGCTGGTTTTAAGATAGGCCACATCATGCAGCCAGTATTCCCCCTGATCGCAGATATAAACCGCCGCAATCACCGCCCCATCCTGCACCTTGCCGCCAAAGGACGGGTCAAAATGGCAGCTTGCCGCCACCATCCGCCGCGCTCCAATCCTTAGCCGCCATTCACCATTGGCACTTTCAAATACGGCATCATCGTCATAGGGATGCAGGCGCGCCGGGTCCAGCGTCCCCTGATCAGGCGGCACCATATCCAGCATCATCTGGCTGGCAAATTTGCCGGTTGCGGTGCGGGCCTGAATTTGGGCAATTTTTGCCCGCGAAAAACGCTCCGGCCAGGCCGATTGCCCATCGGCATCCAAAATCGGCAGGCAAAACCGCGAAAACCCGGCCAAAAATGGCGCATCCTCGCCGGTTTCAGGGCGGGTTTCATCAGCATAGATGGAATAATAACTGTGCGGTGTACCAATAAAAACCTGCATCCCGCCGGGGCTGAGCACATAGGAAATTTCACCCAGCTTTTCACGCAGTTCAGACCGTTTATGCGCGGTATCGCAGGTTTTGGGTACCTCGACATCGTCGCAAATGACCACATCGGCGCGCGACCCGGTAATATTGCCGCCAATGCCCGCCGCCTGCATCGATGGATCGCGCAATTCGCCCGGCCGGTTAATGGTAAAACGTTCCGCCCCCCAGTCGCTTAACCGCGCGGGGATGGCCGTTTTTAACAGGGGGTGGCGCTCGACAATGCGTTTAACATTGCGCACCATCTTTTTGGCCAAATCCAGATCCGCCGCCAACACCAGAATGCGCAAATCCGGATTGCCATAAAGCAGCCAGGCACAAAACAGCCCCACCATGGTCGATTTGCCACTGTTGCGAAACGCCATTAACAGCAGCTCTTTGGGTCCGTTATCATGATGGTGTTCAAGCCATTGCGCCATTTTCTGATGATGCGCCGGTGTTTCAAGCCCCAGCGCCCGGTTCCATATCCAGACAAATTCGGCAAGGCTGGCCCGCTCTGCGCTCACGTTATTGTGCCCCTTCCCGTCTATCGTGGTTTTATGTGCTTCCGGCTTGATGCAATGCCTTGCGCGCATCGGCAATCAGGCGGGAAATGTCATCGCTGTTATCATCACCGCGATCTGTCGTTTCTGTCTGACCCGCCTCCTTTGTGCCCGCAATGTCCGCCTCCCGGACCCAGCGCAACAGCTTGATCAGGCTTTCAACATGGGCAAGGGCGGCCTTGCAGGCGGCCTGATAATTAACAAATCCCTTGGCATCCATGACACCGGCGGCTTCTTCTGCCACCCGGTGATAGGCCTCTCTGGCCCGGCGGATATCGGCAGGCAGGGTGCGCAACAATTCATCACGCAGCCCCACCAGCCGGGTGTTATCGGCATTTTCATTCTCCGCCGTGCCAACCCGGTCCTGGTCCTCGTTATGGCTCTGGTTATGGTTCAGGTCCCTACACCTGCCATAAATTGCCGGCAGTGCCGTTTCACGTTTGATCATGCAGCATTACCGGAACACAGTTCCATCAACCGCGCATCGCCAAGCCGCCCCGGCCAATAGGAAAGCGCGCGCACATAACCGTTCAAAAACCCCGATGCCCCGCCATACGACCCGATACGCAAATGCGCAAAATTGCGCGGCAGGGCAAACCCGCCGGGCGATTTCAGCACACCATTAACGGTGGCAACCGCAATTTCATCATCGTCAAAGGCAATCGCCACCCTGTTGCGCGCGCCGGGCACCAGCACGCCATAAAGCGATTGCGTTATCACCTGCTGCCCGGCCTTGCGCAGGCTGATGCGCAACTGGTTGGCTACGCTGTCATATCCCAGGTCAAGATGGTCATCATTCAGGCTGGTGGAATAAAGCTGCATCACCCGCCAAATCCCCTGCCACGCCGCAGGCAGGGCCAGGTCAAAAAACAGCGTTCCCGCCCCCGGTGCAAACCAGCCCGTGGTTAAATCCAGCATCACATCATCGCCATTGCGTGCCGCCGGGATGCCATTGCTGATCATATCGCTACTGGCAACGGGTGCGGCCTCCAATTGCGCATTCCACACCAGAATGGATGCACCAGCCCCGCTTAATGCCGTGCTGATTTTGGGGTAACGGCTGGTGGCCGATGCCACCTCGGCAAAGCCAACCCGTTGCCATTTTTCACCCAGTGTTACAGCATGTTGCGACGGCCCATTCACCCCGCCCAGCGTGATATCCGCCGTGCCCGAAACCGCGCGCATCCACATGGCAAAGGCATGGTTTGCCCCACTGGCAAGGTTATCCACCCGCTGATAAAGGTTGGCCGCGCCATCGGCGAAATCAATTTTCGTGGCACTATTGCTGCCATCCGGTGCCTGTCCGGCAGCGGCCTGTACCGTAACACCACTGCTTTTTTCCCAAATCGCATTGGTGAAATCGCTGGAATGGCGCAACAAATTGGCCGATGGCCCCTCAATCCGCAGGCCCAGCGCCCGGCCTTCGCCATCAAATTCAAATACCGGCTGGTTGGCATCAATATTGGCAATAACGCCAGTTTCCGTACGCGCATTTGTGGTGCTGGCGCGCGTTACCTGCAAATAATCCGTCAACGGCAAAAACCGCATCGCCATGTCACAGGCTCCATTTTCAAAATGGCCATAAACAAAACCCCGCCTGCATTAACAGACGGGGTACTTGGAACTCTGATTCTGGGGAAATCTCGCGGCGTCAAGGTCCGCAGGCCCGCCAGCCTATGCGCTTAGCCGCACGGCATGAAACCAGCTTGCCAGGCTGGTCGCAACGATATTGCGTGTATCACTGGCCCCATGTGCCACCCGCACCCGAAAGGCATTATCAGTGCCAATACCCGCCCGTGCGATGCCGCTACAGCGCAAAATTTTGCGGCCATCCGCGCCATTGGGCAGGGTATCAACCCCTTGCAAATGCATATTCCACCCGCCTGCCCCCAGCCGCTCCACAAACACCATACCCTGTACGGACTGATCCGCCAGTTCCAAGCAAATACCGATATCAAAATGGTAAAATCCCGGCGGCACATCATGGATGCCATCCGTTCCCGCGTCATAAAGCCCGTGGCTGTCTTCAATGATGCTGTCCCATTCCACCACAAACTCGCCCCCTGCCGGGATCGCCTGTTTCTGGGTGCGCAACATTTTTACCAACGGCCCGCCACTGCGAACGCTCAGCACCTGCCAGCGGGTGCCATCGCAAAAAACATCCACCGCATCCCCACGCAGCGGCAGGGTAAAAACACCTGCATCAACGCCCCCGTCAACCGGGTGCAAAACATCGCCTTCGGCTGCCGCGATATCGGTTGCCGTGCCATCGCCATTAAAAATGCGAAACATCACGCCATTTCGCGCGGCCCCACACGGCGGCAGGGTAATGCGCCCGCCATTGGAAACCCGCACCACCGCCCCGCTTTGCATCACATCAAGCACCCGGTTGCCCGGTGCATCAACCATCGGGCTGCGTCTTTCATCCTGAAAGGCCAGCGCCTTCTGCCCCCGGCAATCAAGCTGCAATAACGCCGTTGCATTCTGGCTGACAAACCCGGCAAGGGACTGGCGCGCCAGCTCGGCCGCGCTATCGGCTTCATTTGCGGCAATTTGTGCGCTTTGGCTGGCGGCCGCCGCCCCATTAATTGCCGCACTATCAGGGCCGTTAATCAATTGGCGTGCGGTCGCATCCCACATAATGGCGCGGTTGGCCTGGGGTTGGGGCAACTGTGCGGTTACTTCCTGCCCGGCCCCGTTCAGGCCGCTTTCAGGCAGGCGCAATGTGCTGGCAAAACCGGCTTCAACATCACCCAGGGCTGCCAAAACATAATCAAAATCGGCGTTTAACACATCGGCACGCAGGCTGCTGCCGCTGTCATAATGGCTTAATCGCCGCAGGCCCAACCGCCGCGAAATCAAAATATCCGCCCCATCCGCCGGGGCAATGGCAAACTGCACCGCCCCGCCACTGGCGGCCGCACTGATTGTTCCGGCATCGCCACTGCTTTGCCCCTGGGCCTTGCGCAACGTAATGTCGATATTTTCGGCAATCACTTCGCCATTCACACTGACCGTCACGTCACCTGGCGCAAATACCCCAAATTCAAATGGAAATTCGCGGCTTTGCCCATCCCCGGCAAAGCGCACACTGGCAACGGCACCATCTGCAAAAATTGCCCCCATCCTAATTCCCCCAATTATCGCGGCGTGCAAACCACGATGAAATCTGCGACAGCGTATTATAGCGCGACGTATCAAGCAGGCTTTGCCGCCGGTATTGCGCGTTCTGGTCAATGCTGCTGCTTTGCCGTGCATAGGCGCCATTTGCCGCATCCTGCACATCCAGCAAACTTTGCGCCGCCCCGCTCAACACCGCCCCGGCCGATCCTGCCGCCCCCGCCGCCAGCCCCGATGCCCCCTGTCGGGCGCGCAAACTGGCCTGCTGGGCGCGTAACTGCCGGGCGCGCCTTTCGTCGTCGGCGGCCTTTTCGGCCGCCAGTGCCTGTTGCTGGCTATCGCGCTGTGCATCAATCTGGCTGGCGGTCCGGCGGGTTTGCTCGCGGTTATTGGCAATTTCGGCCCCGGTCTGCACCGCCCCTGCAATCACCGGCGCCCAATTGGAAAATCCACCCATCAGTCATTCACCCCCACTTCACTGCTAACCCCCAGCAACAAAAACGGCCCCGGCACATCGCCTGCAATACGCCAAAGCCCATCCTGCCCCCCACGTTTCCACCCCATGGCACGCACCGTAACATCCCCCCGAAAAAGCCCCCCCGCCGCATCCAGCACCCGACCAGAACCGGGCTTACGCAGGGGAATATCGCGCATGCCCCGCCCCACATCCACCGCCAGACCGGCACTGTCATGCAAACGAAAGGTCGCACAAACCAGCCGCAAACACGCCCCGCCATAGGGGCGCGATCCATCCCCGCCAACCGGCGGCAGGGCGGCAATTTCGTGGGTAAAGGGCAAACCGGCCACAATGGCATTTGCCGGGCTGGCAAGGGCAATATTCCCGCCCTCGACAACCACATCACGGTAAAGCTGCCCATCGGCCCAAACGGCAAGGCTTATGCCATCCAGCAAGCCAAACTGCCCCCAGCGTTCCTGCGGCAGGCTGCTTTCCCCGCCCTTGCTGGCAATCGCCAGATCAAAACCAATATCATCGTCAAACCGGCCCAGAAAAAACTGTCCGTCACGCTCAATCGCCAGGTAAACATCACCGCCACTAACCGCGACATTACGGAAATACCCATCTGTTTCCTGTGCGCTCCAGGCAGTAACCCCCTCGCTTCGATAAAGGGTCAGGGTGGCAAGGCTGCCATCGCCCATTACCACATGCAACAGCCTGCGATTGGCATCATAGGCCTGATCAACAGGCGATTTGATCAAATGTCCCGACAGCAACGCCAGGTCCGCCGCGCCATAGGCCTGCTCCAGATCGGTAAATAAAAATTCCCGCATTTCGCGGCCATTGCGCGCGGCAAAAACCGTTGCCCCATCAATATTGACTGGCGGCACATTGCGGTCTGCCGCACTGCCAATGCGCGTTTGCCGTGTGACCTGAATGTTTTGCGGCGTTAATGGCGTGCCGCTCACCATCCATTCCGCCCCACTGGTAAAAACCTGCAAATCACGGCCCGAAAACACCGCTGAAATCGCACTGACCTGATCCGCCAGCAGGGCAAATTCAATTGCCTCGTCATCCAGCCCTTCGCCCAGCTCAAAATTGAACAGGTCCCCCGAATGC
Organism: Thalassospira marina; assembly: GCF_002844375.1. Lineage (NCBI taxonomy): Bacteria > Pseudomonadati > Pseudomonadota > Alphaproteobacteria > Rhodospirillales > Thalassospiraceae > Thalassospira > Thalassospira marina. The sequence goes on along the minus strand of NZ_CP024199.1, from coordinate 1,085,908 downwards.
GACATCCACAAACGGTTGGGCAAATCGCGTGATCCGCCAATCACCATCCGGTCCTGATGGAATGTCACGCTGCGCGGCCATCCCCGCACCGCCGAAAATGCCGGTTCGGCAAAATCCTGTGTTTCGGTGGCATCGGGCAGGGCTGCGCGCAGGGTCAGGGTGGCATGTCTGGCATCGCTAACACTTGCAATTTGCCCCTCCACCCCGCGCAGGCGCCATTGCAGGCCAACATGCCCTGCCACAAACACATCTTCACTTGCCACCAATGAAATGGTGCCACTGCTGCCCGATGGTTTTATCGACACATAAGGTTCGGCAAATTTGTAATAGGGTTGCTGGCGGCTGACATTGGTTTCCCCCCAAACCCAGCTTGTCACCAGCCAGTCATCATCTGTTTTCGGCACAATACGGATCGGCGTTACATCCGGGTGCACCACCAGCAACGTATCCGCACTTTGCGTCCAGCTCAGCAACGCTAAATGCTTGCCCTCAAACGGTGTGGTCAGTTCCTGCACCACCACATCACCGGCATAAACCGTGGCCCGCAAATGCCAGAACACCACCAGAAACGGCTGATCAACGTTAAATTCAAACGGCACCAGCCTTACCGGCCCCGAAACCGCATCAATCAACCGCACGCCGGGCCGCCGGCATACCCCGCCCGATGGCTGCACAAACACATTGCGCAATTTTGCCGCCCCATTGCGATAGGCGGCAATATCACCGCGCCCCCACAATTCCGGTGCCAGTTCGCCCGCGCTGAATGTCGTTTTTTCCAAAATGCTGCGCGCCATTATCCCCGTGCCTCCAACAGGGGAAAATCCTCTATCCGCCGTGGGGTGGATTGCTGGGCATCGGCCAGGCGCGCCTGATGAAACAAATCATCCGCCCGCTTGTGCAAATATTCCGCCCGGCTCGTACTTTCCGTCAGGGGCAGGCAAAATTCCGCTGCCAGCCGGGCGATCAATGCCATGTCAAACCACACCGGAAACGACGCCTCGGCCATCCGCCCGACATAGCGCAAATAGGCCCGGTTACTATCGCAGGCGACGATGCCTTTGCGCAGTTCAAATTCCGGCAAGGCACTTGCTTCACTTTCCAGCGCCAGCAGCCTTATGAAATCACCGGGCAGGGCAAATTCATGCATGCCATCGGGGGCTGTTTCATCTTCGCTATCTTGCGAAACCCGGCGCGACAGCCACTTGCCCCGTGCGGCAAACCGCCACGGATAGGCCGCCAGCATCCCGTCGCGCAAGGCCGGGTACAGCATTCCGGCCACCTCCGCCTCTACCGTTTCCTCGGCAAAGGATGCAATCGGGTTCACGCCAATCATCACCAGCGCCCGCGCGCACAGTGCCACATCGCTCAGGGCCATGTTTCTGCTCTCCCTTCGCCCAAAGAAAAGGCCCGGCTCACTTCTGAACCGGGCCGCATCGCTGTTGCGTGCCCCGCATCAGGCACGCACTGTCAAACAGCACATCAATCGGTATTGCTGGTGCCAATCGCGGTCATGTCGCGCACATCCACCCCGTTGGCATCGGCCTGGGTTACCAGAAACATTCCGCCCGAAACGCCACCATCGCGGTTGGTATTGGCAAACATGATGTCACCGGGGCGCAGCATATCGCGCGCATTGGCAAAATAATTGGTGGTGTCCACATCGGTCGCCACATCGGGGGTAATGTAATGCCACAGGGTAAAACCATTGGCATATGCCAGAACACTCAGGTTCCGGGCCTTAAAACCTTCTGCCATCTTGCTGCTCCAAAATAATCGTGAATATGCAGGGAAATGTCCCGGTTCATTTCCGGCACACCGCCCCGCGCATAAAGGGCACAAAACAATGGCCGCCCCGGTATCCGGGCGGCCATCCAGTACGTATCGCGTTTTAAAATTCGGCCTTGTTCGGCCCTGCCGGTTATTCCTTGGCCTGCAGGCAGGTTACACCCTTGCCATCAATCAGGGCGGCACCCTGGCTCATGGAATTGCTGACAAAATGCGATGCATGGTCGCCATGCCAGGTAATGTCGGACTGCACATCAGCCCCCACCGCATGGCCAATCGCCGTGCGATGATACCAAAAACAGCTGCGCACCCCATCGGCCAGCGGCAAGCCCGAATGCGGCATCCACAATGTCCCCAGCCAGCGTTTTGCCTGGGTTCCCTTCCACGGCAAATCGTCATCGCCAACATAATCCGACGATGCAAATTCCTTTACCGACAGCAGGTCGGACCATTGCTTCCAGCCGATAATGGCGTAACGCTGCCCGTCATCGGGCACGTCGCGCCCGCCCATATCTTCAAATGCCGCCAGCACCTTGTCCACCACCAGGCCGGTATCCTGATGCGCGATAACGTCCGTGGTTTGCGACAGTGCATTGATAATCAGCTCGTCGGTCTTACGGCCCAGCGCATAGGCCCCGGCATTGGCCAGCACCATTTTTTCATCATGATTGACCTTCAGCTCATCCAGCGCGTCAATCCAGTCACCCGCATAATAATCCAAAAGGTCACAGCGCACCGGTTCATGATCCACATTCATCACCGGCACCTTGCCATGGCGGGCCTTGGTGGTGGCAACGCCCTTGCCCACCTTCTGGAAAACCGTTGTTGCCCCCTTGATCCCGTTTTTCACCCGCACCGTATTGCGCAGCTTCGATCCCATCCGCTGATAGGCCTGGTGCACATCGGCCTGAAAATGCTCGATAAAGCTTTTATCAATCGAAATACTCATCACTTCCCCTTTTCACTGGCAATACTCACACCGGCTTAGCCGCAGGAATTAAGGCGTTTTTGCCTTGTTTCCTGCGTTAAGTGTCATTTTCTGGTCACGCTTTGATGGTTGTTTTCCTGTTCCGGATTCTGGCTTCCGGGCCAGGCTGATCGGCTATTTCATGGTCGCCGGACGACCCCGATTTACACTAACGTCAACCCAGTCGGAGCCTTCCAGGTGCGCGCACGTACTTACGCAATTCTCACTGTTGTCGCTTTGGGGGCGGCAGGTTATTTCGCCCTGCCCTATACCCCGATCCCCGATTATGTCCACGCCTTCACTGCACGTGTTTCCGCCCTAACCGGCTTTGGTGCCGACCGCATCCGCAGCCGCGTTCTGCCCGATATGGAAAAACGCCTTAACGAGGCAGGCATTGCCGTTGGCGCCCCGGTTTATCTGCGCGCATTTACCGCCGATAAAACCCTCCAGGTCTGGCTGCGCGGCGACCATCGTTATGTTGAAATTCAGGATGCCGCCTTCTGTGCCGATGAAAACCAGGGCAACGCTGCCTTCCAAACGCCCCCTCCCGGCGTTTACACCATCTCGCGCGATGATCTGTCCCCCAACAGCCCCAACCATGTCGAACTGACGCTGGACCCATTGCCCGACGATGATGCACCGGCGGCCAATACACCTGTTGATGATGCCGCCTACAGCCTGCATGGCAATTGCTCCGACATTGCGGGCATCTCGCTGAAAAACGAGGATATCGAACAAATCTATCTGCTGGTTGATGCCGCCCTTCGCGCCGGTCAGCAATCGGTGCCGGTTCACATCTTTGAAAAACCCCGCGCAATGGATGACAGCCTCGCCCTGACCGAGGATGCAACCGGCAACACACCGGCACCGGGCCTTTATGATGTTTATGCCGCCTTTGAACGCACCCGCATTCCGCCCGACGTTCGCAAAACCGACGGCCGCTATCATGCCGAAGTGGTAAATTAACGCCCTTTACCCTTCATCAGCTTTGCTGTTTTTCAGGCCGTCTCCATCACGGCCGGGCCTGCATCTGACCAATGCAGGCTCACTCATTGCGGTGCAGGCGGTCAAAAGCTGCCTGCACCTGCGCAATAATCACCGGGTTGCGATCCCGCCAGTAACGCGGGTCATTCATCAACCGGTCAATTTCCACTTCCGGCGCTTCACGCATCTGCCCGGCCCCTGTTGCCGCCAGCCCCGGTTCTCCCGCCTCGCTCATTAACCGGTAAAGTGCGCGCACCCCTTCCGGGCTTTGCGCCATCGCCTCATAGGCATCAGGCAGGTTTTTCTGCCCCCAGCTTGCCAAACTCGGTGCCAGCTTGGCCCATTGTGCTTCCCCGCCAAATTCCGCTGCCAGCCTGGCCTGTAATGCTGCGGTTTTCGCCCCTGTTTCCAGCTCGGCTGCCATCGGGCGCAAAATTTCCCCGGCCAGGTCATAAACCAGTTGTGCCTGGCGCGGTGTAAACCCCGCCTCATGCAGCCGGGCATTGACCGTTGCATTCATACCGCCCAGGTCATCGGCCCCTTCAATCACGTAATCTTCGGCATTCTCGGGCACCCCCAGCAGCCGGTAAAACCCCTGCCAGTCTTCGGCACTGCCATCCTCCCCCGGCACCACCCATTGCGCTTTGCCATCCCCAGCGACACCGGGAACATCAGGGACACCGGGTTCAAGCAAACCATCCGGGCTGCCCCCACGCCCCTCAACACCGCGCCCAACAGGGGCCAGCAAACCTGCCCCCTGTCCCAATCCATCTCCCTTGCCCGGCCCCCGCGCCACGCCACCACCATTCCCCGCACCAGCAGCCACACCGGCAGGCTCCCCACCTGGCATTACACCCTGCGCGCGCCCCGGCGCACCATCATCACGGCCTCCCCCATGCCCATGCGCTTGCCCAGCCCCTTGCCCTGTGCCACCGGCCAAAGATGCCCCTGCAACCACGCCCGTAAAATCTTCGCCTGCCACCGTCATGCTTACTGCTCCCCTATTGTTCTGCTGTCAGGCCACCGCACCCGGCTCCTCAGCCGTGCGCAGACACACCAGCGCGGCGCAAAATCTGCAATACCAGCGCACGCTGCCCTTCCAGCATCCAAATCGCCTGTGGGCTGGCCGCCGGGCCAAGCGCGCGTTCCAGCGTCATCGCCCGTAATTGCGCGCAAATCGCCGCACCATCTGCCCCGCCTGCCAGTCCCAAAACCCGCTGCCACACGATATCGCGCGTTGCGATCAAGCCCTCACCATTGCGGGGCAAATTGTCCTGCACGGCGCTACCGCCCGCTTCCATCCCATCGCCTCCATTCATATGCTCGCCAACCTGCCCCGCCGCAAACCATGCCCAGCCCGCATCATCCCCCGCAACCACGCCTGCGTCCTCCGGGCCAGCCGCCCGTTCAATGCTCCCGCTTTCCACCATAGATCCCCCGGATCTCACCATTGCCTGCACTCGCCATCCCGTCGCGCGTCATCATTAACAACACACGCCTTCTCACCCCGGCACAGTTTCAACGGATCGATCAACGGGTGGATCAACAGGCATCGTCTCATCCCCTTTTGCAGGCGTGGCACTGGCCAAATCCATCATCAACCCGGCCAGTTCATTCGGGTTCAAGGATGGTTGCAGCAAATCCTGCGGCACGCCAAACCGGTCCGCCAGCCAGCGCACGGTGCGATCAATATCAACGCTGCCTGTGGCCTCCGGGCCCAGTTTTGTCAGCCTCTCCAGCCAATCCAGCACCTGGCCTGCCTCTGCCTTGCGGCCAAGCTGCGCCATGGGGGCGCTATGGCGCAGGCACACCACATTGCCATCAATCGGAATATCGGGAAGCTCGCCACTGCGCGCCAGCACATGCAAAGCCCGGCGCATCAGCGGAAAAATCAGCTCCGCCTGCAACCGGCTATAGGTCGCAGCCAGCAGGCGCGAATTTTCGGCGGCACGTTCCAGCACTTCGGTTGCCGTCATGCGCGGGGCGTCAACCTGGCCCAAACGGTCGGTTAACAAACAGCGGCGAATACGTTCGCGCAAATCGGCCAGCACCACGTCTGAAACATCAAACCGGCCCGGCGCATCCAGCGGCGTTAACCCCGCCGATCCCACCGCCTTGGGAATAATGCTTCCCGGCACCAGCCGCACCGTTGCCGGGTTTAAAATGCCATCATCATCGGCCTGCCAAATCCCCGTTACCGCGATGGATGCATTTTTCAACACCAGCTCAACCACCTTGTTGGCGGTTTTAATATCCGGCAGGGCCTTCATCACCGGTGACCGGCCATAAATCTCGCCCGGCGCCTTTAACCAGCGAAAGGCGATATAGGGCGAAACATCAAACCGCCCGCTGGCAATGATGCTGTCTGTATCGCCGCTTTGGTCCGCCCCTGCCGGGTCGCTGGCAAAAAACACCACATAATCATATCCGCCCTGCCCGCTGCGGTCCGGCAATACCGCCTCGATCACGGCATGTTTTTCCAGCACGGCCTTATCGCGTTCCGTCATATGGGCGGGCAGTTTTGCTTCCGGCCATTTTTCCGCAACATCTTCAATCGTCAGCCAAAGCTGGCGAAAAACCGCATCCAGCCTGCCATCAACCCGTTCTTCAAATGCCAGTTCCCGCACCGGCACCGCACAAAACCGAAACCGCGATGGCGCATCCCCCCCGGCTTCTTCCAGGCGCAAACATGCCGTTCCCACCGTAACAAGGTCCAGATAGGCCTGGTGAATTTCCACCGCAAAATTCGACCGCTCAAAATGCCCCTGCACAATCCGCACAGCCCGCGCCAGTTTTTCGGCAAGCTCACCCTGTGCCCCATCAGGCACGGCATCGCCCGGCGCCATCTGAAACCACCCGCCCGATGGCGGGGTCACTTCCCCCAGCAAACTTGCGGCAAGCTGCTCCACCGCGTCAGGCGCTGTTGCATCAAACACCCGGTCAAACTGCTTTTTGCCAATATTGGCCGCTCCCCCCGAACCACCGCCAGCACCAGCACCATAAGAAAACCCACCTCCTCCGGCCGCCCCCACGCCGTTTTCCTGGCGCTGCGGCAGGGCAAATTCGTAACATTCCTGCCAGTGCCGGTGCCAGTGTTCACGCCGTTGCAACGCCGCGCGAAACCGCTTGCGCAACATATCAGGCATCATTTCCACCCGTTCGCTCATGCCCACCTCTTTTGCCCAAATGTCTGCCCATCGCTTTACCGTCAGGCCAAGCCCCAAACCCGGCACCCCCACCAATTCACATTGCCGAATGCCTCGTCCCCATCACGCCAAGGCTCTCAGCCCCGCTCACCCCATCCCGGCACGCCGCGCCCTGCCACCCCTGCCGCCCCTCCCGGGTTACTTTACGACCGCGCCAAAGAACCAATGATCGACCCGACCATGGATACCTCTTCTCAGAAGTTGAAGCCCAAGTCCGAACCACAATTCGAAGCCGAAGTCAGGGTCAAGGCCGAGGCCGAAGCCCGTGCGCCCACCCCACCAAATCCCCGTCAAAACCGGAAAACAAAAAACCCGCCGCCGTTTCCGGCAGCGGGCGCATTTCTGGTGTTGATTTAGGTTTTATAGCCTAGAAAAAAGAACAAATCAAGAACTTTTTTGATAAATTTTTGATCTGCTCTCAAGATAGCGATACAGCCCTAGCGGGGTCACCACCCACCAGGCCGATATCCCCAGCAAATGCTTGATCACCCCAACACAGCTCGCCATGCCAATCCCAAGCCGCATCTCGCGCACCTTGGGCAAAGTCACCCACAGGCAGCGATGCCCGCGGGACCGATAATATGCCGCCGGGTCAAACAATGCCGAAAACTGCCAAAGCGTGCATTCCAGTTGATGGCTTGCCGGGTTCAGATAAATCCAGCTTCCTTCCCGCCCGGTTTCCAGCACTGCAAAACAATGCCGGAATGACGATGGCAAAACCCGCAACAGCCATTTATCGGGCGCATCACTAAACACAATCAGGGCACGCCGCCCGCCTTGCTGATCCGCATATATATCTTCCGCCCGGCGAACCGTGCCAAACGTCGCATCATTCACCGCAATCGCCCCAATCGCCCCAATTGCCGGAGACCGATATTCTGAAACCATATCTTCACCCTCGCCATACCGCATAAAAGGCGCAATATCCGCCTGCACTTGCCTCGGCTCGGCCCGCCCGGAACCAGCACCTGCTGCCCCCAGCCAGTTAAGGCGCAGTGCGGCCGCTATCCCTGCATAGCCCCACATCTCCCCTAAAGCCCGCATGGCGACAAATCCCCCTGCATTTCATAATCGCAATCCCCCTCGTCAGCCATTTCCAGCGGGTTTTCGGGGCTGTCCGGGTCTACAATCCCGCGCTGGATCAAAACCTGCGTTAAGGCCTGCATTGCTTCCCCCCACAAATCGGCCTTTCGGATTTCCTCACTCACCCGCCGGTCGGGCAATCGTTCCAGCAGGCCGTAATATTCCAGCACCTGCAAATGCGCCTGGCCAATCATCCCGCCACGCCGTAACCGCATGACGGCATTATAAATATCGTCGGGGTCACAGGGCCGTGTTACCTCGCCCGCATCCGCCACCACGCGCGCGCCCTCAATCCGTGCGACCTCGCAGCGCACAAACCAGAACCACGCCTGTTCTGCACTGGCAAACAGGGTCACCTCCCCGTCGCGCAACGGTTTGGGGAAAAGTCTTTGCTGTGTCATTTCGCCCTCCTGATCACATTTTTGCTGCATCTGGCAGGGGTTCTGCCCTGCCAACCCTTCGCCCCTTTGCTGCCACTGTCATGCCGCCGAAACCCGGCATGATGTCATCACGCACCAAAGCCAAAACCACCGGCCAGACGCAATTCGGGCGTCACCGCACCACCCGGTGCCGCGTCTGTAAAAATCGGGCATGACAATTATTGAAAGGAGCCAGTCATCACGGACCACCATTTTGCACCGCCGGGCACTTACCCCCGGATGCAAATCTCCCGCTGACACTCAGCTTTTAGTCCTTTTTTGTTCTCATTGTAAAGGACTATTTTCCTATTTTGTTCTCACTGGCAGGAAAGGAATAAATTCCCTGTCCTGTCCGTTATCAACCCTGCTAGACTGAAACCATGATCAGACATGACCTAATCTGGGCCGCCCTCGACAAAATTGCCGAGGAAAAGGGCCTGTCGCCCTCCGGCCTTGCCCGGCTGGCACAGCTCGACCCCACCACATTCAACAGGTCAAAACGCAATACCGCCACGGGCAAGCCCCGCTGGCCCTCAACCGAAAGCATCGCCAAGGTCCTTTCGGCGGCAAATGTCACCTTCCGGGAATTTTCCGAATTAATGGACGGCAATGCCGCCGGGCGTGTGCCGGTCATCGGCTTTGCCCAGGCTGGCAATCGCGGCTTTTTTGATGATGCAGGCTACCCCGTTGGCGGCGCCTGGGAAGACATCACCTTCCCCGCCCTGCACGACCCCACCGCCTATGGGCTGCGCATTTCCGGGGACTCGATGTCCCCCGTCTTTCGTGATGGCGATCTCATCATCGTTTCCCCGGCATCCAACATCCGCCCACGCGACCGCGTTGTCGTCAAAACCCGCGAGGGCGAGGTAATGGCCAAGGAACTGGTGCGCCGCGGCGCAATGGGCCTGGAACTCAAATCCCTGAACCCGGATTACGAAGACCGCTATATCGACGCCCAAAACCTCGACTGGATCGCCAGAATTCTGTGGTGCAGTCAGTAAAATCCTGCACCTCTAAAATCGAACCTGCTACAATAACAAGCTGCTGGTTGAACTGATCGAAAGCGTTGTAGCTACCCTCTAAAATCGAACCTGCTACAATAGGAACACCAACTCCCGCAGCACATTCAATATGTTGCGGGATTTTTCCGGGTTAAAAACCGGCATTTTCGCGTCAGAAACAGCCGGATTTCTGCAAAAATAACGCATTTTTAAACGGCAAAAACCGGCAATTTTCATGCCGGTTTTCAACAAAGCAGAATGGCGAAAGCCGTTACTTCACCCCGGTCATCTCCGAAAGCACATCCGCCACCTTTGGCCCTGCGACCAGAATAGGAGCGCCGTCTTCCAGCACATTGGGGGCATCGAGAAAGCCATTGCACCAGCCCCCCGCTTCGCGCATCAAAACAATGCCCGCCATGCAGTCCCACGGGTTGATATGCGGCTCAAAATAGCCAATCAGCCTGCCTGACGCTGCATAGGCCATCATCAGCGCACAGGAACCATTGCGAATAAACATCCCCTCGCGGTCCAGAAGGTCGGCGATAAACGGCACCAGCGCGGCACTTTCCACCCGGTGCGACATGCCAACACCCATCACCCCGGCATTGACATTATCAACCTGGCTGGCGGCAATCGGCTTGCCATTAACCGTGGCCCCCTTGCCGATGCAGGCGGCAAACAGCTCGTCGCCATTGGGTTCGTAAATCAGGCCAATAACCGCCTCGTTCCCCACCATAAGGGCCACCGAAATCACCCAGGTCGGCATTTTATTGACAAAACACGCCGTGCCATCAATCGGGTCAATCACCCACAGGCAGTCATTTTTGCCGCGATCAATGCCCATTTCCTCGCCGAGATACCCATCGTCGGGAAATTTCGCCGCAATCTCGCGACGGATAACCGCTTCAACCTCTTTATCGGCAATGCTGACCACATCAAGCGGGTTGGCCTTGCTTTCAACAACCAGTTCATCCACCCGGCGATAATAATCCATCGCCACCCGGCCTGCTTCGCGTACCACCGCAATGGCATGTTCAAATCGCGCCGCAATGTCACCACTGCCAATCGCCGCCGTTACCGCATCTTTCGCTTCTGCCATGTCCTTTTTCCTTTTCTATTTGCGGGTCACTGACCCGACACAAGCGCAAGACCACGTGCAGCAAAGCCGATACCAACCTCGCTGCCCGCCCGGATCGGCGCATCGATCCGTCCATCAATCACAAACAGTTCACCCACATCGCACTGCACGGTGTAATGCATGGCGCTACCAAGATATGTCGCATGCGTCACGTTACCCTTTAGCGACATCTGCGCCCCTTCTGCCCCATCACGCAGGCGCACCGCATCGGGCCGAACTGCCACCTCAACACTGCCAAGGCCATGTCCACGCTGGCGCAGGGTCACCCGCTCCCCGCCAATATCCACATCCGCCATATCCCCATTCAGGGCATAAACCTCGCCCGTCACAAGGTTCGCATCGCCAATAAAATCGGCAATAAAGGCCGATGCCGGTTCTTCGTAAAGCTGGCGCGGGGTGCCCTGCTGGGCAATCACGGACCGGTTCATCACGATAATCCGGTCCGAAACCGCCAGGGCCTCTTCCTGGTCATGGGTCACATAAACCGCGGTTAAGCCCAGCTTTTGCTGCAAATCACGAATTTCGGTGCGCACATGGCGGCGCAGTTTTGCATCCAGGTTTGACAAAGGCTCATCAAGCAACAAAACCTCTGGCTCCAGCACCAGCGCACGTGCCACCGCCACACGCTGCTGCTGCCCACCCGAAAGCTCGGATGGCAACCGGTCGCCATAATCCGCCAGTCCCACAAGGCCCAGCCCCTCGCGCGCCCGGTCATAGGCTTCGGCCTTTTTCTGCCCGCTCACCGTCAGGCCATAGGCCACGTTTTCCACCACGCTCATATGGGGAAACAGCGCATAGGACTGAAACACCATGCTGACATCGCGATCAGTGGCAGGCAGATGCGTCACATCCTTGCCCCCAATCATGATCCGCCCGCTGGTCGGGTGTTCCAGCCCGGCAATCATGCGCAATGTCGTTGTCTTGCCACATCCGCTTGGCCCCAACAGGGTCACAAGCTCGCCAGGCTGAATATCAAACGACACATCATCAATCGCTGTAACCGCCCCCTTGCCATAGGTCTTGGTCACATTTTCAAATACGACCGACCCGGCCCGTGTTTTCAATGTCATGAATGTTTCTCCCGTAAGGCATTCAGGGCAGTTTTCCCGCCTGTTGTCGTTGTATCGCTGGCAACCCGGTCTTCGCGGCGCAGCTTGCGTTTGCCAATCAAACCCTGCACCACAACAATCACCGTCAGCATCACCAGAATCAGCACGCTGCAATAGGCAATCGCCACGCCATAACGCCCGTTTTCCACCAGCCCGATAATGTAGGATGTCGCCATGTTATGGTCCGCACTGACCAGAAAGATCACCGCGCTGACCGACGTAATCGCACGCACAAAGCTGTAAACTAGTGCGGCAACAATGGCCGGGCGCAACAGCGGCAAAATCACCTTGCGAAAGGTCGTAAAGCTGTTGGCCCCCAATGTGAGGGAGGCTTCATCCAGGCTTTTGTCAAGCTGGCTCATCGCTGCAATCCCGCCACGTACACCGACGGGCATATTGCGAAAAACAAAGCAGATCACCAGAATCACACCCGTGCCGGTCAATTCCAGCGGCGGCACGTTAAAGGCCAGAATATAGCTAACCCCAATCACCGTGCCGGGGATGGCAAAGCTCAGCATCGTGCCAAATTCAAAGGCATTTTTGCCCCTGAAATTTTGCCGCACCAGCAAATAGGCCGTCGTCAAACCAACTGCCGCCGTCAAGGGGGCCGCCAGGATCGAAATATTCAACGTCGTCCAGAATGAATCCCACGCCGCCCCGGCCCAAACGATGCCGTGATCGCTCCAGCCAATGCCAAAGGCCTCGACATAGTTATCCAGCGTCAGGCTGTTATCAAAACCCCAGCGTTTGACGAAGGCACCAAAGAAAATCATGCCGTAAATGACAATGGTAAACAGCGCCCAGGGAATGGCCGTGCCATAACAGACCCGGCGCAAACCGGTGCTTAAGCCCACATGCGCGCCATTATCAGCCTTGCCCGAAACCGTGGCATAGGATTTTTTACCCAGCCAGAAACGCTGTGCGGCAAAGGCCGAAAGCGTAAAGACCAGCAGAATAATCGCCAGCACCGCCGCCCGGCCCTGGTCATTTTGTGCGCCAACAATGGCAAAGAAAATATCGGTCGATAAGACCTCGTAATTGCCGCCCAAAACCATCGGGTTGCCGAAATCGGCCATGCTTTCGATAAAGGCCAGCAAAAACGCATTGGCAAGGCCCGGCCGCATCAAGGGCAGCGATACATTGACAAATGTCTGCCACCGGTCCGCCCGCAGGGTTTGCGATGCTTCCTCCATCGACGGGCTGACACCCTCGACAACGCCAATCAAAACCAGAAAAGAAATCGGGGTGAAGGACAAAGTCTGGGCAAGCCATATTCCAGGGAGGCCATACAGCCACCGACCTGCCTCCACCCCGAGGAGATCAGCAATAAACTGCGTTACAGTTCCCGATCTGCCAAAAAGAAGGATAAGGGCCAAACCGATCACGAAAGGCGGGGTAATAATCGGCAACACGGTTAAAACGCGCAGCGATTTTTTCCAGCGAAACCCCGTCCGTGTCACCACCAGCGCAAAGGCCAGCCCCAATAACGTTGTCGAACTTGCCGTCAATATCGCCAGAATGGCCGTATTCCAGGCCACCCCGCAAACACCCCCGGCAAAACATCCCAGGCCCCACACCGTGGGCGAGACAAAATTGCGCATAAAGGCCGCCCCCGAAAGTGCCCCGTCCATATCGACAAAGGCGCTCATCAGAATGCGTGAAACCGGGAAAAACACAAATGTCGCCACCAACACAATGATGGTGCCAATCGCGGTTGTCACAAACACATCCCCGCGCATGGTGCCGCGCGCCGCCAGCCCGGCACAAAACAGCACCACAAAACTGGCCGCACAAAACAGCGCGCCATATCCCAGGCCATATTGGCGAATATCCGTTTCCCCAAACAGGCTGGTCAGCCAGGCGTAATTGAACCCAAAAACACCAATGGCAAATCCCTGTGCCAGCATATAGCCAAGACCAAGTACGCCCGATGCAATCAGCACCCTGCCAAAAACCGGGTCCTGGCGCGGCCGGCCGATTACGGCCAGCGGGGCAATCAAACATGCCGCCAGTGGCAACAGCCACGGCCTGTCATACATAAAACCCTGCAAAATCGCCGGGGCATAATCGCCATAAAACGGATACCCATCCGTCAGCCATTCCAGCGTCCAGAAACCATATTCCTGCTGGTACCACGGCAATATGACAAATCCGATCCAGCCGATCGCCAGCCAGAACCACAACAGTCGGCGCACGGGGCAGTCTCCTGTCTGAAAACAGTATTTTGGGGAAAAAGGGCACATAACGGGAAAGATAGGGAAAGGCCGCACAAACCGGCCTTTCCCTTCCCGAAACAGAAGGCGCAACAGCCCTTATTGCGGCGCTGTTTTCACTTCTTCATCCCAGCGCGACAGCAAATGGCGGCGGGTATCAGCCGACCCATATTTGGCAAAATCATAATCGATCAGCTTGATATCGGTCAGGCGCGGTGCATTTTCCGGCACCGTGGCATTTTTGTTGGACGGCACCTGATAGGACCCGGCCTTTTCCGCCATGGATTGTGCTTCGGCACTCAGGGCAAATTCATACCAGGTCTTGGCATTTTCAAGGTTGCGCGCCCCCTTGATGATGCTCATCGACCCCACTTCATACCCCGTCCCTTCACAGGGCGAGACAATTTCAATCGGCGCACCCTGTTCCTTCTGGGTCACCATGTCATGCATGAAGGTAATGGCGATGGTGGTTTCCCCAATCGCAGCCGCCTTGATCGGGGCGGAGCCGGATTTGGTATACTGGTTCACATTCCTGTGCATGTCTTTCAGGAATTTAAAGGCCTCTTCCTCGCCAAACAGCTGCACCAGTGTTGCCAGCGCGGTATAGGACGTGCCCGATGAATTCGGGTTTGCCACCTGGATTTCGCCCTTATAGGCCGGGTTCGCCAGGTCCTTCCAGCATTTCGGTGCCGGCAGGCCCTTGCTTTTCAAAAGGTCGGAATTATAGCCAATACCAAGGGCACCGGCATAAACGCCAACGGTGCGGAAATTGGCATTCTCGGCCTGGCGTTTCGCCCAATCCTGCAAATTATCCAGCGACGGCGATTTATATTCCATCGTCAGGCCTTCGGCCGCTGCCTGCAAATGCGGGTCGCCCGTGCCTGCCCACCAGATATCAAGCTTCGGGTTGCTGGCTTCGGCACGCACCTGGGCATAGGCCTCGCCAGAGCTTTTACGCACCATCGATACATCGATATCGTATTTTTTCTCGAACTCGGCTTCCATCAATTCGCACCAGGCATTATCGGCCGAGCAAACAACATTCAAACGGCCCGCAGCTTCGGCTGACAGGCTGAAAGTCAGGGCACCGGCAGCAAAGGCGCTACCCAGCAAAATTGTCTTCAGTTTCATTAGAATCCTCCCGATTCAGTCGCATTTCGTTGAATGCACACGTGTGCGCTACTCGTTTGCGCTTCCACATTGGAATAAATAACCCAATTTGATCACTCATTGACAGAAAAATTCTATTTATCTGTCATAAAAATGTAACAAAAATGATAAGCCATTGTTTTTCATTATCAATTCATTTCTGAATTTACAGGCCAAAACCAGCCTTTGGCACCAAAATCGCGTTCTATGGCAGCACCATTCGCGCACACGTGTGCTCACACACCGCAAAGACCACCACAAACCAACGAGTCACTGCCTTTGCGCCAGTTTCATCGCAAATGGCGCAATATCAATACCAGGAAAATCCCGGCCTGCCCTGCCATATGCCCCCCATCAGCCGGGCGCACAATCAACCGGCACCTGACAGGCACCTGTCAGGCACTTCTCAGGCACTAGTTCGGCGGATCAGTTCCACAGGCAAAACCGCACGGGCCATTGCCCCGCCTTCCGGGCCTGAAATATGCCGGGCCAGCCGCGAAACGGTTAATTCGGCCAAATCTTCCGCACATTGGCGGATGGTCGTTAAACCATAGGCCCGCTGGCTGCTCGCGGTAATGTCGTCAAACCCCACCACCGCCAGATCCTGCGGAATCTTCAGGCCCAGTTCAAACCGCGCCGCATCCATCAGGCCCAGCGCGATATGGTCCTTGCCGCAAAAAATGCCGTCTGGTGCGTCCGGGCGGCCCAAAATCTCCACCCCGGCCTGAAATCCGCCGTCATAATCCGCACTCCTGCAGCCCAGCGGCGTAAAACGGACCTCGCCACTGGCAAGGCGCGGCGCAATGGCGGCAACAAAGGCCTCCCCGCGCGCATTGCCGCTATAGGTGCCGCCGCTCATATTCAAAAAACCCAAATGGCGTTTGCCTGCCGCCAGCAATGCTTCGGCGGCCAGGCGACCACCGGCTTCATTATCGCAATTCACCACATCCGCACCTTCCAGCAACCCGGCCCGGTTCACCAGCACAACGGGCACATTGCGGCGAATAAAATGCTGCCCAATCTCCGGCGACGGGCTTCCCGATGTCACCACAACCCCGGCCACCTGATACTGCAATAAATGCAGCATGGATCGCGACATATGCTCAGGCTCGGACACGTCAATCACCAGGGGCCGATACCCTATTTTCTGAATGGCACTAATCAGATGGTGCAAAAACTGCACCCGAAACGGGTCTTCCAGGCCCGATGTCACCAGCCCGACAAGGTCGCTTTTGCGCCGGTTCATCGACCGCGCAATCTGGTTAATCTGGTATCCCAGCCGCTCGGCCGTTTCCAAAACCCGCTGGCGGGTTTCCTCGGAAATGCGCCCATCCCCCGACAGGCACCGCGACACCGTCGATCGTGCCACCCCCGCCTCACGCGCCACATCGGCAGACGTGATCACCCGGTTATCAGGCACGGTCGCATCCTTATTTACCTGCTGCTTTCCACCCACACCCAAACTCCAGCACCATTACCCAATCACCGCCCAACCCGCATTCAGGCTGCATTCCCGGCCAAAACCTGGCCACCAGCCCCAACAAGGCCGCCGCCCCGCACCAAATCAAACCGAACGAACCGAACCCAACAAATCTAACCAACCGCGCCTGCACTCGTACAACCGCCAGCAACCACGCCCATCGCCTCAGCCTCAGCCTCAGCCTCAGCCTCAGCCTCAGCCTCAGCCTCAGCCTCAGCCTCAGCCTCAGCCTCAGCCTCAGCCTCAGCCTCAGCCTCAGCAAGCCATATTCCACCCCCGCCCGCCGTCAAGCCAAACCAACGCGATATAACAGCAAAACGACACCGGGAATTATCCAACACCAGCAGCAGCACCAAGACCAAGACCAACGCCAACGCTGCCAAGCCCGCCAATCCTGCCGACGCCTATTTGTATGACTTTATCGCGCCCCGCACAAGCGCACACGTGTGCGCGCACAATCTTTGCGGGTTGCACCGGCATACCCCTGCTCCCCAACAGTTTTCTTTGACCACAGGTGATTAAAAAATCTATTCTGACTTTCTCATATGAAGCCCCACCGGCGCGCAGCCCTGCCTGCGCCAATAAAAGAAATCAGGAGTATCACGATGGGTCACGCCACCCCTTCCAAAACCTGGACCTGGCATCAGGGTACCTGGCATGAAGGCAACCCTGCCATTATCGGCCCGGCAACGCATGGCATGTGGATGTCTTCCACCGTGTTTGACGGTGCGCGTCGCATCAATGGCAAAACGCCGGACCTCAAACCCCATTGTGCCCGCGTCATTCAGTCCGCCCGCCTCATGGGCCTGGCGCCGACCATCACGGTCGATGAAATCCTGGCCCTTGTTGCCGAAGGCCTGACCAAGTTTGATCCCGATGTTGCCCTTTACATCAAACCGATCATTTATGGCGAAACCGGCTTTCTCGCCCCTAATCCGGACAGCGCGCAGTTTGTTCTCTGCATCAATGAAAGCGCCCTGCCCGAAGCGATCAAAACCGGCTTTACCGCCCGCAAATCCAGCTTCCGCCGCCCATCGCCCGAAAGCGCCCCGACCGAGGCCAAGGCATCCTGCCTGTACCCCAATGTTGGCCGCGCAGTCACCGAAGCCCTTGATAGCGGCTTTGACACCGGCGTCATGCTGGACCCGATGGGCCACGTTGCCGAGTTTTCCTATGCCAACCTGTTTTTTGCCAAGGACGGCACGGTTTACACCCCGGCAATCAATGGCACCTTCCTTAATGGCCTGACCCGCCAGCGCGTGATCCAGTTGCTCAAGGATGATGGCGTCACTGTTGTCGAAAAAGCCGTGAAATACAGCGAACTAGAAAATGCCGACGAAATTTTTGGCACCGGCAATTTCTACAAGGTCGCCCCCTGCGTCAAACTCGACGACCGCAACCTCCAGCCCGGCCCAATCACCAAACGCACCCAGGAACTTTATTGGGCCTTTAGCGAAGCTGGCTGATCAAGCCGCTTCACATCATTGAAGCGTTGCGGCGCAAAGAAAAAGGCGGGTCCCATCGATGAATGGCCCGCCTTTGCTGTTTTGCCTGCCTTTCGGCATTCTATTGCGCATCATTTACCGGCATCACCGGCGCAGACTGCCCGGCGACATAGGGGTATTTGGCAAAAATTGCCGCAATCGCCTCGGCAATGGCGGAATCCGGGTAATATTCTCCGTCCGATCCCAGCCAGTGGCCGGTTTTGCCTTCCCACACGGTTTTGTTGGTGCGGCGATCAATCAGGTCAATCACCACCTCGCCCCGGACATAGGTTTCCACCTGCCCGCTATCGCCAAATAACGGCACGCCAACACCAATGCCACCGCGCCCGTGCGACCCGTAATATCCACCATAGGACGGGCCGGGGCGCACCACCTGCTGGTCACGCATGGCAATGTGGTAATCCACCAGAAGGTCCGGGTGATGAATATCAAGGCTGTAGCCATGGCCCTGCATCTGGGCGGCAATGCGGTCTTCCATGCGCTGCCCGGTCAGGGTGGTGTATTGTGCTTCGCGGTCTTTGCCTGCCGCTTCAACAAACGCATAGCTATGATAGGCCCCAAAATCCGTCGCCGGGTTCTGGTCCGTATGCACAAGCGGCCCGCTGGCACAGCCTGCCACCAGCAAACCAGCCAAAACCACCAACCATTTAGGGCGTTTCACTGCCATCTTGATACTTCCGTTCTGTTGTTCTGCGCCAACTTTGCCAGCGCATCCTGACATCACCATGAAACTGCGGCATTTTTTTGCCCGCCAGATTTGCCGCTATATTTGAAACAAAAAAAGACCCGCCATGTTCCGGCGGGCCTTTCATCAGATTTGCCTGTGATCGCGGGCAAAAGCCGTAATCAGGCCCCCAGATCTTCACCAGCAAGGGCGCGGTCGATCAAAGCGACACTTTCGTCAATGCCATAAAGCGCAATGAAGGATCCCATGCGCGGGCCCTGTTCCTGACCCAGCAGAATTTCATAAAGCGCCTTGAACCATGCCCGCAGATCGGCAAAGCATTCGTGGTTTTTGCCAATTTCATAAACGGCATTCTGGATGTCGCTGCCATTGGTCGATTTATCAAGCCCGACCAGCACCTCACGCAGTTCCACAAGGGCGGCCCGTTCTGCTTCGCTGGCTTCGCGGTATTTCTTCGTCGGTTTGACAAAGTCGCGATAATAATTGATGGCATAGCCAACCAGCTTATCAAGATAAGGCGCATTTTCCGGCGTTGCACCTTCGGCATAACGCGAAATAAAGCCCCACAGAACGCCCTTGTCATCGGTATTGCAGACCGAAACCAGGTTCAGCAAAATGCCAAACGAAATCGGAATGTTACGGTCCGGCGCGCTACCGGCATGAATATGCCAGGCCGGGTTCTGCAACAGCTTCACCGGGTCGGTTTCGGTTTTCAGCTTGTCGGCAAAGGTCAGATATTCATCCACCGTTTTCGGAATGACATCAAAATACAAACGCTTTGCCGCCTTCGGCTTCTGGAACATGAACAGCGACAGGCTGTCTTCCGGCGCATAGGTCAGCCATTCCTCAACCGACAGGCCATTGCCCTTGGATTTGGAAATCTTCTGCCCGTTTTCATCCAAAAACAGTTCGTAGTTAAAGCCTTCCGGCGGGGTGCCGCCCATTGCCTTGACAATCTTGTTGCCAAGATCAACCGACGGAATAAGGTCCTTGCCGGCCATTTCATAATCAACACCGAGCGCATACCAGCGCATCGCCCAGTCCGGCTTCCACTGCAATTTGCAATGCCCGCCCGTTACCGGGGTTTCCACCAGCTTGCCGGTTTCGGGGTGTTCATAAACAATGATGCCTTCGGAAGCCTTGATTTCCACAATCTTGGCCATCAGAACTTTCTGGGTATCCTGCTCAACCGGCATGAACGGGCTATAGGTCGCACGGCGTTCTTCGCCCAGGGTCGGCAGCATGATTTTCTGGATATTGTCGTAAACTTCCAGAACCCGCAGCAAAGCCGCATCAAACATGCCCGAACGGTAGCATTCGGTCGATGACTTGAATTCATATTCAAAGCCAAAGCTGTCAAGAAACTCGCGCAGACGGGCATTGTTATGATGGGCAAAGCTTTCAAACTTGCCAAACGGGTCCGGCACGCTGGTCAGGGCCTTGCCCAGATGCTGTGCCACCATTTCCCGGTTGGGAATATTATCAGGCACCTTGCGCAGGCCGTCCATATCATCGGAAAAGCAAAACAGCTTGGTCGGAATATCGGACATGGTTTCAAAGGCGCGGCGGACATAGGTCGTGCGCGCAACTTCGCCAAAGGTGCCGATATGCGGCAAACCCGACGGGCCATAACCGGTTTCAAACAGGACATAGCCTTTTTCCGGTTTTTTGTCTTTGTAACGCTGCACCAGCTTTTGGGCTTCGGCAAAAGCCCAGACATTGCTGTTTAACGCGGCATCACGAAGATCGGCTGTCATTTTTGAAACCTTGAACAAGTGTTTTACATAAAAAGCGGATTTTGGCGCGAATTATAATGATTCGGCGCCGCCAGAAGCTAGCCCCGCTTGCGCCCAAGATCAAGCATAGAGCGCACATAGCCCCATGCTCGCCCAAACATGGCTCAAATTGCGCTGCAAACCCACAAAAACGCTAGATTTCGTCATCCTTTTCGAGCGTCGTCTTTGTCGCTGCCATTCTTGTCGCCACAGCTTTTTTTGCCGCTATCTTGCGCTTACGCGTCCGCGCGGCCTTGATCCCGGCATCTTTCATATAGATCGAATGATCTGCGACCGCTCCCTTCGCGTGCCATTGCTGCCAGTGCTCCTGCAGCATTTTGATGCCACCAACGGGATATAATCCGCAATCAAACATTCGATGATGCGTCTTGCATAACCACGCCAAATTATCAGGGTTATTATTCGATGGGTCCTGATCCAGATGCGCAACATCAAGAACGGCTTCCATCGATAGTCCGCAAATGGAGCAGCACATATAGGGATAATGCGCTTTGCAAATTTTGCGGGCTCCCGGTGCACGGGTCATGAAACCTCCAAATCCTTGGCCATTTCGCCTGTGTACCCGATCCACATCAAACCAGCGCACATAGCGAAGTGCAGGCGCAAAAAGCTGGAGGGTCATTGGGGTAGAACAGATAATTTCCTTTCTTACCCTATCCCCGGTACGGGCAAAACCACAATAGCACTTAAGATGCCTCGCGAATTTCGCGCAGGAAACCATTCACCGCATTGCCCAGGCTGGCCGCTTCGCGCAGCAATCCTTCAGCAATATGCAAAACATCCCCCACATCCTGGCGCACGGTGGCGGCGGCTTCGGAAAGCACCTGCACATCTTCATTGGCGCGCTGGGTGCCAACGGCAACTTCCTGGGACCGATCGACAATCGATTGCGTCAGGCGGGCCTGTTCGCCAACCGCGGCTGCAATCGCCGATGAATTACCCTGGATTTTCTGCACCCCATCCGTCATCAGCGCCACCACCGATGCCGTCTCGCGCGAGGCATCCTGCGTTGCCGCGATCTGGCGGGAAATATCGCCAGTTGAACGTGCTGTTTCCCCGGCAAGATGTTTCACCTCGTTGGCAACCACGGCAAATCCCTTGCCCGCATCCCCCGCGCGGCTGGCCTCGATATGCGCATTCAGGGCCAGAAGGTTGGTCTGCCCCGCCAGCCCTTCGATCAGGCCAACAACATTGCCAATTTCCGTGGTCGCCTGCGCCAGCCCGGCAATGGTGGTTTTCACCTGCTCGGCCCCGGCGGCCGTATCGCCAATCACCTTGGCGGTTTCGCCGGTACGCTGGTTGATATGCGAAATCGATGTTGAAATTTCACTGGCCGCCGATGCCACCTGCTGGATACCGGCCGCCATCTGGGTTGAAATTTCCAGCGCGGCATTGGCCCGCACACTGACCTGATCGGCAATGGTATTAAGTGCGCGGGCACGGTCCGTCATGGTTTGGGCGGCACCAACCAGTGCCTGCACAATGCTTAACACATCACGTTCAAACTGCTCGGCAACCGCAATCCGGCCCAGCTTGCGCTGTTCGGATGCTTCACGGCGCGAAACTTCCATCTGTTCACGGGCATCATCCATGGCTTTGGCATTGCCAATAAACACTTCCAGCGCATTGACCATTTCGCTGATTTCATCGCTGCCATCATTGCGCAGCGCCACCTGCCGGTCGCCATCTGCCGCGCGGCGCATGGCCTGGGCCAGGTTTTCCAGCCGTTTGACAATCCGCCGCCCGACATAAAGCCAAACCACCAGAATGGAAAAAACAACACCTGCCGCCGCCAGCGAAATCTGCAACAGATTGGTCTGGTCCAGCGCATCCTGCGTTTCCCCGGCCCCGTCCGCCGCCGATTGTTCGGCCACGGCAACAATCGTCGCCACATCATCGGCAAGCTGCGTTGCCGCCTTGCGGTTTTCCTGCATCAACGCGCTGTTGGCCGCAAGGGTATCAAGTTCCTGCCCGCGCAGGGCCAGAATGCCCTCATCGCCAAATCCGGTTGCCAGCAATTTGTCGATCAGGCCGGTAATCACCTTGTCATCGGCATCAAGTTGCCCGGCTTCGCTGCCAATCTGTTTGGCAACCTGTTTCAGGCTGTCACGCAAATTGGCAAGCTGTGCGGCACTGGCGGCATTTCCGGCCTCTGCCAGGCGCCCCACCAGCAAATTCACATCCGCCAGAAGCGTACTTAACCGGATATAGCTTTCCTGTGCATCAGGCACCTGCACACCGGCCAGTTCCTTGGTCTGCTCGGCAATCTGCTGGCCGGAACCGGCAATATGGGTCCTGAAATTCAGCATCATGGGCAGCAGGAAATTGCTGATATCGCCATCAAGGGCAACGATCTCATCCACATATTGCGCCAGTTCGGCCGTCAGTTTTTCCGCCTTTTCCGAACCCGGTTCGGCGCGAAGCTGCCCGATGCGCAACATATAAATGTTTTTGTCATCCCCACCAAAGGCCGCCAGTTTATCAATCGCGCCCAGCACCATTTTCGCCGCCGGGTCCTTGGCAAGCGGGCGCAACGCCCCCTGGATATTGGCAAGGGCTGAATCAAAATCGGTTGATCGCGACATCACCTTGGATGGTTCGGTTTCATACGCCCCCAGCAATAAGGATTTGGTCAATGCCGCCGTCGCCCCGCGCAACTGGAACATCGGCACAATCCGCTGGGACAAATCATCACTGATCGAACTTGATGCCGTTGTTGTCGCCTCGGTCAGGCCCTCGATGCTGGTCGCCAGCGCCTTTTGCGATTGTTCCATCGCCGGTTTAAGCTGTGCCAGCAGGGTATCATGCTGCTGTTCCAGTTCGCTCAGGCGCGCAACGCGCTGTGCCTTCTGGTCAAGGCGGGTGCGTGTTGCCGCCACCAGCTTGTTCAGGCTGGAATTAAGGGCTGTCACCTTTTGCGCCATGTCGCTTGCCGTGCCATCATCAAGATGGTTTTGCGACAATGTATCTACCGCACGGGTCATCAATTGCTGCTGGCTGGCACTTTCTTTGGCAAGTTCGGCCAGTTCGCCTGCATCATTGGCCGCATCAATGCGCGGCCCCAACGCCAGAATGCCCGCCGCCGTTGTTGCAAGCCCGTGTGCTGTTTCCAGCAACGGCACCTGTGACTGGGTGATATCGGTCACATGTCCGCGCACCGCCCGATAGGAAAGCCACCCGATCGAAGCCGCAATACAGGGCACCAACGCAATCACCCCAAATGCCAGCAGCATCTTGGCCTTGATTCCCGTTTTGCCTTTGCCTGGTTTCGACCGCATTTTCACCTAATCCTTGTGCAGTGCATCAACCGCACGAAATTAGTCCCCGCCGGGCAAAAACGCAGCAACGCTTCGGTTAAGTTTTAATGACCCTTAAAAACATTTTAATTCAAATACTTAAACATTATCTCCGTCGCATAAAACCGCAATTTGGTGGCATTAAATGCCGACCTGGCAACCTGAAAATGTGAACAAAATCACAAAGCCGCCCTCAGGAGTCAGCGAAAACCTCCTGAAATTTCAACACTTAAAACAAGAAATTTATTAACCCGACAAATCCCAAGGTTGACAACTTTGCCTGCAAGGGACGAAAATTACCAAGCCAAAAACATAGACCATCGAACAGATAACCTAAACCAAAATATAGATTAACCTTAACCGACTTATACCAAATATCACGATCGACCAGTCCTTCAAAACCGGCCGTCGCGATCAAACATAAAATTAATCTGAAATACTGTCCTGAATACCGAAAACCTTACTGACTTTCGGGGGAACAAATGACTGAAACGGATCATCCTGTGCTATCGCCAGCCGCCCCGGCGCTTTTCCCCGGCGTGGATGACGACCGTTTCGGCCGCGTGGTTGAATATGCCCCCAACGCCATGATCCTGACCGATCCGCGCGGCATCATCACCATGGTCAATGCCGAAACCGAAAAGGTTTTTGGTTATCGCCGTGAAGAACTACTGGGTCAGGCCATTGAAATGCTGGTGCCCGAACGGTTCCGTCACCATCATTCGGGCCTGCGCGGCAGCTTTGTTCTTAACCCCGGCCCGCGCCCCATGGGCCCCGGCCGCGATCTATATGCCCTGCGCAAGGATGGCAGCGAATTTGCCGTTGAAATCGGGCTTAACCCCATCCCGATTGGCGATCAAATGCATATCCTTGCCGCGATTGTCGATATTTCGGACCGTAAAACACGCCAGCAACACCTCGAACGTTCACTCCGTGAAAAGGAACTGCTGCTGGCCGAAGTCCACCACCGGGTTAAAAACAACCTGCAAATTGTCTATAGCCTGCTTGATTTGCAAAGTGCCCAAATCGAGGATCCCGGCATTCGTGAAATGCTGCGCGACAGTTGCAACCGCGTGCGCTCCATGGCGCAAGTCCATCAGACTCTTTATCAAAGCGAAGATGTCTCGCAGGTCGAACTGGGCCATTTCTTTGACGACCTTCTAAGATCGCTGCACGCATCCTATGTGGTCGATAGCAGCCGCATCGCCATCAATACCAATATTTCACAGGTGTTCCTGCCCATCGGCAGTGCCGTGCCCTGCGGGCTGATCGCCAACGAACTGCTTTCAAATGCCCTGAAACACGCCTTTCCCGGTGGCCGCGAAGGCAAAATCGATGTCTTTGTCGGCAAATCCGATGCCAACACCATTCGCATCGACGTCTCGGATAACGGCGTTGGCCTGCCTGAAAAACTTGATGTCGAAAATTCCACCAGCCTGGGGCTGCAACTTGTTTACATGCTCGTTGACCAGCTTCACGGCACCATTTCTGTAAACCACGCCAATCCGACCTGCCTGTCGGTCGAATTTCCTGCAACGGAGGCGTCATGACCGGCACACCACCCCAAAAAGGCGATAGCACCATCCCCCCCGCCAATCCCGATATTCACATCATGATTGTCGAGGATGAACGCATCGTCGCCCTGCATTTGCGCCAGCAGCTTACCCGACTGGGATATGGCCGCGTTACCGTATACAGCGCCGGGGCCAAAGCCCTTGAAGCCATCCTGTCCGATACCCCGGACCTGATCCTGATGGATATCCATATCGATGGCGATATTGATGGCATTGAAACGGCGGCGGGCATCCCGCCCTATATGCATGTGCCCGTCATTTATCTGTCCGCCTATTCCGAGGACCAAACCCTTGAACGCGCCAAACTGACCCACCCCTATGGTTATCTGATCAAGCCATTTTCCGAACGCGAACTGCACGCCACCATTCAAATGGCGCTACAGCGCCGCAAGGTTGAATTTGCCCTGAAACGCAGCGAGGAACGCCTTTATCTGGCAATGAAGGCGGCCAATATGACCTGCTGGGAAATCGATATCAAAACCCGGCAAATCGAAACGGCCGATCCCATTGGCATCATCCATCCCGATGGCGATGCCGCAAGCCTTTCGGCCGATCTTGATAAATTCCTTGAACGTGTCGCCCCCGAAGACCAGCGTTCCGTTAAATGCGCCTTTGAAACCGCCATTAAAAAAGGTGACTTTTTTGATGTCATCTTTCGCGCCAAAGAAGGCGGATCATCGGTTTCGTGGTTTCGCGCCCAGGGTAAAACATTTGAAGGCACCCCCCAAAACCCGCGCCGTATCATTGGTGTGGTCCAGGATATCACCGATCAGCGCGTGGCTGGCGACCGTTTGCGCCAGGCAACCACGGTTTATGAAACATCCCAGGACGGCATCCTGATCCTTGACCAGGAATTGCGCATCACCAGTGCCAATCGCAGCTATGCCAATATCACCGGCATCCCCATTGAAGAAGCCCTGGGGCACCGTCCCCATGTCATTTCGCGCGAAACGTTTCCCCTGTCCTTTTACCGCGAAATGTTCAAATCCCTTGAAAGCCGTAAACACTGGCACCGCGAAATTGATACCCTGAATGCCGATGGCGAACAAATCACCCTGATGGCGCAAATCATCGCGGTCGATAGCGACGATGGCGATGTATCGCATTACGTTGCCATCATTTCCGACCGAACCGCCATTCGCCGCGCCGAAGAAGAACTGCAATATCTGGCCCATTATGATGGCCTGACCGGCCTGCCCAACCGCCTGCTTGCGATTGACAGGCTGGGCCGCGCCATTGAACGCGCCAGCGACCGGGGCACCACACTGGCCTGCATGTTCATCGATATCGACAATTTCAAAAACATCAATGATACGCTGGGGCATGGTGCAGGCGACCAGTTGCTCGTTGTGGTGTCGCGCCGCCTAAAGGCCCTGATCAACAGCACCGATACGGTTGCCCGTCTGGGCGGGGATGAATTTTTAATCACCGCCGAGGATATCAAAAACGAACATGCCGCTGCGGCCATGGCCGCCCGCCTGCTTAAGGGCCTGCAAATTCCCGCCAGCATCGCCAGCCGCGATATCAGCGTAACAGCCAGCATCGGCATCAGCCTGTTTCCCGATACCGCCCTTGGCGCCCAGGACATGGTCCGCCAGGCCGACACCGCCATGTATGCCGCCAAAAATGGCGGGCGTAACGGTTTTGCCTTCTATAAATCCGCCATGACCGAGGATGCCTCCCATTTCATGACCCGCAGCCTTGAATTGCGCCGTGGCCTTGAAAATGGCGAACTGGTTCTGTTCTATCAGCCGCAATATTGCCGCCAAAGCGGCAAAATGTCTGGTGTGGAAGCTCTGATCCGCTGGAACCACCCGACCGAAGGCCTGCTTGGCCCTGGCGAAATCATCCCCGTCGCCGAACAAAGCGGCCTGATCAACGAAATCGGCCAGTGGGTCGTCGAGGAAGCCTGCGCCCAGGCCATGCGCTGGCGCGATGAAGGCCATAAATGTGTGCGCGTTGCCGTCAATGTCTCGGTGCGCCAGCTTCGCTCCGATGATTTTGTCGATGTTGTCCGCACCGCCCTCGCCCTCACGGAAATCCCGCCGCAATCACTTGAACTCGAAATCACCGAAAGCATGATCCAGGATGATGCCCGCATCATTTCCCGGCTGCATGATTTGCGCAAACTTGGTGTTTCCCTGGCAATCGACGATTTCGGCACCGGCTTTTCCTGCCTGGGGTCAATCAAAAGCCTGCCGATTGAACGCATCAAAATTGACCAGTCCTTTGTGCGTGGCATCCCCGAAGACCGCGACAATACCGCCCTGACCGAGGCCATCATTGCACTGGGCCGCAAGCTTGGCATGGCCGTCACGGTTGAAGGAGTCGAAGAACAGGCACAACTGGAATTCCTTCAGCAGCGCGACTGCACCGATTTCCAAGGATACTATTTTTGCAGGCCGGTTCCGGCGGCGCAAATTTTCAACCTGCCCGCGATCAACGTTAAAACGTCATGATTCCTTTACGTTAGCTGAAAATGCCGCAAGACAGGGAACCATCCTAAAGTATAGACACATCAAAACTGCAACCGAACCTTCATATCTAAGTATCTGAATTCGGTTGCCGATCCCCGTTCATCCTTCTAACCTTCCAAAAGGATAGGTTTTCACAGGGGGATTCTGGGATGCGCTTTTCCAACCTGTCACTCGGCACCAAGCTGGCCTGCGTCAGCGCCCTTGCCATCGCCTTTTGTCTCATCATCGGCATTTTCCTGCAAACGGCCCAAACGGGCAAAACAACCGAAAAACTCACCCTTGGCGAGGCCCAGGCCGTTGCCCAATATCACGCCTCGCAGGCAGGCAGGGTGCTGAATACCGGTATGCTGATTGCCAAAAACCTTGCCGGGACCTTCCGGGCCGCGCGCGAACAGGGCACGGCTGATCGCAAAACCTATAACGAAATCCTCAATCGCACGCTGATGGAAAATCCCCAGCTTGCCGGGACATGGGCCGGGTTTGAAACCAATGCGCTGGATGGCAAAGACGCCGATTATAAAAACGAAGGCGAACCCTTTGGCGACGGCACCGGCAAATATGTCACCTATTATTATAATTTCGGCGACGGCATCACGGCCTATCATCTGACCGGCCTTGATAACCCCGAAATCAACGAATATTACACCGAACCCAAACGCACCAATAAAACCTACGTCACCGATGCCATCACCTATGACATTCAGGGGCGCAGCGTTGTTCTGACCTCGTTTGTGGTGCCGGTTCAGGACAAGGCCGGTAAATTCCTCGGTGTTCTGGGGGCCGACCTTGAACTGAACGCCCTGTCCGAACGCTTTGCCAAACTATCCCCCTTCGGCACGGGCACGGTTAACCTTGTTTCCGCCCAGGGCACCTGGGTCGCCCATGAAGACCCCGCCATTCGCGGCACAAAACTTGACCCTTCCGATAAAACCCAGGCGGCCATTCTGGCGGCCATGAAATCGGGCGAAGCCACCCATCTGAACGATGGCAACTTCATGCGCATCATTGTTCCCATCGCCATTGAAGGTTACGCCAATCAGTGGGGTGTGGTTGTCAATGTGCCGTTAGGAACGGTCTATGAACCGGCCGATACCCTGCGCAATGCCACCCTTATTGGCGGGGTTGTCCTGCTGCTGGTGGTTATTGGTGTCATCTGGCTTTCCACCAACCGCATGGTTGCCCGCCCCATGACCAGCGTCGCCGATGTCATTTCCCATCTGCAACAGGGCAATTTCAACATCACCGTGCCCTACCTTGACCGCTCGGATGAAATCGGCGCCATTGCCAAGGCCCTCGAAGCCTTCAAGGAAGCCTCCGAAGGCATGCAACGGGCCGAACGCGACAAACTCCAGGCCGAACAGCGGGCCAGCGAAACCCGCAATCGCACCCGCATGCAAATGGCCGATCAGTTTGAAAAATCGGTGGGGTCCATTGTTGTCCATGTTACCGGCAGCGCCGAAAACATGGAAAAACTCTCGCGCCAGATGCGCAAGGCCGCGGATGAAAGCTCGCGTCAGGCCACCGTCGTTGCCGAAGCCGCAACCGAGGCCAGCGCCAATGTCCAAACGGTCGCTTCCGCCAGCGAGGAACTTTCCGCCTCCATCCAGGAAATCAGCTCGCAGGTGGCACGGTCATCGCAAATTGCCGGCAACGCCGTAGATGAAGCCTCGCGCGCCAATGCCATGGTCACCGGCCTGGCCGAAGCCGCCGAACGCATTGGCGAGGTGGTCAATCTGATTAACGATATTGCGGCACAAACCAACCTTCTCGCCCTCAATGCCACCATCGAGGCCGCCCGCGCAGGCGAAGCCGGCAAAGGTTTTGCCG
This sequence comes from Thalassospira marina, assembly GCF_002844375.1. Taxonomy (NCBI): domain Bacteria; kingdom Pseudomonadati; phylum Pseudomonadota; class Alphaproteobacteria; order Rhodospirillales; family Thalassospiraceae; genus Thalassospira; species Thalassospira marina. Next base: position 1,056,214 of record NZ_CP024199.1, on the reverse strand, counting down.
TTGTGGCACAGGAAGTTAAAAACCTTGCCAATCAGACGGCCAAGGCAACCGACGAAATCGCCCAGCAAATCGGCTCCATCCAGTCCGAAACCCACAACACCGTCGATGCCATTGAAAAGGTCACCCAAACCATTTCCAGCATCAACGAAATCGCATCGGCCATTGCAGCGGCAGTCGAACAGCAGGGTGCCGCCACCGCCGAAATTTCGGGCAATGTCCAGCAGGCTGCGGCTGGCACGAACGAGGTTTCATCTTCCATCGGCATTGTCCGCAATACGGCGGGTCAAACCGGCGAGGCCGCATCGGATGTGCAAACCGATGCCACCGAACTGGCCAAACAGGCCCGCAATCTCGATCTTGAAGTCAAAAACTTCCTTGATCAGTTGCGCAATATCTAACCCGTACTCAAGCCTTCCACGCAAACGGCGATGAAACCCTCATCGCCGTTTTTGCTGTGTGCAAAGGCACTTATCCCTATTTGCGAAATCCTGTTTTGGGCCTAATCTGCCCTTGGGTGCTCAAACACGGGCTTTTCTCGCCCTCAAATTACATTCCCTGCGCATTGGCGGGGTGCAAATGATGGGCAGGCAATAACAAACGGGCCTTATCAGGGAAAAAAGGCTTGAAACCACAGGAAACGATCCATGCTGCACATTCCGGCAACAGCCTTTCTTACCGGCATATTCACCCTGCTTCTGATCATTCTCAGCCTGCATGTATCTTTCCGTCGCCGCGATCTTCGCGTCGGACTGGGCGATGCCGATGATTCCGCCCTGCGCCGCCGTATTCGCGCGCATGGCAATTTCATCGAAAATGCCCCGCTCATGGTCATGCTGTGCGCGGCACTGGAAATTACCGGCTATATCCCGGCCCAGTTCCTTTGGGGTCTGGTGGCGGCCTTTATCATTGCCCGCATCTTGCACGCGCTTGGCGTTCTGCGCCTTCCCGGCGGTTCACAAGCCATCGGCATGCTGCTGCAACATGTCGCCATGCTGGTTGGCGCGGTCGCGCTGCTCTCTGGCCTTGTCTAAGGCACACGCCTTTTTGACACGTTTACCCATTCCCATTCTGCGCCTGCCGGCCCTGCTGGCAGGCGCATTGCATTTGCAAAACCCCTTCCATCGCAGCACTTATGCCACGCCCCCGGCCATCCTTGCAGGACGGTTTCGGGTTCATCGGCAAAACGGGCCACACGCAGCGCCGTCATCGGCGGCAATTCTCGCGGAAAAACGTTATTCCGCCGCCTTTTCCAGCGAGGTGCGCAGCGTCACCAGCTTCTGGTTCAGGTCAATCAATTCGTCCAGATGCATCCCGCAGGCTTCAAAAACGCAATCGGGTACGTTTTCGGCTTCTTTTTGCAAGTCACGGCCCTGCTGGGTCAGAACCACACGCACCTGGCGTTCATCTTCGCGGTCGCGTTCACGGGTCAGCAAACCGGCACTTTCCAGCCGCTTGATCAGCGGGGTCAGCGTGCTGCTTTCCAAAAACAGCTTGCCGCCAATACTGCGTACTGTCTGGCCATCTTCCTGCCACAGCACCACCATCACCAGATATTGCGGGTAAGTCAGCCCGACCCGGTCCAGCAATGGCTTATAGATACGGTTAAAGGCATGCCCGGTCGAATAGACCGAAAAACACAATAGCTGATCAAGCGTCAGCTTCTGTTTGTCTGCCATTTTCATCTCCTGAATATGTCGAACCCGAACAATTAAGTCGCGCACGATTAAATATCAAGCGATTTTATCGCATACCTGACATTCTCAAAATTAGATCGTGCACGATTAAATCGTGTGCTATTCAAAATGCACCGAACGGCGATACACCGCCACACACCAGAATTTGGAAAGGACTCTGTCATGAACAAGCTGAAATCAACCGTTGCTGCCGCTGCACTGGCACTGGCCACCGCAACCTTCGCCACCGACGCCAAAGCAGACGCCCCGGTTCTCGAACCGGCCACCCAGAACTTCATCAATGCCCTGGCCGCTGCCAATGCCCCGGCGATCTACACCCTGACACCTGATCAGGCCCGCAACGTTCTTTCCGGCGCACAGGCTGGCCCGGTTGCCGCCCCCGCCGTTGATACCGAAGACCGCACCCTGCCGGTCGGACCGACCGGTGCTACCCGCGTTCGCATCTTCCGCCCCAAAGGCAACACCGATCGCCTGCCGGTTATTGTTTATTTCCACGGTGCAGGCTGGGTCATGGGCGGTACGGATACCCACGACCGTCTGGTTCGCGAACTCGCCGTTGGTGCCAATGCCGTTCTGGTCTTTGTCGATTATGAACGTTCGCCCGAGGCCAAATATCCCACCGCCATCGAACAGGATTACGCGGTGACCAAATATGTCGCGGATCACGCCGAACAGCTTAATGTCGACCCCACCCGCCTCGCCATTGCCGGTGACAGTGTTGGTGGCAACATGACAGCGGTTGTTTCCCTGCTGGCAAACGAACGCAAAGGCCCGGCCATCACCGCACAGCTGCTTTATTACCCGGTAACCGATGCCAATTTCGATAATGGTTCCTACACCGAATTTGCCAATGGCCCGTGGTTGACCCGCGATGCGATGAAATGGTTCTGGAACGCATACCTGCCCGAAAACGTTGACCGTAATGACCCGAAAATCACGCCGATCCATGCCAGCCACGACCAGCTTGCCGGTCAGGCACCGGCCCTGGTGATCACGGATGAAAACGACGTGTTGCGCGACGAAGGAGAAGCCTATGCCCGTAAATTGTCACAGGCCGGTGTCACCGTGACTTCAACCCGATACAACGGCACCATCCATGATTTTGTCATGCTGAACGCCCTTTCCGAAACCCCGGCGGCCCGTGCTGCTATCGACCAGGGTGTCGCTTTCCTGAAAAACGCCCTGCACGCCAACTAAGACGACCAAACCCGAAACGGGGTTGCAGGTTTCGCCCTGCACCCCATGTCTAGCGCATCATTGCGCATCGATCTTGAAACACTGAAAACCAAGGATGATGAAAATGTCTGTTAAAGTTCTGTACCGTACTTCTGGCTCTGCAACCGGTGGCCGTGATGGTCATGCCAAAACCGAAGATGGCTCGATCGAAGTCAAACTGACCACGCCGAAAGAACTCGGTGGTGCCGGCGGCGAAGGCAACAATCCCGAACAGCTTTTCGCAATGGGTTATTCCGCCTGCTTTATCGGCGCAATGAAGGCTGCTTCCTCGCAGGGCGCACCGAAAACCCCGAAAGATGCTTCCATCAAGGCAACCGTTGGCATTGGCCCGCGTGATGCCGGTGGCTTTGGCCTTGATGTTGACCTGCACATCTCCCTGCCGGGTCTTGATCGCGCCGATGCCGAAAAGCTCGTCGAAACCGCCGATAAAATCTGCCCCTATTCCAACGCCCTTCGCGGCAATGTCGATGTCCGTCTTCACATCGTCTGATCTTAAACGTCTACAGGGCGGCGGCTCACTCCCCCAGAACTGATCCGCCCATTTCCAGCCCGGCACATCTCCCATGTGTCGGGCTTCCCCTTTTTTATCCCGCAAATTTCTGCATCCGCAGCAAACCCGGCCCTTCACATCACGCCCCTATCTGCGCAAAAAATGCATTGCATGGGTGCGGTCGTGCTAGAATCATGGCTCCGCCCGTGCTGTGCGCCCCGTTTGCCGGAATATCTGCAATGAATGCCAACCTTGCTGACCTGCTAAAACAGGTCGATCACGCAAAATCCCGGCTTGCTGGCTGCATGCCCCTGCCACGCCACACGGCATCATCGCTGCGCGAAAAACATCATCTTGACTGGATCTATCATTCCAACGCCCTTGCCGGAAACGGGCTGAGCTTGCGCGAAACAAAGGTTATCCTCGAAGGCATCACGGTTGGCGGCAAATCAATTGCCGAACATCTTGAGGTCATCCGCCATCGCGACGCCATTTATCACCTGGAAAAAATGGCGCGCCAAAACAGGCCGCTTGATGCGCAGGGCATATTGGAACTCCATACCATCCTGCAAACCGGGCACCTATCGCCAAGCGCCAGAACCACGCCCGATCAGGATGCCAAAATCGCCGATCTTGTTGCGCAGCATCGCCCACCATCCGGGCAACACCCGCTTATTCATGCGGCCCGCTGGCACGCGCTTTTCATCAACCAGCAGCCGTTTCCCGGCCAAAATGGCCGCCTTGCCCGATTGTTGCTAAATCACGATCTGGCACAGGCACGCTACCTGCCCGCCATTATCGATATTAATGACAGGCAGCGTTATGACGCTGCCCTTAACAAGGCCGCCGCCCTAAACACCGCCCTCGCACGCAAAGAAACAACGCCGGTAACAGATGAACTGGCGATCCTCATCATTCAGGCCTGCCTGCGTACATTCAACCTGACGCTTGGCCTGATCGCACCTATAGCGGCAAAACCGGCTTAACCGGTATCATCAGCGCCACAAGCCGCAACACGGCAAACATTCCCATAGACCGATCCGCCAGTGAACGGTATGTCCTGCCATATGATCGCATCCATGCTGGTTTATGGCGGGCTGTTTTTATCCGCTTTCACATCTGCCACCCTGCTGCCCGGATCTTCCGAGGCGGTTTTGGCTGCCCTTGTCGGGGCGGGCAACCATGATGTGCGCCTGCTTGTGCTGGTGGCAACCCTGGGCAATGTTGCGGGGTCGCTGGTGAACTGGCTGCTGGGCATTGCGATTGAACGGTTCCGCCATGCCCGCTGGTTCCCCGTTTCCGAACGCGATTATCAGCGCGCCTGTGCGTGGTTTTCCCGTTTTGGCCTATGGGCGCTGTTATTTGCCTGGCTGCCGGTGATTGGTGATCCCATTACCCTTGTTGCCGGGGCAATGCGCGTGCGGTTCCTGCCTTTCATCATTCTTGTTACCCTGGGCAAAGCCGCGCGCTATGCCATGGTCGCCGGGGCTGCTGGCTGGTTGGCCGGGGTTTTCGGGCTGGCATAAAACGCACTGGAAACACCAGCGCAAAGCGGGTTCCCCACCGCCCGGCACCCAAAAACCACTGTCAGGCCGCGTCCCACAGGCGCATGATATTGCCAACCGATGCCTGAAGGTCGTCTTCGCCCACCCCGTCGCGTGCGGCAAGCGATATGCCATTCAGGAAGGTATTTATCGTCGCGGCAAGTGCCGGTATATCGGCGTTTGACGGCAATGCACCGCTGGTGACGGCACGTTCAAGCTGCCTTTTGATGCCGCCAAAGTTTTTTAACCGTTCGTCCCGCAGAAGCTGCACGACGGCATCGCCCGTCGGGCCGCAATTTGTTGCGCCCATGGTGACCAGGCACCCCAGCGGATGGGTTTTATCGGTTTGCATATGCACCGACTGGCGCAGGCATTGTTCAATTGCCTGCCGGGGGGGAATGTTTTCATCAAACAAAACATCGGTCACCTGCCCCTGCTGGCTGCGATACAGCGCAACAACCTCGCGAAACAGCTGCTCCTTTGAGCCGAAGGCCGCATAAAAGCTGGTTGGCGATATTCCCCCCATCACTTCCTTGAGCTGGTTTAGCGATGTGGGTTCAAACCCCTGTTGCCAAAACAAAACCAGCGCCATTTCAAGGGCTGCTTGCCGGTCAAATTCTCTTGGTCTGCCTGTACGTGCCATGCGGTCGTCCTCCTGACTTATGAAATAGTCGATACATTAGTCATTGACAAGCATGGGCTGACGCAATACTTCCGTATCGATCAGTACATAATTAGGAAGACGTCATGTCAGACTTCCCTTCACAACCGTTCAGGCACCCGCCTGATCGCGAAAAACTTCCCGTTGCGGCCCTTCTGGCGCTCGCCATGACGGGCTTTATCTGCATCGCCACCGAAACCCTGCCAGCGGGCCTTTTGCCGCAAATGGCTGATGGGCTTGCTGTTTCGCAATCGCTTGCCGGGCAATCGGTTGCGGCCTATGCCGTGGGGTCGCTGCTTGCTGCAATTCCACTTACGTTATTGACGCAAACCTGGCCGCGCCGGTCGGTCCTGCTGCTGACCGTGATTGGTTTTTTCCTGTTCAATTCGGCCACCGCCTTTTCAACCAGCTACTGGCTGACCATGCTGGCGCGTTTTTTAGCGGGCTGTTCGGCCGGTCTTGCCTGGAGCCTGATTGCAGGTTACGCCCGGCGCATGGTCGAACCCCACCAGCAGGGCCGCGCCCTGGCCCTGGCAATGGTAGGCACCCCCATTGCATTATCGGTTGGTGTGCCGCTGGGCACCTGGCTGGGGTCGGTCATTGGCTGGCGGCTGGCATTTTGGGTCATGTCGGCAATGACACTGGCGCTGATTGTGTGGATTCTGGCATCCGTGCCGGACTATCCGGGGCAAAAGGGCCGCAAACAGGGCAGCCTGTTTCGTGTTGCCGCCATGCCGGGCGTGCGGGCCGTTCTATCGGTCGTTCTGTTCTGGATGCTGGCGCATAACGTTCTTTACACCTATATCGCGCCGTTTTCGGCCCGGGCCGGGCTGGCCGACCATGTTGATCTGGTTCTGCTGGTTTTTGGTGTTGCGGCGTTGGTTGGCATCTGGGTTACGGGCCGGGTTATTGACCGTGCCTTGCGCCTTTCGGTTCTTGTGGCCCTGGCAACATTTGCCCTGACCCTTGTCGTGCTTAGCATTGTTGGTGCAAACCCGGTGGTTCTTATGATCGCGACCGGCATATGGGGCCTTACCTTTGGCGGTGCCGCGACCCAGCTTCAAACCGCCCTGGCCGATACTGCTGGCCCCGGTGCCGATATTGCCCTTTCGATGAATGTGGTGATCTGGAATGCAGCGATTGCCGGTGGCAGCATGGTGGGTGGCATCCTGCTGGAAAAAGGGGGCGCGGCAACGTTCCCACCCGTCGTTTTGGTCCTGATCCTGATTGGCCTTTTCATCGCGTTTAGCGCCCGGCGCAACGGTTTCCCCGCTGGCGCGCGCCAGCACTAACATCCCCCATCCCATAAACGGAGTTTTCCAAAATGCGTAAACTGCTGCTTGCGGTAGCGCTTTCTGCTGCCCTTTTTTCAGCCAATTCCCACGCGCAAACCCAGCCCCAACCAAAGGCCAAGCCGCAATCCCAGCCAGAATCCGAATTCCCGGTTCCTGCGGGCTTTGAAAGCAGCTATGCCGAAATCAACGGCGTTCGCCTTCATTATGTCAAAGGCGGTTCTGGGCCGTTGGCCTTTCTGGTGCATGGGTTTGGGCAAAGCTGGTATGAATGGCACCAGCTAATGCCGCTGCTTGCCAAAACGCACAGCGTTGTTGCCGTTGATCTGCCCGGTTTGGGGCAATCTGCCGTGCCCAAATCCTATGTCGGGCAGGTTATATCGCCTATCCTGTATGGGCTGGCAAAACAGTTCAGCCCTGATGCCCCGTTTGATCTGGTCGCCCATGACATTGGCATCTGGAACACCTACCCCATGGCGGTTAGCCACCAGAAGGATATTCGCAAGCTGATTTTTATGGAGGCACCGATCCCTGATCATCGCCTTTATGATTTCCCGGCTTTCACCCCCGAAGGCGAATCACTGGTCTGGCATTTCAGCTTTTTTGCTGCGGGTAACAACCTTGCCGAAACCCTGGTTACCGGCCATGAACGCATGTTCCTTGAACATTTCATCAAGGAACATGCAACCAACCGCGCAGCCTTTACCAATGAGCTGCTGGACCTTTACGGCGCGTCCTATGCCAAGCCGCACACGCTTCATGCGTCATTTGAATATTACCGCGCCCTGAACGAAACCGCCGCCCGCAACAAATCGCTGGCGAAAAACAAACTTTCCATGCCCGTGCTGGCCATTGGCGGCGGTGGACATGGCGGCATGGGCCAGCTTGAAGCCGACCAGCTTGGTGAATATGGCACCCATGTCAAAGGGCTGGTCATCCCCGATTGCGGCCACTGGCTGCCTGAGGAATGCGCAAAACCGTTAAACGATGCCGTCCTTGATTTTCTGACCGATTAAGCCGCGACCCCGTTAACCCGTTATCCACCTTCGGGCCGCCCGGCCACAACCGGGCGGCCTTTTGGCGCATGGTAAAAATTTTTATCAAAATCGCGATCAGGGACAATTTTCTTCAATAATTCGGCTGCGCAATCGGCTTACCTGCAAAAAATCAAAACAAATGCAAAAGCAGGAAACGTAATGTCTGGCAGTCTTAGTCTTTATCTTTCGATGGCAAGTTTCGCCCTTGTCGCCTCGATCACGCCGGGGCCGGTCAATATTCTGGTGCTTGGCACATCGGTTAAATATGGTTTTCAGCCTGCCCTGCGCCCGGTTTTTGGCGCGACAGCAGGTTTCTGCCTGCTTTTGCTGCTGATCGGCCTTGGCCTGCATCAGCTTTTAACCCAGATCCCCGAAGTTACCCTGTTCATCAAATGGGCCGGGGTGGCGTTTCTGGGGTATCTTGCAATCAAACTTGCGATCGATAGCGGCAAAATCAACACTGATCGCGGTGCCAAGGCCCCTTCCATCCTGACCGGTGCCACCCTGCAATGGCTTAATCCCAAGGCATGGATGGCCTCTGTCGCCGGTATGGGGGCCTTTATTGCCGATGGTGACCCGGTGCTGATCTGGCAGTTTGTCGCCCTTTATTTTGTCATCTGCTTTGCCTCGGTAAGCTGCTGGGCCGGGGCCGGGGCATTTTTGCGGCGTTACCTGCATAACGATATTCTCGTGCGGCGCTTTAATCGCTGCATGGCGGCTTTGCTGCTGGCAAGTGCGCTTTACCTGCTGTTGCATTAAAGCCCTTTGCCCTTATTCAGGCTTTTACCAACCGCGCCAATCGTGCCCATTCCGCGCAATTCGCGCTCAGGCGCTCATCACATGGGCGTATTGGCGCGGGGTTGCCGTCATCTGGCGTTTGAAAATACGCTGGAAATGTGCCTGGTCGGCAAAGCCGCAGGCCAGTGCGACATCAACAATCCGCTCACCCCGTTTCAGGGCATGACGGGCGCGCTGGATGCGGCAATTCATCAGATAGGCATGGGGTGTAATGCCATATTGCTGGCCAAAGGCCCGCACCAGTGCCGAAGGTGTCATGCCCGCCTGCGCGCTGATACCATTCAGGCGCAGGGGTTGTTCACAATGGGCGCGAATATATTCTGCCGCCCGTAAAACGCCTTTGCCCCCTTCAGGCTTTTCGCCCTGCATCCCCGCAATACGGCCCACGCCACCTTGCCCCATGGCATATAACCGTGTTTTGCCCCGCCCGGTGCGTTCTGCCAGCAGGCTGAAAAATGCGGTTGCGGCTTCTTCTTTACCCAATGCCGGAATATCGTGGTCTGCCAAAATCCTGCCCAACCGGGTTAGTTGGGCAAAAATCACCGGATCCTGGCTTAATACCGGGTCATAGGCGGCAAATTTTCCGTTCGCGTCGGCATCATTTTGCGCCTGCACATCCAAAAGCCAGTCGGTATCGACATATAACATCTGAAAGGCCCAACCCCGTTCGACCAGCGGGTGGCAATCATGAACATCTTCCGGGTTGATGAAAATCACTGTGCCCGTACTTAATTCATGCTTGGCGCGGCGCATGTGGCAGGCACTCGCCCCGCCCAAAATCGCGCCGATGGAAAAGGTATCATGGGTATGCTTGTCCGATCGGATATCCCGCCCTTCGCGCACAAAACGCGCCTCGATGAAGGGAACGTCCGTATCGTGCCAAAAACGCTGGTTACTGCCACTTTGCTGCGGTTTCGCCGTCATATATCCCATCCATTTCCTGCCCGAACGGCCAATGCCAGGCCGCAATCTGCACCACATCAGGCAGGCCGGGCAGCGTAACCATACACCATGATCACGCTGCTGTCCCGGTACTCACGCCACCACGCGCTGCCCGATCGGGCCATTTGCTTAGCCGGGACGGCCGACCATGTTAAAACCGCTGGCCCATCGCATCACGACCAGCCCGGTCAGCAGCACCAGCGAAATATCCGCCACCGGCCTTGCCAGCCAGATGCCATTTTCCCCCAGCCATAACGGCAATAAAAATGTGGCGGGCAAGGCAAACAGATACGGCTTTGCCAGCCCCAGCAACGCGGCCCGCCCGGCATTGCCGATGGCCTGAAAATAGGTCGCCACCATCATCATCGGGCCGACGGTGAAAAACGCCATCATCACCATGGGCAATATGCGGCCAATTTCGCCCTGCACCTGGCCATCATCAACAAATGCACTTCCCAGCACGCTGGCAAAACCTGCCAAAAGCAGTTCTGCCAAGGTGCAATATGCCAGTGCCACCAGCATCGCCAGTTTCAGACTTTGCCGTACCCGGCCTGCATTTCCCGCCCCGTAATTATGCCCGGCAAGGGATTGAAACGCCTGTGCCAGCCCCAAAACCGGCAAAAACACAAAGCTGGTAATACGTGTGACAATGCCAAAGGCGGTAATGGTCAGGGCATAATCGCCTAGCCCCTTCAGCGTCATTTGCAAGGCGGCAATTACGGCCCCTGCGCCCAATGCAATGCCCAGCATCCCCAAACATTGCGGTACACCCAGCATCGCAATATCGCGCCAGCCACGGCCCAAATGGGGCATCATATGCCGGTCAAACCGCAACATGGCACCATCCCGATGGCGATAGATCACAACCAGGACCAGGCCAGAAACCTGTGCTGCCAGGGTCGCCAGCGCCGAACCAACCACCCCCATATCCATTTGCGCAATCAGGATGTAGTTCAGCCCCATATTGCCGATGCTGACCAGCAGGCTTAACCCGGCCATCATGGCTGCCCGCCCTTCATTACGAAGGGCATCGCCATTGACGGCCAGCAAAAACATCACTGGCACACCCGCCACCAGCACGGCCAGATATTGATACCCCGCCCCTGCCAGCGCAACATCCCCATCTGCCAACCGAATTGTCAAAGGCGCACCAAACAGGGCAAACAGGCCCCACAGGCCCGCCGCCATCATTAGGGAAAATCCATGCGCCCCTGCAAAGACGGCGCGGGCCTGCATCGCGTTTCCTGCGCCCAAATGGCGCGCCAGCACGCTTGACATGCCACTTCCCACCAGGGTCGCCAGGGCATTCATGACCATTACAAAAGGAAATATCAGGGTCACCGCCGCCACCGCACCAGGCCCGGCATAAATCCCCAAAAATACGGCATCCACAATTGCCAGCGTGCCGTTCATTCCCATCACAAAAATGATAGGCAGTGCCGTTTTGGCAAAGACCCGGCCAAGCGGCGCCGTCACAAAGGAACTTTGGGAAACATCATTTTCTGACATCCCGTTCTCCTGTCTTTTGGCATCCCGCAATGGTCCGGCACGGTGCCCCTTTGGGGTGTGCGTGACGGGCAAAATGGATGCTCGCATTGCCACCTGCGCGGAATGCAGGGTGAACACAGGATCAAACAGGGTGAAAACAGGGTAAAAACAGTCTGTTTCACAAAATCGCCCGGGCTTCACCACGGATCTGATGTTTAACCATCAAACCATGCGAGCGGCAGGTGCCGGGAACCTTGGCTTTCTATACCCATCGTGCATTTTGCCGTCAATGGGCAGGCCAGATTGCATGTGTGATCCGGCAGGTGTGCGCCCGGCGATATGCGGGTATGGTTTTCACGGCGATCCCCCCGCAAAACCGGCAGCCCCTATCGGGTTTTAGGGCGATTTTGCAAACAGCCGTAAAAACCTGTTTTCGACAGTAGCGCCGCCGCACCGGAATCCCTATAGTCCCCCAAATGTTCGATGATCGTTCCGATACCAGGCCCCGTTTTTTGCCCCCCAACGCACCGGTCATGGTTGCCGGTTTGCGTCATGCTGTCTTTTTGACACCTGATGGCGAAATCGAGGAAATGCAGCTTGCCGCCGCCGCAAGGCGTGCGCGCGATGAGCGGCCCATCGTCGTGCATATGCCCGCCAGCGCCAAACGCCTGCGGCTGGATGGTTTTCATGCCCACGACCTGCTGGAACTGTTTGCCTTTGTGCGCCCGGCGCAATTTTGTGTGCCCACCCCGCGCGGCATTGCCCTTGCCACCGGCCAGCGAGCCGCCGATGATTTGATCGGCCAGGCCGAAGCCATGGCCGAAGCCATGAAACGCCTGTTACAGGAACTTGCTGTTCTGCCGGCTGAACGGCGTGCACGTGCCCTTTCCATTGCCTGGCCGATGGCGCGCGGGCAATGGCCGTGGGGAGTGCCGGTGCTGGCCGCACTTGGCGCGGATGGCGATGGGCCGCATCGCTTTGCGGTTTATGAAGGGCTTAAAGTTTGGAAAAAGCTGGGGGAATGGTCCGAACATGCACCGCCACCGCCGCCAGGCAACAACCCGGTTGAACCCAGCGAGGCCCGCGAACGGCTGTTAAAGCTGCTTGGCGAAGGGGCCGAAGAACGCCCGCAACAGGCGGATTATTCATCCGCCGTATGTTCGGCCTTTTCCCCGCGCACGGCGGACGGCACACCAAACATTGTTTTGGCCGAAGCAGGCACGGGCACAGGCAAAACACTGGGTTACGTTGCCCCGGCATCGGTGTGGGCGGAAAAAAACGAAGGTGCGGTTTGGATTTCCACCTATACCCGCAATTTGCAACGCCAGATCGACAGCGAACTTAACCGCCTTTATCCCGATGCGCGCGACAAACGCCGCAAGGCCGTGGTGCGCAAGGGCCGGGAAAATTACCTGTGCCTTCTGAATTTTGAAGAAGCCCAGCGCCCCCTGGCCCAGCAACCGCGCCAGGCCATTCCGCTTGGCCTGATGGCGCGCTGGGCGGCGGCGACCCGCGATGGCGATATGGTTGGCGGCGATTTCCCCGCCTGGCTGACCGAGCTGATCGGCACACGTTTTACATCCGCCCTGGCCGATCAGCGCGGCGAATGTATTTATGCCGCCTGCCCGCATTATTCACGCTGTTTTGTCGAAAAGACCGTGCGCCGGGCGCGATCCGCCGAAATTGTGGTGGCGAACCATGCCCTTGTCATGGTGCAGGCAGCCTTGGGCGGGCTGGATGATACGTTAATGCCGACCCGCTATGTCTTTGACGAGGGGCACCACCTGTTTGATGCCGCCGACAAGGCCTTTTCCGCCCACCTGACCGGACAGGAAGGGGCGGAATTGCGCCGCTGGCTTTTGGGGGCGGAAAACAAGGGCAGTTCACGCGCACGCGGCCTTAAACAGCGCCTTGAAAGCCTGATCCACGACCGCGAAGAACTGCGCGATGCGGTAAATGCCGTGATTGTTGCGGCCCAGTGCCTGCCCGATCAGGGCTGGTTGATGCGCCTGCAGGATGGTGTGGAACATGCCACCGGCCCGGCGGAAATTTTCCTGGCCCATGTCAAGGCGCAGGTCATGGCGCGTGCGGCGGAAAAGGACCGTGGCTATTCCATCGAGACCGATTGCAAACCCGCCGTGACCGAGGTTCTTGCAAGTGCGGCCGACCTTGACCGTGCGCTGGCCTCGCTGGAAAAACCGGCCAAGGCGCTGATCAAAATCATCGCCCATATGCTTGATGAAAAAGCCGACGAGCTTGATTCCGCCGAACGCCAGCGCCTTGATGCCGCCATCCGATCCTTGGAACGGCGCGCCATCATGCAGGTTGCGGCCTGGCGCGGGATGCTGGAATCATTGGTTGATGCCACACCGGCCGAATTTGTTGACTGGTTTGCCATCGAACGCCAGTTTGGCCGTGATTTTGATATTGGCATGCACCGCCATTATATTGACCCGACCCTGCCGCTTACCGCAGCACTCGCCCCGACCACGCATGGCATGGTGGTAACATCGGCCACATTGCGCGATGGCACCGGGGACGAAATGTTTGACTGGGCCGTGGCCGAGGACCGCACCGGCGCATCCCACATGCCCCTGCCTGCGGTGCGCGCGGCAATGAAAAGCCCCTATAATTACCGCGAACAAACCCGCGTTTTCATCGTTAATGACATTGCGCGCGACAATGCCGACCAGATCGCGGCGGCCTATCGCGAACTGTTTTTGGCCTCCAACGGGGGGGCTTTGGGCCTGTTTACCGCAATTACCCGCCTGCGTGCGGTTTATGAACGGCTAACCGGCCCGCTGGATGAAGCAGGCTTGCAGCTTCTTGCCCAGCATATTGATGGCATGGATGTTTCCACCCTGATCGATATTTTCCGGGTTGAACGCGATGCCTGCCTTTTGGGCACAGATGCCATTCGCGACGGGGTCGATGTGCCGGGCGACAGCCTGCGCCTGATCGTGTTTGACCGCGTGCCCTGGCCCCGGCCCGATATTTTGCACCGCGCGCGCAAGGCGGCATTCCACGGTGCGCGTTATGACGACATGATCACGCGCCTGCGCATGAAACAGGCCTTTGGCCGCCTGGTGCGCCGCGCCGAAGACCGCGGGGTTTTTGTGTTGCTTGATAACCGCATGCCCTCGCGCCTGCTTGGTGCCTTCCCCGATGACGTCAATGTCCAGCGCGTCGGCCTAAAAGAAGCCATCGAACAAACCCGCCTATTCCTCAATCCCGGCCAGCCCAGTGAGCCAGACGGATTTAACGACGAATTGCCGTTTTAATCCAATCAGATAATACCGTGTCATTTGCCATATGATGCAAAAAGCAGGCATCGGGTGGCATAACAGCCCCGATGCCCGCTTCACGCCGACAGGTAAATCAGGCGGGCCCTGCCAAAATGCCGGTCCGCCTGGATACCTTAAAACGCGTAACGCGCAGCAACGCCAAAAGTCAGCGGTGCGCCCACATCCATCACCGTATCGCTTTGATTGTTGGTAATATAGCGCTCGTTAAACAGGTTTTTGACATAACCACTAAAGGTCGCATTTCCGATCGCATATTCGGCATTCAGGTTAACCAGCGCAACCGGGTCACTGTGGCGTTCGCCAACAATCTGATTGGACCCGTTGGTAATGAAGTTTGAAACGCTATCACCCTGATAAACAACATTGCCGCCAATCAGGAACCCGTTTTCAAACGTGTAATTCGCCCCGACCGATGCCTGGTATTTCGGCGCATACAGAAAATCATGGCCGCTATAATCAATGCCATCCGATACAAAGGAATCATATTTTGTATCGCTATAGGATGCACCGGCATTTACGGCCAATTGCGACGTCACCAGATATTCGGCCGACATTTCCATACCCGCCATCCGGCTGCTTGCCGCATTGGCGATCTGGCGGTTGCCACTGCCATCGCGGAAGGTCACCTGCTGGTCGGTCCAGTCGGTATAATAAAGGTTGGCATTGGTCCGCAAACGGCGGTTCAGCCAGTTACCACGCCACGCCAGTTCGTAGGTATCGGTAAATTCCGGGTCATAGGTTGTGTGCTGGGCAAGTGCGCGCAAATTCACACCGCCACTGCGATAGCCACGCTGCCAGGTCACGCCCACAAGCTGATCTTCGGTCAGATTATAGCTTAGGCCCACCTTCGGCAGTAACACATTGGAACTGATATTTTCATCCGCCGATGGATCGGTCGCCAAACCCAGCGTATCAAGCGTGTAATTGATCCGGGTGTGGTTTTCCTCGTAATCCCAGCGCAGGCCGGAAATCAGGGTCCAGTCCTCGACAAATTCCCAGTTTGCTTCGCCAAACAGGGCGTAATTGTTAATCTGCACCCGGCCCTGTTCATCCATAACCGGGGTGCCGCTAACGGCCAGCTGGTCGTCAATATCGCCGGTCGTGCGGCCCAGATAGGCGCCAAAGAACCCGGTTAGCTGGTCATAATCATAACCAAGCCGGACTTCCTGACTGGCAATGGTTTGTTCATGATGGCGCAAGGCCGCCTGTGTGCTGGTTGCAAGCCTGTCAAAATCAAGGACCGTATGATTTTCAACAAAGGTTGCCGAACTGATGCTGGTCAGCGTCCATTCATCATCCAGATACCAGTCCAGCTTGGCGCTTGCCGCGTTCTGATCGAGCTTGTGATAGGTTTCGGTGTTTTCATAAACATTGAAATAATCCGGAACACCACCTGTTGCCGAAACCGCGTTAAGGCCTGCACGCTGGCTGTTATGCGAAAATGTCAAAAGCAGATCGACATCATCAGACGGCAAAAACAGCAGTTTCCCGCGCACATTCGCCGAACGCAACGGATTGGCATCTTCACCCAGCGTCTGGTTGGTGATGTAACCATCTTCTGCCTGGTAATCCACGGCCAGTCGCCCGGCCAGCCGGTTATCCACCAGCGTCCCGTTGGCCAGCGCAGATGACCCGCGTTCACCAAATCGGCCGACATTTCCCTGCACGGCAAATTCGGGGGTAAATGTCGGGTCCTTGGTTTTAATGACAACCGCCCCGGCCAGCGAATTTCGGCCCTGGGTGGTTGATTGCGCCCCACGATAAACTTCGACCTGTTCCACATCCCACAGTGACAGCGGATTGGCCGTCAGCAGGCTGTTGCTTTGAACCGCGTCATCGACATAAACCGAAATGGCACCGTTCAAGGCTGCGGGCCCCTGCTCGTCAAACCCCTGAACGGGAATACCACGAATACCCCAGTTTTCGTTTCCTGACTGGGTATAAACGCCTGGCGTTGTGCCTAGAACATCCTGAAGGTTCCGCGCCCCTTCCTTGCGAATATCCTCGCTTGTGGTCACGGCAACGCTTGATAGGGTGCTGTCTTCGCTCCGGCTGATTTTTTCACCCGTAACAATCACTTCTTCAAGCTGGATTGTTTTTTGCGGCACTTCTTCATCCGCCAAAGCGGGCGTCATGCCCAATGCACTTGAAGCGACCGCTATTGCCAACGAGTTTTTACTTAAAACACGCATATCTACTTCCCATTCATATCCACGTTTTTTCAAGCTTCGCGGTAGAGAAGTCAGATGGTCCCACACCATTCCACTGCCTGCCCGACCCCAGAAACATCTGTCGGCGTCGAATAAGCATGGTCAATTGCAAATGACAATAGTTATTATTCGCGAAAAAATACGATCATATTCACACCATTCCGCCGGAAAATTCGGCCGTTTTCGGCTGAAACTCCAGCAATTCCGGGCTCAACCATGCCCAAGGCGGATGGATCGCAAATAGTTTTCCTGTGAACCCGGTGGCTGCCGGTGTAATCTAGGACACGCCTCGCACAGCACTTCTGGTTGATCAATAACTGGTGCATGAAGCATGTAATGCAGGCAGCAGTGCTTTCTTAGCGGGATTTGCGCACAAATGTCTGGCGCAGGTGAAACAACCATGCGCTGCTGGTCCCGCAATCTCAGTCGGCCATCCAAAACAATCGTATGATCAATCCATTGATAGGCAGCAAAATGCATATCCGGGTCCATGCCGCCGCTTAAACGATCAAACGCCCCATCCCAGACAGCAATCACATTGCCCCATAAAACCTTGGGCGATACACCACCCCACTGCGATAACGTCGCAAATAACGGTTCTAAATGACGGCTGACAACCTGCTGCCAATAATCGTCAACTGGCTGGGCGGGCAGAGCCCAAAAGCCGCCATCCATGCGCAGCGCTGCAGGCCTGGCCTCGTCATGTAACAGGGCAATTCCTGCTTCCCATACCGGTATTTCCCGGTTTCGGCCCAGGGTACCTGCCAATAAGGCCGGGAACAGCACACTCAGATAATTCATCGACCATTGCGATGCCACAGGCGGCCGCTTTACCGCAGGATAAGAACGGGCGAATTGCTCAAGCATCGGAAAAAGAACACCTTTATCTGCAAGCTTTACCAGCCCGACAGATGAAAAACCGCCTTCATCGGTGCGAATGATGTGTTTCAGCGGCGGCCATGCTTGGCGCAGCCAGTCAGGGAGTTCTATGATACGCGCCTTCAAATGAAAATGATAACGACAATGACTATCATTAACATTGATAGTAATGATGCCCCCCTATAAACTCAACAGGATTTATTTCCGCTAGCCGAGGCATCATGAAAACATTGCAGGGTTTCTGGCAACTTGCCCGCCCGTTCTGGACGTCTTCCGAAAAAATCCCTGCCCTCATGCTTCTTCTGGCAACCATTTTAATGAATCTCGGACTTGTCGGGGTCAATATCCTCAACAATTTCTGGAACCTGCATTTTTACAATGCCCTGCAAGCGCTCGATTACGACGCCTTCCTGATCGGCGGCATTGAATTCATTCTTTTGCAGGCAGCCCTTACCGGTTTCACCGTTGCCGCCTTTCATTTTCAGCAAAAACTGACCATCAAATGGATGCGCTGGGAAATAACAAACACCCTGCAGGACTGGCTGAAAAACCAGCGGTATCTGTTAATGCAGCTAAACGGCCCTGAAACTGATAACCCCGACCAGCGCGTTGCCGACGATATTGATATGTTCATTGTCATCTCGCTCAAACTTGGGCTGGGCGTCATGACGGCACTGGTTTCGCTTTTCTCGTTTCTCAATATCCTCTGGCAGGCCTCCAGCCTTGTTTCCCTCCCCATCGGGGCCGAAGGTCTGGTCATTCCGGGGCTGCTTGTCTGGATTGCGCTGCTTTATTCAATCGCGGGCACGGGGGGGGCATTCTGGCTTGGTCGCGCCCTGCCGCGATTGAATTTTCTGCAGCAGCGCCGAGAGGCCGACTTTCGCTTTTCCCTGATGCGCCTGCGTGAACATGCTGAATCTATTGCGCAATATCGTGGCGAAAAAGCTGAAATGCAAACGTTCACGACCCGGCTGGAAGCCGCACTGCAAAACTTCTGGCAGTTGGTGAAAAAGCAGAAAATCGTGCTCGGTTACTCCACATTTTACATGCGCACCGCAACCGTGATCCCAATGTTTATCATGGCACCCCAATTTTTTGCCGGGGTATTTCCGCTCGGTCGCCTTACCCAGATCAGCGCGGCCTTTGGTGAAGTTCACGAAGCCATGGCCTATCTGGTCAAGGCCTTCCCCCAAATTGCCGAATGGAAAGCGGTGATTGATCGCCTGACAGGTTTTCAGAACCGGCTGAATGCCATTTCATCCGATAACGGCGTTAAAATCCGGCATCAACCGCGATCCCTTGCGATCTCCAAACTCAATCTCTGGCTTCCCGACAGCGGCAAAACAATATTGCGCGATTTTTCAGTGAACATTGCCCCTGGCGAAAGTCTGCTTGTCCGTGCACCGTCCGGCTTTGGCAAATCAACAATGGTGCGAGCCATTTTCGGCCTTTGGCAACATGCATCGGGCAGTGCAGCATACGACACCGAAAACGCCCTTGTCCTTGCGCAAAAACCCTATTTCCCGCTTGGCAATCTGCGCGACATTCTGTGGTATCCACAAATCGCCAACCGCACAAAAGACGCCATGCTTGCCCATGCCCTGCAAAAATTTGGACTGGGCCATCTCACCTCCCAACTGGATCAGGAAACCGACTGGTCCAAAAAGCTCAGCATCGGTGAACAGCAACGCTGTGCCTTCGTTCGTGTCCTGCTGCACAAACCGCAAATCCTGTTTCTCGACGAAAGCACATCCGCCCTCGATGAAAAAAGCGAAACCCTGTGTTATCGCCTTCTGAAAGAAGAACTCCCCGAAACCATTCTGGTCAGCATCGGGCACCGCCCGTCACTGGATCGCTTTCATTCGCAAATCCTTGATCTCGACACGTCCAGTCCCTCTGCCACAGCCCCGCAGCAGGCACTTACAGTTTCAACCTGAAATAGCCCTGCATCAAATTTTCGCCATATTGATCCCGAAGGTAGGAACCCTGTCCTGACTGCCAATCCGACCTGGAAGGAACAATCATGGTCTCTGCATCGCGCCGGAGCTTAGCGGGCTGCGCCCTTTTGCTGACATTCACGCTGGCGGCAGCCGCCCCGGCATGGGCCGAAGATGATGCCTGCCCGCCTTTGATCCCGCCGCTTGATATGCAGAAACTGTTTACCGATACCACCATGACCGATGCCGAACGCCTGGCATTGATGCAGGAATCGTCCCGCGAAATCCGCAAGCCGGTCACATGGTCGGGCTGCCACATCGTGACCGACAAAATCGATATTTTCGACAAGGTCACCATCGCACCGGGCACCATCCTGAAATTCAAGGAAAATGCCGGGCTGGATATTCAAAATGGCGGGGCGCTGGATGCACAGGGCACCAGCGATCAGCCCGTCACCTTTACCGCCGATGATGAAACACCGGGTTACTGGTACGGGCTTTATTTCAGTTCCAACAGCAGCAAAAACCGGCTGATATACACCAATATTTCCTATGCCGGTGGCAATCAGAAGGGCACAAGCGGATCGGTCATGAAACGTGCCATTGGCGACCCGAAACCGCCAACCCGGGCCGTGATGGTCGATGAAGGCGCATCCCTTCGCATGGAAAACACCCATATCACCAACATTACCGGCTACGGGATCGAGGTTTTAGGTGCGCTGCGTGGTTTTAGTACCAATAAAATCGACCACACCGATATCCCGGCACGCCTGCAACCCGATGCCGTTGGCATGATCGACGCCAACAGCACCTTTAGCGACAGCACAAAAAACCAGATCGACCTTGTCGCCCTTGGCGCGCTTAACCACGATGCAAGCTGGGTGGATGCCGGTGTGCCCTATATCTGGCATTACAGCGAAACCATTGCTGCCAATCTTGAACTGCAACCCGGTGTCGAAATCCAGATGGGCAATGATGCCATGCTGAGCATCGATGATAACGCATCGCTTAAAGCCATTGGCACCGAAGACAAGCCCATCACCATTCACGGGGTCAGCACCACGCCCGGCTCCTGGAGCGGCATTGTCCTGAATTCCAAAAGTGATCAGAATATCTGGAAATATGTCCGCATCGCCGATGGCGGCGGCGATGGCTATTTCAAAGCCAATATCTATGACGGCGGCAATCTTGATATCAGCGATAGCTGGATCGAAAACAGCCCGCGCGCCGGCATCCGGGTTGATAAAAATTCCGGCATCCAGGGCCGTATCACCATGGCCGATATCCACTACAAGGACAACAAAACCGACTATCTGGAAACCAAATGACCAACTATAAATCAGTGCAGCAGCAATATTTCTTTCACATTGCTAATTGCTGCTGCCTAAATACGAACAGTTGTTAAAGTTTATAGGAGCTGTGCTGCAACAGGGGTGCCATTTTTAATTTTTACGATGAAACGCATGCCTTTCTCTGCTGCCTGAGCTGAATAGGTAATAGCTTCTATCGTCGAACGCACTTCATCTTTCATTTGCTGCATCGAGTCCATCAACACTTCATTCTCTCGCTTCAAACTCAATTTAATTTGGTTGACATCCCCCTTCCAAAACCCGCTTGCTTCATGAAATAATGCACGCAAAGTTTGATAAATTTCTGTCGATCCTGATATTTCGTCGATTGCGGCCAGGATGTCTTTTTGACGGTTCTTCAGGATAAAGCTTGAATCTGGGAATTTACTCAATAATTGCAGAGCACAAGCTCTCGCCCTCACACAAATCACGAGCTCTGAGTAAAGTGCGGTCAAGTCCTGTTGGTACGTCGAAATTTCGTTAATGCCATCGACGCCGGTCACTTTTTTAGGCTCAGCTTTTTTGATATCGTTTTCCAATTCACGAACGTCAGCCAAAATATGATACTGAACACGCAACATATCCAATTCGCTGCGTTCTATCTGCGAGAGGAAAGTTGAACTAGTTAGCCCATCAAAAACAGCAACAGCTAACTGCTCCAAATAATGAACTGTCCCAGAAACCAATGCTCTTCGTTCATTTTTTTGAAATGTGCGAATGTTATCGATCTCTTGCTTAATATCCGAGAGCTTTCGGCTAATATCAGCCAAATGCTTCTGAGCGAGCAAAGTTGATGCCAAAGTTATGATTGCAGTACTATTGACCAAAGTGGACAAAGTGTCCGCTTCAAACAATCTGGCATGCTCTTTAACTTTATTAGCCGAATCAACAACAAGTCCCCGAAACCCTCCGCCTGTGGCCTTAACCAATTGCCCGTTGGCTTCAACCAGCATATAATTGTGATTCTGCAACTCGAGAGTCGTGACCAGAGATGGAACCGCTAGCAGCAATTCATTGAACTTGGCAATTGCATCCTTATCACGAGAAAACCCCACAGACCTGTCTTGCGAATAGTTTTTTAAAGTCTTCAATGACAACAGCTCTTTTCCTGATTCCTCTTCAAGAATGAATTGCTTATCAAATTCAAATTTTTGAATTCTCGATGATCCCTGTAAAGAAGCAGATGATTTTCTGAAGTTTTGCTTGATATTTTCCGATTTCTCCAAATAACGGCGCCGCAAATATGCAATGTGCAACACACATGGAATAGTTACCTTAAAAGATGAACTCATAAGGCTCATACCAAGTGCAGCCCAGCCCGCTGGCCCTGAAATGAGGCTCGCGGTTAAAGCGGCCCCTCCAACACTTCCGATGACACCGGACACACCGGAATATCCTTCTAACGCCCCCTCTCTAACATCCTCTGCTATCGCTTTCTTTTCTTCTTCCGACATTGCCGCCCAACGTGGAGCTGCGAACAAATCCAACAAATTGGCTTCATTTTCAACAATTCTCCCTTCCTGACAGGGAACATCCAATTTTTTGCAAACGTCAAAAACTATCTCATCGTAACCTGGTCCTTGGCCGCGAAAAACGTTACTCAGTGAATTCCCTCCAAATAACCGAAGTTCATCACCTATCAGTTTATGGTATTTGGTATGGTCCGGACTGTACTTTTTATATTTCTCATCAGTTGATAGAAAGTTTGATACTTTCTTTAGGATGATCTGAACTATCGGATCCAAATCCTCTTTTGTACAAACACTTAACAGCGCGTACAAATCTCCACTTTCAACCCGATCAAATCTACTCATACTCCCCCCGAAAATTCACCGTGAAAAACTAAACGATGCGAAAAACTCACCACCAAAACAGCACTAAAAACTTAAAACGACAAGTCTAAAAATCTAAAAATCTAAAATCTTCACCCTCAAATAAAAACATTCACAACACAAAACAAAGAGCCATTCATAATTTAAACTTGCAAAGGCAACTAAACCCCTCACACTCAGAACAGCATAAAACGTGACGATATATCAGGCGAGGATTGCGGCCATGGCCGACCATGAATTTGAAATTATCGACACATCATTTGCCACCAGCGTTAAAACCAGCGCCCAGGTCGAACAGCTTTGGACCGGGGCGCGCTGGACCGAAGGACCGGCGTGGTTTCCGGCCCTGCGGTCGCTGGTTTTTTCCGATATCCCCAATGACCGGCTGATGTGCTGGAATGAAACAACCGGGGCCTGTGGTGTTTTGCGTGGCGGCCTTGGCCATTTCACCAATGGCAACACCATTGACCGGCAGGGCCGTTTGATCAGTTGTGAACATGGCCGCCGGTGCGTTACTCGTACCGAACATGATGGCCGACTGACCGTTCTGGTGGATCAGTTTCAGGGCAAACGCCTGAACAGCCCCAATGATGTGGTGGTTAAATCCGACGGCACCATATGGTTTACGGATCCCTGTTATGGCATTGATTCCAATTACGAAGGGTTCAAGGCCGACCGCGAACAGGATGGCGACCACGTTTATTGCCTGGACCCCAAAACCGGCAAAACCCGCATTGTCGCAAGCGATTTCAAACGCCCCAACGGCCTTGCCTTTTCGCCCGATGAAACCCGCCTTTACATTGCCGATACCGGCGCATCGCATTATCCAACCAATGAACGCCATATTCGCGTTTTTGACGTAAAGGAAAATGGCGGCCTTTCAGGCGGTGAAGTGTTTGCCCAATGCAGCAATGGCCTGTTTGATGGTTTCCGCCTTGATGAACAGGGGCGTATCTGGTCATCGGCGGCTGATGGCGTGCACTGCCTTAATCAGGACGGGGCATTGATTGGCAAAATATTGCTGCCCGAACGGGTATCAAATGTCTGTTTTGGCGGGGCGCGCCATAACCGGCTGTTTATTACCGCTACCACATCGCTATATGCGGTGTTGCTGCCAACCACAGGTGCAAAAACTTTCTGATACATCCATCAGGCGACAAACACCCAGCGGGCACATCCTGAAACGGGGGCCAGTAAGTTTTGACAGCCTCCAGAAAACGTTATATCCCAAATCCTTATTATCGCGAATTTGGAATATTGCCGTGCGCGCCAACCGGGCCTCATCAGCATCCGATCTGCGGGTCACCATTACAACGGTGGTCGCCTGCATTTTGCTGATCAATACGGTTCTGTTCGGCTTCATGCACGCCCCGCTGGCCGCCCGCGCCGATGCCAGTGGCGATGGCTATATTCCGCTTCTTATCTGTACATCAAACGGTATTCAGGCCATTCGCCTGCCCACTGATCCGACCGATGGCAAGGCCACGACGGAATCTTCGGGCCGCTATGACAGTTACGAAGCCTATCAATGTGCGCTGTGCGGCATTGGCATGCATGCCATGGCCCCCACCGCGACACTGGAAATTCCCGAAATTCACCGTATCCTGCTTTCCAATGCGGTAACCGCCCTTCACATTACGGCGCATTCGCCCGAATTTTATCCCCATGCGGGCCCTGCCCGTGCGCCACCGCTGTCCTTTGTGGCATAATCAACCGCGATCCACGCCGGAATAATCCGGGGTTAGCCGGGATTAGCCGGGATTAGTTGGGCTTAGCTGGGTTCCTTTGGAATCTATAGGGATATTACAGGATCAATCAGGCAATGAATGCCCGGTAACGCCTGCACCATCATCCGTAACGGGTTTGGGCAGCGGGTTCTGGTGCATCATGCGGGCCTGTTTCAACCGGGATAGCATCCTGTTTGATAGGGTTGTGGCAACAATGAAACGCCATTTCCCCGCCTGCCCTGCTGTTTCGAAACATCCCCGGCTGCCCCAAGCAGGTGTCGCTTAATTGCCGTTGACCGTGTTTTTCATGGCGGTTTGGCAATGCGTGCGGCCCTGTGAAACCGGGTTTCCCCATGGCGTGGGATCGCGCCTGCATCATGATTTCCATGATGCGCGCACTGGCATATTTGCCCCTAAACCGTTGCATGGTTCGTTGTCCTGCATGTGTTTCGTGGCAATCACCGTGCCCTGTCTGTCGGTTGGTTATGCTGCCCTGTCGCCTTTCCCTGCAACGCCCGCCTTTAACACATGGCGCGCTGTGGCCCTGAACTGTTTCACCGGCTTTGTCCGGTGTGGGCTGCGCACCTGTTGCAGGTTTTCGCATTTCATATCCATTGGCACTGCCGTCATGCCCGATGGCATTGGCAGGCGTGCCTGGCACAGGGGACAACCATGCCAAATTCATCATCAAAAGCCACCGAGCGCCAGAACGGCGCAAACGGGGCGAAGGGGACAAACGGGTTTTATCGCGCGGTCTGGCGCTGGCATTTTTATGCCGGGCTGTTTGTGCTGCCCTTTATTGTTTTGCTGGCCATTACCGGCGGGGCCTATCTGTTTCGCGATGAAATCGACAATTTCGTTTATGCCGATTTAAAACAGGTCACGCCCACGGCTGAAACGCCACTGCCCTATAGCGCGCAAATCACCAATGCGCTGGCCCTGCAGGATGGCAAGGTTGTTAAACTGACCACGCCGATTTCCCCCACCGCCAGCACCGAAGTCACCATTGCGGATGCCAGCGGTGCCCGCCATGCGGTTTATGTAAACCCCTATACGGGGCAGGCGCTGGGTGAACTGGGTGATCGCGATACCATCATGTGGACCATTCGCCGCCTGCACAGCCTGGCGGAATTTGGCACCTTCACCAATGCATTGATCGAAATTGTCGGGGGCTGGACCATTCTTCTGGTGGCAACGGGCATTTATCTGTGGTGGCCCAAACGGACCGATGGTTCGTCCCGCCTGGCCATTCGCGGCAAACCGGCCAATCGCCGCTGGTGGCGCGACAGCCACGCCATCGTCGGGCTGTTTGCCGGTTTCTTTATTGTTTTTCTTGCCACAACCGGTATGCCCTGGTCGGTTTTCTGGGGCAAATATGCCAACCAGTTCGCCAATGGCACCCCAACGGGCTATCCGTCCGGTGTGCGCGTTGATGTACCGCTATCAACCATCCCCATGATTGATGCGTTTGGACAAACCGGCTGGACCACCGAAAACGCCCCCCTGCCCCAATCCGTCGATACCGCTGCCCAGGCCATTGGCATTGATGCCGCCACATCGACCTTCAATGCGCTGGGCATGGTGCCGGGCTATGCGGTGAGCATGCCATCGGGCGAGCGCGGTGTTTACAGCGCATCGGTTTATCCCGACGACCTGTCGCTTCAGCATGTCATCCATCTTGATCAATATTCGGGTAAACCGCTGATCGATATGACCTATGCCGATTACGGCCCGCTGGGCAAGGCAATGGAATGGGGGATCAATGTGCATATGGGCCAGGAATTTGGCCTGGCGAACCAGCTTTTCATGCTCGCCATTTGTGCATCCCTGATTTTCATGGCGGTTTCGGCCGGTGTGATGTGGTGGAAACGCCGCCCCAGCGGCCAGATGGGTGTTCCGCCCCTGCCGCGTGACATGCGCAAGGTTTACGGCGTTACCGCCATTCTGGCGGTTGGTGGCATCATTTTCCCGCTGGTGGGCCTGTCCATGATCATCATTCTGGCACTTGATATGTTGCTGGTTGTTCGTCCGCGTCTGCAGCTTCGCAACGCCTGATCATTGTTTGGGCGCACGGCCCTGTCGTGCGCCTTTCCCGCAAACAAAAGGATCCGGCCATGAACACGGACGACGCCCTGCGCCAAATCCTGCCTTATGCCGATGACAAAGCCCAAACCCTGCCTGCCAGCCACATTTTGGAACCGGCACAGGAAACCCTGAACCATGCCTATCTGTTAAAGGACGGGCTGGTGCTTCAGGGGTATTACAACCGTAATGGGGAACGCGAAATCTGCCGTGTTTATCGCCCCGGCGATATTATCGGCCTTGAAGCGCTTGATGCCGTGTCATCGCCCACCAGCCCACCGCTGATCAGCGAAACGTTGGCCGAAAGCCGGCTTTTGCGTATTCCGCTGTTTCGCCTGCGCCAGCAGCAATCCATCAGCCTGCAGGTGGCACGCGCCATTTCGCATTTGCTGGGCCGCGAAGTTATCGCCAGCCATTACTGGAAAATCAATATCGGCACCGGCACGGCCATTCGCCGCATTTGCCGGTTTTTATTGTGGGTGGCCTATCGCGACCATTGCATTGTCCCGCCGCGTGACAAACTGGGCAGCATCGTTTCGGTTACCACCGAAACCGCCAGCCGCACCATTGCCAGCCTGCGCCGACAGGGGTGCCTGACCCCGCCCGAAAACCCGCATCGCATTCAAATGCGTATCAACCGGCAGGAACTGCTTCATCATGCTGGCGAATTCTGGGATGACCGCGCTGCGTAAAACCCTTTGTCCTTAAACACAAAAAAGGCGGCCCGTTTGCCGCCTTTCGCATTTTCTATGGCGCTTAAAGCCCTTGCCCCGGTTTTAATGCGTGGTCATGCCCGGCACCAGGCCCGCGCCAATCTGTTTTTGCAATAATGCTTCCATTTCCGGGGCAGGCAGAGGTTTGCTAAAGAAAAAGCCCTGCAATTCATCCACACCTTCGGCCCGGATACGGTCCAACTGCTTTTCGGTTTCGATGCCCTCGACATTAACCGACATGCCAAAGGACCGCGCCATAAAGACGACGGCGCGCACAATGGCCGAATTACCATCTTCCTGATCCAGATCGATGATGAATGACCGGTCAATCTTCAGTTTATCCACCGGGAAGCGTTTCAGGTAGGCCAGCGACGAATAACCGGTGCCGAAATCGTCAATCGCGATACGAATGCCCTGATTGCGCAACATGCCCAGCGTGATGGCCGCTTCGCGCGGGTTATCCATCATTGCCCCTTCGGTTACTTCAAACTGCAACTGGTGCGGGTCCAGCCCCGTTTTTTGCAGGGCATCGCCGACACTTTCGATCAAGTCTTCATGGCGGGCCAGTTCAAGCGGTGAAAGATTAACCGAAATCAGAAGCTTGCCCAGCCCGGCATTATTCCATTCGCGGGTTTGCAAACAGGCATTGTTCAGCACCCATTTGCCCACTTCGGCAATGATGCCCATGCGTTCGGCAACGGGAATAAAATCAACCGGGCTGACCAGCCCGCGTGACGGATGGAACCAGCGCACCAGCGCCTCCATCCCGACAATGCGGTGATCCTTCACATCAATGATCGGCTGGTAAAACAGTTCGAATTCATTATTGGCAATCGCACGCGACAGGTCGCGTTCCAGGGCTTTGCGTTCCTGCACTTCAAGCTGCAATCGCGTTTCAAAGAAATGATACCGGTTGCGCCCTTCGGCCTTGGAACAATAAAGCGCCAGATCGACATTGCGCAGCAGGTCCTTCTCATCGCGTCCATCCTTGGGATAAACGCAAATCCCCACCGATGTCGAAACCAGCACTTCATTGCCTTCCAGCATGAAACGCTCGCTCACGCGCTCAATCAGGCGCTGTGCGACCAGGGCTATTTCCTCTGGTGAACCGGGGTCATGTAGCAAAACTGCAAATTCATCGCCGCCCAGGCGTGCCACTACATCCTCGTTGCGCAGACGAACGCGCATCCGTTCGCCCACACCCTGCAACAGCAAATCACCAATCGGGTGGCCCAGCGTGTCGTTGATGTCCTTGAAATTATCAAGGTCAAACAGCATCAGGACAAAACTGCTATGTTCGCGTTTGCCCCGCGCAACAGCGGCAGCCAGCCGTTCCTGAAACAGCGTGCGGTTTGGCAGGCCCGTTAACCCGTCATGATGGGCCAGAAACTGGATGCGTGCTTCCGAACGTTTACGATCGGTAATATCAGTGATCGACCCTTCGATCAGAACCGGCACACCACGATCATCGCGCACCAGGCGGGCATTTTCCTCGATCCAGATGATCTTGCCATCACCCCGGCGCAGTTCGGCTTCAAAACCCTGGACATATCCATCGCGCAACAGGCGCCCGGTAAATTGCAGGCGCGTGCCCGGTTGCAGGTAAAACCCGTCGCGAACCGCCTTTTCTTTCAAAACAAGGTCGCGTTCATCGCGATAACCCATGATCGAAACAAAGGCCGGGTTGGCCGACAGTAACGGCCCCAATGGCTTTGCCTGATATAGCCCTTCGGCCGAGTTTTCAAAAATGCCGCGATATTTTTCTTCGGCCAGACGCAGGGCGCGTTCAACCGCGGTTTTCTCGGTTACATCCTGACCGATGCAAATTACACCGGCGACATTGCCATTTTCGGCAAAATGGGCGCGCACGTTCCATTGCAGAAGCCGGATTTCGCCATCCTTGCGGCAAATCGAAACCACTTCGTCCTTGATGATTTCACCGGCGATCATGCGGTTGATACGCTGGGCAACCGCGCGTCTTTCGCGTTCTACCACCAGCAGATCAAAAAAGTTGCGGCCCGCAGCCTCCATCCACGAATAGCCAAATGTCCATTCGCTTTCGCGGTTATATTCCAGAATACGCCCTTCGGTATCGAGGAACATGATCACGCTGCCTGCCGTCTGTACCAGCGCACGGTAACGTTCCTGACGGCGGCGCAGGTCATGTTCGGCCTGGCGGTTTTTGGTCACGTCAATCAGGGTAATGCTGTAACCCAGCAAAATGCCGCCTTCGCCATGAATGACGGTGGCATTCATGCGCACCCAAACCTGGCTGCCATCGTGCCGGCGCATTTCAATTTCGCGGCCACTAAAGCCGTTGCCGCGACGCAAATGCTGGCGCAGGTCAACCAGGTCATCATCGCGGGCATAAAAACTTTCGGGATTGGCAAGATAGGCGCGCTTGACCGCACCTGCATTGTCATAGCCAAACAGCGATGCCACCGCATCGCTTACCGATGTCATTCGCCCGTCCGGTGCCAGGTCGACAATCCCCTGCACCGCATGTTCCAATGCCCGGCGATAACTTTCTTCGCGGGTGCAATCACGCCCGAACAGCGCAATTCCGCAATTATCAACCAGAAATGTCCGTCGCCACTGGAATATGCGCTGCCCGTAATGCACGGAACGCAGATGTTCGCCTTCTTCGGGCGGGCCGCTCAGGGGACGCTGGCCATTGGGTGTTGCCAGTGCCGCCACATTGGGCAATCCCACCTCTAGCGCAATCAGTTCGGCCGCCGCATTGCCATGGCGAAATTCGCCCTGCTGGCCCAATACCAGTACCGGCAAAGGCGAAATCATCAAACCCGATGAAACAAGCCGGTCTTCCTGGGTCAGCATCACAACCCGGATCAGATTTCCGCCATCAGCAGGCAGCCACCAGCCCAGAAAATAGCTATGGTCGCGCTCGGCCACGGGCAGGACAAATGTCTCGCCCTGGGGTTCCACCCGATCGCTGCATGCGCGCGCCTGGTCAATAATACCGGAAATACGAACACAATCGCCAATTGGCAGCCACTGGGTATTGTCGCTCACGGGCACGTCAAACACGCCGGCCCATGCTGCATTCACCAGCATTTCTTGCCGGTCAGGAGCAATGACTGCCGCTGGCACTCGGTCACAGGCAATCAGGGCCGCGACTGTCGAAGCGGCGTCAGTTGAAATATTGGCTCCCATTTACCCAGCTATGTTCATCGGTTTTTGTTATAGCTGCGCGAACATAGCTTTTCACAAACACCCTGCAAAGGGCTTTTTGCATTACTGGGCAATTCCCCGCATTCCTCATACTTTCACATTTACTTATTTTAGAAATTTCTTATCAATACAGCCGATAAGCGCAGTTTTACGCCATTTTTCGCGCCAATCCCGAAAATCCCTTTGGCAACAAAACTGTAAAAATCCGCCATGTGCAAAATTTTCATCGCGTGGCCCCCTTAAACAGTTGCGGGCAACCGGCTGGCGTTCTACCCTGAAAAAGCGATCAGGCTTCACGCCGATTGGCAGGCACGCCCTTGTCAAACCCGGAATATCGAGGAGAACAACGGTGATTTCCCATCAGGACGCTTTGATCTACACGATGGTTATGGTCTCGGCTGCAGACAATGACATCACCGATGCCGAACTTTCCGCAATGGCACGACGGGTGCGTTATCTTCCCATTTTCGCCGGTTTCGACAGCGAACGCCTGACCGAGGTCACGCGTGACTGTGCCGCACGGCTGGCCGAAGATGATGGCCTTGATAACACCCTGATTCTGATCCGCGATGCCCTGCCCAAAAAGCTGCGTGAAACGGCCTATGTTTTTGCCTGTGAAATCGTCCTGTCGGATGGTGAAATCAGCCAGGAAGAATTACGCATTCTCGAACTGATCCGTCACCGTCTGGATATCGACCGCCTGGTTGGCGCTGCTATTGAACGGGCCATGGCCGCCCGTTATCTGCGCCCCGCCGATGTCTGATGGCAATTTTCATTGCCGCAGGAAACCACGGATTTCGACGCTGATTTGCCACATTAAACCGTAAGCTGGCAGCATCTTTTTCCAACGCATATGCCGGGCCCGGTGGCGGGTCCGGTTTCTTTGCGCCGGGCTGCTGTGAATTTCATGTGCCGTGTTTTACGCGGCATACCGTCATTGCTAACGACTGCACGACAAAGGGAAACGACCGTCATGACTGCACTGGCAGGCGAAAACATAGCCTTCATCGGACTGGGGCTTATGGGGCGCCATATGGCGCTTAATCTGGAAAAGGCAGGTGCGAAGCTGACTGTCACCACCCGCAACCCCGAAACGCTGAACATGTTCGAGGATCTGGGGGTTGAAACCGCGCCCACCCCGGCCGATGCCGTTGCCAATGCCGATATCGTCATTATCTGCGTGGCCGATACCGAAGCGGTTGAAAATGTGCTGATGGGTGAAGACGGCGTTCTTGATGGCCTGGAAGAAGACACCATCGTCATTGATATGGGCACCACCGCCGTTGATGCGACCCGCCGCTTTGCCGATGCCGTCGAGGATGCGGGCGGTGAATGGCTTGATGCCCCTGTATCAGGCGGCACGCTGGGCGCGCAAAATGGCAGCCTGTCGATCATGGTGGGCGGGGAAGCCGATATTTTCCAGCGTGTGGACCGTATTTTCAAGGTGCTGGGCAACCGTGTTACCCATGTCGGACAGGCCGGTGCCGGGCAAATCGCCAAGGCCGCCAACCAGATGATTGTCGGCATCACCATTGCTGCCGTGGCGGAATCCTTTTCCATGGCCGAAGAAGCCGGGGTTGATATTGCCAAACTGCGCGATGCCCTGACGGGCGGCTTTGCCGATTCCACCGTTTTGCAGCAGCATGGCAAACGCATGATCGAACGCAATTTTGAACCGGGCGGCAAGGCCACCACCCAGCGCAAAGACCTTTATCAGGCGCTTGAATTTTCCGAAAGCGAACTGGGCCTTGAACTGCCCATGACCCGTCTTTCAATGGAACTTTACGAAGAACTGATCGATATGGGCGAAGGCCATCTGGACCATTCCGCCCTGATCCGCGTTTACGAGGAAGACTAGGCCAAAGGCCGGTCACCCAGGCAACTAATGCCCTTTGCACCCCCGGCCCTTGCCGGGGGTTTGTGTTTGCCCCCATATAACAAAGGGCACTGTTAAAGGCGGCTTTCACCGCTATTTGACTTTACCCTGTTGGCAGGCATGTTAAACCACCGGCCAACACCCCGTTTCACCCTGCAGGATGATAAAATACCCGCCATGTCAGATTCAGATCTCGAAGCCCGCATCATTGAACTTGAAACCCGCCTGTCGCACTTTGATATCGCGATGAATGACATGTCGATGATGATCAAACAGCAGTGGGACCGGATTGATATTCTTGAACGGCGTAATCATCTGCTTAGTGAAGATATAAAACGCATGAATTCATTCATAACGACCGCCCCCGAAGATGACGTGCCGCCGCCCCATTATTGATCAGGGGCAAAGCGGGCACTGAATGCCCCTGTTTTTCGCTGATACGAGAAAGCCGTGCCCAATTCATATCTTGCCATTCCGACCTTTAGCGACTTTGCCAATATCCTTGATCCCGGCAGTTATCACCCCCTGCCCGATAACTGGTATGTTGGGATTGCCGATATCGTCGCCTCGACCGAGGCGATTGCACAGGGGCGCTATAAGGAAGTCAATATGGCGGGGGCTGCGGTCATTGCAGCGGTCAGCAATGTTTTGGGGCATTCGGCCTATCCGTTCATGTTTGGTGGCGATGGGGCCAGCTTTGCCTGCGCGCCCGAACAGATGGATGAAATTCGCGTTGCCATGGCGGCCACCCGGCGCTGGACCCGCGAAAATCTGGGGCTTGAATTGCGTGTCGCCCTGTTTGAAATGGCTGAAATCCGCGCTGCCGGGCGCGATGTTCGTGTGGCGCGCTATGCCGTTTCCGATGCCGTCAGCTATGCCATGTTTAATGGGCGCGGCATTCAGTGGGCCGAAAACCAGATGAAAACCCACAATGACCACCATGTTGATTCCGCCCCGCCCGGCACCCAGCCGGACCTTACCGGGCTGTCCTGCCGCTGGTCACCCATTGCGGCTTCTGAAAATGGCTCGATCGTTTCGCTGATCGTTCTGCCGATGGAAGATCGCGATGCATTTGATGCCGCAGTCCGCGATATCCTGTTTCTGCTTGATGAAGATCCGCGCCATGCCCATCCCGTGGGCGAAAACGGCCCGCTTTTTCGCTTTCCCCCCGAAGGACTGAACCTTGAAGCCCGCGCGAACCGGCCCAAGGATGGCTCGCTTTTCGGGGCACGCGCCAAGGTGTTTCTGACGGCGGCCCTTGCCTTTGTGCTTGATAAAACCGGCTGGAAACTGGGCACCTTTGATCCGGCGCATTATCGCCGCTATACCGCGCTAAACACCGATTATCGCAAATTCGGCGACGCCCTTTTCATGACGGTCAGTTGCAGCGCAGCGCAACTGGTACAATTGCGCGAAATCCTGACGCGAAACGAAGCCAGCGGTCATATCCAATTTGGCCTGCATCAGCAAAAAACCGCGATCATGACCTGCATTGTCCCCTCGGCCGTGCATGACGCGCATTTCCATTTTCTGGATGGCGGCGAAGGGGGCTATACCGCCGCAGCCGCCGCCTACAAAGCCAAGCGCAAGGCGCAGGGCGATACGGCATAACGCAGCGCGTATTCCTAAGGCTTTTTGCCTTTGATCAGGTACTTGCATTAACGCCACACCAACAACCCATTACCAAATTTAATCATATTGCGAACACCGATCAGTTTGCTGCATCATTGCCCATGACTGCCGGTTTTACGGATAAACGGAGTAGGTAATGGATACCCGCGAATTACAAACCCTGATCGCCGTTGCCGAGGAACAGTCCTTTCACGGGGCGGCCAGCCGCCTGGGGCTAACCCAACCCGCTGTTACCCGCCGTGTCCAGCGCCTTGAAACCCGCACTGGCTGCGCCCTTTTTGACCGCACCGTGAAACCATTGCGCCCGACCCCCGCCGGGCAGCGCGCCCTGGCCGAGGCCCGCGACCTGTTGCGCCGTCTTGCCGGTTTTACCGAAATCGTCAAAACCGGCACATCGCCCCAAGGCCCGGTTAAAATTGGCGTCTCACACGGGGTTGCGCCCCTGGTTACGGCCGAAACCATCCGCCAGCTTCATGTCGGCTTCCCCAAAAGCCAGCTTAGCCTGCGATCGGGTTGGGCCAGCGAAATGCTGCCGCTTTTGCGTCGGGGCGAAATTGATGCATTATTATCGCTAGACGACCCGCAAACCGGCATTGGCGGCGTTGCCAGCACCGATTTCCCCAAATCCATTCAGGTTGATGCCCTGTTTGATGACAGGATCATTCCGATTGGCCCCGCCAACGACCCGAACCCGCCCCAAAGCATTGCCGAACTGGCCCAGCGCCCCATCGTGCTGCTGCCCGAAGGCTGTTCCTTTCGCGCCATGGGCAATTTGCTGGCACAGCGCCAGGGCGTTGCCTTTCATTCCATCCTCGAAGTTTCCGCCCTTGATTTGCAAATTGAAATGGTCGCGGCCGGAGTTGGTTATGGCATCACGGCGGAACGCTATTGCAAGCTCAGCCGTTCCGCCCCGGACCTTGCCCTTCTGGATATTGCCGATGCAAGCTGGCCGATGAAGGTGGTGATGGTGCGCCGGGTCACCAGCCCCGATATCCATACCGTGCTTGATTGCTTTGCCAATATCGTTGCCTGTTCGGCCACCGGCAAACCGGCCATCATAAATGATGCACAAAAGTAATCGACCACATGAACCCAATGAATTGGACGCATGAAAATTTGCTTGGCATAGTGCCCGACATATCCAAATCATTCCAATAAACGAGGCACCATGTCCCCTTCCATCAAAACAGCCAAATGGTTCCCCTGGCTGGTCCTGCTTAGCGGCGGGCTGGTTCTGGCGGTCAATCTGGGCATTCGTCCTGCCCTTGGGCTTTTTATTCCCGACATGCTAACCGCAACCGGCTGGAGCGCCTCTGTATTTGGCCTTGCCTTTGCCATTCAAAACCTGCTGTGGGGGATTTCCGCGCCCATCGCGGGTGCCCTGGCCGATCGTTTCGGCACCACCCGCACCCTCATTGGCGGCACGGTTTTTTATGCCCTGGGCCTGTATCTGATGGGTCAGTCATCCTCGCCCGCTGCCCTTTATGCAACGGCGGGCCTTATGATTGGTATTGGTGTTGGGGCCTCAAGCTTTGCCGTGGTGCTTGCCGCCATCAGCCGGGTTTTCCCGCCCCATCGCCGCAGCTTTGTTCTTGGCCTTGCCAGTGCGGGTGGGTCGCTGGGCCAGTTTGTGATGGCCCCTACAACCCAGGCCCTGAATTCCGGGCTGGGATATGTTGGCGCGCTTGCCATGATCGCCCTGATCAGCCTGATCATTATGCCCGCTGCCTTCGCCCTGACCGGCCGTGCCGACCACAGTGCTGGTGGTGCAACCGCGGCGGTTGACCTTGGCCCGACCAGCCTGATTGATGCCTTTCACGAGGCGCGCAAACATCGTGGTTTCCTGCTTTTGAATGCCGGTTTCTTTGTGTGTGGCTTTCATATCGCGGTTATCGCCACCCACCTGCCAACCTTTACCCAGCTTTGCGGGCTTCCGGCATCGGTTGCGTCCAGCGGGCTTGCCATTATTGGCCTGTTTAACATTGTCGGTACGCTGGCGGCGGGCTGGTTTGGCGGGCGCTGGCGCAAAAAATGGGGACTGTCGCTGATTTACGGCACCCGCGCGCTGGTGATCTTCATTTTCCTGATCTCGCCCAAAACCGCCGAAACCATCTGGCTGTTCTCGGCCCTGATGGGTGCACTCTGGCTTTCGACCGTACCGCTTACCAGCGGCATCGTCGCCCAGGTTTTCGGCCCGCGCTATATGGCAACCCTGTTTGGCCTGGTGATGCTCAGCCATCAGATCGGGGCGTTTTTCGGCGCCTGGCTTGGCGGCCTGCTTTATGACATGACCGGCAGTTTCGATGCCGTCTGGATCATGTCCATCGCCCTTGGCATTTTCGCAGCCCTTGTACACCTGCCCATCAACGACACTGCCCTTCGCAGCGAACATGGCGCAACCAGCAAGGCATAATGCCAACCTGAAACTTTAAAGCCCTGCCCAACAGAACCTTTTTCACCGGACGGCGTTTACCCCAAACGCCGTCCGTTTACGTATCTGAACCCTCTTTTCGTTTTCCGATCTTTGCGATAAAAACCCGGGCATGGACAAACCGATATATATCACCCCCGAAGGCCTTGATGCCCTGCGCAACGAACTGGACCACCTTTGGAAAAAGGAACGGCCCGAAACCGTTGCTGTTGTGTCATGGGCGGCTGGCAATGGTGATCGCAGTGAAAATGGCGATTACATTTACGGCAAAAAACGCCTGCGTGAAATTGACCGCCGGGTGCGCTATTTGCGCAAACGCATCGAGGATGCCGTTGTTGTCCGATCCGAAGACCAGCCCGATCATTCCCGTATCTTTTTTGGTGCCGAAGTCACCTATGTAAATGCGCGGGATGAAGAAAAAACCATTCGCATCGTTGGCGAGGACGAAGCCGAAAGCCTGAAGGGCAAAATAAGCTGGGTATCACCGGTCGCACGCGGGCTGATGAAATGCCAGGTCGGAGACGTTGTTACGCTTAAGACCCCGGCGGGCGAGGATGAGCTGGAAGTTCTGGCAATCCGCTATCCGTAACCGGTTTTAAAGCTGCCATGTCATTAAGCGGGCTGAGGTGAGACGGGGCAGGACTGGAATGCCTAATCCGCCCAATCCCGGCTATCTTGGCCGTTTATCGCAATTTCATAACCATCCGGGTCGCGTACGAAAAACTGCCCTTTGGCGTCATCAATCGCCATTATCGGCTCTGGTCCATATCCCTGCCCGGCCAGCGCATCATAAAGGGTGCGCAAATCATCGCATTCCAGAAACCACACCATGCCACTAAAAGACGGGCGCATTTTGCGTTCTTCGTGCGATACGCCCCCATGGGCGGCCAGCATCAGGCGAACGGGTTCAGGCGTTTCTGGCTGTGCGTTGCCATCATTATTCCCTGTCTTTTCGCTGGCACTTTCCAGCATCGCCCAAACCGGCTCTTCGCTGGTTTCATCGACGGTTTGTGCCACCACCCTGAAACCAAGGCAGCGATAAAAGGCGATGCTTTGTTTTAAACTGGCAACGCTTAATAACGGGGTCGCGGCAAGGGGCATGTATTCGCCTGACGGGTTTGTGAAACACAACTTTTATGCTGCCAGAAAATAGCGGGCAAAACCATGGCGGTTCGCATTCTCTTGCCATTTCCGGGCAACCAACATCCGCCCCAGATCAAGCATGATAATGACTTATCATGCCCGGCGATCACCATCACACGGCAAATCCTTTTGCGCCGGAAAGCAGGTTTAAACAACCGCCCCCACCAGCCGGCCAATCAGGGCAGTGGCCACCATCGCCACAACACCCCAAAACACCACGCGGGTGATGGCGCGTACCTTGGGCGCCCCGCCAATATGGGCACCAAAGCCCCCCAAAATCGCCAGTGCCAGCAATGCAGCCGCCCCAACAGCCGGGATCATGGCATTTACCGGCGCCCATAAAACGGCCAACAGCGGCAACGCCGCCCCCAATGCAAACATCAGTGCCGAAGTCGCCGCCGCCTGCAGGGGCTGTGCGATATTGACGGGCGACAAGCCCAGTTCATCGCGGGCATGGGCAGCAATGCCGTCCTTTGCCATCATCTGCCGGGCAACATCCATGGCAAGTTTCGCTTCAAGGCCCCGGCTTTGATAAATGCCCGCAAGTTCGATCAGCTCACCTTCCGGGTCAATTTCGTGTTCATGGCGTTCACGGGCCAGATCGGCCTTTTCGGTATCGGCCTGCGAACTGACCGATACATATTCCCCCGCTGCCATCGACATGGCACCGGCCATCAACCCGGCAATACCCGCCAGCAGCACATCGCCCCGCGCAGGGTTGGCGGCCGCAACCCCCACCACCAGACTGGCGATTGAAACGATGCCATCATTGGCCCCCATGATTGCCGCGCGTAACCAGCCCACCCGCTCGACCAGATGTTTTTCTTTCACGCGCTGCTTCATGCTTTTTGCACCATTTGTTATTCAAATATGTATCAGCTTGAAATCAAATTTGTATCAGCACCACATCACAGTGCCCGGCGGGCAGGCATATGCAATGCCCCACCGCAAATTACGCCATCACCGAAACCTTGCATCTGCGCAATCTCAAACCGGGTTAATGATTGGGCCGTTTCACCCGCCTTGTTGGTTCGGCCTGCAAGGGGTCGTCGGGCCAGTAATGTTTGGGGTAACGCCCTTTCATTTCCGCCTTTACCTGCGCATAGGACCCTTGCCAGAACCCGACCAGATCGGATGTTACCTGCAACGGGCGTTGAGCGGGGGAAAGCAAATGCAATGTGACAGCCACTTTACCGTTGGCGATTTTCGGCGTTTCGGTTGCGCCAAACATTTCCTGCAGGCGCACCGGCAAGGCAGGGCCTTCGGGCCGGTAATCAATACGGATGTGGGACCCGGTCGGTACGGTCCAATGGCTGGGGGCCAGTTTGGCAATTTGCTGTTGCTGGTTCCAGTCGATGGTGGAAACCAGTGCTTCGCTTAAATTTACCTGCCGCAACTGGGTTTTGCGCACAATGCCGGAAAGATAGGGCATCAGCCAGTCTTCAAGGTGGTCCAGCAACCCGGCATCGCTCATATCCGGCCAGGTTTCCGGCTCCTGGCCGTGCAAGAAGGCAAGGCGGGCGCGCAGATGTTCGCTTTCCTTGTCCCAGGGCAGGCAGGACAGGCCCATTTTGCGAATACCGTCCGTCATCGCCTGGGCCAGTTTGTCGGGCGCGACGGCGTCATGGACCGGTTTTTCTTCCAGTACCAGGGCCCCAATTCGCCTTTGGAACCGGGCCACCACCATATCGTTCTGGGTGTCCCAGAAAACCTCGGTCCCGGTGGTGATCTGGCTGGCAAAAAATTCTTCCAGCGTGGCCTGCGACAGGGGGGCTGCCAGATAAATTTTTGCCTCGCGCGATTGGCCGTCAAGCTCTGCCACGGCAAGCCATTGTTCATTTGCCAGCCGGTCTTCACGCGGTAAAACACCGCCGCGCCCGCCTGACAGGCGATAGCGGGCCTCGCCCCCGCGCCGACGTTCGCCAATGCGGTCCGGGTAGGCAAAGGCAACCAGCAACCCGGCCTGATCGGCAAAATCGGGCTGTTTGGGCTGGTCCCCATTGCCGCGCCCGCCACCAAAGGCCAGTTCCTTTGCTGCTTGTGCCAAACGGCGGGAAAGCTGGCGTTTGGCCTCCATCATCATGCCCGGTGCGCGACCACGCTCCATTGCCTCCAACCGCTGGCGCAGATCCGCCCCGGCATTGCGCATAAAATCCCGGTCCGACAACAGGGCTGCCAGCGCACAGGCCGCATCGGCCAGCCCCAATTCCTGCCCGCGCACCATCATATGTGCCAAACGCGGATGCACCGGCAGGCTTGCCATCGCCTGCCCCATCGCCGTGATGCGCCCGGCATCATCCAATGCCTCCAACCGGCGCAACACATCACGGGCCTGATCAATTTTGGCTGCATCGGGCACATCAAGCCAGGGCAGGCTGGTTACATCGGCAACACCCCAGCGCGCCAGTTCCAGGGTTAGCGGGGCCAAATCGGCCTCGGCAATTTCGGGCGCACTAAATTGCGGGCGGGCGCGATGTTCGGCCTCGCCCCACAGGCGGTAACAAATCCCCGGTTCCAATCGCCCGGCGCGACCACGCCGCTGTTCGGCGCTGGCCTGGGATGATTTTACCGTTACCAGCCGCGTCATGCCCGATGCCGGGTCAAACCTTGGCAGGCGTTGCAACCCGCAATCCACCACCACGCGAATGCCATCAATCGTCAGGCTGGTTTCGGCAATCGCGGTGGCCAGCACCACCTTGCGAAAACCATCGGGGGCGGGTTGAATGGCAAGATCCTGGGCCTTGGCATCCATCGCGCCATAAAGCGGGGCGATAATGACGCGGTCCTCTGCCGATAAGGCCGATTTTAACAGCCCCTCGACCCGCGTAATTTCGCCCTGCCCCGGCAAAAAGGCCAGGATTGAGCCCTTCTGGTTTGCCAGCGCATCGCGAATGGCGGCCACCATTGCCGGTTCAATCCGTTCCTGCGGTTTGGGGGGCATATAGGTGGTTTCAACCGGATAGGCGCGGCCTTCGCTGGTAATGACCGGGCAATTGCCCATCAGCCCGGCGATTGGTTCGCCATCCAGCGTTGCCGACATGACCAGAAGGCGCAAATCATCGCGCAAGGCCGCCTGACTTTCCAGTGCCAGGGCCAGCCCCAGATCGGCATCAAGTGATCGTTCGTGAAATTCGTCAAATATCAGGGCGGCAATGCCGGTTAATTCGGGGTCATCCTGAATCTGGCGGACCAGAATACCTTCTGTCACCACCTCGATCCGGGTTTGGGCGGAGACGCGGTTTTCAAACCGCACGCGATAGCCCACGGTTTCGCCCACCTTTTCGCCCAGCAATTGCGCCATGCGCCGGGCACTGGCGCGTGCCGCCAGGCGGCGGGGTTCGAGCATCACGATTTTACGGCCTGCCAGCCAGTTTTCACCCAGCAGGGCCAGGGGCACCATCGTTGTTTTACCCGCACCGGGCGGGGCCTGCAAAACCGCGTTGGTGCCGCCATCAAGTGCGGCTTTTACATCGGCCAGAACGGCATTGATCGGCAAACTGGGAAAATCGGAACGCATAAAACCCCGTAACATACCGGTAAATCAGGCTGTGCGAGTTATTGGCTATTCCACGCCACATGACAAGCCCCCGGACAGATTAGGTCCTGGGTATGGTCAGGATCGTGCATCAAGCGAAAAGCCACGTTCACCACTGATGCGTTGCAGGGTCTTAAGCCCGCGTGTCAGCCCATAAAGCCGTTCCATATCGCTGCTTTGCCGGGCATTACGGGCGGCAGTGCGGGTAGTTTGATAAAGTGCGATAAAATCCTGCTGCGATAAATCGCGCAAGAAGGCTTCCTTTTGTGCCCGATCCGAGGCGGGATGATCAAAACTCAGCACATCGAAATCCACCATCACACCCTGCCGCTATTATCCGTGTCCGCCGCCAGCATAATCGAGAAGGCCCACACCATCCATGCCTGCGTCCAGCGCATGAAAACCCGTTTGTCCCGCCGCCATAGGCCAATGCCGGCATAAAAAACACCGCGCTTTTCATCAAAAAGCCGGTTGATGGCAAAGCGCGCAACGCGAGCCGCCCCCGCCCCATCGCCAAAACGATGCAGCGTCGCCATGGCCTGTGCCACCGCATGGCTGTCAAGATAGCCGCCTTTGCCTGCAAAACTGCGCGGGATGCCATCATCATCAAAGCAGGATCGCCGGTAAAATTGCCAGCCCCGATCCATCGCCGCTGTTACATCAACCGGGCAGTTGCCTGAACCATGAAAGCGATGCAGCAAATCAAGGATATAGCCGGTATGAAAACCATCAACAAACCGGTGATGCGGGCGCAGGCCATAGGCCCAACTGCCATCTGGCTGTTGCTGGTTGATTACGCGCTGCAAGGCGGGGGCAGTTACGTCATTACCTGGCTGCAATTGCTGCAAAATCCAGGCGCACCATAGGCTGACATTATGAATTTCCGCAGCACTTTGCGCGATATAGGCAAAAAAGCCCGTATCAGCCGCCGCGCCCTGTTCCTGTTCCTGTTCCTGCCCTTGCTCCCGCCAAAGATCGCGTTTTAAAAATGTTGCACCTGCCTGTAAGGCCGGGTGATGGGATGGCAATTTGCCGCCACGCAACAGGCCATCAATAACAAAACAGGTAACAATGGCATTGGATTGCCCACGCCCGGCATAAAAGGCGCGTGCCTGCCAGGCAAAGGGATATCCCCAGCCGCCATCGTCATTTTGCAGTGCCAACACCTGCCGGGTTAAATCCTGCGCCAATACCTTGCCATCAATCCCGGCAGGGTCTGATTGCCAGTCACAAACAGGCACCCCCGCCCCGGCACCAAGCAACAGGGCCAGTGTTTTGGGATTTTGCCGGGCAGGAATAAAAGCGCAATTGCGCAATATATGCGGGGCATGTTTCATCGCCTGTAACCAGGCCAGCCGGGCGAGGCGCGATGAGGTAAGGGGGCTTAGCGTAAAAAGCCGGCTTTCCAGCCCGTCAAACGGGTCCGCCCCGGCATAATCATGACGGGCCATATGCTGCCATACGCGGTTAAGGATATCGCGCAACGCTTCCCGTTCCGCCGGGGTTAATATGGGGGTGGAAGGGACCGGGTCAAACATCATCCACCGCCGGGGTATTTTCCACCATCCGCCGATGCCAGGCCACACCGGCGGCAACGCCACTTGCCAGCAGATAATGCCCGTAAGACAGGGTGTTATCCGTTACCATCGTTACCATCACCGCCAGCAATAT
Source organism: Thalassospira marina (assembly GCF_002844375.1). NCBI lineage: Bacteria > Pseudomonadati > Pseudomonadota > Alphaproteobacteria > Rhodospirillales > Thalassospiraceae > Thalassospira > Thalassospira marina. The sequence goes on along the minus strand of NZ_CP024199.1, from coordinate 1,013,518 downwards.
GCCCACCGCCAGCGCCGAATGCCGAACCAGCCAGACCATTATCCCCCATCCTGCCATCCATAACCCGGCCCCGATCAGGCCGGTTTCATAAAGCATATGAAAATGGTCATTATGCAAGGCCCCGAAGGATACGGCGGATTGCATTTTTAAAAGCTGCGCTTCAATCGCCCCCACGCCAAAGCCAAACCACTGTTCGCTGTTGCTGCCGTCCTGCCATTGCTGCCAGAACATCTGCCAATAGGCCAGCCTGCCGCTGGCATGGGTAAACAGGATGCGCGGCAGATAATCCGCGATCAGCCAGAGGCTGCCCCCGGCCAGCGGTAGCCCGATAAGCCAAACCCATGCGCGGGTAGCCGGAATGCGCGTTATTGCCACCAACCCCATCGCCAGAATGGCAATACGCGTCTGACTGGCGACAACCCCGGCCATGCCAATACCGGCGATCAGAACGGGCAATACAGCATTCATCACCGGCTGGGCGGAACGCGGATACAATGGAGCATTTGGTTGTGGCTTACGCACATTTTGCCAGGCCACCATTGCCAGCACGAACAGGGATAAAAACAAAAACGGGTTGTTCAGGCGCCAACCCTCGCTGGTCAGTTGAAATTCACTATCGACCAGCACGTAAACCAGAACCGGCACCATGATGGGTGCCAGGACCGCCCGCCCCTGCATCCTGCCCAGCATCAGCCCCAGTGGCAAAATTGCCAGATTGCCTGCCAGCCGCCAGGCGGCCGTTCCCAAATGCCCCACCACCAGCACCCAGAACAGCAAAGCCAGCCACAGCAGAAACGCCAATATCCCATCCACAGCAAAACCACGCTGGCCCAGTAGCGGCAAAATACCCAGAACCGCCCACAGAACGATAATGGCTTTACTGAGCGTCCCGCCCATTGGCAACAGCCACAGCGAAAGCCCCAAAAGACCCATCCCAAAGAGGGAGCCCAAAAGCGAAAGCGGGCCGAAAGAACGCGGAGTTTGAGGCAGTAACGGGGCAGGAGCACGGGAATGCACACTTTCAGTGCGGGCGGTTTTGTCCGGCGATCTGGCGGGTTCGGGCGAGTGATCAGGGCCGGAAGGGAAAATCATTCATGCTCATTTTCAAAAAACCATGACACGGCGTCTGGCTTATTCCAGGGTATAGCGCGATAAGACTTAGGCATTGCATCCTTTTGGGTCAAATCCCGTCATGATTGCCACCTGCGCCCGCTGGGCCCTGATTTTTGAAATTTTTGCCGCCCCCCTGCTGCTGGGCGGGGGGCGACCATGGGCCTTGGCAATATTGGCGCTGCCCCTTGCCCTGGCATTGCCGATTGCCTTTTTTAAGGCGCAACAGCAGGGCACAGGGCAAACGGAAGGGCGTTTAAGCGCGCTTTCGCCCTTTTTCCTTGCGCTGATTTTGGCAATCCTTTGGCTGATTGCTCAGGCCCTGCCTGTTTGGCCGCAATCCATGATCGCGCCCTTTAGTGGCAGCAGCCTTGCCCTTGCCCCGGCACAGCTTCCCGATCAGGTGCTTTATCTGTTATGGCTGGCTGCCATGCTGGCTTTATCCGCCCTTCAAAGCGAAGCAGGCAACGAAATAACGCCCCTGTGCCGGGCATTGGCGGCCAGTGCCGCATTGCAGACGGCAATTGCCATGATCCTTGATGTTGCGGCAATCCCATCGACCTTATGGTTTGTCAAAACCGCACATATCAGTGATTTCACCGGCACATTTGCCAACCGCAATGCCTTTTGTGCCTTTATAACAGCCGGCTTTTTCGCCTGCCTTTACATGTGGCAGCGCCCCGGTAGCAGTTTTCGCGAGAAAATTGACCCGCATGGCGGCTGGCTGGCTTTGGCAATTTTGCTGTTTATCGCCGCCCTTGGCAGCCATTCGCGCGCCGGGATGCTGGCCCTTATGGCGGGAACATTTGTTTTTATCCTGCACGCGGGCGGGCGTGCCGAGCTTGCGGGGGGCCATGCATTTAGCATCCGTCTGATCACGGCCTTTCTTGCCCTTGCGGCCATGATTGTTGCTATCCTGCTAACCCCCGATCTGCTGGCCCGTTTTGCCGGGCTTTCCCGGCCGGACTGGCTGCAACGTGATGATGTCTGGCAAAGTGCGCTAAACGCCATTATCGCCCGCCCCTATACCGGCTATGGCGCACAGGGCATTGCCCCTGCCCTGCAATATGCCGCCACGCCGGGCATGAATGATGCAGTGCGCTGGGTCAGCAGCCATAATCTGTGGCTTGATATGGTCCTGGTGCTGGGCCTGCCGGTATTTCTGTTGGTGCTGGCATTTCTGGTTAAGGGGGGCCTTGCGGTTTTACGTAGCATCCATCACGACACAACACCTGCCAAACGCGCCCTGTTCATGGCCGTTTTGGTGGCATTTCTGGTGCAATCGGGCCTTGATGGCATTGGTGCACTGCCAGCCGTTATCATGCCGCTTGTTATTTTGCTGGGCTGTCTGGCCCCAGGCCAAAAACAGGCATCAAATACAGCTATTGCCCCGAATGCCCCGCAATAATCAGTTCTGCCAGCAGGGTTTGCGCACGTTGCTGCAACAATTGGTCATTGCCTGCACGGACCATAAGATGGCGGATTTCACCGGCCAGATCAGCCCGTTTATCGGCATTTAACTGGTGCTGGCCACGCAATAGCCCGATCCGGATTTCAAGATCGCGCAAACCAATATGCACATCATTGGGATAAAGCCCCCGCAAATCGGCCATGGCGGCGCTGGCGGCGGCATAATCCTGCTTTGCCAGGGCGTAATTGATTTTCTGGCGCAAAGATGCGGGCACAATACCATCGCCCGCCTTTAGGGTTTCCTGCTGGTCTGGCGCATAAGCAAAAGCAAGGCCATCCTGCCATAAACGGGCCGTTGCCAGCCCCAGCAGGGAAAGCGTGATGGCAGCGATGCCCGCCAACTGCCTGCCTGCCCGGTTCCGCAGATTGAGGCGGAAAAAACGGCGTTCCCCTGCCATTACGCCCTGCGCCTTTTGCGGCTGCCATAATAGGCCCCGCGCCGTGACACACCGCTAAAGACAATGCCATCCGCCGCACAGCCCGCCTGCGCCAGGCGATTACAGGCATCGACAATGTCATCCCGGCGGCTTTTACCCGCCCGAAGCAACAATAACCGGTCATCTGCTGCGCGCATCAGCCATATCGCATCGGCCACGGCCAGGACCGGCGGCGCATCAAGAATGATAAAATCGTATTTGGCTTTCAGGACCGCAATCACATGGCCCAGTTTTTCGGCCATCAATTGCCCGGCCAATGCCGATGAAACCGGGTTTTCCGCCCCCAGAAAATCGTATCCCGGGTGAGTGCCGGTTTCGCCTTCTGCCAATTCAGGCGCATGAACCGGAAATACCGCATTGGAAAAGGCACAATCGCCCTGCAGAACCAGTTGCAAATCGGGCATATTTTCCGCTGCCTCCTGTCCCTCAACCGAGGCCCCCTTCCGCACGGCCCTTTGGCGGGCGAAGGCACCATCCATCACCAGGGCTGGCCTTCGCAAATCGCCATCAAGCAGCAAAACACGCTGACCATTGCGGGCGAAACGGGCGGCAATTATACGTGCAAGGCGGCTTTTACCCTCGCCGGGCATTGGCGAGGTTACGCAAATGACGCGGCCTGCATCCTTTGGGGTTGCGGCATCGGCACCCGTATTGGAAATGGGATGAGGTTGGGGTTGGGGTTGGGGTTGGGGTTGGGGTTGGGAGGATGTGGCCCCCGGCATGTCCCCATCCGCACCGGTCTGACCTGCCTCGCTGCGCAGCCGGATGATGGTTTGCAAATGGCCGATAGCTTCGTTTTCTTCGTCCGTCGCCCGGCCTTTACCATCGCCATATGCCACATGCGGCAACACGGCAAATATCGGCAGGCCGGTCAGGGCTTCGGCATCGCTGGCGCGGTGCAGGGCACGGTCAAAATATTCGCGCAAAACGGCGGCGGCCATCGCCAGCAGAATGGCAAAAAAGCCCCCGATCATTGCAATATGCCGGCGCGATGGAAATACCGGTTTTCCGGGTAATTCCGGGGATTGCAAAATTTCAACATCCGGGCGCAGGGCGGCCAGTTGGGATTGCATCAATCGTGCCCGGTCGGCCAGCAGGGCGACTTCGTCGCTGGAACGGTCCAGCGCGCGCTGCAATTGTGCAAACCCCAGACGGTCCCGGTTATTGCCTGCCATTTCATCCATGATGCGGCGATATTCCCCGTCATAAATTTCAATACGGGTCCGGGCATTTTCAAAATCACGGTTAACGGCTGCAATCTGTGCGGTAATGGCACTATCAAGGTCGGCCAATGCCTCGGCAATTTGGGCGTCATTTGCCAATACCAGCGGGTGGCGCGCGCCATAGCGCCGGGCCAGATCGGCGGCTTTGCTGCGCAAATCGGCCAAGCGTAAATTAAGTTCACGCACACTTTCAGTATTGGCAATTTCCGGCAGACGCAAAAGCGCGCCCATATTGCCTTGCGCATCCGCAATGGCCTGCTGGCGCGATTGCAGGGTTACAAAATCGATCCGGGCGGCTTCGCGTTGCTGGCGAATGGTTTCAAGGTTGCGACCCGTTCCATCATCGCCCCGGCCCGGCCCAACCGCGCCATTGATGGTGCCTGTGGCAAGGGGATGGTCGTCCTGCCAGTCCAGCAGGGCCTGCTGGTGCTGCTGTTGGTTGGTCAGGGCCGCTTCATGCTGGCGCCGGGTTTCGGCATATTGGTCGGCCAGTTTCTGGCGCAAATCATTTTGCCGTTTCCAGACATAACTGTTCACCACGGCATCCAGCATCTGGCGGGCCAAAACCGGGTCCGGGTCAAACAGGGAAATTTCAATCACGCGGGCATTATCGATTTGCGCGGTTTTGATTTTCCCGCGCAAAATCGCGATATCGCGTGCTTCGCGTATTGTTTCCACACTTTCTGCCGGGAAACTTCCGGCTGGGGCAGCGGGTCGCACTGCGCGCTCCGCCCCGAACCATTGGGCCAGTCTGGATGGTTTGGGGTCAAAATCCACCCCTTCGCCCTGCAAAACCGACCGGGCCGCTGATAGCACCGCCGTTCCGCGCAAAACCGCCATTTCCGTATCAAGATCGGAAATCTGAAAGCCTGCCGCTGGCTGGGCGTTTTCACGGCTGGCAAGTGGCGCGGGCGCAGCAGGCAGAAAACCGATTTGCGCACGCGCCTGATAATCAGGCTGCCATAATGGCACCACCACACCCAGCACCGCCAGTAACAGGGCCAGAACCAGCAGGGCGACACCCCGCCGCCGCCAGATGACCGGCACCAGATCCGCCAGCGTCACAGGCTGCCCGCCTGCCCGGTTTTCGGAAAAACGCTGCGTCATGATACCCAATCAAATCTCAACATCATCGCCATGGAATGATCCGGCATACCGGAAAAACGGGGAAACATGGTTAGGCACGATGGAAACCATCCTTATCGCGGGCTGGCATCATCGGGCCACCAGTCATCATTTCCGTTGGGGTTTTGCACAACGGGCGTTTCTGGTGCAAAGGGTGGTGGAATGTCGTGGTCCCCGGCCTCGGGCGCGGCAAAAACCTGCGTCACCACGCCGGGCCTGGCAAAAACACCTTCATTCACAACAGTATCAACCGGGGACAATACCGGCGAATAACGGTCAAACCCGTCGCCGGTATCGCCAAAGGCCGCAGCAGACAAACCCGGTGCATATTGAAATGCCAGGCGTGCCGGGTCCCCGCCGCCATCACCATAGCGCAAAATCGCAATTAACAGGGCATTTGCCAGCAAGCCCTGCAACCCGCCCATCAATGTGGCGGGGATAAATTGCTGCACCAGAAGGCCTGCGAATGTTTGTTCCAGCGTTGACATAATGCGAATGGCGATTTGCTGCCGCGAAACAGCCGTATCACCCGCCGCAATGGCATTTTCACCATCGCCAAATGCGTCGCCTGCCGGGCTTTGCGCCCTATCAATTGTGGTATTTTCCCGTTGCCATTCGTCGTTTTCGGCTTTCTGGTTTTGGCCAAAAAAGGCCGCCAATACCGATGTCAGCGTTTGCCCATCCATGGCTGGCAACGGGCCGGGATGGGTGATTTGCACCAGCCCGCCCAAAAAACCAGCAACAATGCCCGCTGCGGTTTTTGCCAGTTCCCCGCCATCACCTTTAACCGCCTGTTTTTCCGCCGGTGTAATGGCATCCAGCGCGGTTGCCAGCGCCACACCATTGCGATGAATGGCTGCAAGCTGCGTCGGGTTCAGGGGTGTTGGGGGCACAGGTATCGCCGATGCCTTTTGTGGCAACGCGCCATCACGGTTTTGCCCCAAGGCGCTGCCCGCACTTAACATCCCGCCCAGCATACCGCCCAAAAGGGCAATCAGCGTAATGATCCGCATCAGGCGAAACCGTGCCACGGGCCGGGGTACTGCCGGGAATGACGATTGTGGCTGCGCGGCCCGTTCCTGTGGGCATGTGCGCCCGGTTTCGCGGCGCTGTTTTAACACCTCACGGGCAAGCAGAATGGCAAATTTGCCCAGCCCGCGGGCGTAACGCCCGCTCATGGTGCGCGGGGCCTGCAAGACCCGCCAAAACCATTCCAGCCCGGCCTTTTGCCACGTAACGGGTGCTCGTCGGACCTGGCCCGATATTACATCAAATGCCCCGCCAACCCCCACCAGCAGCAACGCCTGGCAGGCATCGGCATATTGGGTTACGAACAGTTCCTTGCGCGGGCTGGGCAAGGCCACAAACACCACTTTCGCCCCGCTTTGACGCGCGATTTCCGCCATTTCGGCATTGCTTTTGCCATAGCCGTCGCAATAACCGGCAATGTTCAACCCGGGATAATTCCGGGTTAAATGCCGGGCTGTCCGCGCGACAATATCGGCTTTGGCGCCTAACAGAAAAACCGGTGCCCCCTGCTGTGCCAGCCCCGGCATCAGCGCCATCATCAAATCAATCCCGGTGACACGCCCGGCAAGTTGATAACCCAGTATTTTTGCCGCCCAGACGATGCCCATGCCATCGGCACTCAGGCAGTCACAGTTTTGCAGGCAGTGCCATAAGGCGGGGTTTTTGCGTGCCGCCACCAGCTTGATCGCATTTAGCGAGATATGGCATGTGCGCACACCGCCCTTTAACCGGGCGAGAATATCATCGCGCAACTGATCAGGTCCTCGCCGGTCCAGTTGCAAATCAAAAAAGGTTTTATTCTCCCCCAAGCAACCTGCCCCCAGTTCAGTTTGCTATTAAACGAAACCCAAGGATGGCATAAGTTAACAAAAAAACATCTTAATATTGAAAGTTAAGCGTGAAAATTGCACTCATCAGCAATCTGATCCCGCCTTACAGGTATTCATCCCATCAATTACTTGCAAAAATGGTTGAGGATACTGGCGGCGCTTTTCGTATTTTCCGCACCCATAAAACCGAACCACAACGTAGCTGGTCGGACCCTTCCGGGCGTTTTTCGCAAATCATCCTGCCGGGGTTTCATATCCCGCTTGGTGAAAATCGCAGCCTTGCTTTGACCCGTTCGCCTGCATCCCATCTTGCGCATTTTGCACCTGATATTGTGCTGATTGCCGGTTTTGGCCCGGCCATGTGGCTGGCCCATAAATGGTGCCGGGCGCGGAATATCCCCTATATCGTGCGTTTTGATGGCTGGGCGGCATCCGATATTGCCTTTAAAAACCCCATCCGCCGTAAAATGCGCCGCGATATTCTGGCCCATGCCCATGCGGGCATCGCGGCGGGCACACCGGGTGCGGACTGGTTTATTGACCATGGCATTGCGGCCAATCAGGTTAGCATCATCCCCATTGCGCCGTCTTTTCGCCCGCCCAACAACCTGCCTGCTAGCACCAGCCGCCCCCATGACCTGTTGTCGTGTGGTCGCCCGACCGATGCCAAGGGGTTTGATCTTTTCCTGATCCTGGCGGCCAAACTTTGGCAAAGCGGTGTGGTAAAAAGCATCGCCATCGCCGGGATAGGCCCGGCGGATTTTAAAACCGTGCAGGCAAAAATCAATCAGGCCGGCATTGGCGAAATCACAACGCTGATACCTGCTGTACCTGCCGATCAGCTTGCGCCGATTTATGGCCGTGCAAAGCTGTTTTGCCTGCCATCGCGCAGTGATGCCTATGGCGTTGCGGTGGTTGATGCCATTTCCTGCCAGACTGTCAGCCTTGCATCGGATCAAACCGGGTGTGCGCATGATATGCTGGTTCCCGGTGAAACCATGCTGCCACTGCCATCGTCCCCCGCCGGGTATGGGTATGATGCCTGGGTGAATGCCGCGACAAAATTGCTAAGCACACCGGATTATTATGCGCATCACCTTGCCCGCCAGACGGCTGCGATTACAGGCAATGCCCCTGAAAATATTGCTCGTCAAACGCTGGTAGCCTGCCAAAAGGTGCTGTTGATGCGCGCTTAGAAACTGGCATCACAGTTAACATCGACCACGTCCATCGCCTGCGGGTTTGCTTTGCCACAACCATGACTTGTCGGATATGGTTTTGCCAGCCGGGAAACCTGAAACGGGGGATATCAGGGGTGCGCAGGGGGAGCCTTTTTTACGCAAGTCGGGAAAACCTGCCTTTTCAGCCCCAATACGGGTTTTGGCGTGCATGAACCCCGATATCTGGATGATTGGCCGGGTTGACCAGTTTGCCCTTCTGGCCGCCCATCTTGCCCGACAGGGCCGCCTTGCCCGCTGGGACAGTTTTTGGCGGCATTGCACCCCGGACGCCCAAGCACCCGCCCCTGCAACCACCACGCACCGTAACCTGCAATCGCTGTTTGCCCGCCCGGCCCGCCGGGTGGACCCTGTTTTGACGGGCATAAAGGGCCGCCATCTGACCCCTGATATTTTGGGAAAATCGGCAAGGATGCTGCGCCTGCCAGCCCATAATCTGGCATCGGATTTGCCGCTATCCTGGCTTGCCGCGCGCAACATGCCGCACAATGTGCGGATATTGCATGGGCAGGGCAATTACAGCCTTCCGGCCATGAAACGGGCGCACAAACAAAATATTATCACGATCAGCGACGTCACGGGCCAGCTGGCCCCCATCCGCGCCATGCAATTAGGCGCGGAATATCAGCAATATGGGCAAAAATGGCGGGAAATATCCGCCTTCCTTGCCAACCGACGCATCAAAGAAGCCTGCTTTGCCGATGCCGTTTTTGCCCCCTCTGCCACTGTAGCAAACGGATTGATCACCTGCGGGGTGGCGGAAGAGCGTATTCACATCATCCCGTTTGATGCGCCACTTGCCCAGCAATGCCTGGTGCTTGATCGCCCGATGCCCATGCTGGCATTGCCTTCCCGTCCGCTTCGTTTGCTTTTTATCGGTCAAATCTCGCTCGCGAAGGGGATTGCGGTGTTGTTGCGCGCCTTTCAGATGCTGCGCAGCCGCCACAATGCGTCAGTCACCCTGACGCTGATTGGCCGGGTGCGCCAATGTGCGGCGGGTTTAATGGCCAGGCTGCCCGATGGCGTTGACTGGCAAGGGGCGATTCCTGCGCGTGATGTTCCATCAGCCCTGCAAAAGGCCGATATTTTTGTTTTCCCCAGCCTTTCCGAAGGTTCCAGCCTTGCCGTGCAGGAGGCAATGGCAGCCTCCCTGCCCGTGATCACGAGTTTTGATGCCGGAAGCCCGATTGAGGATGGTAAAAACGGCATCATTATTCCGCCGCGCAATGCCGATGCGCTGGCCGATGCCATAACAAGGCTGGTGCATGATGCAACCCTGCGCCAGACACTGGGCACCAACGCGCGCAACACAATTGCCCGCCAACTGGCCGAAGGCTATGGCAACAGGGTGAATAACGCCTATGACGAGGTTTTGACCCGTCATGGATAAAAGCACGAGCCTTTTTCGGCCCAGCCCCGAAAACCCGCCGGTCAAGCCGCCACAAACGAAACCCGCGCCAAAGCATATCAACCGCCACGCGCCCCTATGGATGATTGCCAGTAACATTCTTAACCGCGCGGGCGGGTTCATCATTCTGCTTGTTCTTGGGCACGGTTTCAGCCCCGATCTTCTTGCGCGTTATTTTGCTGCCCTTGTCAGTATTTCGGTTGCCGTCAGCCTTACCCAGGCCGGTTGCGGGCCGCTTCTGGTGCGCCTTGCGCAATATCGGCAATGGCGATCGATCAGCTTTATTGTCGCCATCAGGATGACAGTCGCGCTTATCGCCATCGCATGGATTGCGCCCCAACTTCCGCCCATCGCCTGGCCTGTTCTGATCATGCCATTTGCGGCTGCCATCTCGCCCGACTGGCTGGTTTCCGCCCGGTTGCAATTTAACAAAATCCTGTTTGTTGGGGCCTTTGGGCAGCTTGCCGGTCTTGGCGTTGCGCTTTATGCCACAAAGCTTGCCAGCGGCCCTTCATGGCTTTATGCCACCGCACCGGCCATTAGTGCGGCAAGCTGTGTGGCATCCTTTTGGGTTGCTTTTGCCAAATCAAGCGCTGCCGCCCCGGCCCCAGCAACGGTTCCCCATCCAAAACCAGCAGGTTCATTACCCGTCAAAATCTGGCCACAACTGGTCGCCTTTACCTTGCTGGCGGGCCTGCTGCCCAATATCGATATGGCCCTGCTGCCTGCTTCATTACCGCAGGCGCAGCAGGATGCCCTGTTGCTGGTGCATCGCCTGTTATTGCTTGCCGCTGCCATGATATCGGCCATTTCCGGGGTGTTATTTGCGCAAAACCGGCATGTGGGAAGGTGGGATTTCTGGCTGATATTACCGGCCATCGGCATGGCATTGGTGTTGCTGGCAGCGCCGCAAATTGCGCTGGAACTGCTTTTTGGGCACAGCCATAACAATGAAGTGGGCCTTGTGCGTATCGCTTCGTTCTGGCCGCTGTTGCTTGCCCTTGTTATCCGGCAGATCCTGCTGCTTCAGGAACGTTCGGGGCATTTGGGCACGATGTGCATCGCGGGCATTATAATTGTTGCCGGTGCCGCCCTGATTGCGATGTGCGACAGTGCAATTGGCATCATGGTGGCGATGAATGTGAAACTGGTGGTTCTGGCAAGTATCCTTTATCTGGCAGCGCGATTTGGCCCATTGCGGGGGAAATCATCATGCCGGACTTAAAGGTTCAGATTGATCAAAACCGGCTGATTTCCGGGCAATATGGCCCGATTACATTTGGCCCCTGGGGGTTTGAGGCATCGGATCGCCATTCGTTTTTAACGCTTGATGATAACAGCCGCGATATCACCCAAACCGGGCAGGATTACCAGTTCCGCCAGGGAATTTGGCATCTGGATTATCAAACGGCATTTGACCCCGATGATCAGTCCCTGCGCATTCGGGCGCGGTTTACAGCAAGGGTTGCCAGCCCCCTTCAGGATGCCGTTATCAGGCTGGTTTTTGATAAATCATCAATTGATCACGGCATCATTGCGGGCAAATGCATTCGCCATACCAACAGCGATAAATACCGCCTGCATCCGGTGCGCAACGTTACCTTGCAAGCAGGGTCCCATCGCATCACGGTGACGCTGGATCATGCCGATGGTGCCGGGCGGTTCAGCCCCTTTATGTATCTGCGCGACCGCGATGATCACTGGATCATTCATGCAAGGCTTCTGCCCCACGCCCCTATTGATAATATCTGGCTGCGCTGGGCCAACCGGTTTTTCACGCTGTCATGCCCCAATGCCCTTGCCCGTACCATCTGGCACCTGCCCGGTGGCAAGGCCCTGTTTTGGCGGCTACGCGAAAAATGGGGCCGCCACGCCCCGGAAATTCAGGCTGTTCCCCTGAACATCATACCGGCTGGTCATAGCCTTGTGCTGGAGGTGACATGCCGGTTTCACTGACCACGCCCGCCAATGATACCGCCCCGTCCCCGCGAAACCGGGCCAATCGGCTGGCCGCCTTGCTGGCCGATATGCTTGCCGATGCGCAAACGAAAAACGGCGATTTTCCCCAGCATGGCTTTTATGCCGCCGCCTTTGCCATTGCCCTGTGGCATGGCCTTGACCCCGGCAAATATCAAACGGCGATAACGCAAGCCATTCACGCCCTGCGCAAACAGGATGATGGCAATAAATATCACCGCGAATTTATTGAATTTGCCCTGTCGCAAACAATGGCATTTCGCGCAAACCAGCGCCGCGAAATTTTGCGTCGCAAACCCTGGCAAAACGCGCGGGTGGGAAACTGGCTGATCCTGCGCATGGTGTGTTTGGAAAAGGGCGGGGTAATATCGCGCCTTGCGGCAAAGGTTTTATGGCGCTTTATCGACGGGAAATTTCGCGATGGCGCGGCATTTCTGGATCGACCGGGATGTTTTTCCGCCCAATATCATGCCTTTTGTGCCGCCCTTCTGACATTCAGCCAGCAACCCGCCTGCCAACAGGCCGGGCTGGATGCCGCAAAGCTGATTAATGACATTACGCGCCAAAGCGGCCATGCCAACCTGATTGGTCGCGGGGCCGGACAAAGTTTTGGCATCGTCAGTGCCATTTACGCCCTGCTTCATGCCGGTTTTGATCGGCCTGCGGAAAAGCTGCTTGATCAGATCGAACAAAGCCTGCTTGCGCATCAAAACCTGCCGCTTAACCTTCTTGCCGATCCATCCGATGATGCCTCCGATGAGGCCAATGCACGCAGAAAACCCGGCTGGTACAGTTATAACCGCCATTATGACTATCTGGCCTTTGCGGGATTTTTCCTGATGCGTGCCGGGCAGCTACCGGAACGAAAAGCCGCGACATTACCGCAAACATCAAAACCAATCGCGCCAATACCAGCGCCTAAAATCTTTCGCATCACTCGCGGTGAAACCTATTGCGCGCAAATGACCCTGGCGGGGAAAAGCCCCTATGATGTCGCACCAATGCCGGTTGTTACCTCCGCCCAAGGCGACATCATCCTGCCCCCTTGCGGGGGCGAGCAGGATTTTATCAGCCTCTATAACAGCCGCAGCCTTCCCCTGCCGATCCTTTTGCCTGCCCCTAAAGGGGTGCTGCGTTGCGCAACACCATCTTCAGCGACGTATCGGGGCGATATATTTTTGATGCCCTTTGAGATCGGCAGATATGCTGGCCAGCGAGAAATCCGGTTTTCACCATTTGAAATTACCTTCACGGACCAGATATTTGCGTTCAACCAGCCTGATGATACCGATCATACCGACAATACCGGCTTAACAGCCCGCCTGTTTCGCCTGTTCATCCCGCAAAATCTGGTGGCAGAGCGGCAATCGGAAACCTGCATTATTTTCCCGCAACAGGGGTTGCAGGTTAATGCCGACACAACGTTACACCTTACCCCATCGCATCATTTTTCAGCCCTTGGCAGGGTTCAGGTCCTGTTTTGCCAGCTTCCCTATGCCCCCGAAACCGGATGTTGCGCCACCATGACCATGTGCTGGCGACGGGGGGATAGATGATGCACATAGAAAATATCGGCGGGATGGCATCATCCGGTGCAATCTGTAACGGCAGCAACGGCAACGGCAACGGCAACGGCATCACCATCATCACCACAATCCGTAATGGGCAGGCTCACTGGGCGAATTATTTTGCCAATCTGACCGATATTCTGGGGCCGGATGATCATGCCGTGATTGTTGATGACGGCTCGGTTCCTGCCCTCATGCTCCCGACGTCATTCAGCGCGGATCACCGTATTACGGTGCTTAATCCGGGTAAAATCGGCCGGGCGGCCGCCCTTAACCTGGCAATTTCCCATGCGCCAACTCCACTGATCGCCATTCAGGATGTGGATGACCAAAGCCTGCCTGCGCGCCTGCCCGCAATGCGCGACTTGCTGGCGCGCTATCCCGAAAATCTGGTGTTTTGTGATGCCCTGGGTCCAAATACAGCACCAGATGATCAACTGCGCAAACCCCGCATCATTCCGGCAAGCAGGCTTTATCGCGGTAATCCGTTTCATCATTCCGCACTGGCGTTTCATAAAGACCTTTGGCGCGAAGCTGGCGGGTATGATGGGGGTCTTGAATGCTGCATTGATCTTGATTTTTATCTGCGCGTTCTGGCGCAATCACCACATCAATCCTTCATTTTTTACGAAGCCGGGCTTATCCGCCGTCACACAGGGCATGATCGGCAATATTCCCGCCTTTCGCCGAAAACCTATCATCAAACCGCATTGATGGTTCGCAACCGCTATCGTGCCAAGTTAAAGCCGCCGGTCTGGTCCCGAGCCTATGATATGCGCCACTGGTTTCGTGCGGCATGTGCGTATTGGCATCATGATATGGCGTGCACAGCAACACGCCCGATAGGCCAAAAACATATCCTTGCCCTCGTGCATTTACCGCCGCCCCTGCATGGTGCTGCTGCGATGAATGAACGGGCGGTGCATATTATGGCAAAACGCCATCGTGTGAGCCTGTTACCCCTTCGATTTTCAAGCAGCATCGCCAGTATTGGCCAGTCCAGTCTGCTGAAATATGGTCGCGCGGCATTCTATGCTTTTACCCTGTTACGGCAGGTCATCATGGATCGGCCCGACCAGGTTTATTTCAGCTTTGCCCCTAGCGGCCCGGCCTTTTGGCGTGACAGCCTTTATGCGCTGATCCTGCGCGCACTTCGCCTACCAGTCATTTTTCACCTGCATGGCCGTGGCCTTAAAGCCCTGCGCGATCGGTCCTGGCTGGCAAAGCGGATTCAAAAACGGGTTTTTAAAAACCAGACGGCGATCATTCTGGGAAAGGCGTTGAATGCCGAGGTTGCGGGATTGGATTGTAACGTTGCCATTATCGGCAATTGCGTCGATGTACAGGAAAAGCCTGCCAAATTGGATAACCCCGATCAAACAACCCGCCCGTTTCGTATTCTTTATCTATCCAACCTGATCCGCAGCAAAGGGGTTGATACCGCCATTACCGCCGCAGGACTGGTGAAACAAAGCCTGCCTGAACTTCACCTTGATATCGCCGGGGCAGAAGCAGACATTGGCAAGGTGGATTTAAAAACCATGCTGGCACAGGCGGGCCTTTTGCAAAACAGCACCTATCACGGGGCGGTAGGTGCCAATGAAAAGGCAGCTTTGTTTGAAAACTGCGATCTGTTTGTTTTTCCCAGCCGCTATGCCAATGAAGCCCAGCCGCTTGTGGTGCTAGAGGCGATGGCGCATGGCGTGCCCATTATTTGCAGCAATGCCGGCACGCTGGGCGATGTGGTTAAAGATCAGAAAAGCGGATATATCCTGCGCGATGCAACAGACGCGAACGAACTTGCGACACTGATTTTAAAAATGCAGGAAAACCCTGCTGCGCGGGCAAAAATGGCAAAGGCCGCCCATGAAACCTTCACGGCGGCCTTTCATCCCGAAATATTTGAGCGTGCGTTAAACGAGCTGTTTGACCAACAGTCCTAGCACAAGCTTACAGACGCCAAAGTTCGATATCATCCGGGCGTTCATCACGCGGCAGCATGGCACGGACATCGGCAACAAAGCCTTTTCCACCAGCCAGAAGCCCCGTGATCATATCCCAGCCACCCTTGACATAATCCTGATGGGCAACAGCCATCACGACCGCGTCAGCAGGTTTCAGATCCTGTGTTGCGACAAGTTGCAAACCATCAAATTCATGGGCCACTTCGGCGGCATCGGCTTTCGGGTCATGAACCTGAACGGTAATACCGGCATCACGCAGTTCTTCGATGATATCGATCACGCGGGTATTGCGGATATCGGGCACATTTTCCTTAAAGGTCAGGCCAAGCACCGTTACGGTCGGGTTATTCACCCCGCCTTTACGCATGATCGCACGGATCACCTTGTTGGCAACGACTTCGCCCATGCCATCATTGATGCGGCGACCTGCGAGAATAACCTGCGGGTAATAACCCAGTTCTTCTGCCTTGTGCGTCAGGTAATAGGGATCAACACCAATGCAATGCCCGCCAACCAGACCAGGGGTAAAGCGCAGGAAGTTCCATTTGGTGCCTGCTGCGGCCAGAACGTCGCTGGTATCAATGCCGGCACGATCAAAAATCAGCGAAAGTTCGTTCATCAGCGCGATGTTAAGGTCGCGCTGGGTATTTTCAATCACCTTGGCGGCTTCGGCTGCCTTGATTGTTGGCGCCTTGTGAATACCGGCCGTCACCACGCTACCGTAAACAGCGGCCACAATTTCAAGGGTTTCGGGTGTCTGCCCTGAAACAACCTTGGTAATCGTGGTAAAGCGGTGTTCGCGATCACCGGGATTGATGCGTTCCGGGGAATACCCCACCGTGAAATCGATGCCTGCCTTCAGCCCGGATTGGGCTTCAAGGATCGGCAGGCAGACATCTTCGGTCGCACCAGGGTAAACTGTGCTTTCATAAACAACGATATCGCCCTTTTTCAAGATCGCACCCACCGTTTTTGATGCCGAACGCAATGGCGACAGATCCGGCAGATTGGCCTGATCGATCGGTGTGGGCACCGTAACGATATGGAAATCAGCCTTGGCAAGGTCGGCCGCATCATCGGTCAGCAACAGGTTGGCAGCGGCAAGTTCCGGTGCATCAACTTCGCCCGTCGCATCATGCCCGTCACGCAACTGGGAAATGCGGTTTTTATTGATGTCAAACGCAATGGTTTGCGCGCCCTGCGCCCCGAACGCCACAGCCACCGGCAAACCGACATAGCCCAATCCAATAACCGAAACCTTGCGTCTGTGGCTCATAAAGCTGACTTTCCGATAATCAAAAATGACGCTGTACTTCTAATCACCGTGAAATACAGCGTCAATGAAGCACTGAATATAGCCCGCCAATTTCCGGTCAATCGCGCCAATATTCCGCGATGAAAAGGACATAGACGGTCATCAGTTCCAACCGGCCCAGCAGCATTGCCAGAATAAGGATCCATTTGGTGGGATCGGACAGGGCCTCGAAATTGCCGGACGGACCGCCAAGCACACCCAAACCAGGCCCGGCATTGGCCATGCCCTGTGCGACCAGCGTAATCGCCGAGAGGAAATCCGGCCCGGTGGCCATGATGGCGACCGAAAGGATCAGAAGCGTCATCATATAGATGAAAAAGAAATTGCGAACGCCCAGAATGGTCGGTTCATCCACCGAACGCCCGGCATAGCGGGTCAGCAAAATCTGATTGGGGCGTACCATCTGGCGTAACTGGCGCACAAGGCCAGCACCGAGAATTTGCCAGCGGAAAATCTTGATGCCGCCCGCGGTTGAGCCCGCACAGCCGCCGATCAGCATTAACATAAACATCAGGCCAATGGCGAAGCTGCCCCAGGCACCAAAATCGCTGGTGGCAAAGCCGGTATCGGTCAGAACCGAGGTCACGTTAAAGGCCGAAACACGCAAGGCATGCCAAAGCGGCATATGGTTGTTATTCACATTCCAGGCCGTCATCAAAATGATGGCGGTTACCAGCACGCACAGAAAAACAAAAACCTGGCGTTCCTGAAAAAAGGCCCGGCTGCCCTTGGTAAACAGATGCGCATAAAAAATAAGCGGCAGGGCACCCGCGGCCATAAAGACAATTCCCACCACCTCGATGCCGACGGAATCAAAATACCCCATCGAGGCATCCTTGGTGGAATAACCCCCGGTGGCAATGGTGGCCATGGCGTGGTTGATGGCATCAAAGCTGCTCATACCGGCAAGGTCATAACCGATGGCACACAGCGCAGAAAGCCCTACATAAACCGCAACCGTCAGGGCCGCCATATGCACAACACGCGCGACCGGTTTGCCGGAAATATCCGATGATTCCGTGCGGAAAAGCTGCATGCCACCCACACGCAACATGGGAAGCAGCATCATCGCCATCACGACAATGCCCACCCCGCCAATCCACTGCATCAGCGAACGCCACAACAAAAGCCCCGGCGCCATATCGTCAAGGCCACTTAAAACCGTTGATCCCGTTGTGGTCAGCGCGGACATGGTTTCAAAATAGGCGTCGGTAAAGCTAAGACCCAGGCTGGAGAAATAAAGCGGCAAAGCGCCAAACAGGCTGACCAGCACCCAGGCCGAAACCGTCAACAAATATCCCGCGCGGGCATTTAACCGATCTGAAAGCCCACGGCAGGACAAGGCCAGGGACGCCCCGACAAAGGAACATACCCCTGCCGACCCGGCAAAAGCCCACCAATCCGCATTGGCAAGGCCAAGATCGACCATCATCGGCACAACCATGGCGCAGGCCAGCACCACCAAAAGCAAACCATTGACAAACAGGACAAAACGCAAGGCACTGCCAGACGGTGTCATGAATTCTCCGGGGTTGCGATATGTGATGAAGCGCCCACCGGGCCGCTTTTTCAAATATGGAAATCACATATCTAGAATAGTAACGGCGCGCCAGAACGGCGGACCGGGGAATATTGCGCTGCAGCAAACGTCTTATGCCATATTGCCCCGTATTAGAAGACCTTTAATCGCGAAACCGATATGTGCATGAAACGCATGACAAAAACAAAAATGGCGCGCCCGGCAAAAATGCCGGAAACGCGCCATTTCCCTGATCGCGGGCCAAAACCAGCCGGGACTGATCAGTATGGGTTCCAGGATGCAGGAATTTCCCCTGTGTTAGACCACGCGTTTGAGCATGTGGGCAAACAGGGTTTTTTCGACATTTTCGATGCCACCGGCATGAAATTTTTGAATATGCGGGCCATGTTCATGGTGGCGGTTCCGGGCTTCTTCCGATGCCCATTGCTCGACAAACACAAAAACACCCGGATGATCGCGATCTTCAAACAGGTCGTATCGAATGCTGCCATCTTCCTTGCGGGATGGTTCAACCACAGCAGCCAGATCCTGGCGCAGGATATCTTCCTTGCCCGCTTTGGCCTGCAATCCGACAACAATAAACAGTTCGCTCATATCATTTCCCCTTAACCGGGCAGGTGATGACCGATAATTGCCACCACCTGCCCGTCAAAATGCTTAGCCGTCAGGCTTGCTTATGCGTTGGCGGCTTCGTTGGCTTTTTCCGGGTTAAAGCCATCCGCGCTTTCAAACACTTCCATGAAGCCCGGAACGGTTTCTTCGCGGGCCCAGTCGCGTTGCAATTCACAATACATCTGCACCCGGCTGATCAGCTTCACCCCGGCCTGTTCCATCCGACGCAGGGCTGCTTCGTGGGCAGCAACCGATGTGCCGCCAACTGCGTCAACCGGCACATAAACGTCAAACCCTTCGCGAATGGCATCCAGTGCCGGGAAGGTAAGGCAGGCTTCGGTCCAAAGGGCGGTCATGATCAGCTTTTTGCGCCCGGTTGCCTTGACCGCCTTTTTAAATTCGGTGTCTTCCCAGCTATTGATCGAGGTGCGGTCATAGGTGGGAAGATGGCCCAGAACTTCCTGCAGTTCGGCAATGGGTGGTTTGTTGCGGCCGGTTTCGACATTGACGGTCGAATGAATAACCGGCAGCCCGTTATGCACGGCAGCCCGCGAGGTGCTGACGATGTTGAAAACCAGTTCATCGCGCGGCATCGAACGGATCGATGAAACCTGAATGGGTTGATAATCGATAATGATGAAAGCCGCGTTTTTCGGCGTCAGCAGATCGTCGGTCAAAGGATTGCGAATTTCTTCACTTGCCATTTCAGATATTCCCCTTGGTTGGATGATTTGGTTGAAAGTGTTGTTCGGTGAATGGGTCGATGGGGTATGTGCGCTGGTCGGGACATGCCCGTTAAAACCAGGACGGGGCCAGCGCACCCCGCCCCAGACAGGGCCTGCAAACAGGCCCCGATGACATCGATCAGCTTGCGGCGTGAACGAAACGCCCGGCGTTGAAATCTTCGACCGCCTGGCGGATTTCGGCGTCACTATTCATGACAAAGGGACCGTAACCGACGATGGGTTCGTCAATCGGTTCACCGGTCAGGATCAAAAACCGGGAATCTCCATCGGCATGAATGGCAACTTCGCCGCCTTTGCGATCCAGCAGGACCATTTCGGCCTCGCCCGCCTGATGGGACTTTTCAATGGTCAGATGGCCAGTCAGAACCACGATCATTGCGGTATGGCCCACCGGCAATTCGGCAAACCAGTCGGCATCGGCACGCAGGGTCGCATCCCATACATTGATCGGGGTAAAGGTTTTGGCCGGTCCCTTGATGCTGGCATAATTACCCGCAATGATGCGAACATTGCCCGCCCCCATATCCAATGAGACCTCGGGGATATCGTCCTTCAAAATGCCCTGATAGGCACCTGGCGCCATTTTATCGCGTGCAGGCAGATTGACCCAAAGCTGAACCATGCGAAACGGCCCGCCGGTTTTGGCAAATCCGGGGGAATGGTATTCCTCGTGAATGATGCCACCAGCGGCGGTCATCCATTGCACATCCCCCGGCCCGATCACGCCGCCATTCCCGGCGGAATCACGGTGTTCAACCTCGCCATCATAAACGATGGTAACCGTTTCAAAGCCGCGATGGGGATGTTCACCAACGCCACACCGTGTCGATGTTGGTTCAAAATTATGGGGGCCAGCATAATCAAGCAGCAGAAAGGGGCTGATATGGGCACCAAGCACATTGTAGGAAAACAGCGAACGCACCGGAAAACCGTCGCCAACCCAGTGTTGCCGTTCGTTGCCATAACGACCCAAAACCTTTTTTGCCATGATCGTCCTCCGGTATCTGTTGATTGGATGCGATATCCAATTCCGTTAACCGATGACATAACATCAGGACAATGATGTAAAAAGATTGCCAAAAGCAACACATCATCCTATTAACAGGACGATGCAGGACCTTAATGACCTTTATTATTTTACCGCAGTTGTCGAGCATGGTGGCTTTTCGGCGGCCGGGCGGGCGCTGGGTATTCAGAAATCGAAACTAAGCCGTCGTATGCTTCATCTTGAGGAGCGGCTGGGTATTCGCCTGATCAACCGGTCATCACGCCGTTTTTCGGTAACCGAAATTGGCCGGGAGTTTTATGACCGCTGTGTCGCCATGCTGGTCGAGGCAGAAGCCGCCGAACAGATCATTGCCGAAGCCCGCGCCGAACCGCGTGGGCTGGTGCGCATCAGTTGCCCGCCAGCCTTGCTGTCGTTTCAGTTTGGCGACCTTGTTGCCCGTTTCATGATGGAAAACCCATCAGTCCAGGTGCATCTGGAAAGCACCAACCGGCGTGTTGACGTTATTGCCGAGGGATTTGATCTGGCAGTAAGGGTGCGTTTCCCGCCGCTTGAATCATCGGACCTGGTAATGCGCTGGCTTGATGAAAGCACCCAGTGCCTTGTCGCAGCCCCCCAACTGGCAAACAGCGTAAAGGTGGATTCCCCCGCCGATCTTCACCAGTTGCCCAGCCTGGACCTGCAACGCCCCAACCGCGAGCATTCCTGGGAACTGCACCATGCAGATGCCCAGGTGGCGACCGTGCCGCATTACCCGCGCATGATAACCGACGACATGGCAGTTTTGCGCGCAGGAGCCATAGCCGGTGCCGGTGTGGTACAGCTTCCCACCATTTTTATATGGGATGATGTGCGTGCCGGGCGGTTAACACATGTTTTGCCCAACTGGCGACCAACAGCTGGCATTGTTCATGCTGTTTTTCCATCCCGGCGCGGGCTTTTGCCATCTGTTCGGGCGTTGGTGGATTTTTTTGCCCGTGAATGCGCCATTCAGCGCGCCCAGGCCAACAAGGTTGTGCCGCCCATCACCACCCCCACAATCGAATAAGCCCGGCCCGGCCCGCAGGCCGGTTGACGGGCAGCCCAGGCGATTATTGGCACCAACAAAAATGGCGCGTTTCGGGGATTAAACCGGAACGCGCCATTTTCAAAAGCCTGAAGCGGGCTTAGCCCTTAACGACAATATTGACCAGTTTCGGGGTCGGCTTTGCGACATAGATCAGCTTGACGATTTCCTTGCCTTCAATGTGGCGGGCCACATTTTCTTCGGCTTTGGCAAGGGCTTCGACAGTGGCCTGGTCGGCATCGGCGGCCACCATGATGGCACCGCGTTTTTTACCATTTACCTGGACAGGTACTTCAAATTCGTCGTCTTTGGCCTTTTCCGGGTCAAAGGCCGGCCAGTCAAACTTGATGACTGATTTGCGGCTGGCGAATTCATCCGGGGCCAGGGTGCTGGCAAGTTCTTCACCCAGATGAGGGGCAAAGGGCGAAACCATCAGGTAAAGCGCACGGATATGGTCTTCATGCACGGCATTCTGCTTGCCCAGTGCGTTGGTCAGTTCGATCAAGGCTGCCAGCGCGGTATTGAGGCGCAGATTGTCGATATCGCCGCCGACCTTTTCGATGGTCTTGTGAACCAGACTATCGATTTTCGCATCCATGACATCGGTGCGTTCCGCCTGGGTTGCCAATTTCCAGACGTTGCCCAAAAAGCGCAGCATGCCGACAATGGCATCGGACTGCCAGGGTTTGGAACTGTCGAGCGGGCCCATATACATTTCATAGGCGCGGAACGTATCGATCGTATATTGATCGCAAATTTCCTCGGGCGGGATACCGTTTTTATAACGTTTACCCATTTTGCCCGGCACCGTGATCAGGGCTTCGTCGGTTTTGGCATTAAACGGGCGTTTTTTGCCATCAACATCACGCATTTCAACATCGTGAATATCAACATAAACGCCGCGGGCATCGGTATAGGCGTCTGCCGTGATCATGCCCTGGTTAAACAGCTGCTGGAACGGTTCGGGTGTCTGGACATGGCCCAGATCGAACAGCACCTTGTGCCAGAAACGCGAATAGAGCAAATGCAGCACCGCATGTTCCGCCCCACCGACATAAAGATCAACGGCACCGGCCAGCGGCTTGCCATTGTCATCAAGGGTTTTGGACCAGTAATCGGCGGCTTCGGGTGCGACAAAGGCATCGTCATTATGCGCATCGAAATAACGCAGGAAATACCAGCACGACCCGGCCCAGTTCGGCATGGAATTGGCATCGCGCTTGAACGCACGCACCGCATATTCAACGCCGTTATGAACAAAGGTTTCGCCAGCCTTGGCATCAACCGGCATGACCGAGCCATCATCGAGAACGATACCGGCAACTTCCATCCATTCCTTGGCGCGTGCCAGCGGCGGTTCGGGTTCGGAATTCGGGTCTTCGTTTGACTGCGGTTTGAAATCGGTCATTTCGGGCAGCAGAACCGGCAGGCAGGTTTCGGCAACGCCATGCACCTGGCCGGTTTCGATGTCGAACAGTACCGGGAACGGCTCGCCCCAGTAACGCTGGCGCGAGAACAGCCAGTCGCGCAGTTTATACTGCGTACGGCCCCGGCCAATGCCGCGTTCTTCCATCCAGGCGATCATGCGGGTTTTGGCATCGGGCGTGGCAAGGCCGTTCAGCGAAATGCTGTCATTGGCGGAATTGATGTTTTCGCCAGCATCGGTATAGGCCGCAGCAAAGGCTGCCGGGGCTTCGACATATTTCGCCAGCAGCGCATCGCCTTCCAGACCGGCAAATTCGGCCGGGGCATTATCCTTCAGCCAGTTTTCGGTCGGACGGGTGGTTGCCTTGATCGGCAAATCAAACTTTTGGGCAAATTCAAAGTCGCGCTGGTCGCCCGACGGAACCGCCATGATGGCACCAGTGCCATAACCCATCAGGACATAATCGGCAATCCAGACCGGGATTTGTTCGCCCGTGACCGGGTTGGTGGCATAGGCACCAATAAACACACCGGTTTTTTCGCGTTCGGCATCATCCTTGGCCGAAACGGCCTTTACCTCGGCGGCCTGCTGGCGATAGGCAGCAACGGCGGCCTTGGCATAGTCGGCAACCAGGGCATCGACCAACGGATGTTCCGGGGCCAGCACCATATAGGTTGCGCCAAAAATGGTATCCGGGCGGGTGGTGTATACGGCAATTTTGCTGTCCACGCCCGACGTGGTGGCAACCGGGAAATTCACCCGCGCGCCAACCGAACGACCGATCCAGCTTTTTTGCATTTCAACAACGCCGTTCGGCCAGTTCAGACCGGCAAGGTCAGACACCAGACGGTCGGCATAATCGGTAATGCGCAGCATCCACTGTTTGAGCGGGCGTTTATAAACCGGGTAGTCACCCCGTTCGGACTTGCCTTCGTTGGTGACTTCCTCGTTTGACAACACCGTGCCCAGCATCGGGCACCAGTTGACCGGCACTTCGTCGACATAGGCCAGACGGGCACGGTCAATCGCCGCACCAATGACATCGCCTTCGGCCTTAACGCCATCGCCAAGGGTGCTGGCAGGCTGGGCAACGCCATCTTCATCGAGCAGCCATTCACCAGCTTCGAGCAGCGGGCGCAGTTCGGCAATCGGGCGGGCACGACCGATGACAACATTGCCATCCGGGCCGGTCCATTCCATCAGCGGGTCATAGAAGCTGTTAAACAGTTGCAGGAAGATCCACTGCGTCCATTTATAATATTCCGGGTCGGTCGAGGCAAAACGACGGTGCGGGTCATGACCCAGGCCAATGACTTCAAACTGGCGCAGCATATTGTCGATATTGGCTTCGGTGGTGATGCGCGGATGCTGGCCGGTTTGGATGGCAAACTGTTCGGCGGGCAGGCCAAAGGCATCAAAACCCATCGAATGCAGCACGTTAAAGCCGCTCATGCGTTTGTAGCGTGCCTTGACATCGGTCGCGATATAGCCAAGCGGGTGACCAATATGCAGCCCCACCCCGCTGGGGTACGGGAACATGTCCAGGATCACGCTTTTCTTTTTGGACGGATCAAAATCCGCATCACCAGGATTGGGGGTGCGATAGGTATCGTTTTCCCGCCAGTATTCCTGCCAGCGTTTTTCAAACGACTGGGCGCTTTCCTGATAGTTTGCCACTGAATGGTTTGCCACTGTCAAACTGCTCCTGCATCTGGTCAGGTCAAACCGTGGAGAGTTTCGACACGTCCTGACCGGGTAAAATGGTTTAAACACTGTTCAATAATCGGGCTTGGCCCAAGGTGCAATCCCCCATCGCACTTATCATTGCCAAATCACGCGAATAACCGCCGCAAACCGCCCAAACACATCAACGCCCCGCAACAAAATTGCCAAAAGCAGGCAAAACTTTGCGAAATGGCACAAAAACACCGGGCCTGGGGGGCATTGGGGCTGGAATTTGCCTGCAATCGTCCCCATCTGCGCAGGCAGGGTTGCAAAAAACCACAGGATGGATGGTTGCACACGAACAGGCAGGACGCCCCTTCAACCCAATGGTTAACTGCAGGCTGGATTTTTTCGCAAAAATATGCCATGCTTGTTAGTTGAAAATTAACGTAACGTTCCCGCGAAGGATCGCAGGAGTAGGGAAATGGACCTCCTTGTAGGCGGCCAGACTGTTCAGGATACCCGGATTTCAACACGTTCCGCGCAGGCATACCTGCCGGGCGGCAATGATTCATCGGGCAATAGCGGGTCACTGATTGGCAGGGACTCGACGAAAGATGTTTTTGGTGATGCCACCAAAATCTCGCTTTCGGGTAGCTCTGTGCAGGCACTCAGCACGGATCAGATCGTTTCTGCCATCAATGAAAATCTGGCAAGCTCGGGCCTGTCGATCCAGGGGGTGAACCCTGACGATTACACACCCGAAGCCGTTGCCGACCGTATCCTGTCGCAGGTATCGAACCTTATTTCGGCACGGGCGGAAAACGGCGATGAAGCACGGCAGATCCTTGCCGATGCCTCGCGCGGGATTGCCAAGGGCATTGACCAGGCACGCGACATTCTTGAAGGGCTGGGCGCCCTGAATGAAACGGTAAGTGCCAGCATCAACGATACCGAACAGCGCCTGGATGATGGCCTGAAATCGCTTGATGCCCGCATCACCGAACTTTTTGGCCCGCAAAAGGATGAAACCCTTGCGGCAGCCAACCCCAAAGGCGACGAGCAAACCGTTCAGACACAGATTACCCAGACGGCACAGGCCAGCCAGTATTCTGCGCAGACCGCCGTGGCACAGGACCGCAACAGACCGCAATTTGGCTTTAACGCCTGATTGCAACCAGACAGAAGACCGGGCAACGGGGATTAGACCAGTCCCCCAGCCCGGAAAGAAGCAATTTTCGATAGGATGGCGGGTAAAATACCCCGGGATACAGGGGATAGCGCCCCTATCGGAAAACAGCATAAGACCGAGCGAGCAGCAAGAAGTGACCGACCTGACACTCCCCCGTCAGGTCGGTCTTTTTTTTTCGTGTGTGGAATGGTGGAATGAAGGAATGGCAGGCTGCTACCGCATCGCAGCGCCCATCACCGTTTCATAAATCCATGACCCGTGCACATGCCCTGCCCGGCATCCCCCGGCACCACAGGGGATAGGTGCGGGCACTTCTGGCACCCAGCCGGTTTGATGGTACCAATACGGCGGCTTGTTAGCGCTCTCAGCCCGCTTCAGCCCCTGTCCAGCCCAATCCAGCCCCGCGCCAGCCCACCAACTGCCAAAAAACCGCAGAAATCTGCCGGTTTTTCAATCCAAACAAGCCTCCCCATTTGAGGATGCCGGTAAACGGGCGCGCGACCTATCCTTACGTCTAGATGTTACTTCAGCAATCAGGTGAAACGACCCGTCAGAGGCGCAAGGGGTGCCGGGAGGAAACAGGCAATGTTTACGTGGTTTTGGAAACTGGGTATTTCGAGCCGGCTTTATGGGCTGGTGGGGTTTCTTGTGATTCTGACCGGCATCCTTGGGGGAACCGGCGTTTATAAAATGACGCTGATCGGCCATGAACTTGAAGAAGTTGCCCATCGCGACCTGCCGTTAAATTCCCTGCTTGAAAAAATCACCATGCATCAGCTTGAACAGGCGATCCTGATGGAAAAGGCGCTGCGGATTGGCAATGTATCGGCCCATAGTGAAACAGTCACAATGGACACTGTACGCCAGAAATTCGAGCAGATCGCTGCCAAAACCGATGACGAATTGCATCAGGCCCGCGAAATGGTGGACCGTTTTTTAAGCAAGTCGCTGTCCGATCATACCCGTGAGGAATTTATCAAAGTCGGCATCGCACTGGACCGGATCGAAAAAGAACACCTGACCTACGAGGCCCATGTTGCATCGATTTTTGATCGCGCCGCACTTGGTAAAAACACTTCCAGTAAATTCGTTCAGGATGTGATCAATACCGAGGCCGAACAGCGCGCCCTGAATACCGAAATTGAAAACCTGCTGAAAGAAGTTTCCCTGTTCACCCGCACATCGATGGAGACCGCACTGGCCGACGAACAAAGCGGCAAGGTCACCATTGCCATTTTATCAAGCGTTGCCACCCTGGCCGGTGTTGTTTTGTCCTGGCTGTTGGGCCGCAGCATTACCAAGCCCATGCATCGTTTGACACAGGCCCTGAGCGAACTTGCCGATGGCAAACTTGATACGCCGGTGCCCAACACCCGTTTCAGGGATGAAGTCAGCCAGATTTCCGATGCGATGGTGGTTTTCCAGAAAAACATGATCCGCGCACGCGACCTGGAAGCCAAACAAAAGCAGATCGAGGAAAAGCAGAAAAAACGTCAAGCAGAACGCCATCATCTGGTAGGTGTGTTCGGGTCAACGATTGGGGCGGTATTTGGTAAAATCCGCGCCAGTTCGGAAGAAACCATTGAACGGGCCAGCCAGGTAAACACCAATTCGGGTGTGACCAGCGAACTGGCATCATCGGTGGCAACCGAAGCCGAGGAATCATCGGGCAATGCCGAAGCCCTGAGTGCCGCCACCGAGGAAATGGTTGCTGCAATTGGCGAGATTTCATCCCAGATCAGCCGGTTTTCGCAAATTTCGGAAAATGCCGTGCAATATTCGGATATTTCACGCAGCGAAATGCGCAACCTGCAGGCTGTTGCCGATGAAATTGGCCAGGTGGTTGAACTGATTACCAGCATTGCCGAACAGACAAACCTTTTGGCCCTGAATGCCACCATCGAGGCCGCACGGGCCGGGGATGCCGGCAAAGGTTTTGCTGTGGTGGCGGGCGAGGTCAAATCCCTTGCCAACCAGACAGCCAAAGCAACCGAAGAAATTTCCAGCAGGATTGCCAGCATCCAGCAGGTTGCCGAAAATTCCCGCGAGGCGATCAGCAATGTCGCCAGTGTGATTGACAGCATCGATGATTATGTCACCGCTATTGTGGGTGCGGTTGAAGAACAGAACGCCACGACCCAGGAAATTTCGCGCAGTGTTGGCTTTGTATCGGATAGCGCACGCCGGGTTGCCAGCAATGTTACGGGTATTCAGGGCCGGATCGACGATGTGAAAACCAATGCCGGTGATGTTCACACTGCGGCCAATCTGGCCGCCAGCGATGCATCGGTGCTGAGCCGGGAAGTCGAGATTTTCCTTGGTGCGATGCAGAATTGCGACATTGATGACGACACCTTTGAGCAGCGCCAGGTCGAGCTTGCAGTAAATGCACGGGCCAATGGCACCGCGTGGCAGGGCCAGACATCGGAAATTTCCTGTGCGCATATGATTGTCAGCCCCGCCATCCCCGCCAAAGCTGGCGATATGGTTGAACTTTCGGTCCATGGATTGTCCGAAACCCTGAGCGCGCGTATTGCCCGCCAGGATGACGGGCGCACTGTTTTGCAACTGCCCCTTGATACCGCCCATCTGGCCAAAATGCGTTCTCATATGCCTGCCCTTGTCGCCTGACCCCGAACCCGGCAAGGACTGGCACGTCCCCGGCCCCGCGATTTGCGGGCCGGGGATTTTTTATGCGCGAAGGAGCAAAACCGCAGCGGGTATTGCCCTGCAAAAAAACAATCACAACCCGATGGGAACAAATATCGGCGTGCACAGTTCATTAAGTTAACAAATCAATAAGGAGAACACCGATGCGAGCCATAATCGTGCCCTTGATAGCGCTGTTTGCTGGCGCTGTTTCACTTGTTGCATTTCCGGCCTTTGCCGAAACATCTGCCACCGCCACCTTTCACAATAGCGATGGCACCAATATCGGCACCGCCGATTTGACCGAAACGGATGGTGGCGTTGTTATCAAGGCCGAGGTCAGCGGCCTTCCGTCCAGCCAGTGGGTGGCGTTTCACATTCATGAAAATGGCAAATGCGATACTGCCAGCAATTTCAAAACCGCTGGCGGCCATTTTAACCCCACCCATAAAAGCCACGGTTTTCTGACCAAAGACGGCCCCCATGCCGGTGACATGCCCAACCAGTATGTCAATGACGAGGGCAAACTGTTTACCCAGGTGATCGATACCAATGTGATGCTGGATGACAAAACCAACGGCGTGCGCGGCAAAGCCATTGTCATTCATGCCGGTGCCGATGATTATATGTCCCAGCCCTCGGGTGCTGCTGGCGACCGCCTTGCCTGCGCGATTATTGAATAAGCGGCAATCCCCCGAAAATAACAAATACGCTGCCCTGAATTACGCATGCACCTTACCTCCCCTTTCTGGGGATAAAATCGCCGCGCCTTCCCCACCGTACTGGCCCGTGAATATGGCAGGGTACGACGCGCCACAGGCCAAAGGGCGCGATACCATGCCAAACAGCCAAACTGCCAAACCCCATCAGATCACGCCGTATAACATCGCATCCGTGCCAACCTGCGTGACGATGCAGCGGATGGCGTGTGCCTGGCGCGGATCGAATAGATCGGCGACGGATTGCGCGGCGTGGTTCGCACCCGGAAGGCAACAGCCGAGCCTTGCGCGCCCTGATTGGTGAGCAGTGCGAGCGGGAGCCTGCCGTTAAGCAGGTGTGCCGCGCAAGGGTTGCCGGGAATGCGGCAGATTGCCCCCCTTGAAAACAGGCAACGTCGCAATAAAATCCGATAGCGGGCAATGCCTGCATGGAAGGACGGGCGGGCTAATCAATTGGGCGGCAGGAAACATCCTGAAAATGCAAAAAGGCGGACGCCTGAGCGCCCGCCTTTGCTATCGACAACGACTGGATGGATCAATCGTCGTTGCTGTAGTCTTCTTCGTTCATATTCGTCATGCCTTCGGCGATCAGGCCGGCACTTTCGCGAATGGCGCGTTCGATTTCGTTGGTCATTTCCGGGTTTTCGCGCAGGAAGGTTTTGGCATTTTCACGCCCCTGCCCGACACGGGTGGAATTATACGAGAACCACGAACCCGATTTTTCAACAACACCGGCCTTCACACCAAGATCAAGGATTTCACCCATCTTGGAGACGCCTTCGCCATACATGATGTCGAATTCGACCTGTTTGAACGGCGGGGCCATCTTGTTTTTGACGACCTTGACACGGGTCTGGTTACCAACGACTTCGTCACGATCCTTGATCTGGCCGATACGGCGAATATCAAGACGGACAGAAGCATAGAATTTAAGCGCGTTACCACCAGTGGTGGTTTCCGGGCTGCCAAACATGACGCCGATTTTCATACGGATCTGGTTGATGAAAATGACCATGCAGTTGGAGCGCGAGACCGAGCTGGTCAGCTTGCGCAAAGCCTGGCTCATCAGACGGGCCTGAAGACCGACATGGGTGTCGCCCATTTCGCCTTCAAGTTCGGCGCGCGGCACCAGGGCAGCAACCGAGTCAACGACCAGAACGTCAATCGCGCCGGAACGCACCAGCGTATCGGCAATTTCAAGGGCCTGTTCGCCCGCATCGGGCTGCGAGATCAGAAGATCGTCGATATTGACACCCAGCTTACGGGCATAGGACGGGTCAAGCGCGTGTTCGGCATCGACAAAGGCGCAGGTCCCGCCAGCTTTCTGGGCTTCCGCGATGGTATGCAGGGCGAGAGTCGTTTTACCCGAGCTTTCCGGACCGTAAATTTCAATAATACGGCCGCGCGGCAGACCGCCAATGCCCAGTGCAATATCAAGACCCAGCGAACCGGTCGAAATTGCAGAAACATCAACGGCATTTTCGCGCTGGCCAAGTTTCATGATCGAACCTTTGCCAAATGCCCGTTCGATCTGTCCAAGGGCGGCTTCGAGTGCCTTTTGCTTGTCCATTGTATCCTTATCCACCAAATGCAGCGCGGTTTGAATCATTGCTCGAACTCTCTTATTCCACAGGGCCGGGTCAGATGCAACGCAGGCGGTTCCCCGGACCTAAATGCGGAACGCCACCGCTGGGTACCCTGCACGGAAGAAAGGGAGCAATCCCTGATCCTCGACACAGAGGCGTTGAGAACATAGCGCGAACACTCTCATATATTTTTAGATGTTGCAAGTTTGTTCTCATTGCCGCACGCCAATTTTGCAAGGACGGAACAAAAAGAATACAGCGCAGGTTAGCGGCCCTTGAAAAAGAATGAAGCAATCCGGTGCTTTGGCCGCCATTTCGCGCCCCAAAAGCCGGAAGGCAGGCGGGGCGTATGGGAACATCAAACCGAAATTCGGGGCAGCAAAGAAGGTTCCCTGCCTGCAAAACAATGCGGGAATCCAATACCCCACCAGGCAACAGCCAGATGGGGAACGGAAAATGAGTTTATTGGGCCAAAACGCGCAGGGATTGGGTTGGGTTGGGTTGGGCTGGACTGGATTGGGATTAAGCAGGGATCAGGTGGTGATTTTCAGATGTTCGTGACGATGGGCATGGCCGTGACCATCGCCGTGATGGTGGCTTTCGACATGCAATTCACCGGGCACGGTGTAAAGCTGCCCGTGACGAACACCGGGCTGTGCCAAAATCTGGTCGGCGAATTTGCGAATGTCGCTAAGCTTGCCTTTCAGGGTGACGATTTCCAGGCAGGTATCGTGATCGATATGGAAATGCACCGTTGAAACGGTCAGGTCATGATGTTCGTGCTGGGCGGACATCAGACGGCTGGCCAGCATGCGTTCTTCGTGATCATAAACATAATTCAGAACGGCAATGCCACTGCCATTGGGGTCTTCGGCAAGCTGTTCCTGCTGCAGCTTTTCGCGGATCAGATCGCGGAACCCTTCGGACCGGTTGGTATAGCCGCGCCCGTCGAGAAATTCGTCGAAAGCCGACATCAAATCATCTTCGATCGAGACGGTAACACGCGTCATCCGGGGTTCCTTTCCTGTTATGTGGCGGGCTGCACCCTAGCCGCTGGACGGCGATTTGCCAATGCCCTGCCCGCCCCTGATGCTTCAATCTCACAGAGGATGGCGCTGGTTTCAATCAAACTTCGCCCAAATCGGGAAAAACAGGTGTCATTCCGGCCTGGGCTGCCCGGCATGACGATCACAATTCTGACAAATTCAAACAAAACCAATACTTTGGGTGACACGCCCTTATACGGCCCATATGCTGTTTTCACCTGACCGGGATGTGACTTCCCTGTCCTTATCCCCCGCTCAGGTATTTGCTCGTGTCCCGCAGAAATTATGTTCCATATTCTGCATTTAACTGACAGCCGTACTTTGCAGTATGGCTGTTCTTTTTTTGGGGCAAGAGCGTTAAAACAAAAACAGCAAGGCCACCCCGCCAAAGGCCATGCAGGTGCCGATAATGGCCTGAAGGCCAACCGGGCGGCGCAAAACCACACCTTCATAGACAATCAGCAAAACCGGCGGCGTTGCCATAAGGGTGCTGGCAATACCGACATTGGCATTTTGCACCGCCAGCATGGACAGCCAAACCCCCATTGCCGGGCCGATAAAGGCACCCAGCATCAGCCAGCCGCGCACATTGGGCGCAGTGCACGATACGATCGTGCGCCGGACACGCCCGGTTAATGCGGCAATCCCCCACATGATCAGCACGGCAACAAGGGTACGTATCCAGGTGGCCGAAAGTGCGGAATAACCGCCAATCAGGGCATATTTTGCCGTGATCAGGTTGGATACCTGGCCCACAGCACCGCCCAGACCAAACAGCACCCCAATCAGATAATTTCGGCCTTCCAGATTGGCCGGGCGGCCCTTGCGCATCATGATCACGGTAAGGATACCGCCAACACCCAGGGCGATGCCCGCCATTTGCGTGGGTGTTAACACCTCGTCAAACAGGAACCAGGCCAGCACCGTGCCCATGATGGGAACAGACGACATCATCAGCATCGACAGGCGCGCCCCCAGCATGACGAATGCCTGAAACAGCATGGCATCGCCAATCACCAGCCCCAGCACCGATGACAGGGTGAGCCAGCCGATTTGCTCTGGCGTGGTGGCGTGGGGCCAGGGCTGCCCCTCGACAATCCAGTGGATGATGGTCAGGCAGGTGATGGAGCATAAAAGTCGCCCGCGATTGACACTTTGCGCCCCCGCCTTGCCGCCAATATTGGAAAAAATCATGCTTGAAGTTGCCCAGAACAGGGCAGCCGTCATGGCGGCAGCTTCACCGACAAAAGGGATCATAAACGGATCATCCAGAGGCCAGGCGGGTGGCGATGGCAAAATACAGGAAAAATTCGGAAAACGTTTCAATCACAGTTCCCCGATTTTGGCAACGGGGCGCAAATGGCTTTCGCAAAACGTGATCAGGGACCGGGATGGATTGGGGGACAGGACGAATAGGATGGGAGGGAATTGAATGACGGACGCGACAAGACATATGGGCGTTAGGACGGATAAAACGCTGGCATGTGCAGGGATGTATCCGTGATTTGATTCACGGCTGGCACGGCAATGTTAGCGGGGATTATCGCCCGCATGATGACGGCAGCACGGGCCTGCCGCGCGCCTGCTCCACTCCATCCGCACGCCTGCCCCCTGCCTTGTGGCGACGCGCACAGACGCAACAAAGTACAATTTGTGACGTTAAAAACATTCAAAATTCACCTTAAAATTGAAATTGTTTTATTGATAGTCATTTTTAACTGCGAAATACTTTCCCGGGTTGAACAGACAGGGGAGATACCACCATGAATGCGCATACCGGCGACAAGGGCAAGGCTGGCAAAGCCGGCATCAAACGCCGCGATTTTCTGGCAGGTGTGGGCACCGGGGCCGTGATGATGGCCTTTCCCATGATCGCCAAATCCGCCATTTCGAGCACCGATATCCCGCAGGCAGCGCCCAAGGGCGCAAAAATTGCCCGGCTGGGCATTTATCCTGCCATTGGTATTTCGCGTGTGGGTGGCAGCCCGAAATGGTTTCTGGCCCCCGAAGTTCCTGGCCTGCCGCCGCGCCCCGAAGGTGGTTTCAAGGATGGGCGGCAATTGATCAAAAAGCAGGTGCAGCGGTTTCGCATTTATGCCTTTGACGACCAGAACCGCGTGATCGGCGAAATTACCGGCAATGATGCCACCATTAACTGGCAGGTCCATGTCGCCAATACCAAGGCCGCCTGGTACGGGTTTAACAACCCGCTGGATAATGGCGAACTGGCACCGGGCCTGCCGGGCCAGTTGCGCAACCAGTTTTTTGTTTCCGACAAACAGCGCGAAGACATGCTGCTGATTGACGGGGGTGCAACCAGAATTACCGGCAAAAACACCAACCAGGATGGCGGCGCGGCCGATTACGCCATGGGTGGCCATTTTTATGGGGATAACCCGGTGGGGCTGGGTGAAATCCGCACCGATGAAGCGGGCCGGTTGCTGGTATTTCCGCCCGATGGCAAATCCAACAGCCCGGTCAATGCCGGCATTACCAGCTTTGCCGATAATGATGGCTGGCATGATGACTGGTGCGATGGCCCGGTCACAGCCAGCGTGAAACTGGGTGATGGCACCGAAATGGTGGCCGATGGTGCATGGATTGCCTGTGTCGGCCCCAATTTTGCGCCGGAAATTCCCCCGATTTCGACCCTTTATGACGTGATCGAGGATTTGAACGTTGCGCAGAAATGGTCCCGCCCACCCAGCGGCAAAATATCATTTCGCAAATATATCTACCCGACCTTCCGCCGCCTGGCATTGATGGAATGGTTGACCAATGCCGCAAATTTGCGCGAGGGCTGGCTGAAGGTTGGGGATTTTTCCGACCCTGCCTATATCGCCAAGCTGGCGGACCCGTCACCTGACAACAAGGCATTCCGCATGGAGGTATTTGACAAATTCCGTAACCCGGAAAATGTCGGGCCGAATGCCTATAAGGAAGAACAGCTTAAAATGCCCTATATGCTGGGCGACGGGGTGAATTACGATGGCAGCCCGCTGCAATGGTTCCAGTTTCCCAAGCTGCAATATTCCTATCTGAAGGCGTGGGCGGCAGGTGATTTCAACAATGATTTTGATGACACCAGTGCCGATGCCATTACCGAGCTTGATGACATGGATGTGGCCCTTCGGCCCCACGCCCTGACGGAAGCGGCCCTTGAACCCTGTTCGGGCGGGGCGTTTCACCCCGGGGTGGAACTGACCTATTATTTGCGGATGGCGCCGATGTATGAACGCAACCGCAATGAAAAGGCCGAGCCGTTTCGCCTGGCACATGGGGATCGCCCCAGCCTGCTTCAGAATGTGGGCCGGTTGTTAACCCTGGACCAGGCGATAAATGGTGGCAATGGCGCACCACCGCCGATTGGCCCGCAAATGCCCGGCGACCTGACACGCTGGATGGGCCTGCCCTGGCAATGTGATGCCTTTAGCTGCCAGCAGGTTTTGATGCAATCCGAATTCCCCACCGCGGTATGGTGGCCGGCATTGCTGCCGATTGATGTGCTGCCGGAACGCTATTACGACGAAATGATGCGCACCGACCTTTCAGCGGATGAACGCGAGAAGTTTTTCCAGAACCGGGTGCCGTGGTCGCGTGGGGTGGCGGGGATTGGTTACCATGCCAATGCCAGTTACTGGGATGGCATTACCAATATGATCACGCTGTGGCAGCGCATGGGATTTGTGGTGCGCAAACCCGGACCAAGCGATGCCAACCGGCCAAAGGACATTCCCGCTGAAATGTTTGTCGAGGTCGAACGAAGCGACATGGAAATGAACTATGTCTGGACACCGGAAGACGGCGAATTGCCGAAATGAGGCGTGCTGATATCGCCGTCATTGGCGGGGGGATTGCCGGGGCTGCATCCTGCGTTGCATTATCGCAACGCGGGGTGCGGCCGTTTTGGGTTGCAACCCCACCCGCCCCGGACCGCCCGCGCATTGGTGAAACCCTGTCGCCTGCGGCCAATACCATTTTGGTGGATCTTGGGCTGGCGGAGCTGATTACCCGGCCCATCCACCGCCCGGCCAATACCAGCTTTTCGGCCTGGGGCAGCGCGCAATTGCGCGAACGCAATGCCATTGTGCATCTGGAAGGGCCGGGCATGGTGCTGGATCGCACCGGGTTTGAAACCGACCTGTTTTCAGCCGCCCTTGAAACCAGACCCCGCCATATCGCAACAGGCGTGCAAACTGCCCGGCTGGAAAAAGATAAATGGCATCTTGGTTTTACCGATGGCGAGGAAGGTGTTTTTCGCTTTGTCCTGGATTGTACCGGGCGGGCCAGCACCCTTGCCATTACCCAGGGGGTCCGCAAACGTGCCGACCAACTGGTGGCAGCACACTGCTTTTTACAGCAGACCGACCCTGATATTACCCCCACCCCGGCGACCCTGATTGAAACGGTTGCCGATGGCTGGTGGTATGCTGCCTTGCTGCCCGGCGAGGATATGGTGATCAGTTATTTTTCCGATCCTGATTTGCTGCCTGCAGGCATCAGCCGTGACCATGGCGTGTGGTCCGCCCTCGTGGGGCAAACGCAGCATATTTCGCGCTGGATCGACAGTGCCGGTTTTTCGCTGGGCGATCAGTTGCCGATATTGGCCAGTGCTGGCACCACTTGGATGACGCCGGTTTCGGGTGCCAACTGGGCCGCGATTGGCGATGCCGCAGCGGCCTTTGACCCGCTTTCATCGCATGGCATGACCACCGCCCTTTGGATGGCCCGCCAGGCAGGCGATGCCATTTGCCAAGCCCACAAAGGAAGTACCGATGCCCTTGTGGCCTATGATGCGGCGGTTCAAAAAGGTGTGAGGGAATTTTTGGTCCAGCGGCAAAAAATATACCGGCAGGAAACACGCTTTGCCGACGCGCCATTCTGGCATCGCCGCCAGCATAGTGACCCGGCAACGGGAAAACCCGCCTGTTCAGACTAGATTCAGTTTTTACGATCAGACTGCGCGTTCAAACGCATTATAAAAGGCAGTCCGGATCATGAAAATTGGCGCGGTTATGTTGGCGATTGTGGCAGGAACAGTGTTTTTGCCACAGGCCAGCCAGGCAAAGACGATAACGGTTTGCACCCTGCTGGCCGATGCCAAAACAGGTGAAACCCTGATCGCGCAGGGGGATTGCCAGCATCGCGCCAGTGCGGCATCGACCTTTAAAATCGCCATCAGCCTGATGGGGTATGATGCCGGGATATTAAAGGATACCCATCACCCGATTTTGCCGTTCAAGGCCGGATATCCCGACTGGCGCAAGGAATGGCAGCAGGATACCGACCCGGCAAGCTGGATCAAATATTCCGTCGTCTGGTATTCGCAGCAGATTACGCAGCGATTGGGCAAGGATCGCTATGAAAATTATGTGCGCGCCTTTGAGTATGGCAATGGCGATGTTTCGGGGGATAAGGGCAAAGATAACGGCCTGACGCGCGCCTGGTTAAGTTCCAGCCTGCAAATATCGCCTGCCGAACAGGTGGCGTTTTTGCAAAAACTGCTGCGCCATGAATTGCCGGTTTCCAAGGCTACCTATGAAATGGCACCCAAGCTGTTTGACATTGGCGAACAAGCCAGCGGGTGGCATGTTTTTGGTAAAACCGGTGCGGCCCTGTCGCAAAAGCCTGATTTAAGCGTGATCAAAGGGCAACCGGTGGGCTGGTTTGTTGGCTGGGCCAAAAAAGGCGACCGCCAGGTGGTTTTTGCCCGCCTGACCCGCGATACCACCCGCCCGGCACAGCCCCCCGGATTCACGGCCCGCGATGCGATCCTGGCCGACCTGTTTGCCAAGGACGGGCAGTTTTAAAGGCAGCACAAGCGTAGGAACCAACCCTTCCAGCCCAGACCAGACCTGCCCCAGTCCGCCATAGCCGAATTAACAATGGCGGGGTGGCTGCTTGCGAAATATCATGCAGGCAGTATGTTGGGGCATCTGCCAGAACAGGATCGTGCCAATGAGCCAGAAGACCAGCGAGAACGCGCAAACCAAACCCTTCAAGGGTATTCGCCGCCATTTGCATGACGGTGAAGTCGTAATCATGGATTTGCCGTTATCGCCAACATCGGTTCTGGTGCCGGGCATTATCAAGATCATCTGGCTGGCGGTGCTGATTTATGCCGCCTATCACTATGCCGAGATTTATGAATTCCTGCGGCCTTACCTTAAATCGGCGGTCACCGGGCCGGATGCCTTTGCCGCCCTTAACCAACTGTGGGAAAATTACGAATTCGTGTTTTCGATTGCCCTGTTTGGCGTGATCATTGCGGCGATTTCGATTATCTGGCGGATTTTCCGCCGCGCCCTTGGCCTTTCAACGGCGGCGGCGCGCGACAGCATTTTGCTGCCGGTTACCGCCATTCGCGACCTGTTTTTCTTTGAACGCGTTATTACCAATAACCGCATCGTTACACGCAGTGGCGTATTTATCAAAGATCAGGACGATACCGGGTTTGAAGCCATCAAGGCGACGCAGATTTATAAAAGCGTGATTGGCAATATCTTTGATTTTGGCGATCTGCGGATTACCGACCGGCTGGGCTACAGCTTTACCCTGCGGCAGGTGACCGCCCCGGAAAAGGTGGCAAAGGAGCTATCGGATTTCTTTGGCCGGGTCACGTCCCACCAGGCCAGCCAGCCGGTAAACATTACCGGGCGGTCACGCGAAACCGTGATCGAGGCGCAGGACCAGAACCGTAACCTGCCGCCGGAAACCGATACATTTTAAAAGCAGCTCAAAGCTCGCCGAACGTAAAAAAGCCGCCAATAGCAGAACCTTACCACCGCTTATGATCTGTTATTTTCCGATCAGGCGACGATCCGCATCAGAACCTTTCGCCACCGCCCACCTGCAGGTTTTGGCGATAGATGACTGTACCGGCGTCAAGTTTCGGCAGGTAATCGCTATATCGGGCGAGAAGCCAGCTATAGACCGTGATTTCGCCAATTTCGCGGGCATGAAAGCCGGTGGGAACACCGCCGCTGACCTTTAAGGAATAACCATCAAGCAGCATGGCATCGACCCGGCCGAGTTTAAGCATGTTTTGCATCATCACCGGGCCACCGGGCACCCGCACGACATTGGCATAACCAACCAGCAGATCATCGGTCCATTTTGTGCCCAACCAGGTTGCTATGGACTGGCCTTTCAAATCATCCAGCCCGGTAATGGCGGGATCGCTTGTAACCAGTATTTCCGGCACACGCCCTACCCGCATGGTGCCAGCAACGACTGGCACGGAAACAACGGCTTCAAACCCCGCTGGCCGGGCAAAAATGCCATCAACCTCGCCCTTTTCAAGGGCGATACGCGCACGGTCATTGGGCATCCAGACGGGATCAACGCACAGGCCCGCCTGTGACATTGCCAGGATGTAGTTTTCGTAGCTATTTTGCGGCCCCAATACTTCGGGCATCGCCATCACCAGGCATTTTTCCGCATCCTTCCCGCCATGGGATAGGGCCTGTTGGGCGTGTGCTGCCTGCAACTGACACATCAAAACCACGGCGGACACCAACAGCAGCAAACCGCCCCTACCCCAGCCCCAGCCCGCCCTGTTACGGGCGGTGCGAAATTCAAAATGATCCTGCACGTTCTGGCGGCTCCGTCCGGGTGCGAACAGGGCACCCTTTATGCGTTTAAACGATTGATAGATATGGTTTAATCACAGCACGGTTGCGTAATCCACTTTTATACAGGTTAAAATAAAAAGACGCCAATCCGTGAAGCCGGTTTGGCGCCTTTGAAACATGCAAACCCTTTGCCGATCACGGCTGGGCGAAACGCATTCATCACGAGCCTAGAACACATCCTTGACCCTGGCCGCCTGCCCCTTGAACGGGAAAGGTTTGGGCAGGAAATGGCGAACCAATATTGTCCGGTTTACCTTAACCCGACGGCAAAATTGGCGGCATCTACAAGGCGTTCTGGAATCAACCCTGTGTCAAAACCCAGCTTTCGCATAAGGGCATCAACCTTGCAGGTATCGACATTACCTTCTGCACCCGGTGCATAGGGACAACCGCCAAGACCGGCAATCGCACTGTCAAAAACACGCAAGCCCCGATCAAGGCTTACCTCGATGTTTTCAATCGCCCGCCCGTTTGTATCATGGTAATGGCCCGCAAGCCGATCCGCTGGCGCGACCGAAAGCACGGCATCAAGCATTGCGGCGATGGTTTCGGGGTGCCCCTGACCAACGGTATCTCCCAGGCTGACTTCGTGGCAGCCAAGTGC